>NZ_JBUZNQ010000003.1:0-626743 GCF_055326325.1 Tessaracoccus zhenghani | reverse complement strand
GTGTTACGGTGGCCATAGCGAGAGGGAAACACCCGGTCCCATCCCGAACCCGGAAGTTAAGCCTCTCTGCGCCGATGGTACTGCGAGGGGGACCTCGTGGGAGACTAGGACGCCGCCGGACTTCTTTTAAACAAACCCCCCGAACCTCGTTCGGGGGGTTTGTTGCATTTACAGACCCTTTCGCAGCGCCCTCAGGCCGGCCCCCAGTTGCCGACCGAGGCGGGGGCGGTGGAGGGAGTGCCCCGAAAAGTTGGGAGTAGGGCCCCTCTGCTGGGATGATGGTCCTTATGACTGACAACTCCACACCGGACGAAGGCCAGGGCAACCGCGGAGACGGCGAGAACTACGAACGTCGCGCTCCGCGGAGCGGCGGTGCGCCGCGAGGCTCCCGCGGAACCGGACGCGACGATGAACGTCGCGGCCCGCGTCAGGGTGGGGAAGCGCGTAGCTGGGGCGATCGGGATGACCGCCGTGGCCCGCGCCGCGATGATGATCGTCGTCCCCCTCGTGCCGAAGGTGAACGCCGTCCCTGGGGTGATCGCGATGACCGCCGTGGCCCGCGCCGTGACGATGATCGTCGTCCCCCTCGTGCCGAAGGTGAACGCCGTCCCTGGGGTGATCGCGACGACCGCCGTGGCCCGCGCCGTGACGATGATCGTCGTCCCCCTCGTGCCGAAGGTGAACGCCGTCCCTGGGGCGATCGCGACGACCGCCGTGGCCCGCGCCGCGATGACGACCGTCGTCCCCCTCGTGCCGAAGGTGAACGCCGTCCCTGGGGTGACCGCGACGACCGCCGTGGCCCGCGCCGCGATGACGACCGTCGTCCTCCCCGCTCTGAGGGTGAACGCCGTCCCTGGGGTGACCGCGACGACCGCCGTGGCCCGCGCCGTGACGATGATCGTCGTCCTCCCCGCTCTGAGGGTGAACGCCGTCCCTGGGGTGATCGCGATGACCGCCGTGGCCCGCGCCGTGACGATGATCGTCGTCCTCCCCGCTCTGAGGGTGAACGCCGTCCCTGGGGTGATCGCGATGACCGCCGTGGCCCGCGCCGCGATGACGACCGTCGTCCTCCCCGCTCTGAGGGTGAACGCCGTACCTGGGGCGACCGGGACGACCGTCGTCCCCCTCGTGCTGAAGGTGAACGCCGTCCCTGGGGCGACCGCGACGACCGCCGTGGCCCGCGCCGCGATGACGACCGGCGACCCCCCCGCGCCGAAGGCGAACGCCGTCCCTGGGGCGACCGGGACGACCGCCGTGGCCCGCGCCGCGACGATGACCGTCGTCCCCCTCGCTCTGAGGGTGAACGCCGTCCCTGGGGCGATCGTGATGACCGCCGCGGCCCGAGCCGCGACGACGACCGTCGTGCCCCTCGCGCTGAAGGTGAACGCCGTCCCTGGGCCGACCGCGACGACCGCGGCCCTCGCCGCGATGATGATCGACGCTGGGACCGTGACGATCGGGAAGAGCGCGTCCACCGCCCTGGCACTGCGCCGCGTGCGGATGAACCCGCAACCCCGCTCGAGTACGACGAGAAGGAACTGCATCCCGGTGTGAAGGCCGAGCTCAGAGGCCTCCCCAAGGACCTTGCTGCGACCGTCGCCGCGCATATCTGGGCCGCTGGCCAGTACATCGACACCGACCCTGCACTTGCCTTCCGTCACGCGGAGGCAGCCAGGCGTCGTGCCGGCCGGCTTCCGATCGTCCGTGAAGCGGCCGCTGAGACCGCCTATGCCGCCGGCGAATTCGCCGTCGCACTTCGCGAGTTCCGTGCCATCCGCCGGATGTCCGGGGGCGATGAACTGATCCCGCTGATCGCCGACTGCGAGCGCGCGCTCGGGCGGCACCACGAAGCGCTCGACGTGCTCAACGAACTCAACCCGAAGCACCCGGACGTGAACCTGCACATCGAGTGCCTCCTGGTGGAGGCCGGGATCCGCGATGACCTCGGTCAGCGCGACGAAGCCCTCCGTCTCCTGAAGGCGGCCATCTCCCGCAAGGTTGGCCCGCCCCAGGCCCAGGCGCGCCTGCAGTACGCGCTGGCCAACCTCCTCGAGGAGAGCGGTGACAGCGCTGCTGCCCGCGAGTGGTTCACTTCCGCCTCTGAACTCGACCGTTCCGGCGACCTGGACATCGCCGAGCGGCTCGCGGAGATCGACGGCATCACGCTGCCCGATTTCACTGAGGAAGAGGACGACGAGGACGAGTCCGAAGAGGATCTCTACAGGGACGGGCGCGAGGATGACGACCTCGACGAGGATGACCTCGACGAGGACGACGAGGATGACGACCTCGAGGATAACGACCTCGACGACGATGAGGATGACGACCTCGACGACGATGAGGATGACGACCTCGACGACGATGAGGATGACGACCTCGACGACGATGAGGATGACGACCTAGAAGACGATGAGGAAGACGGCCCGGAAGACGATGAAGAGCTCGATGTCGTCGAAGCGGGGGACGACCTTGAGGCGGAGTCGCAGCCCGAGGACGACGACGACCTTCAAGAACAGGACTTCGTTGCGGTGGAGGCACCGGCTGTGGGCAACGATCCCGAGTCTGTCGACTCCACCGATGTGACGACGGAGGATGCGACCCCCGGGGACGTGACCGTCGACACCGACGGCCTACCCGGGGCAGTTGAAGAGCCGGTGACCGATACGTTGGAGGAGCCGACGACGGAGGAGACCGAGCGATGACCAAGGCCCTTGCCGCTGACTATGACGCAGCCCTGTTCGACCTCGACGGAGTGATCTACCTGGGCCCCTATGCGGTCGAGGGCATTCCTGAGGCGCTTGAGGAACTGCGTTCCCGCGGCACCCACGTGGGCTTCGTCACCAACAACGCGGCGCGTACGCCCGCGGCTGTCGCGGACCACCTCGAGGAACTGGGTATCCGCGCCAGCGAGGGCGACGTCGTGAACTCCACGCAGGCGACCCTGCGCATGCTGGTGGCTGATCTCCCGGCCGGCGCGAAGATCCTCGCAGTGGGCACGGACGCCCTGGTCCAGCAGCTCGCGGGCGCCGGGTTCACCGTCGTCGACTCCATCGATGACGAGCCGATGGCCGTTGTGCAGGGTTATCACCCGACGCTGGAGTGGACCCGTCTGGAGGACGCCGCCCTGGCGATCCAGCGCGGCGCCGTCTGGTACGCCACCAACCCTGATCTGACCAGGCCATCGGAGCGCGGCATCGTGCCCGGGCTGGGCTCCCAGGTGGGCGTGGTGCGCAATTGCGTGGCGATCGACCCGAAGATCGCCGGCAAGCCGTACCGCCCCCTGCTCGATGAAACAGTGCTCCGCCTCAGCGCGGCGCACCCCATCTTCGTGGGCGACCGCACCGACACGGACATCCTGGGCGCCAACAACGTCGGGATGGATTCGTTGTTCGTCTTCACGGGCGCCCACGGCAAGGCAGACCTCGACGTCGCGCCTCCGGCGTTCCGCCCCACCCACATCGGTTTCGACGCCACTGCGCTGCTCGAGCCCAAGCGGGAGGCTGAATTCCAGGGGCAGCGCTACATCTGTGGCTACCAGGAGGTCGACTTCACCGACGGGGTGGGCTACCTGTCCACCCGGCCCGTGACTCGTGACGAGCAGCTCGATGCCCTCTGGGCGGGCCTGCAGGCGCGGTGGCGCTTCGACGTGGACATCTCCAACGTGCTCAACTCGCTGGACCTGTTGAGGTGAGCGAGGCTGCCACGCCTCGGAGCGCCGCACCCGCCGAGGTTCGGCGGGTCGAGTTGGTGGGCGAGGTGATGGCGGGCCTCGAGTCGCTGGACGACCTGCCGCTCGAAGAGCAGACGGCGAAGCTGACCGAGGCGCAGTCGGTGCTCCAGGCGGTGCTCAACAACGACCCCAACCTCACGCAGCTGGGGATCCCCGGCGTCGCACGGTGAGACTCGACGTCGCCCTCGTCGAGCGCGGCCTGGCGCGGTCCCGAACGCATGCGGCCGCGCTCATCGCCGAAGGGCGCGTGAGCGTCAACGGAACTGTGGCGCCCAAGGCGTCGCTGCGCGTCGGCCCCGAGGACGAACTCGTGGCTGACGCGGAGCGCTGGGTCTCCCGCGCCGCCCACAAGCTGTTGGGGGCCCTCGACTCGTCGGGCTTCACCGTCCGCGGCAGGGTGCTCGACGCCGGAGCGTCCACCGGCGGCTTCACCCAGGTCTGCCTCGAGCGCGGTGCAGACCTGGTCTACGCCGTCGACGTGGGTCATGACCAGTTGGCCGCCGAGCTCCGCTCGGATCCCCGCGTGCGCGTCCACGAGGGTCTCAACCTGCGTGACCTCACCCTCAACCATCTGGACGGTGAACCCGTCGACAGGATCGTCGGCGACATCTCCTTCATCTCCCTGCGCCTCCTGCTCCAGCCCCTCCTCGGCGTGCTGCCGGCAGACGGCGAGGCGCTCCTTCTCGTCAAGCCCCAGTTCGAGGTGGGCCGCGAGCGGCTCGGCTCCGGCGGTGTCGTCCGGGACGAGGCACTGCGTACCGAGGCGGTCGACGCGGTGGCCGCCGACGCCGCATCCCTCGGATGGATCGAGCGGTGGCGCGGCATCAGCGAACTGCCAGGGGCCTCGGGCAACGTGGAGTACTTCGTCCGGCTGACTCGGTAGGCTGGGCGCGTGAACAAGCGAACCGTGGCCGTCCTCGTCCACCCGGACCGGGAGGAGGCCCTCGACAACGCCATCACGTTCATGGCGGACCTCCACAGGATGGGCTTCGGCTTCCTCGTCTTCGACGATGACGTCGAGCGGATCGCCGCCCGCGTGGGACCCACCGTCGAGTTCCAGGCCCTGGACAACCGCATGGCGGAACTGGCCGTCGTGTTCGGTGGCGACGGCACCATCCTGCGCGCCGCGGAGTGGGCGCTGCCGCTGGGCGTGCCCCTGCTCGGGGTGAATCTCGGTCATGTGGGCTTCCTCGCCGAACTCGAGCCGTCGGATCTGCACGAGCTGGCCACCGTCGTCGAGGAGCGCCGCTACCAGGTGGAGGAGCGCCTCGCCCTGGAGGTGCGGGTCACTGACCGTGACGGCAACCTCACGTGGACTTCCTCGGCGGTCAACGAGGTGTCGCTGGAGAAGATGGCCCGCGAGCGCATGCTCAACGTCCTGGTGAGCATCGATGACCGCCCGCTCTCGCGCTGGGGCTGCGACGGGGTGCTCGTGGCCACCCCCACCGGCTCCACCGCCTACGGCTTCTCCGCAGGGGGACCCGTCGTCTGGCCCGACGTGAAGGCCATGCTCGTGGTGCCCATCGCGGCCCACGCGCTGTTCAACCGCCCCATGGTGCTGAGCCCCTCGTCGAAGGTGCGGCTCAACATCACCCCGGACCTCCCCGCGTGCGGCATCCTGTGGTGCGACGGACGCCGGAGCCACGAGGTCGCCGACGGTGAGACAGTCGAAGTCACCCAGCTCGGCGTCCAACTGCGCCTGGCCCGCTTCGGCGAGCAGCCGTTCACCACCAGACTCGTGAAGAAGTTCGCGCTCCCCGTCCACGGGTGGCGCAAGCAGACGGAGAAATAGATGCTCACCGCGTTGCGGATGACAGCCTTCGGAGTGGTCGACGAGGCCGAACTCGAACTGGGGCCGGGCCTCACCGCGCTGACCGGCGAGACGGGCGCCGGCAAGACCATGATCGTTTCGGGCCTCGGCCACCTCCTGGGTAGCCGCGGCGACGCGGGGATCGTGCGTCGCGGCGCGGACCGGGCCGTCGTGGAGGGCCGCTGGGAGGTGGCCGACGACCTGGCCGCGCGCGTCCGGGACCTCGGCGGCGACGCCGAGGACGGCGAGTTGGTCACGCTGCGTCAGGTGACGGCGCAGGGCCGCTCCCGCGCGGTGCTCGGCGGCGCCGGTGTCCCCATCTCCGCGTTGGCGGACCTCATCGGTGAGATCGCCACGATCCACGGGCAGTCCGGCCAGATCCGGCTGTCCAGCCCGGACCGCCAGCGCGAGCTGCTCGACGCGCACGCCAATCCCGGGGAGCTTGCCCGCTACCGGGCCAATTTTGCGGAGCGGAAAGCGGCGGCCGCCGAACTGCAGGAGCTCGAGGAGCAGTCCATGGCCCGCGCCCGCGAGGCCGACATGCTGCGCTTCGGTCTGGAGGAGATCGGCGCCGTGGATCCGCAACCGGGTGAGGATGACGCGCTGGCCGCAGAGCAGGCCAAGCTCATGGACCTGGACGACCTGCGCAGCCTCGCGGCCACCGCGCACGAGGCGTTGAGCGGCTCGGAGACCGACTTCGATGCTCCCGGCGCCGTCGGCCTCGCCGGGGAGGCACGCAAGGCGCTCGCGGCCCTGGCTGAACGCGACGAGGCCGCCGCCTTGCTGGCGAGCCGTGCTGTTGAGCTCACGATGCTGGCGGGAGACCTCGCCGCGGACGTGGCCGGCTACGTGGACGACCTGGTGGCGGACCCGCTCCGCCTCGAAGCAGTGGGGCAGCGGCGCGGCGCGCTGGCCGGCCTCACCCGCAAGTACGGCACCACCGTCGACGACGTGCTCAGCTGGGCTCAGACGTCTGCGGCCAGGCTGGGCCAGCTGGTCGGCAGCGACGAGCGCATCGACACCCTGCGCGCCCGCGTTGTGGAACTGGATGCCGCGCTCGCGGCGGATGCGGCGGCCATCTCGGCGGCCCGGCACCGGGCAGCAGACGACCTCGCGGAACGCGTCAAGGGGGAGCTGGCAGCGCTGGCCATGCCGCATGCCGAACTCCGTTTCGCCGTCACGGACGCGCCCATCGGTCCGCACGGCGCGGACCGCATCGAACTGCTCTTCACCGCCAACCCGGGCTCCGAGCCCGCGCCGCTGGGGAAGGTGGCCTCCGGCGGCGAACTGTCGCGCGTCAGGCTCGCGCTCGAAGTCGTGCTGGCAGACGCCGGCGCGCAGCACACCTATGTCTTCGACGAGGTGGACGCGGGCGTGGGCGGCGCCGTCGGTCTGGAGATCGGGCGGCGGCTGCAACGACTGGCCGGCCACAGCCAGGTGATCGTCGTGACCCACCTGGCCCAGGTGGCCGCGTTCGCCGACGCCCACTTCGTGGTGGCCAAGGAGTCCGACGGCCAAGTGACCACTTCGGGTGTGCGTCTACTCACCCAGGACCAGCGCGCCGCGGAACTCGCCCGTATGATGGGCGGCGCCTCCTCATCGACGAAGGGGATCGAGCACGCGCAGGAGCTGCTCGCACAAGCTGCCCGGTAGGGGGAATATCGATGGCCGCACAGCTCCTCGCGGGAGTGCAACGGTACCTGGACCGGATCCTGGTGGGCCTGGGCGTGCTGCTGATGTTCTGGATCTGGCACCTGGGCCATCTGGAGTGGGGCGCACAGAGGTATGTCCCCACCTGGATGGACGACCGGATCCTGTTGTTCGTCGCCCCGCCCCTCCTCCTCGCCGCCGTCGGGCTGGTGCGTGCCGCGTTGGCAGGAGCGTTCGCCTACCCGCTGGTGGTGGTCGTCGGCGAGCTCCTCGGCGGTGCCGCCTGGGACCTGCAGGTCATGTTCCTCGGCGAGGAGCATGAGCCGCTGCACGCAGGCTGGTGGATCGCCGTGGCGCTCTACGTCTGGGTGGTCCTCGGGGCCACCTGGGGCGAGGCCCGAGCGCGGCGTTGGGCGAGGATGGAGGCGGAGGAAACCTCGCCTGCACAGCCGTGACCCAGATGTAACGCAGTGGAAACGTGGGCCACTTAACATGGAGTTCCGTGCATGAACCGAACACCACCCGTCATATCTTCGTCACCGGGGGCGTCGTCTCCTCGCTGGGTAAGGGCCTCACGGCCGCCAGCCTCGGCACGCTGCTGGTAGGGCGCGGTCTCCGCGTCACCATGCAGAAGCTGGATCCGTACCTCAATGTCGACCCGGGCACCATGAACCCGTTCCAGCACGGTGAGGTCTTCATCACCGACGACGGTGCGGAGACCGATCTCGACATCGGCCACTACGAGCGCTTCCTGGATGTGAACCTCACCAGCAGCGCCAACGTCACCACGGGCCAGGTCTATTCCACCGTGATAGCGCGCGAACGACGCGGCGAATACCTCGGCCAGACCGTGCAGGTGGTGCCGCACATCACCGACGAGATCCGCGACCGGATGCTCTCGATGGCCGGGCCAGACGTCGACGTGGTCATCCACGAGATCGGGGGGACCGTCGGCGACATCGAGTCCCTGCCGTTCCTGGAGGCCGCCCGCCAGGTCCGCCACGAGGTGGGCCGTGACCGGGTCTTCTTCCTCCACGTCTCGCTCGTGCCGTACCTGAAACCGGCAGCCGAATTGAAGACCAAGCCCACGCAGCACTCGGTGGCCGCGTTGCGTCAGGTAGGTATCCAGCCCGACGCGATCGTGTGCCGCTCGTCGCTGGAGGTGCCCGCCGCGATGAAGCGCAAGATCGCGCTCATGTGCGACGTGGACGAAGAGGCCGTGATCAGCTGCGCCGACGCGTCGAGCATCTACGCGATTCCCCGGGTGCTGCACTCCGAGGGGCTCGACGCCTACGTGGTGCGCCGCCTCCAGCTGTCCTTCCGCGACGTGAACTGGAAGGCCTGGGATGAGCTCCTGAGCCGCGTCGAGCAGCCCGCCGAGCGGGTGACGGTGGCGTTGGTCGGCAAGTACATCGACCTTCCCGACGCCTACCTTTCCGTGTCCGAGGCGCTGCGGGCCGGCGGTTTCGCGCACCGCGCGGCCGTCGACCTGCGTTGGGTCGCCTCCGATGACTGCGCCACCCGTGAGGGGGCGGCCAGGGCCCTGGAGGGGGCCGACGCGGTCTGCGTGCCGGGGGGCTTCGGCATCAGGGGCGTGGAAGGCAAGCTCGGGGCGCTGACGTATGCCCGCGAACACCGCGTTCCCACGCTCGGCCTCTGCCTGGGGATGCAGTGCATGGTGGTCGAGGCGGCCCGCAACCTGGCCGGGCTGGGAGGAGCGTCGTCGACCGAATTCGATGCCGACACCGAAGAGCCGGTCGTGGCGACCATGGCCGAGCAGAGCCACATCGTGGCCGGAGACGGCGACCTGGGCGGCACCATGCGGCTGGGTTCCTACCCGGCGCTCCTGCGCGAGGGAACTGTCGTGCGCAGGGTCTATGGTGATGCCAGGGTCGAGGAGCGCCATCGCCATCGCTACGAGGTGAACAACGCCTACCGCGCACGTCTCGAAGAGGCGGGTCTGGTGGTCTCGGGCACCTCGCCGGATTCGCAGCTTGTCGAGTTCGTCGAACTGCCGGAGGAGGTGCATCCCTTCTACGTGGGCACGCAGGCGCACCCCGAACTGAAGTCGCGCCCGACGAAGCCGCATCCGCTGTTCGCCGGGCTGATCGGAGCCGCGCTCGCGGCACGGAAGGGGTAGCACGTGCGCGTCGACGAGCCGATGAAGTGGCCGGTGCGGAGCCGGGAGGTGCTGGGGTCCGGCAGGGTGACGACCTTCGTGGAGGAGACAGTCGCCACTCCGTCAGGCGAGGAGATCACCCGGCAGTTCATCACGCATCCCGGCGCGGTGGCGGTCGTGGCATGGGAGGAGAGCACCGACGAGATCGCCGTGCTGCGCCAGTACCGCCACCCGGTCGGTCTGGAACTGGTGGAGATCCCCGCCGGTCTGCTGGATGTCGACGGGGAGGCGTGGGTCCTCAGCGCCCAGCGTGAGCTCGCCGAGGAGATCGAGCTGGCAGCAGACCGCTGGGACGTGCTGGTCGACATCCTCACCACGCCGGGCTCGTCGGAGGAGTCGCTCCGGATCTATCTGGCCAGGGACGTGCGCACCGCCGCACGCCCCGAAGGCTTCGTGCTCGAGGGCGAGGAGGCGCACATGACCTGGTCCTGGGTGCCCAGGCAGCACCTGGTCGACGAGATCCTGGCTGGGCGCTGCCAGTCGCCGTCGCTGGTGGCCGGGGTGCTCGCCTTCGAGACCGCCCGGCTGTCCGGTCGTCTCGAGGACCTGCGGCCGGCGGACGCCGCGTGGCTCGCCCGCCAGGAGTGAGCGCGCTGGCGCGGGCGCGCGACGACTACCTCAACCACGTCCGCGTCGAGCGGGGGCTCGCCGCCAACACGGTGGCGGCCTACCGCCGCGACCTGGCCCGCTACGTCACCTTCCTGTCCGAACGGGGCATCCTGTCGGTGGCGGAGGTGACAGCCGTGGAGGTGACCGAGTTCGTCCGCGAGTTGAGCACCTCCCAGGCGAGGTCCTCGGTGGCCAGACACGTCGTCAGCGTGCGCACGTTCCACCAGTTCTGCGCCGAGGAGGGCCTGGCGCCGCAGAACCCGGCGGCGGAGGTGTCTCCGCCGAAGCTCGAGCAGCGGCTGCCGAAGGCGCTCACCGTCGCGGAGGTCTCACGGATCCTGGACGCACCGGACCGCACGGAGGTCGTCGGCCTTCGGGACGCCGCCCTGTTGGAGTTGCTCTACGGCACCGGTGCCCGGGTCTCGGAGGTGTGCGGGCTGGACGTCGACGACGTGACCGCCGCGCTGTCCGAACCTGACGTCGGCATCCGCCTGCTCGGCAAGGGTGGCAAGGAGCGGTTCGTCCCCCTGGGCAGCTACGCGGCCAAGGCGTTGTCCGCCTACCTGGTGCGCGCGCGGCCGGCGCTGGCGCAGACCGCGAAGAAGCACACGCCGGCGCTGCTGCTCAACCAGCGCGGCATGCGGCTCAGCCGCCAGTCCGCGTGGTCCGTCATCCAGCGCGCTGCGGAAGGCGCCGGCCTCGACGTGGACGTGTCGCCGCACTCGCTGCGCCACTCCTTCGCGACGCACCTGCTCGACGGGGGAGCAGACCTCAGGGTGGTGCAGGAGTTGTTGGGCCACTCGTCGGTGGCCACCACCCAGATCTACACCCTGGTGACCATCGAGCACCTCCGCGAGGTGCACGCAGCGGCCCACCCGCGGGCCCGCTGAGCCACCGGTTCCTAGAAGGCGGCCAGGTTCATCGGCGGCTCTTCCACCTGGAACAGGCGTGAGAGCCGGCTGATGGCGGCGGGCTCACCCTGCACCAGCCCGGACAGGGGAAAATCCGACGCGGAGCGGTCACCGTGCCACATCGACGCGAGCACGTCGATGGGCAGCTTCACCTCCGCTGCCTGCTCCGAGGGTGCAGCGGCGCCGCGCCCGTCCCGCGCGCTGACCCGCCAGGTGCCCTGGCAGTAACCCATGGCGTCGGAGATCTCGACGACCACGTCGCCCTCACCGTCGAAGCCGCGCTGGGCGGTGGCCGATGGGAGGTCGAGGAGGCGCAACCACACGGGGTCGTCGCCTTCCTTGGCGGTGACCGCCCACGGGTCGACGAGGGACGCCGCCAGCGGATCTCCAGGAGGGGAGAGGGGATAGGTCAGCCGCTCGACCAGGTCCATCTCCGCCAAGGTGCGCCAGAGCGCCCGGTTGACGGCCTGGTCCGCAGCGCACACCTTGCGCACGGCCGTGGTGATGGGGGTCTCGTCCCAGCCCTTGGGCGTGAACAACGCGAATCCGTCCACCTCGCCGGTGGGGGAGAAGTGCACCGCGCACCGCAGCGAGCGCGCGGGGCCGTTCTCCCCGGAATCCCAGAGGCCGGTGTCCACCAGGAAGTGGCCGTGCAGGTGCCCGACGGCGCCCCGGAAACGCGCCTGGTGCGCGGTGACCAGGCGCTCCCAGTGGTCGCGCAGGAAGGACGGCGGGACGAACTCGACGGTGCCTGGTGCGGCCGGCACGTCGGCCCTGAGCGAGAAGCGCCTGGTGTCGACCTCGATGGGGTGGGTGTGGGTGGTGATGCCGAATCCGAAACGGCCGTAGATGGTCGCTTCTGAAGCCGTCAAGGTGGCGAGCGGCATGCCGTGCCCGCGTGCCGCGTCGAGTTGTTGGCGCATCATGTGCTTCAGCAGGCCGCGGCGGCGGTGGCTCGGCCGGACCGCGACGGTGTTGATCACCAGGGCGTCGACGAGGCCGCGTCCGCAGTTGATCGTGGTGGGTGCCGCAGCGAAGGCCGCGACCGCCTCCCTGCCCGTCAGGCCGGGCCCCTCCGTCGTCACCCTGCCCAACCACGCACGGTCTTCGCGGCGGTGCTTCCGGTAGGTGGCCAGCCCCTCGTCAGAGGCGCGCTGCTCCAGGAAACTGAAGCGGAACACATCGAGATAGTCCGCCCAGGCGGGGCTGTCGTCCGGGGTGTCGAGCGGCATCAGATCGTATTCGTAGGGTGCTTGCACGCCTTCGACTCTAGTGCCCGGTATCCGGGGACAGATATGCCCGGACCACCTCATACGTGGTCCGGGCTCGCGTCACTTCTATCGGTTCGAAGTGGCTACCGGGCGACGACACGCCGACGAAACGGCAAACTTCCGGTGAATTCCGGTCATTCTGCTGACACGGGGCGAAGAGCGGTGTAGACATGTCCATACGCACTTCCTTTCGGGGAAGAGCGGGAAGGGAAAGTCCTACTTTCGATTGCTGCAGGTTTGATCCAGTAGCACCCCACCCGGCGAGGTGGGTGAGAAAATCCGGATGCCCTTCCAGGCAGGTGGGCCGCCACCACCCGCCACACCCAGGTGGCCTGACCAACTCATACTTGGTCAGGCCACCGCCCTGTTCAGGGCCGCTCGGAAGAAATAGACCAGGGGTGCGTCCACTAGGCTGGTCCCCACTTGCAGAGAAGTAGGAGGCAATGCGGTGGCGGATAGCGGCCTGTTTGAAAAGCCCGAGTTCCAGGTACCGGATGCACCGGGGGAGTCGACCCTCATCGATACCGGTGTGATCGGTCCCACGGGCCGACCCCTCCCAACCTTCCCGGAGCCTCAGCGACCCTCCCCCGGCGCCCCGAAGAACGCCATCATCATGTCGATGACCAACCAGAAGGGCGGCGTCGGGAAGACCACCACGGCCATCAACCTGGGTGCCGCGTTGGCGGAAACGGGCCGCAAGATCCTCCTCGTCGACTTCGACCCGCAGGGGTCCCTGTCGGTGGGCCTCGGCGTGAATCCGCACACCCTGGACCGCTCCATCTACAACCTGCTGCTGAGCCGCGAATACGAACCGCGCGAGGTCATCATGGAGACCACCGTGGCCGGCCTCGACATCCTGCCCAGCAACATCGACCTCTCTGCGGCCGAAGTGCAGCTCGTCAGCGAAGTGGCCCGGGAGCAGACGCTCCAGCGCGTCCTGACCAAGGTGCGCTCCAGCTACGACTACATCCTCATCGACTGCGCTCCCAGCCTGGGGCTGCTCACGATCAACGCGCTCACCGCCAGCGACTATGTCGTCGTGCCGCTGGAGTGCGAGTTCTTCGCGCTGCGCGGCGTGGCGCTGCTGACCGACACGATCGCCAAGGTGCAGGACCGGCTGAACCCGGAGCTCGAGGTCATGGGCATTCTCGGCACCATGTACGACGCCCGCACCCTGCACAGCCGCGAGGTGCTGGAGCGCGTGGTCCAGGCCTTCGGCGACGACGTGTTCCACACGGTCATCCGTCGCACCATCAAGTTCCCGGAGACGACGGTGGCCGGCGAGCCCATCACCACCTACGCCTCGGCTTCCCCCGGCGCTGACGCCTACCGGCAGCTGGCGCGAGAGGTGTTGTTGAGGAGCGAGGTGTGAGCAAGCCCAAGCGCGCCGAACTCCCCGGGGCCTCGGAGCTGTTCCGGCCGACGAGGCAGCCGCGCGAGGCGACGCCGGAGGCACCACCTGCAGAGGCCCAGGCCGCCCCTGCCGTGCAGCCGGTGGCAGAGCTCGCCGCTGACGCGGCCGCACCCGCGCCCACCGGCCGCGTCCGGCACGACCACAAGATCACCGTCTACTTCAGCGAGGACGAGCTGCTCGCCCTCGAGGACGCCAACCTCGACCTGCGGCGCACGCATGGCATCCGTGTCGACCGGGGGCGCATCGTGCGCGTGGCCGTCGCGCACGCGGTGGCAGACCTCGCGGCGCGCGGCGGCGCCAGCGACCTCGTGGCCGAGCTCAGACAGCAGTGAGCAGAGGACGGGCACAGTCGGAGCAGCGCGACGAGCTGCCGGGCTTCGAGTTGCGGTTGAGCAACTTCGAAGGACCCTTCGACCTGCTGCTCGACCTCATCTCCCGCCGTGAACTGGACATCACCGAGGTGGCGCTCAGCGCCGTGACGGATGAGTTCATCGCCTACGTGAAGTTGGGCGGGGAGGTCTGGGACCTCGACAGGACCAGTTCCTTCCTCGTCGTGGCCGCCACCCTGCTCGACCTCAAGGCGGCCCGCCTCCTGCCCGGAGGTGAGGTGAGCGATCCCGAGGACATCGCGGCGCTGGAGGCCCGCGACCTCCTGTTCGCCCGCCTCCTGCAGTACCGCGCGTTCAAGAAACTCGCCGAGTGGGTGGCGGAGTCGATGAACGGGGCCGAGTCCACGCATTGGCGGCCCGGCGGCATCGAGGAGCAGTTCCGCGGTCTCCTGCCGGAGGTGGAACTGACGCTGACCCCCGACGACGTCGCCCGGCTCGCGGCGGCCGCGATGGTCCCGAAGCCTGCCCCCGTCGTCGAGCTGGGCCACCTGCACGGCAACACGGTCAGCGTCCCGGAGCAGGTCACGCTCATCGCCGAGAGACTGCGCCGCGAGGGGGCGGCCACGTTCAGGTCGCTCATCTCGGGCGCAGACCGGCTCACCATCGTGGTGCGCTTCCTGGTCATCCTGGAATTGTTCCAGGCACAACAAGTGGCCCTCGAACAGCTCGAACCGCTCGCCGAACTGACGGTGCGGTGGACCGCCGGCGATGAGGCCGCCGTCGAGGTCACCGACGATTACGGACCACAACCCGAACTGGAGGATGCATGAGCACCCACGGCGCCCTCGAGGCCATCCTGCTGATGGCCACTGAGCCGACTACCACGCAGGAGTTGGCCGCAGCGCTCGACCTGACCGTCGATGAGGCCGACCGTTCGCTGGACGAGATCGCCGCCTTCTACGAGGAGAACGGACGCGGTATCCGGCTGCGACGCATCGCCGGCGGCTGGCGCTTCGCGACGGACCCGGCGCTGGCGGACGTCCTGGAGGCCTGGCTGGTCTCGGACCAGCGCTCCCGGCTGACCCAGGCGGCCCTCGAAACCCTGTCCGTCATCGCCTATCTGCAGCCGGTGACCCGCGGCCGGATCTCGGGCGTGCGCGGCGTGGGCGTCGACGGCGTGGTCAAGACGCTGCTCGTGCGCGGGCTGATCACGGAGGCGGGGGAGGACCCCGTCACCGGAGCCATGACGTTCGCGACGACGCCGCTGTTCCTGCAGAAACTCGGCCTGAATTCATTGAAGGAATTGCCGGACTTGGCGCCCATGCTGCCTGACGCCGTAGCCTTGGAAGCTGAGCTGGGACAACTCGCCGCCGCGATGGCGCCTGAGGCCCGGCCCGAGGAGGAACGCGAAGATGAACGACCAGCCTGACAACGAAAAGACCGAGGGCATCCGCTTGCAGAAGGTGCTGGCCTCGGCCGGCCTCGCATCGCGGCGTGCCAGTGAACTCCTCATCGAGGAGGGACGGGTGGAGGTCAACGGCAAGATCGTCACTGAGCAGGGCATGCGCGTCAATCCCGAGACGGACCACATCCGGGTGGACGGCTCGCGCATCCCGCCGCCGCGCCACAACCTGTACCTCGTGATGAACAAGCCGCGGGGTGTCGTCTCCACGATGGAGGACCCGGAGGGGCGCAAGACGCTGCTCGACTACCTGCCCAGGCTGCGGGAGCGGATCTTCCACGTCGGCCGCCTCGACACCGAGACCGAAGGGCTGATCCTGCTGACCAACGACGGCGAGTTCGCCCACCGCATGGCGCACCCCAGCTACAAGGTCACCAAGACCTACACCGTGCAGGCTGCGGGAGTGATGGACAACCGCACCATCAAGCGCCTGGAGAAGGGCGTCACGCTCGAGGACGGCCCCGTCAAGCCGGACAAGGTCAAGCTCGTCTCCCGTGCCGCCAACAGGACGCTGATCGAGGTCTCCCTGCACGAGGGCCGCAACCGCATCGTCCGCAGGATGTTCGACACGGTCGGCCACCCCGTCGACCGCCTGGCCAGGACCGCGATCGGTCCCGTCCGGCTCGGCAACCTGCCGGTGGGCGAGATCCGGGAACTGACCAGGGAGGAACTGGGAGAACTGCTCGACCTCGTGGGCATGTGACCTGGCCGGGCCAACAGGCGGGTGCGCTAGGTTGAAGGTCAAGGAGGTGGCCCATGGCCGGGTACGAGGACTTTGACTTCGACTTCGACGCGACCCAACAGGGCGCCTGGGAGGAGTTCACCACCCGCCTCGACGAGGTGTTGTCGGTGATGGATTCCACCGCGGACCTGACGATTTCGGTGGCTTCGGCCAGGAAGCCCGGCGACGGGGAGGCTGACGAGCCCCCCGGCATCCGGTTCTCCGTGATTGAACCCGGGGTGATCGCCGCCTACGTCAAGGGGCCCGACGGCGGGGCGCCCACAGAGGCGCAGGCCGAGGGCCTGCACCGCCTGGCATGGGACCAGCCCAATGACGAGTGGGACACGTTCCACACCGTGGTGGACCAGGAGAACTCGGCGGCCCTGGCGCAACTCGCCACCGAGACCCTGGCGGAGGTGTTCGGTGTGCTGCACCCCATCTTCCTGGAGCCGGACCAACTGGCCGAGATTTTGAAGGGACAGACCGACTGGGTGCCGCTGACGCCCAAGCCGCTCAGCAAGGACCAGATGGCCGTCATGCCGGCCAACCGGACGGACCTGGACCACCTCGTGGACCACGAGTTGGCCAAGGCCTACGGGCATCCGCCGCTGCGCAATGACCAGGGTGACGTCGCCATCCGCGTGGGGTCCACCATGGTCTTCCTCCGTTCCACACCGGACGCGGCGGAGCTCGTGCTGTTCTCGGCGCTCGTGCAGGAGGTGGGCGGCCGTTCGCGGGCGTGTGAGGTGCTCAACGACCTCAACGTCGAGGCCCGTTACGGCCGCTTCGCGCTCCACCGTGACCGGGTGTTCGTGCAGATCTCGGTGGCCGCGAAGCCCTTCGTCGCGGCCCACCTGCACCAGGCGTTGCTGCACCTCAGCCAGATCGCCGACGGCATCGACGACGCGTTGGCCACCAAGCTGGGCGGCCGCACCACGTTCAGCGGCTGACAAGCGATACAGTTTGAGATATGACCGATCCGCATCAGGTGACCTACTTCTCCCGGCTCGATGGCGACGAATGTTGGGCGTTGCTGGGTGAGACCGTGATCGGTCGCATCGCATGGCAGGGCAACGACGGCATCATCGTGGTCCCCGTGAACTACCAGGTCGTGGATCGCACCATCATCTTCCACACCGACACCGATTCCAGCCTGGCGAAGCTCGCCGATGGCAGGAAGGTCTCGTTCCAGGTGGACGAGATCGACCCGGATTCGGCCATCGGTTGGTCCGTCCTGGTGCAGGGCTCCGCAGGGGCGGCGGACCCGGCCGTGACGAACAAGAGCTGGCTCGACGGTGACCTCGCCGTCGGTATCGCCGTGACCGCCGCGTCGATCGACGGGCGTGTTGTCTCCGGAACGAAGAAGGGCTGAGTCATGAACGAAAAGACAGCTCCGCTGGTTGTCGTCGGCGTCGACGGCAGTGATGACGGCTTGCGGGCCGTGCGGTTCGGCACCGGTGCCGCACTCCGGATCAACGGCGAACTGCTGCTGGTCAACGCCGTCGACGACACGCTCATGGCCGGCGCCTGGGGTGTCGTCTACGACCCCGAGGTGCTCCAGTCCGCCGGAATCACCGCCAACGAACAGGCCCGGGACGTGGCACTGAGCATGGGGCTGCCGGAGCACCGCATCAAGACTGAGGTCGTGATGGGCTCGCCGGGCGGCGTGATGGCCAGGCTGAGCGAGGTCGCCGAGCTGGTCGTCGTCGGGCGCCGCGCGGCGTCCGGCCTCGAGCGCATGTTCGTCGGCTCCACCTCCGTGGCCGTGGTGGCCAACGCCTCGTGCCCCGTGGTCGTCATCTCCGCCGCGGCCCACCCTGACCCCATCGGTGGCCGTGGCATCGTCGGCGTCGGGCTGCAGACCAGCCCGGGATCCGAGAAGACACTGGAGGCCGGCTTCCAGCAGGCCCAGCGTCTCGGTGCGCGCCTCGAGATCGTGCACGCCATCCAGCCCCCGGTGGGCCTATTCGCCCGTAAGCTCTCGCCGAACGAACTCGACGAGCAGGTGCGCTTCGCGAAGGGTGGCATCGAGGCGATCGCCAACGAGGTCGCCCAGTCCTACCCCGACGTCCAGTACCGCGTCGAGGTGGCGGCAGACAGCCCCATCAACGAGTTGGTCAGCCGCAGTGCGGGCTACGACCTGCTGGTGGTCGGCGTGGGCGATTCACACATCCCGGGCTTCTCCCTGGGCGGCCTCATGCGTGGCCTGTTGGCCCACGCGGAGTGTCCGCTGTTCGTCGCGCGCGGATGACTGAGGCCCCCACCGAGCCCACCGTCGAGGTCGATCCGCAGCTACCCATCGCTGCGGAGACCGAGCACATCGCTGAACTGATCCGCCGGCACCAGGTGGTCGTCGTGGCGGGCGAAACAGGTTCCGGCAAGACCACGCAGCTGCCCAAGATCTGCCTCATGGCTGGGCGCACGCACATCGCGCACACGCAGCCCCGTCGGATCGCTGCGCGCACCGTGGCGCAGCGCATCGCCGATGAGTGCGGCGTCGAGTTGGGCGACTTCGTCGGGTACCAGGTCCGCTTCACCCGCAAGGTGACGGCGGCCACCCGCATCAAGGTGATGACCGACGGCATCCTGCTGTCGGAACTCACCCACGACAGGCTGCTCAGCCGGTACGACACGATCATCATCGACGAGGCGCACGAGCGCAGCCTCAACATCGATTTCCTCCTGGGCTACCTCAAACAGTTGCTGCCGAAGCGCCCGGAGCTGCGGGTGATCGTGACCTCGGCCACCATCGACACGGCCCGCTTCTCAGAACACTTCGGCGACGCCCCGGTCGTCGAGGTCTCCGGCCGCACCTACCCCGTCGACACCAGGTACCGGCCGCTGGACGAGGGCCAGGACGAGATCGACGGCATCGTGGGGGCCGTCGAGGAGATCCTCACCGAGCCGGGCGGCGGCGACATCCTCGTGTTCCTCAGCGGGGAGCGCGAGATCCGTGACGCGGCGGAGGCCATCGAGGGGCTCGGGTCCGGGCTCGAGGTGCTGCCGCTGTTCGCGCGGCTGTCGGCGGCTGACCAGCAGAAGGTGTTCTCAGGACACAGCCGACGCCGGGTCGTGCTGGCCACCAACGTGGCCGAGACCTCCATCACCGTGCCGCGCATCCGCTACGTCATCGACACCGGCCTGGCCCGCATCTCGCGCTACTCGACGCGCACCAAGGTGCAGCGGCTCCCCATCGAACCGGTGTCGCAGGCATCCGCGAACCAGCGCGCTGGCCGCTGTGGTCGTCTCGGCCCCGGCATCGCGATCCGGCTCTACTCGGAGGAGGACTTCGAGTCGCGGCCTAAATACTCAGATCCGGAGATCCTGCGCACCAACCTCGCCACCGTGATCCTGCTGATGGCCCAGGCGGGCCTCGGTGACGTCGAGAGCTTCCCGTTCGTCGAGGCCCCCGTGCTGGGCCAGATCAACGACGGCGTCCGCGTGCTCAGCGAACTCGGCGCGATCCACCCCCGCCCCCGGCACTCCCAGGTGCGGCTCACGCGCACGGGCCGCATGCTGGCCCGGATGCCGGTGGACCCCCGGCTGGGGCGCATGATCATCGAGGGCGCCCGCCGCAGGACGCTGGCCACCGTGCTGGTGCTCGTAGCAGGCCTCACGGTGCCCGACATCCGGGAACGCCCGGCGGAGTTCCAGAACCAGGCGGACCAGCTGCACCGCCGCTTCTGGGGCATCGAGACGAAGCCGGACGCCGAGGGTGAGGCGCCCAAGCGCCACACGGCCCATACCGGCACACGCAAGGAAACCGCGCCCAGGCCGTCGCTGGAGGGCGGCGACTTCGAAGCCCTCCTCAACATCTGGAACTACCTGCACGAGCGTCGACGCGAGCTCTCGGGCAACCAGTTCCGCCGGATGTGCCGCGCCGAACACCTCAACTTCGTGCGGTTCCGCGAGTGGGAGGACCTCGTCTCCCAGCTCCGGGAGGCGGCCAAGGAACTGGACCTCGACACCCGCGGACACGGGCCGACCGACCAGGTGCTCAGCAGCCTGTTGAGCGGGCTGCTCTCCAACGTGGGCGTGGCCGAGGAGCAACGGGGCAAGCGCGAGCCGGGCAAGCGTCGGCCGCTCCAGGAGTACCAGGGCACCCGCGGTGCGAGGTTCGCCATCCAGCCGGGCTCCGCGCTGGCAAAATCCACCCCGCCGCTCGTGATGGCCTTCGAACTGGTGGAGACCTCCCGCCTGTGGGCCCGCACCGTGGCCGGGATCAAGCCGGAATGGGTAGAGGAGGTGGCCGGCCCCCTGCTGACCCGCACCGTGTCTGAACCGGTGTGGTCGCAGCGCTCGGCCAGCGTGGTGGCCAACGAACGGCTGACGCTCTTCGGCGTACCGATCGTGGCGGGTCGCCGCACCGACTACGCCAAGGACCACCCCGAGGAGGCGCGCGAGATCTTCCTGCGCACCGCGCTCGTCGAAGGGGAGTGGGACACCCGCAACCCCGTCGTCCGGGACAACCGCGCGGTGATCCAGGAGGCGGAGAAGATGACCGACCGGATGCGCCGGCCGGACCTCCTCATCTCCGACGAGGCGCTCTACGCCTTCTACGACGCACGGGTGCCCAGCGACGTGGTCTCAGGGGCGACCTTCGACAAGTGGTTGCGCTCGACGCCGAAGAGCGACTGGCCGTTGCTGATGATCGACGACGCCATCGTCGACGCCACCCAGTTGCGCCCCAGCGATTTCCCCGACAGGTGGACGTTCGGCGAACACAAGCTGCC
The DNA here is from genome assembly GCF_055326325.1 of Tessaracoccus zhenghani. Taxonomy (NCBI): domain Bacteria; kingdom Bacillati; phylum Actinomycetota; class Actinomycetes; order Propionibacteriales; family Propionibacteriaceae; genus Tessaracoccus; species Tessaracoccus zhenghani. The sequence goes on along the minus strand of NZ_JBUZNQ010000003.1, from coordinate 605,924 downwards.
CATCGACTACACGTTCGACCCGGGGGCCGGCAGCGACGGCGTGACGCTCAAGCTGCGCTTGGAGCTCCTCGGCCAGCTCGACGCCGACGAGTTCTCCTGGCAGGTGCCGGGCCTGCGTCGGGAGTTGGCCACCGAACTGATCAGGTCGCTGCCCAAGTCGGTGCGCACCAACTTCGTGCCCGCGCCGGATTTCGCCGCCAGGGCGCTGGCCTGGCTCGAGGAGCGTGGCCAGGTGGGGGAGGGCGCCTTCCCCGACGCGCTGGCCCGGGCGCTGACCGCGCTCACCGGAGTCGTCGTCGAGGGCCGGCAGTTCGCGCCGGAGGCCGTGGGCAAGCACCTGCGTCCCACCTACGTGGTCCTCGACGAGGACCGGGAGGTGGCCCGGGACGTCGATCTCGAGGGGCTGCGGCGGAAACTGTCGCCCAAGGTGGCCGCGAAGCTGACCGCCTCCGCGGGAGACAAGGCCGCCACCGGACAGAAGGCGTGGACGTTCGGCGACGTGCCGCGCGAGGCGACCGTGGGCAAGGGAGTCGTGGGGTACCCGGCGCTCGTGGACGAGGCCACCGCCGTCGGGCTGCGGGTCTTCGACTCGGCGGCTCGGGCAGAGGTTTCGCACGCCCAGGGCGTCCGGCGCCTGCTGACCCTCACCAACCCGGATCCCACCAAGTGGGTCGTCTCCCACCTGGGGCGCGTCGAGAAGTTGGCGTTGGCGGACTCCGCCTACCCGAAGGTTCCGGAGCTGCTGGCCGACGCGTGGCTCAAGGCCGGCGAACAACTGGCCCTCCAGCAGGGTCCGCTCGACGGCGTGCGCACCGAGGCCGACTACCGTCGAGTGGCGCTGGAGGTGCGGCAGGAATGCCCCGGCCGGACGCTGCAGGTGGTCAACACCGCCGCGCATGCGCTGACGGCGGTGACGCAGGCACGGATCCTTTTGGGCGCCCTGCCTGCCAGCGACGCTTTACGTTCCGACGTGAGCGCGCAACTGGACAACCTGTTCTTCAACCGCTTCATCTCGGCCACGCCGGATCCCTGGTTCGCGCACCTTCCGCGCTATGCCCAGGCCGCCGTCGTTCGGCTGCAGGCGGCGGCGGCCAATCGCGCCCGCGACGACAAGGTCGCCGTCGAGCTGTATGACGTCGAGGACGCCTACGCGGAGCTCACCGAACGGCAGCCGCCCGGCCCCCTCAGCCGTGACGTGGAGGAGATCGCGTTCCTCATCGAGGAGTTCCGGGTCAGCCTGTTCGCCCAGCAGTTGCGCACCGCCGTTCCCGTCTCGGCCAAACGCATCCGTCAGGCCATCCGGCAGGCTGGCTGAACCCGTTGTGGCACGATGGAACCCGTGCCTAAAGACGTCGCTGAACTCATTGCCCTGTTCGATCTCAGAGAGACCGGGCCGTCGAGTTTCCGCGGGCCGCACCCCCAGACCTATCTTCAGCGGCTCTTCGGGGGGCAGGTGCTCGGCCAGACCCTGGTGGCGGCCGCGCGCACCGTCCCACCCAGCCGGCGGATCCACTCCCTGAACGCCTACTTCCTGCGCCCGGGGGCCAACGACGCCCCGCTCGACTTCGAGGTCGAACTGGTGCGCGACGGGAACACGTTCAGCAACCGCCGTGTCGTGACCCGGCAGGGCGATCGGGAGATCTTCATGATGACGGCGTCGTTCCAGGAACCCGAGGAGGGCCTGGACCACTCCGCCTCACCACCTCACGATGTCGCGGTGCCTGACGCCAGCCCGCCGCTGCGCGAGGTCCTCGAGCGCCGCTTCGGGGCGCCGTTCAAGCTGCTGGCCGAATGGGACGCGCTCGACGTGCGGCTGGCCGCGCGGCCGGACCGCACGGATTCCGGTGGCTCCATGAAGGCGTGGGTACGCACGCGCCAGCCCATGCCCGACGACCCGGTGCTGCATGCGGCGGTGCTGGCCTACCTCAGCGACATCACGCTGCTCAGCGTCACCACAGTCCCCCACGAGGTGGAGTTCCTGTCGCCGCAGATGCAGGCAGCCTCCATCGACCACGTGATGTGGTTCCACCGTCCCGTGCGGGTGGATGAATGGCTGCTGTACGACATGCTCTCGCCTTCGGCCTCACACGCTCGCGGGTTCGCCACCGGCAGGCTGTTCCAGGACGGTCAGGCGGTGGCCAGTTGCGCCCAGGAGGGGCTCATCCGGGTCGTGACATAGGACACGGCCCGTGCCCTGGGGGAAAGGCACAGACCGTGTCCGGTTCAGAGGTGACCTGCTCGGTCAGGCGGCGATACCGTGCGACTCACGCATCGTCGCCAACGCGGCACGCTCGATTTGGCGCACGCGTTCCGCGGTGATGCCCCAGTGGCTGCCGATGTCTGCCAGCTTGGCCTGCCGGCCGTCCAGCAGCCCGTAGCGGCGGCGCACCACGTCCTGCGAACGCTCGTCGAGGTCTGAAAGCATCCCTTCGAGGCGCGCGCGCTCTTCAGCGTCGAGCACCATCTCGTCGGGGCCGGGGGCGGTCTCGCGGGCGATCAGGTCACCCAGAGCGGTGTCGCCGTCAGCCTCGACCGGAGCGTCGAGCGAGACGTGGTCTCGGGAGTAGCGCAGGAGGTCCACGATGCGGCTCTCCTCGAGGCCCAGTTCTGCGGCGATCTCAGTGATCTCCGGTTCCCGGCCCAGTTCGCGCTCAAGGTTGCGACGCGTGGCCGAGACCTGGTTGACCTGCTCGGCGACGTGCACCGGGAGGCGCACGATGCGGCTCTGCTGGGCGATGCCGCGCGAGATGGCCTGGCGTACCCACCAGGTGGCGTACGTAGAGAACTTGAAGCCCTTGGCGTAGTCGAACTTCTCGACGGCGCGGATCAGGCCGGTGTTGCCCTCCTGCACGAGGTCGAGCAACGGCATCTGGGCGCGTCCGTAGCGGCGTGCCACGGAGACCACGAGCCTCAGGTTGGCCTTCACGAAACGCTGGACGGTACGTTCACCCTCCGCGGCGAGTTCGCGCAGTTCGTCCTCGGTGGCCTTGACCGTGGTGTCGATCTCACCGTCGAGGATTTTCTGCGCGTAGAGCCCGGCCTCGATGGCGCGGGCGAGTTCAACCTCTTCCACAGCGGAGAGCAGGGGAGTCTTGGCAATTGCGTCGAGGTACAGGCCAACGGAGTCCTTGCCCTCGATACCTTCGGTGCTTCGCATGCGCGCAGTACGATTCATATTCTTCAGACCTTTCGCCAGTCGTCACCCATATCAACGAAAGCGGCGCGGAGTTGGTTCCATCGGTTTTCCGCAGGGAACAGAAATCATCCTCAAGTACCAGCGGATCCCTGAGGGCGCCAGGGGGACGGTTCCACCGATTGGTTTGAAGGGGAACATCCACCGTGCAAGAATGGACGGTGCGTCACCCTTGACTGAGGCGGGGCGGCGCATGCGCAAATTGCAGTCGACGGCCTCGAGAGGACCACAGTGACCGAGAACGCTGAAGGCACCGGCAAGACACCCCGTACCCGCCGGAGCACGAAGAGCGCCGCCGCTGAGGAAACGCCGGCCGTGAAGCGGACCACCACGCGTAAGCCTGCTGCAGCCAAGACTGCTGCCGCCACCAAGACGACGGCCACCCGCCGCACCACCGCGGCGAAGGCCGCCTCCGCCAAGAAGGAGCCGACCATCGCGGAGGCCTCCACCGGCGAGGTCGAGGTTCAGTTCCAGCGAGATGGAGACGACGTGGTGCTCACCGTGGGCGGAAAGAAGCGCACGCTCGACGACGTGGACGAGGCGACGTTCAACGAGGTCGAAGTGGCCAAGGACGAGAAGGAACTCGTCGAGGAGGAGCAGGGCTTCGCCCTCTCGGATTCGGACGACGCGGACGAACCCGAACAGCAGGTCGTCTCCGCCGGAGCCACCGCTGACCCCGTCAAGGACTACCTCAAGCAGATCGGCAAGGTGGCGCTGCTCAACGCCGTCCAGGAAGTCGAACTCGCCAAGCGCATCGAGGCCGGCCTCTTCGCCGAGGAACAGCTCTCGTCGGACACCCCGCCCCCCACGAGCCAGGACGTCGAAGACTTCCAGTGGATCGCCGAGGACGGCCGCCGCGCCAAGAACCACCTCCTGGAGGCCAACCTCCGCCTGGTGGTGTCGCTGGCCAAGCGTTACACCGGCCGCGGCATGCTCTTCCTCGACCTGATCCAGGAGGGCAACCTCGGCCTGATCCGCGCGGTCGAGAAGTTCGACTACACCAAGGGCTACAAGTTCTCCACCTACGCCACCTGGTGGATCAAGCAGGCCATCACGCGCGCCATGGCAGACCAGGCCCGCACCATCCGCATCCCGGTGCACATGGTGGAGGTCATCAACAAGCTCGCCCGCGTCCAGCGCCAGATGCTGCAGGACCTGGGTCGCGAACCAACCCCCGAAGAGCTCGCCGTCGAGCTGGACATGACGCCGGAGAAGGTGGTCGAGGTCCAGAAGTACGGGCGCGAACCCATCTCGCTGCACACGCCGCTCGGCGAGGACGGCGACTCTGAGTTCGGCGACCTCATCGAAGACTCCGAGGCCATCGTCCCGGCGGACGCGGTCAACTTCACGCTGCTGCAGGAACAGCTCAACGACGTGCTCGACACGCTCAGCGAGCGCGAGGCGGGCGTCGTCCAGATGCGCTTCGGCCTCACCGACGGGCAGCCCAAGACCCTGGACGAGATCGGCAAGGTTTACGGCGTCACGCGCGAGCGCATCCGCCAGATCGAGTCCAAGACCATGTCGAAGCTGCGCCACCCGTCGCGCTCGCAGGTGCTGCGCGACTACCTCGACTGACCGCAGACGAAAACAAGAAGGCCACCCGGAGCGGGTGGCCTTCTCTGCGTTGTGCGGGATCAGCTGAAGCGGACCATGTTGTTGAGGATCTCCTTCTTCACCCAGACGTAGCGGCCGCCCCGGTTCTCAACGACGTCTGCGCTGGCGTAGGTGCGGCAGCCGTTGCGGCCGGTGAGGGCGGTGTCGCACTCGGTGCGCCAGGTGCGGCCACCGTCGGTCCACGTGTACCTGCCGCCCACCACACCGTTGGCGGCGAGCGGGTTGTTCTTCCAGGTCGAGCGCGCGGTGGCCTTGTACGTCAGGTTGTTGAACGCCCAGCCGTTCACCTGAACGAAGCGGCCGCGGTCGTCGTCATCGCCGTCATCCCACGTGACGATGGTGGCCTGGATCTCGGTGCGGCAGCGCTCAGTGGCGGAGTACGGCTCGCAGACCGTGCGCCAGCGGCGGCCGTTGACCAGGTGCTCACCGGGCGTGATGTAGATGTCGACGGCAGGCGCGCTCGGGGAGGGGGTTGGAGCAGGGGCGGTGCCGGTGAGGCCGCGGCACTGGTCCTCTGCCGAACCCTTCACGACGTTGCCTGCGCCGGTCGGGGCCGGGAGGTTCTCCTTGCACTGCAGGTTGCCGTCGACGACGTTGTTGTTGACGCTGATGGCGGCGCGGTTCTCGAAGAGCTGCACGTCCCCACCCACGCGGGCGCCGTTGATCGTGACGGCGCCGGTGGCGTACTTGACCTGGATGTTGCCGTTCACGCGGGCACCGGAACGCACCACGACGGAGACCGGCGACTTGCTCTCGGCCTGCACGCTCCCGTCGACGTAGCCGCCGTTGATGGTGACGGAACTTCCCGCGCCCAGGATGACGTTGCCCTGTGTGGTCACGTCCGTGAGGGTGCAGGAGGCGCCGCCGGGGACGATGATGTTGTCGTCGCCCACATTCCGGCCGGAGAGGGTGCCGGTGCAGGTGACGTCGGCGGCGGCCGTCTGGGCGGTGACCGCCAGGCCGGTGAGGGCGAGGGCGGCTGATGCTGCCACGCTCAGGAGTCGCTTCATCGGGGTTCCTTTCGTCGGTCGGCGTTGATCGCCGTGGGAACCACTCAACAGGGCGTCACTGAAGCGTGGATGGGTTCAGGATGAGAGATCTCTCATCCTGGCGATCGCGACGAAGTTCGTCAGCATCCGGTGCACCGCAGGAGTCGGTTGCGTGGTGAGCGCGTAGTGGACCAGCGTTTCGGTTTCGGCGGGCTCGAAGTAGCCGGCGTCACGGTAGATCCGGATCCGGTCTGCGAGGCCCCGGGAATCGAGCTCGGGATGGAACTGGGTGGCGTAGACGTTTCGCCCCACCCGGAACGCCTGCACGGGGCACGCGGTGCCGGTGGCGAGCAGGGTGGCGCTGGGTGGGAGCCTCCTGCACGCCTCCTTGTGACCCACGAAGGCTTCGAACTGGTTCGGGACGCCGTCGAAGATGGGGTCCTTGTGTCCCTCGGACGTGACCGTGGCCACCGTGGTGCCCACCGCCTCACCGAAGGTGCGGTCCACCACCCCGCCCAACCGGTCAGTGAGGGTACCGACGCCGTAACACAGCCCCAGGAACGGGAAGTCGCGCTCCACCACCTCGTCGATGATCCCGTTGAGGTCGGCCTCGATCCGCCGCTGCAGTGGCGACTTCTCAGTGTCGCTCGCGTTGAAGGGGCCTCCGCCGAGGAAGATGCCGGCGTAGTCGTCGAGATCCAGTTCGGGCAGGGGTTCATCCTCCACCCGCAGTTGGACGAGGTCTGCGTCGGTCAGTTCGGAGAGCCGCACCACCGCCTCGCGTTCGCCCTCCGCCGCGTCGTCCTCCGGCCGGGTGCTGAGCAGCAGGAACGGTTTCACGTGGCCTCCTTGAAATGCGGCTTCCCCGCGCGCAGTTCGTCGACGATGGATCTGGTGACGGCACGCAAGTCGCCATCGGTGGCCGCGGCCACCCGGCGCTGCCGCAGGTAGCCGGGGCCCTTCTCGACCAGTTCGCGGACGTGCTCGAACTGGGCGTGACAGCCCAGATCCTCCGCGACCGGCCCCAACTTGTCGAGCCAGTAGAGGATCCCGTCGGTGGCATGGATGATGTGCTCGTCCTTGCGGACGCTGATGATGTCTGCCGAGAGCCCGTAGCGGGCAGCCCGCCATTTGTTCTCCCGCATGAACCAGTGGGGGAGCCTGTCGAGGACCTCGCCGCCGGCCAGGATCCGCGACATCCGCTCGACGAGCGTCTGGCTGAGGGCCGCCAACGCCCCGATCTCCATCAGGGTGGGCACCGAATCCATGATGCGGTTCTCGACCGTGCCCCACTGCGAGGGACGCACGTCCCACCGGATCTCGGAGGGGTTCTGGATCATGCCCGCGCCTTCGAGTTGGGAGGCGAAGGTTTCGAGTTCCTTCCAGTCGGCCATGTGGTACGGCAGGCCGTTGGTGGGCAACTGCTGGAAGACCATGGTGCGCTGCGAGGCGAACTTCGTGTCCTCGCCCTGCCAGAACGGCGACGAAGCAGACAGGGCGATGAAGTAGGGAGTGAAACGCGACAGGCCGTAGACGATGGGGAGCGCCTTGTCCCTCTTGTCGATGCCGACGTGGATGTGGAGCCCGTTGATGGCCATCTGCTGGCCCCACCAGCCGTTGCGGTCCGTCACGCGGCGGTACTGCGGCTTCTCGTAGGGACGCTGGTGGGCAGGGTTGCCGAACGGGTGGGCACCCGCCCCCAGCAGGGTCATGCCGCGGGGTTCGAGGACGGAGAGTGCCCAGTCGCGCAGGCGCTCCATCTCCGCCACGGCAGAGGCCACCGTCGGGTGGACGCCGGTGACGAACTCCACCATGGACTGCAGATACTCACCCCGGATGGGGCCGTCGATGGGGTCTTCGACCTTCTCCAGCAGTAGCGGCGCGCCCGGCACCTGCTCATAGGTGGTGGTGTCGACGATGGCGAGTTCCCACTCGATGCCGATGGTGGACTGCTTCGACTGGCCGAACTTGATCTTCATCGGGCCTCCCGGACGGTTAGTGCGCAGATTAGTCTACGGCGGTGGATTGCCCCCGGTCGTTTCGCGCATCGGCGTTAGGCTTGGGGACGCGCCAAGAAAGAGAGGTCTCCCATGTCGTTGTTCGATGCCGTTGAACTCGCCCCCGCAGATCCCATCCTCGGACTGACCGAGGCCTACAACGCCGATACCAAGCCGGACAAGGTGAACCTGGGCGTGGGCGTCTACCTCAACGAGCACGGCAAGCTGCCGCTCCTGGAGTGTGTGCGCATCGCCGAGCAGCGTCTCGCGGAGGAGGGCAAGCCCAAGGCCTACCTCCCCATCGACGGCATGCCCGCCTACCGCGACGCTGTGCGGGAACTCGTCTTCGGTACCGATTCCACCGCGCTGGCTGAGAACCGCGTCGTGACGGTGGAGTCGCTGGGCGGCACGGGAGCGCTCAAGGTCGGCGCGGACCTGCTGAAGCAGATGAACCCGTCGGCCACCGTGCTGCTGTCAGACCCCAGCTGGGAGAACCATCGCGCGCTGTTCAGCCGCGCCGGGTTCCGCGTCGACACCTACCGGTACTACGACGCCGAGGCCAAGGGCCTCAACTTCGAGGGGATGCTCGCAGACCTCCGACGTGCCGATGCCGGCACCATCGTGGTGCTGCACGCCTGCTGCCACAACCCGACGGGCTACGACCTCGTCGAGGAACAGTGGGACCAGGTCATCGAGGTGCTACGTGAGCGCAACCTTGTGCCGTTCCTCGACATGGCCTACCAGGGCTTCGGGTTCGGTCTGGAGCGCGACGGCGCGGTCGTCGGCCGTTTCGTCGACGCGGGTCTGGAGTTCTTCCTGTCGACCTCGTTCTCGAAGTCGCTCAGCCTGTACGGCGAGCGCGTCGGCTCACTGTCGATCGTGACCGTTGACGCAGACGCGGCCAAGCGGACGCTGTCGCAGGTCAAGATCTGCATCCGCACCAACTACTCGAACCCCGCCACCCACGGCGCCGCCATCGTCGCGGCGGTGTTGTCGGATCCCGCGCTCCGCGCCAAGTGGGGCGAGGAACTCGGCGAGATGCGCGAGCGGATCAAGCGCCTGCGTCAGGACCTGGTGCAGCAACTCGAGGCACGCGGCATCACGGACATGGGGTTCATCGCCGAGCAGATCGGCATGTTCAGCTACTCCGGGCTGACCAAGCAGCAGATGGTCGCGATGCGCGAAGATCACGGCGTCTACGGCACCGACTCGGGCCGGATGTGCGTGGCGGCGTTGAACGAGGGCAACCTCGGCAAGGTTGCCGACGCGATCGCCGCGGTGCGCTGAGCGCCGTCACCCCGCAGTGCGGGCGAGGCCGCTGGCCCGGCGAGCGGGCGTTTCCACCGCCGTGGCCAGTGCCTCCCACGAGCCATACAGCGTGACACGTTCCTGCGCCCTGGTGACAGCGGTGTAGAGCAACTCCCTCGTCAGCAGGGGAGAGCCCGGCGGGGGCAGCACCACCGACACCTCCGCGAACTGGCTGCCCTGCGACTTGTGGATGGTCATCGCGTGCAGATCCGCCGCGTCGTCGAGGAGCGACGGCGCCACCCTCAGCGCCGCCTCCGGCAGGTCCACCACCGCCATGAGGCCGCCGTCGTCCTGCACGACCACAGCGGTGTCGCCGTTGCTGAACAGGTCTGTGTTGCGCTGGATGAGGAGCGGCTGCCCCACGTAGGGACGCGTGTCGAAGCCGTACTCCTCCAATTGGGTGGCCAGCCAGGTGCGCACGGAACGCGCCCAGTGGGACACCCCGAACGGGCCCTCGCGGTGGCCGCAGAGGATCCGGTGGCGCTCCAGCGCACGGTTCGCGACGGTGCCCTCGCCCTTCCTGGCTGCCGCCTGGACGAGCGTCGCCGTGGCGAGCGCGTCGTGCCGGACCTCCGTCAGCGTCGCCGGGTCTGCCGAACCGCTGAACTCGACGAAACGCAGGGACTCAGACTCTTCCACGAGGTGGCGCGCCCGGGCAGAGTCGCCGGTGAGGATGGCATCTGCAAGCTCGTTGATGTCCGCCCTCGAGCGGTAGTTGTGCACCAGCCGGACGATGGCGCCGCCAGGTGCGGTCACCAGATCATGGGCACGCTCGATGTCTGCCAGCACGGCGCCGGCCTCCACGGAGCGCAACTGGTGCGGGTCTCCCAGCATCACCAGCCGGGTGGTGGGCGCCACTGCCTCCAGGAGCGACGTCATGAGCTCGAGGGACACCATGGAGGTCTCGTCGACGACCACCAGATCATAGGGAACCGGATTGTGCGCGTTGAACTCCATCTGGGTGGTGCGGGGGCGGGCGCCGAGCAACTTGTGGATGGTCCCACCCCACAGCCTGCCGTGCTCCTGCCCCTGCTCGCGGACCGCCTGCTGGAGCCTTGCTGCGGCCTTCCCCGTGGGCGCCACGAGCGCGATCCGGGGGGATTGCGGCGCCAAGGCGTGCAGGATGCGCGAAACGATGGTGGTCTTGCCCGTGCCGGGGCCGCCGGTGATCACCGTGGTGCCGTGGTTGAGGGCCGCGAGCACCGCCGCGTTCTGGTGCGCGTCGGCCTCCTGCTCCGTGCCGTCCGGGCGGGGCAACGGGGCGGGGGGCTCCGAGTGCGAGGCGAGCGCAGGCAGGGAGCTGCGGCGTCGCAGGATCTGGGCCAGCCTGCGTTCCTGCCGCCAGTACCGGTCCAGGTAGAGCAACGTGCCATCCAACCGGAAGGGCCGGTTCTCGTCACCCTCGGCGTCAGCAACCGCTGCGGAGCCGGCCACCGCCTCGATCCAGTGCTCGCGCTCGGGCCAGGGGAGGGCGACCGCCTCCCCGGCTTCGGCGTTTGAGTCGTCGTCCGACTCGGGACGCAGATCAGAGGCGGCCGTCGCCAGATCGAGGCACACCGAACCGAGCCGCAACTCGCGGGCGGCCAGCGCGAACGCCAGGAGGACCTGCGGTTCGGCTTCGCCGCTGAGAGCGCCCAGCCGCTTGGCCAGGTGGAAATCGATCAACCCCAGCCAACCAGCCTCGCAGAAGGTGCGCAGCAGGCCGGTGGCGGCCACGGGGACTTCACGCATGGGCACCTCCGAGCAGATCAGAAACCGCGATGACCAGGTCTGCCGGAGGGAACCAGCCGAAGACCCCGCAGGAGGCGCCGTCGACCACCGGCGTGTCCGGCCCTGCCATGCCACGGACGAACAGGTAGCCCACGCCGCCCAGATGGGTGTGGGGGGAATAGCCGGGGAGGCGTTGACCGAGGTAGCGGTGGAGGGCGGCGCAGTACAGGATGGCCTGGAGCGGGTAGTGGGCTTGCATCATGGCCTCCGCCATGGCGGGCCCTGTGTAGTGGCCCAGGGTCAACTCGTCGCCGGCCGTGGGTGCGAGCCGGTTGGTCTTGTAGTCCACGACGACGAACCTGTCGCCGAGTTGGAGGACACCGTCGATGGATCCAGTGAGGAACCCGTTGAGCACGGCGCCCGCGGCTTCCGAAGTGGCCAGCCTCTCCGGGTAGGCCGCCAGTGGGTCTTCAGGAGCCAGGTGCTCAGCCATCAACGCGGCCAGTTCACGCAGCGTGGCGGGGGTGCCCCCATCTGCCAGAGGCAGGTCGAAGTCGAGCTCTGGGAGCCGCTTGGCCAGCGGAACGTCCGTCAGTGCGGCTGGCGACAGGGGCAGCAGCGGGGTGCGGCACAACTGCACGAGCGACGCCGCCAGTTGCGCGGACTGCTGCTCATCGAGGTTGTGCGCAGGGCCCATGACGCGGAGGAGTTCCGCAGCGTGGGGCTCCAGCCGACCGGGGGTCCAGTCCAGGAGTTCGAGCACTTCATGCACCAACGTGCCGAAGGCTGCACCCGCGGGAAGGCCGGACATGGGCGACGGCGCGCTGAGCGCCGGGTCTGACGCCGCTGGCGGGGCCACGTCGAGCTCAACGGCTTCATCCGTGATGACGCGCACCGCCGTCTCGTGCAGACCCTGGGTGAGACCCGAGTACGACGTACGGCGCCACGTCTGGTCGATGCTGCGGCGCAATCTGGCTGCCGCCAGCGTGGCGTTCGACGGGGCCGGGGCCGCCACGCGACCGGGATGCGCCGGATCCAGCGGGGTGGTCAGGATGCGTCCGGTGCCGATGGCGGGCAGCCGGGTGAGGAGCACGTCCAACGGGCTGTCGGAACGGGCGCCCTTAGGCTTGGCGATGTGCCACGCGATGGCGAGATGCTTTGCGCGCGTGAACCCGACGTACAGGAGACGCAACTCTTCGTCGCGGTGCTGCGCCTGGAGATCCCTGGTGATCTCGTCGTTCCACTGCGGCTTGGGGCCGATGTACAGGTGGCGACGACCCTGTTCGACGATGCTGAAGGGCCGGTGCCGCTGGGCCTGGGCGCCTCCGGTCTCCGGCAGCAGCACGATGGGGAACTCGAGACCCTTCGCGGCATGCATCGTCATCACCCGGATGGCCGGCTCGTCGGTGGCCACCCTCAACGAATCCGACTCGTCGTCCGGGATGCCGCGCGCCTCGCCGAGGGCGATCAACGCACTCAACGTGGTTTCTCCGGCCGCGTCGAACAGTTCGGCCAGATGGGCCACGTCTGCCAACAGCCTGTCGCCGTCCGGTTCTGCCAGCAGCCGGCTGTCGAGGGCGGTGTGCGTGCGCAGGTGGGTGCGGACGGCGGCCACCCCACCGTCGCGCCAGCGCTGCGCGAGTTCCCGCACCAGGGTGCTCACACGGGCTGCCTCCTCCGGACGGTCCGAGAGGAGGTCCGTCAGCGGCGAGCCGATCAGGGGCGTCATGGCGGCGAGCCTGATGTGGGCCTGGGTGGGGTCGTCCATCGCCCGGAGGAGGGTGATCCAGTGCCGGTTGGCGGGCTGGGACCACACCGACTGGGTGCCGGTGAGCACCGCGGGGTGGCCCGCGTCCCCGAGCGCGGTGCGGATGGCCCTGCCGCGGGCGGTGGTGCGCACCAGGATGGCGATGTCCGCCGGGTCGAAACCCCGGGCCAGGATCTGGCGCACCTGCCGGATGACGTCGTGCTCGATGGCGCTGTCTGCCGCGATGTCGCCGAGCTGGTCCGAGACGGCGGTTCGGAGCCAGAGGCGGGCGTGCGCGGGCAGTTCATCATGCCGGGGGCCGTGGTGGGCGCCCACAGGGGTCACCGTCACGGTCTCCTCGCCGAGCGTGGTGGTGCCGAACAGCTCGACCACCCCCTCCACCAGCGGCCGGTCCGTGCGGTAGTTGGTGCCGAGACTGGCCAACTCAGCGTGCCCGCGGGCGGCGAGGTAACTGCCCAGGTCTGCTCCTCGGAACCCGTAGATGGACTGCTTGGGGTCACCGATGAGGATGGTGGGCCGGTCCGGGCCCACGAAAGCGGCCTTGAGGATGGCCCACTGGTCCGGGTCTGTGTCTTGGAACTCGTCCACCAGGACCACCCGGAAACGGCGCTGCAACTCCGAGGCGACGGCCGCCCCGGTCACGGCATCCGAGAGGAGGCAGCGCAACCGGGTGGTGACGTCGTCGAAGGAGCAGAGGCCCAGGACGGCCTTGCGGCGGGCATACAGCTCGCGCACCGCCTCCGCATAGTCGAAGTACGGCCCGGAGGTGGGCAGCAGCGGCAGGCTCTTGGTGCAGACGGCCTCCCCGATGAGGAGCGCCTGCTGCGCTGTGATGGGCGGCGTCTCCTCGTCGCGGTAGAGCTTCAGGTAGATGTCCGTGGCGCATTCCCGGGCGAGGTCCACCGGGTCTGCGCCCACCGTCTCAGCCGGGTCCCAGTCTCCGAGGATGCCGAGCTCGAGGAGCATGGCCTGACAGAAGGAGTGGGTGGTCAGGATGGTGGCTTCGTTGAAGCGGGCGACGGCGGCCACCAGTCGTGCGCGGTGGAGCGCCGCGTCGGCCGTGCTCAGGAGGCGGGCGACCGGATCTTCGGCGGCCTCTCCGGAGAGCGGCAGCCCGGCCTCGATGCGGTCCATGTCGGCGATGACCTGCTGCAGGCGGGCGAACACCCTGGTACGCATCTCCCCGGCGGCGTGGTTGCCGAAGGTGATCAGGAGCAGATCGGCGACGTCCAGCCCCTCCTCGGCCAGGTAGCGGGCCGTGAGCGCGGCGATGGTGTACGTCTTGCCGGTGCCCGCGCTGGCCTCCAGCAGCACGGTGCCGGTGGGCAGGGGTGCGGTGATGTCGAAGGTGGTCACGACCAGCCTTTCGCGAGCGGGGCATACAGTTCCCAGGCCCAGGCCTGGAACGGGCTGACCTGCCCGTTGACCGGGTCTCCCGGGAGCAACTCGTCTGTGAGGAGTTCGCGCACGTCGTCCGCGTAGAACAGCGGCCAGGCCTCGCCGGGCTTCGCCCACTTGGACTTCCAGTGGCCGACGGGACCACCCCAGTCTGCGGCCCGGAACTTGCCGGCGATGAACTCGCGTGCGTAGGTGAGGGCCGGCCCGCAGGGCACGGTGACGAGCCGGTGCTGGCCCTGCGCATAGGCACCGGCCAGGGTGGTGAGGTGGGTGAGCGCATCCTGTGCCGTGGGCGGATCAACCTGGGTGGCTTCTGCAGCAATGGCGTACCGTGTGGCCTGCGTCTTGACGAACCGGTGGAATCTGGCGGGGGCGGCGATCCCCTGGGCGGCCAGGGCCAGGCTGTCCAGCCATGGCCGCAGGATGTTCTGGTCGCCCCTGCTGGGCGTGGCGACGAGAGCGAAGCCGCTGCGGGTGCACACCTCGTCCACCACCCTGACCGTGCCGGCGCCACCGAGATCCAGCTCGAGGTCCACCGCGTGCCGGGCGACGGGACCGGACCATTCGCCCCACGCGCTCTTCCACAGGAGGACCGCATCCGCCTTCGCGGCCTGGAACAGCGCGTCACCGATGCGCTGGGGCGGAAGGTCTTCCCGTTGCCGGAAGTAGCTTTCCACCGATTCAAGGGTTGTGCCGCTCTTCCAGGAATCCACCAGCGCGTTGACGACCTGCCACTTCTCCAGGCCCCCCGCCTCCAGCGGCATCTCGTCCGTCACCTGTGGCTCTGCGTAGAGCGTGATCCCACCGGCCGAGCGCAGGAAGGTCTTCGCGGGGTCCAGAAGGAACCGCTCCAGCTGCGTGAGGGTGAGCTGGGCCGGGGAAGGGCCCACCTCCCGGGAGCGCGCCTCCGTTCTGCGGCGGGCCGTGATGGTGAGCGCCCCAGAGCCACTGGCACGCCGGGACTCGGCCCCTCCGAGGGCCGGCAGGTCGAAGCTGGGCCGGCTGAGGAAGTTGGCCTCCGACGTGGCCGTGGGTGGATGCGTGAACGCCGCGGCGGACCCGCCGAGCTGTTCGAGCAGCCAGCTGACCGCCACCGGCTTGGCCGTGCTGCGGTTGGTGCGCTGCGAGGAGGCCTGCCTGACGATCAGGAGTTTCTCCGTGGACCGGGCATGGGTGAGCAGTTGGCGCAGCCGCCTGGCGCGCACGTCCGGCGCGTGATCACCGAGGTCCACGGAATCAGGCAGGACGCCGCCGCGCCCGGGCACCACGTCGTCTGTGACGCCCAGCATGGCGAGCACCCGGAATTCGACGTGCTGCAGTTCACCCAGGGGGATCACCTGCAGGGTGCCGTTGCCCGCCGCGACACGGGCGCGCGGCGGGCGGGCGGCGTCTTCAAGGAGGTGGGCGAACTCGTGGGGCGTGAGCACGGTGGCGTTGCCCTGGTGGTCCGACTCGAAACGGGCGAGCACCGCCAGCGCGTGGAGCAGTTGCCATTGCTCCGTGCGGGGAAGCCCGACCAGCGAGCCGAGGGCGTCCCTGGACCGCGTAACCCACTCCGGCACCGTGGCCGGCGACGCAGTGGCTGCGACGATGCGCCGGAGGCGCGCCAACACCTCCACGAGCGCGCCCACGACAGGCAGGTCCGACGCGGTAACCGCTTCGGACCCGGACAGGCCGAGCCCCACGTCGGTCCCGGGCGCGACGGCGAGACCGATGAGGAGCCTGTCGATGCCGCGCACCCACGTGTTCTGTTCGACGCCGGACAGGTCGAATAGGGCACGGTGTTCGGTGTCCAGACCCCAGCGGATGCCCGCACCGGCGATCAGTTCGACCACGGCGCGGCGCTCCGTCAGATGCCAGCGGTGCGCGATGGGAGGGCTGAGGAGCAGCCCCACGATCTGTCTGGCGGTGGCCCGGGACCTGCCCAGGCGCAGCAACGCGACGAGGAGCGTGAGGACGGGGTTGGCGTCCAGCGAGCCGATGGGCTGTACCCGCAGAGTGCGGCCGGGATGGGCCTTGTCGTCGACGGCGGCGAAGGCGGAATCCAGCAGCGCGGAGTAGCGCTCCGGCTGTGGGCAGAGGATGGCCACCTCCCTGGGTTCGAGAGAGGGGTCTTCGGCGAAGGCGCGCGTGAGCTCGTCGCGCAGCACCTCTACCTGCCTGGCCTCACCGTGAGAATCATGGACCGAGACGATGGGCGGAGGAGCGGCTCCGTCCGGGAGGGATTCCACGGCGTCGGCGAGCTCGGTTGCCCAGCCGTCGCCCGCGGAGCCCGCCGGTTGCAGGACGGTGAGCCCGGGGCCGTCCCCCAGTGCGCGGAGGGCCTGCAGCTGCGGCCTGGTCAGGTCGTCCACCGCGATCACGAAGGTGGGCACCGTGTCGGCCCGGGCCGCCTCGTAGGTCTTCTCGAGCGTGACGAGCGGGTCCAGTTCCAGCGCGTCGGTCACGGCGCGGAACAGTGCGGGCTGCCAGGACAACGCGTCCGGGATGGTGGCCCCTCCGAGGCCCGTGTCCTCCCCGGCTGTCCAGCTGGCAAGGAGCTGGGGCGTGTGGTCCAGATAGCCGCGCAGCAGGCGCGCGATGCGGATGGCGGTGGCCCGACGCCGCCCGGGGCGCGTGTCATCTGGGGCGAGGGCACGTGCCACCAGCGGGTGCTGCACCTGCGCGAGCGCCTCTGCGACCGCCAGATCCAGCGGGGTGCCCAGCCAGCGGGAACGGTTGCGCTCTTCGCCGGCCTGCTGGGCCAGTTGCCGCATGAGGTCTGCGGGGGAGAGGTAGCTGATGCCTGCCGAGATGCCCAGGCGGGCCGCCACCTCCTGGCCGAGGACGCGACCCGTGGCCCGAGTGGAAACCACGACGCGCAGGGTGATGAAAGGATCTGTTGCCACCGCCGAGATTTCCCGTGCGAGATGGTCCACCAGGGTTGCCCACCGGGCGCCTCTCACCAGTCTCACCGTCATGTCGTTCACCCTACTGGCGGCTCCCGACAATTCCGTTTTGTCCGCCCGGGACGGTATGAATGACGCCGTGAGCAACCACATCCTCGACGCCCTTGATCCCGAGCAGCGCACCGTCGCGACTCTGCTGGATTCACCGGTGGTGGTGCTCGCCGGAGCCGGCACCGGCAAGACCCGCGCCATCACGCATCGCATCGCGCACGCGGTGAGCGAGGGCCGCTATTCGCCCACGGCCACGCTTGCAGTCACGTTCACCACCCGGGCGGCCGGCGAGATGCGTTCCCGTCTGGCAGGGCTCGGGGTCCGGGGTGCGCAGGCGCGCACCATCCACTCGGCGGCGCTGCGGCAGTGCCAGTTCTTCTGGCCGCAGGCCTACGGTGTCGCCTTCCCCTCCGTCGCACAGAACACGTTCGGTCTGGTGGCGCGCGCCGCCCACCAGGTGTTGGGCAGCTCGGACACGGCGCTGGTGCGAGACCTCGACGCGGAGATCAGCTGGGCCAAGACCAGCAATGTCGCCCCGGCGCAGTACGTGGACATGGCAGAGGGACGTTCCGTCAACGGCGCCGCCCCGTCCCAGGTGGCCAACGTGATGACGCGGTATGAGAAGGCCAAGCTCACCGAGGGCACCGTGGACTTCAACGACATCCTGCTCTGCAACGCGGTGCTCCTCAGCGAGCATGCGGAGATCGCAGAGACCATCCGCGCCACCTACCGCCACTTCGTCGTGGACGAGTACCAGGACGTCTCCGCGCTGCAACACCGCCTCATCCAGTTGTGGGTGGACGGCAGGCCGGACGTGTGCGTGGTGGGCGACGCTAACCAGGCCATCCACTCCTTCGCGGGGGCCGATGCCGGCTACCTGCTCCGGTTCGCCAATGAGTACCCCTCCGCCCGGACGGTGCGCCTCGTGCGCAACTACCGCTCCAGCCCTGAGGTGGTGGCGTCGGCCAACAAGATCCTCCGGGTGAGCGGCGGCGCGCCCGGGGCGCTCAAGGCCACCAGGGACACCGGGCCGGCGCCGTCGTTCCAGGCGGCACCGGATGAGGCGACTGAGGCGGCCGATGTCGCCGATTGGCTGAAGGTCCGTCACGGCGCCGGCACGAGGTGGTCGGAGATGGCGGTGTTGTACCGCATCAACGCCCAGTCGCCTTCACTCGAAGCGGCGCTCACCGAACGCGGCATCCCCTACACGGTGCGCGGCACGGAGCGGTTCTACGACAGGGCGGAGGTTCGCCAGGCCATCGTGGAGTTCGGTCGCTCCTCCCAGCGCGACGAGGAAGCCCCGCCCGGCGCGATCATGGACACCGTTCTGCGCGGGCTGGGATGGAAGCCGGAGGCCCCGTCCGGACAGGGCAGACAGCGCGAGCGGTGGGAGTCGTTGACGGCGCTGCGCACGATGGTGGCGGAGGAGACGGGCAAGCGGGAGGCCTGGTCCGGGGCAGATGCCGCCACCTGGTTGCAGGAGAGGGCCAGTTGGCAGGCCGCACCGGTGGCGGATGCCGTCACGCTCTCCACGCTGCACGCAGCCAAGGGTCTCGAGTGGGACGCCGTGGCCATCGTCGGAGTCCGCGAGGGCATGATCCCGTTCGTGCTCGCCCAGGAGGAACCTGCGCTGTCAGAGGAACGTCGTCTGCTCTACGTCGGGTTCACCCGCGCCAGGCGCGACCTGCGCATCAGCTGGGCGGCGTCGAGGGGCAAGGCCACCCGCTCCCGCTTCATCGGAGACCAGGTGAGCGGCCCCGTGGAGACGACCACCGCGCGCAAGACCACCTCCGTGCGCTCCCGGACCTGCCGTGTGTGCGGCAATCCGCTCCACACAGCGGCGGAGCGGAAACTGAACCGTCACACCGACTGCGAGGTGTCCTACGACGAGGCCCTCTTCGAGGCGTTGCGCACCTGGCGCAAGCAGGTAGCGGAGGAGACACGCATGCCGGCCTTCGTGATCTTCACCGACGCGACGCTGCAGGCGATCGCGGAAGCGGCACCCACAAGCCCTGCGCAGTTGTTGAAGCTGCCGGGGATCGGCCAGTCCAAGCTCACCAAGTACGGCGAGGGCGCCCTGACCATCGTGCGCCAACATCAGGAGTCGTGACAGCCGCGGGTGCGGCACTCGGCCCGCCAAGGCCAGGTGAACAGGCTGAGACCCGGCTCGTCGATGTTCCACATCCACGTGGAGCCCATGAGGTCCGTCGTGCCGTGCCGCAGCAGCGCCACGGCCTGCAGGGCGGTCCATGCCGAAGCCCAGGCGGTCAACTCCGTCAGGGCCCCCCGCTCGGATGGTGTGCGCTCCGCAGAGGACAGACAGGCGGGGCACGGGCCGAAGCCAGGTGCGACGTATGGCCCCACCGCGGCCCCTCTCGCGTGCCACCACACATGCAGGGCCCCCGTCTCGGCGCCATAGATCTCTGACTCGAGAACCGGATGGCGGCCCGGTGCCCAGGTGAGGATCGCCAGTGCGGAGGCGGACGTGGTGCCGGGCGACCGGTGGGCTGCCTTGGGGGTGACGGTCCGGGTGAACAGGCCCGCGCGCTGGAGCCCGGCGGCGATCGCGGCGGTCCGGGTGGGGGACCCGAGGACGGTGAGGACAGGGGTGCTGAAGGTCATGGAGGACACTCTGGTGGCCGGCAGCGGCCATCACCCTGGCGTCGGTGCCAACGGACAACACCGGGGAGGCAACGGACAACACCTGGACCACGTCGGACAACACCTGGACGCCGACGGACAACACCCGGGGGCAAAGCTACGGGGCGGCAGCGTCACGCTGCCGCCCCGTCAAGCTGTGTTCGGGCTCAGGCCTTGCCGAGGATGCGGTTCAGGTTGGTGCCACACACCGGGCACTTGCCCTTGGCCATCTTGGTGCCCTTGGCGTTGACGACGACCTCGCCCTTCGCGTCGCGCTTGTCCTTGCACTTGACGCAGTAGAAAGAACCTTCCCAGGTCTCTGCAGCCATGAATTTCCTCCTTGTTTGGGGCGCTGATGGGTTCAGCAACCCTGATCACTGTAGCGGGGCGACAAGCTCTGTTGGTATGACACACCGCGCCTGTAGAAGCGGAATCCCGGGTTCGTGATCCGCCTTCCCCTGCGAATTCGACCCCGGGACTCCTGTGCTGAGTTAACCGTGCGACGGTGAGCCGCGTCAAGGAGCAAGTGTCAGCGCGGGGAGTCCCCGCCCAGCAACTTGCGCAATTCCGCGTCCATCTCGTCCTCTTCCGGCTCTGCGTGAGCGGTGCCGGCCGTGAAGGAGAGCGGGTCCTCCAGATGCGCCCGCGTGGGCAGCAGATCGGGATGGCCCCAGACCGCGTCGCGCCCGTCCATGCCCCGTGCATGTTCGACGGCGGCCCACAGGTTCTTCGCGTCCCGGACGAGCCGGGGGCGGAGATCCAGGCCCAACAGCTCGGTGAAGACACCGGTGACGGGTGTGGCGGAACCGCGACGGCGGTGCAGCACCTCTTCCAGTTGCGGCGCGTTCGGCATCCAGGGCGCGGCGGCGCGTCCGGCCACGTGGTCCACCCATCCCTCGACCAGTGCGAGCAGGACCTCGAGCCGCTCGAGGATCTCCACCTGGATGGCCGTGCTGGCCGGCTGGAAGAAGGAACCGCGGACCTGTTCGCCCACTGCCACCATGTCCTCCATGGTCAGTTGCTCCAGGCTCTCCGGCCGCAGGGATTCCGCGATCGCGTCGAAGTCGATGGTGATCTCGCGCGCGTAGTGGGCGAGCAGCGCGCTGAGCTGGGGTGACAACCAGCCGACGGCGTGGAAGAGCCGCTGCCTGGCTGCCTCACGGAGCAGCAGGTACAGCGTCACGTCGGTGTCGCTGGCGTCGAGGTCCTGGGTGAACTGGGCGACGTTGACCGGCACCATCACCACGTCGTTGGAGCCCAGAAGGTTGAAGCCGATCTCCGTGCCGGTGAGGATGTCGCCGGCTACTCGGGCCAGTTCCCGCTTCAGGCGGTCGCGGTAGATCAGGGAGGCCGACTGCTTCATCATGGGGCCCATCATCTGGGCGAGCGGCTGGAGGTCTTCGTCCTGCTCGGCCCCGCTACCGCGGCGCAGGGCATCCGCCAGGCCGTCGATGATGGGATCTATCACCGCACGCCAGCCGTCACCGGTCTCGTCGAGCCACGCGCCCTTGGTCAGCGCCCGGGCAGGGCGGCCCGTCTCGGAGAAGGTGGTGATGGGCGAGAGCCAGTTCTGGGCGAGCCGCTCAGCGTCGACGATGGCGGAGCGCTCCTCCGGCCGCAGCTCCGGGTCCCCGCCCGCCTCCGCAGCCAGGTGCTTGGCCGCGGTGAGCGTGGTGCGCCAGGCGGCGTCCGGATCGCGGTCCGCGGCGGTCATGCCGAACATGAAGCCACCGCCGGAAGCCTGCATCTTCTGAACGTGCGCCACCAGGTCTTCAAGATTCAGGTTGTCGGCATCACCCAGCCCGAGTTGCTCCAGCATCTTGCGCAGCTGCTCGAAGTCGAAAGGACCGAACGAGGGGTTGGACATCAGTTTCCTCCTGTGCACCGATACAGGCCATTGTTCCGCATGGGGCAAGCGCCGCGCGACCGCTTGCCGACGGTTGGTAGTGTGACGGCAGTCGCGCAGAAGGGAGCCGCCATGTCACGCAATGCCGTCGCCATTGTCAGTTCCCTGCTCTTCGCCGCGCTGGCAGCCCTGTTGGTGCTCACTCCGGTGCCCTACGTGGCCTGGCGGCCAGGCCAGACCGTGGACGTGCTGGGCAACACGGATTCCGGGCCGGTCATCGAAATCTCCGGGGGTCTTCCCACCTACCCGTCAGAAGGTCGCCTCCTGATGACGACGGTGTCGGCGACGAGGGTGGAGTCAACGATCAGTCTCCCCGAAGCCCTGTATGTGCACATGGCCACCGGCTCCGACGCGATTCCGCGCGAGATCTACTACCCCCCGGGCAAGACCATCGAGCAGGTGCGCGCAGAGGCCACCCTCCAGATGGACAACTCCCGCACCCTCGCCATCGTCGCTGCGCTCCGCGCTGAGGGGGTACCCGTCTCAGAGGTGCCCAGCGTCGGTGCCGTGTCGCTCACCGGCCCTGCCGCAGAGAAGCTGTTGCCTGGCGACATCATCCGCCAGGTGGACAACCAACCGGTCGAGAACATCGACGAGTTGGCGAACCTGATCGCGGGGCGCTCAGTGGGGGACACCCTCACCTTCGCCATCCTGCGCGACGGGCAGCAGCGCAATGAGACCGTCACCACCAAGCCGAACACCACCAACCCGCGCCTGCCGGATCTCGGCGTGCGCTGGGCCATCGGCTACCAGTACTCACCGACGATCACGTTCGGGATCGATGCGGCCGTGACCGGCCCCAGTGCCGGCCTCGTCTTCGCGCTGGGCATCTACGACCGCATCACCGAAGGCGACCTGCTCGGCGGCCGTGTGGTCGCCGCCACAGGATCCATCGACGCGGACGGCCGGGTGGGGCCCATCGGCGGCATCCGCGAGAAGATCACCGGCGCCGAGCGCGGTGGTGCCGAGATCTTCCTGGTCCCGGAGCGCAACTGTCAGGACATCGGGGACCTCAGGACTGAACTGACCCTGATCAAGGTGGCCACGTTCAAGGACGCGGTGGCCGCCCTGCAACTCATCAATGAAGGAAACACTGCGGAGGTGCCTACCTGTGGCTGACCGACTTATCGCCTGCCTCATGGACGTCGAAAGACACGTCTCGGGCGCCGGATGGGACCAGCCGGCGCGGCTGTTCGCGCTGGTGACCACCGGCACGCTGCTGGATGTGGAACCACATCTCCGGGGAAGGGTGCCGGACACGGCACCGGACGCGCTCACCGCCATCGAGCAGGACGAGTTCCATGCCACCGACGACCTGTTCACCAGGCTGGCGGGCATCTACTGGCCCGATACCGTCGAGGGCTGCGCCCTGGCACTCGAGCGGGCCTTCCTGCCGCCGGAGTATGAGAAGGACATCCCTGACGATCCGGATGAGGCGGCCATGTTCGTGATGAAGCACCCCGCCAAGACCGACGTGCGCGTCGTGGTGGGCGTGCTCCGCGACGGAGCCCGGCATGGGCTCGCCCGGCTCCAGGACAACCCGGAGGATCTGCTGGGCGCCGAAGACCTGGTGCCCGGACTCGCCGACGCACTGCTCGATACCTTCAGGAGTGAGGACTCGTGAGCACCGAGACACGGACCGATACCCACGCCGAGCCCCGACGAGGACCCCTCCTGTGGACGGTCCTCATCGTCGGCGGCCTGATCTTCCTCACGGTCATCGCTGCCCGCGTGGGCACCGACTACCTCTGGTTCCGAAGCATCGACTTCCAGACGGTGTTCACCACGCAGCTCGCGGCCCGCATCGGCCTGCTGCTGGTCTTCGGGCTGTTCCTGTTCGCCGTGGTGTTCTTCAGCCAGCTGATCGCCTACAAGCTGCGGCCCAAGGTCCGTCGGGCCAACCTCGATTCCGAGTTCCTGGTGCAGCTGCGCGACGCGCTGGACCGGCGTTCCAAGGCGCTGATGGCCGTCCCGGCCGGCGTCCTCGGCATCCTGGGCGGGCTCACCGCCGCGGGCGTCACGCCAACCTTCCTCGCCTGGTGGCACCGCACGCCGTTCGGCAAGGCCGACCCGTACTTCGGCATGGACGCCAGCTTCTTCGTGTTCACGCTGCCGTGGCTGCAGTTCGTCACCGGTTTTGTGCTGTTCTCCCTCATCGTGGGCGGCATCGCCGCAGCGTCCGTGCACTTCATGACGGGAGCGCTGAACACAGCGGCGTTCCGCGGGCGTGGCAACAGCCCCGCCATGGTGGGTGCCCAGCGGCACCTGTCGATCATGCTCGGCCTCGTACTGCTCGTCATCGCGGTGAACACGCTTTTGGAGCGGTACTCGCTGAGCGTGACACCGTCAACGCTCTTCACCGGTATCGGTTACACCGACGCCAACACCCGCATGCCCGTCGCCATCATCATGGCGGCGATCGCGGTCATCACGGCGCTGGCCAGCTTCTTCAACGCGTGGCGGGTGCGTTGGAGCGTGCCCGGCGCCTCGATCGCCCTGCTGATCGTCTCGGGACTCCTGCTGTCCATGGCCTACCCGTGGATGATCCAGACCTTCGAGGTGGATCCCAGCCCGCAGGACAAGGAACGTCCCTACATCGCCAACAACATCGAGGCGACGCGCTACGCCTTCGGCATCGAGAAAGTCGAGATCGAGGACTACGAGGCGACCACCAGCGCCAGCGCCGGCCAGTTGCGCCAGGATGCCGCGGCGCTGCCGGCCATCCGCCTGATCGACCCCACGGTGGTGCCGCCCACCTTCGAGCAGTTGCAGCAGGTGCGTGGCTACTACGCCTTCCCGCGCACGCTCGACGTCGACCGCTATGTGATCGATGGCAAGCCCACGGATTCCGTCGTGGCGGTGCGGGAACTCAACCTCGAATCCATCGAGGGCGGCGACACGTGGAACAACCGTCGCACTGTCTACACCCACGGCTACGGCATGGTGGCCGCCTACGGCAACCAGCGCGAAGCCAACGGCGAGCCGGTGTTCTTCTCCGGCGGCATTCCCACGATGGGCAAGCTCGAGGAGCACGAACCGCGCATCTACTTCGGTGAGCGCACGGACTACTACGTCGTCGTGGGAGCCCCTGAGGGCAGCGACCCGGTGGAGCTGGACACCCCGTCCGGTGGTGAGGGCCGCTCGGAGTCCCTGTACACCTACACCGGCTCCGGTGGTGTCCCCATCGGCAACTGGTTCACCAAGGCAGCGTTCGCGATCCGCTTCGGCGACATCAACCTGATGCTGTCGGACCGGGTCAACGAGCAGTCCCGGGTACTCCACGACCGCATCCCGGTGCAGCGCGTGCACGAGGCGGCACCCTGGTTGACCATCGACTCGGATCCGTTCCCCAGCATGGTCGACGGCCGCATGGTGTGGATCATCGACGGCTACACCACCACGGATTCGTACCCCAACGCCACCCGGCTGGACTGGACCCAGGCCATCTCGGATTCGCACACGTCGGCGGACCGCCTGCTGCTGGGGCAGCAGGTCAACTACGCCCGCAACTCCGTGAAGGCAATCGTGGATGCCTACGACGGCTCCGTGACGCTCTACGAGTGGGACGAAGAGGACCCGCTGCTGCAGACCTGGTCGAAGGCCTTCCCTGGCGCCATCACGCCGAAAGACGAGATCTCGCCGGAACTGTTGGCCCATCTGCGTTACCCGCAGGACCTGTTCAAGGCGCAGCGGGAGATCCTGGGGCGCTACCACACCACCAACCCCGGTACCTGGTACCAGCAGTCAGACGTGTGGCAGGTTCCCAACGACCCCATCCGCGGCTCGGAGTCCCGGCAGAAGCAGCCGCCGTACTTCCTCACGATCCGCTGGCCCGGCGACGATGAGCCGGTCTACTCGAACACCACGGTGTTCGTGCCCAAGGACCGGGAGAACCTGTCGGTCTACCTGGCGGTCAACTCGGATGCCGACTCTGACGACTACGGCCGCATGCGGGTGCTGAAACTCTCTGATGCGGAGCAGATCGCCGGCCCCGGCCAGACGTTCAACTTCATCTCGACCAATCCGGTGGTGGCAGAACGTCTTCTGCCGTTCAACCGCCAGGGCGCCTCGGCCACCGCCATTCACGGAAACCTGCTGACGCTGCCCTTGGGCGGCGGGCTCCTCTACGTCCAGCCCATCTACACCCAGGCCGTCACGTCAGGTTCCTACCCGGCGCTGCGCTTCATCGTGGTGCGCTTCGGTGAACACATCGGCATCGGCGACACCCTGCAGGCCGCGCTGGACCAGGTGTTCCAGGGCGACGCCGGCGCTGAAACGGGAGAGGGTGGCGCGGAGGGCGTGCCGCCCGTCGTCGAGCCCGGAGGCGAGGTCGAGGGAGAAGAGCCGACGCCGGCGCCGAGCGTCACGCCCGCCACGGGTGCCGAGGCGCGGGCCAGGCAGTTGCTGACTGAGGCGCAGGCGCTCTACGAGGGCGCCGACGTCGCACTGAAGGAAGGCAACCTGGGCGAATTCCAGGCCAAGACCAAGAGCGCCGAGGAGAAGGTCGACGAGGCGATCAAGGCGCTCGACGGGGGCTAAACCACCTGCGGCCGCAGGCCGAGTAGCTCCAGAGCGGGGACCAACTCGGCCGCGGCCCCGGTGACGGCGATCGTCAGGTGTGTGGGGTCAACGACCTCGCGGAACGCGGCCGTCGCGCCCTCGGCCGTCACGAGCTTGAGCGCCGCGAAGTGCTCATTGAGGTAGTCCGGGCCGATGCCTGAGCCTGCCAACGCGGAGCCTTGGGCGACGATGTCCGCAGAGGTTTCGTTGGCCAGCGGCGCGATCCCGACCAGGAAGTCCCGGGCATCGTCCGTCTCCGCGGCCGACAGGGGCTCACCCAGCGCCAGACCGTCGAGCATCCTTGCGACCGCGTCGCCGGCGACCTCTGTGCGCACGCTCCCGCCGACGCTGAACTGGCCCTCGTCGACGCCGGGGGAGAAGCCTCCGCGGATGCCGTAGGTGTAGCCGAGCCGCTCGCGCAGTTCGAGGTTGAGGCGGCTCGCGAAGGCTCCTGCCACGGCATGACCGGCGACGCGCAGGGACGGCCACCTGGGGTCGTTGCGCGTCACGGTGCGGCTGGCCAGCGTGACGGTGGCCTGCACGGAGTCAGGGTGGTCGACGACGACCACGGTGGGCTCCTGCAGCGGCGACGCGGGCCGGAGCCCCTGCGCCGCGGGCTGTCCCGACTGCCAGCTTCCGATGCCCTCCAGCACCTCGGCAAGGGTGACGGCACCGGCGATGACGAGGGTGGCGCCGACCTGGGAGAAGTGGCTCCGGTGCCACTGCGCCGCATCGGCGGCCGTGATGCGCTGAAGTGTCTCCGGGAGGCCGCTCGTGGGCCGGGAATCGCGGTGGGTCGGGTCGTACAGCGCTGCGCGCAGTGCGAGCCGGTTCGCGGCACCGGGCGAGGCGAGCCGCGACTCGTGGGAGGCGATCTGGGCCTCCACATGGTGGGCGACGTCGCGTTCGCTGTAGGCGGGCTGCGTCAGTACCTCGGAGAACAGTGGCAGGACGGCAGTCAGCCGCCGCGAGGGGGCCTGCCCACCGAAGGTGGTGTAGCGGTGATGCGTGCCGCCGTGGAGGGTCGCCCCCTGCGCCTCTAGCAGTTCGCCGATCCCGCCGTCGGGGTGCAGGCGGGTGCCCTCGTCAATGGCGTGCAGCGCAACGTTGGCCACGCCCTCCTTGTCGCGGGGCTCATAGGTGAGCTGGGTGGGCAGGACCACTTCGAACGTGGCCACGTGCTGGCCCGGCAGGTGGAAATGCCACACGCTGAGGCCCGAGTCCAGGCGCACGACGGTGGGGGTGGGGAAGTGCCAGGGCGTGGCGAGTTGGACGGCTGGTCTTTTCATCGGGCGTTCTCCGCACGGTAGAGGAGTGTGTGGCACGCGTCGGGCTGGAGCCATCTTGCGGCTGCGGCACGGACGTCGTCAGGCGTGAGGGCGAGGACCTCGCCGAGATACATGTTCACGTACTTCGGGGAGCCGTGCAGGAGCCACGCCTCATTGATGGCGTCGGCCCGGCCGCTCGTGGTGGCCAGATCCCACAGCCAGTCGCGCTCGAACTGCGCCACGGCGCGGGCCAGTTCCGCCTCCGTCGGTCCCTCCACCAGGAACGTGGCGAGTTCCCCGGTGACCGCGTCGGAGAGCTGCTCCAGCGACACGTCGTCTGCAGGGCGTCCCACCAACGTCGTCAGCGACGCTGCGGAGCGGTTGGTGAACATGCCGCTGTGCACCTCATAGGCGACATCGGAGCGCTTGACCAGGGCCCGGTGCAGGCGGCTGGTGGTCCCGTCGGCGAGCACCGCCAGCGCCATGTCGAGGGCGGGTACGTCGGGGTGCGCCGCGTCCGGGGTGGCCCAGGACAGGTAGCTGAGCGAGTGGGGGACCTGACGGGTCACGACGTCGGTCTGCGGCGCAACGAGACCGCCGACAGGCATCGCCCCACGGGCAGGCTTCACCAGCGCAGGGAGGTGACCGAAGTGGCGCTCCACGAGGCTCAGCCCTTCGTCGACGCCGACGGGGCCGCACAACACCAGGCGGAGGTTGCTCGCCGGGTACCAGGCGCTGAAGAACGCGGCCACGTCGCTGAGCGAGGCGGCGTCGAGATCTTCCATGGACCCGATGGTGAGGTGCCCGTACGGGTGCTCGGCCTCGAAGTGCTGAGCGGTGAGGAGTTCGAGGAGGTCGCCGTAGGGCTGGTTGTCGTAGCGCTGGCGCTTCTCCTCCTTGACCACCTGGCGCTGGGCCTCGAAGTTCTCCGGCGTGATGGCGAGCGACGCGAACCGGTCCGCCTCCAGCCAGAGGGCCAGGTCCAGGGCGCCGCGAGGGACGGTCTCGAAGTAGTTGGTGCGGTCCGACGACGTGGTGGCGTTGACGGTGCCGCCGAGGGCCTCGACGGTGGCCATGTGCTCACCGCTGGCGACGTTGGCGGAACCCTGGAACATGAGGTGCTCGAAGAGGTGGGCGAACCCGGTGCGGCCGGTGACTTCGTCGGCGGAGCCCACTTCCACCCAGATGTTGACCGCGACGCCGGGTGCCGCATCGTCCGGCGCGATGACGACCCGGAGTCCGTTGTCGAGTTCGTGTTGGCTCAGTTCGTAGTGGAGGTCCGCCTGGGTCATACCGGCGAGCCTAGCGTGCCGCCGCGGTGCTCCGGAGAGTAGGTTGTGGGCCATGAAATACCGCTATCTCGGCAATTCGGGCCTCAAGGTCACGGAGATCATCTACGGCAACTGGCTCACCCACGGCTCGCAGGTGGAGAACGACGCGGCGAGCGCGTGCGTGCGCGCCGCCCTGGACAACGGCATCACCACGTTCGACACCGCGGACACCTACGCGAACACCGTCGCGGAGCAGGTGCTGGGCGAGGCGTTGAAGGGTGAGCGCCGCGAGTCTCTGGAGATCCTGACGAAGGTCTACTGGCCGATCGGGCCCAAGGGCGCCAACGACGCAGGCCTCTCCCGCAAGCACATCATGGAAGGCATCGACGGCTCGTTGAAGCGGCTCCAGATGGACTACGTGGACGTCTACCAGGCGCACCGCTTCGATGTGGAGACACCGCTCGAGGAGACGATGGTTGCTTTCGGCGACATCGTGCGCCAGGGCAAAGCGCTCTACATCGGCGTGTCCGAATGGCGCGGTGAGCAGATACTGGAGGCTGCCAGGTACGCCAGGGAGTTGCGCATTCCGCTCGTGTCGAACCAGCCGCAGTACAGCATGCTGTGGCGGGTCATCGAAGACGAGGTGATCCCGGCCTCGCAGGAGGCGGGTCTGTCACAGATCGTGTGGTCCCCGGTCGCCCAGGGCGTCCTGACCGGCAAGTACCTGCCCGGCCAGGGTGCGCCGGAGGGTTCGCGTGCCACCGACGCCAAGGGCGGCCAACAGATGATCAGCCGGTGGATGCAGGACGACCTGCTCGCCGCGGTCCAGGACCTCCGCCCCATCGCCGAAGAGGTGGACCTGACCATGGCCCAGCTCGCCGTGGCATGGGTGCTGCAGAACGAGAACGTGGCGGCGGCGATCATCGGTGCCTCGCGCCCGGAGCAGGTGGCCGAGAACGTCAAGGCCAGCGGCGTCGAACTACCCGCTGACGTCATGTCCCGGATCGACGCAGTCCTCGGTGGCTTCGTCCAGCGGGATCCGGCGAAGACCCAGCCGCTTCCGCAGCGCCCCTGACCCCGGGGGCCGGTGCCCCTGCAGTTCCTGGAGCCGTCCCGCCGAATTCCTTCGGCGGGATGGCTTCACGGCGTGGTGTGATCAGCGGCTCAGCTGTTGAGCCAACGCTGCAAGAAGTCGTCGACCAGCGCGATGTAGCCGGGCCGGTCGGAGAAGTAGCCGCCGCAGTGGTACGCACCTTCAAAGGTCACCAGTTCGACGGCGTCGCGCCCTGCCGCGTCCCTCAGGTCCAGCGCGTGCCGGTAGGGGATGACCTCGTCCCTGGTGCCGTGCAGCAGCAGGATCGGCCGGGGCGGAAGCTCGGCCATGGCGTCGATGGGGCGCACGTCGTGCAACCTGTAGCCGTGCAGCACCCGGTTGGCGAGAGCCACCAGCGGCACGAACGGCGCGGCAGGGACCCTGTGGCCCCGGAAGGCCTGGGCCACCACGTCCGTCAGCGTGGCGAAGGGGGAGTCCAGCACCAGAGCCCCGACGCGGGAATCCTTGGCGGCCGCGAGGATGGCGGTGGCAGCACCCCCGGAGAAGCCCACGACGGCCAGCCGGGCGTCCGGACGGCGTGCCGCTGCATGGTCCAGGGCCGCGAGCAGGTCGCGTTGCTCGTGGAACGCCAGCGAAAGAGCGCCGTCGCCGGAGTCGCTGGAGCCCCGGAAATCGAAGAGCAGCACGCTGTGGCCCCGGCGCACCAGGCCCGGCCCGATGCCGAGCAGGTCTGACTTGTTGCCCCGGTGCCCGTGGGCGATGACGACGACGCTGCGCGACCCCGGCACGTCGAACCACCAGCCGGCGATCCGCACCCCGTCGTCGGCGGTGAAGGTGACGTTGTCGGCTTGCAGCCCCACCTCGAACGGTGTGAAGCCGTAGGGCGGCCACTCGCGCCTCGGCCCGTTCAGGGACCGTGCACCGAAAACTCCGAGAGCGGTCCCAGCCAGGCCGATGCCCGCTGCCACCCAGCCCGCGTTCCGCAACCATTTCATGAGTCCATTCATACCCGCACAGCGCCCGCCCAGCACATCTCGCCCAGGCGGCGTTGCCGGTGTCAGGGGTGACACGAACCACCCCAGAACCCATGCCCCAACTCGAACACCGACCTCGATTTGTGTTCTGGGAAGGGCTTCCGTATAGTTATCGAAGCGACGCGGGGTGGAGCAGCTCGGTAGCTCGCTGGGCTCATAACCCAGAGGTCACAGGTTCAAATCCTGTCCCCGCTACTACCGGAAGACTCCCGGCCAGGTATCTGGCCGGGAGTCTTTTCATGTCCGAACCGCACCGCCGACGATGTGGGATCCCTACTCAACCAGTCGGACGCTGAAGCCTTGGCCGCGTCGCTTGACCCGCGCGTCTTTGCAGAGCACGATTGCTGCAACTTGAACGATCCAGGGGGTTAGATGAACAAGCCGACGCTTGCGAGCCTGGCCGCCGAGCTGAACCTGTCACGGCAGACGGTTTCCAACGTTCTCAACTTCCCAGACAGGGTGCGCCCGGAGACGCGGGCAAGGGTCCAGGAGGCGATCGAACGCTCCGGGTACCGTCCGTCGGCCGCGGCCCGCGCGCTGCGCAACCAGCGGGCCATGTCGCTGGGCCTCAGGTTGAGCAACCCGCGCAACGGCATCAGCGGATCCATCATGGACGCCTTCACCCACTCACTCGTCGAACGGGCCGATCAGAGCGGCTACCGGGTCGTGCTGTTCCCGGCCCGCACCAACGACGAGGAGGTGGACAAGCTCGTCGAGCTGCGCCGCACGCTGGCCATCGACGCCTGCATCCTCACCGACACCTGGCTCGACGACCGTCGTCCGGAACAACTGATGGAGGCCGGCGTGCCTTTCGCGGCCTTCGGCAGGCCCTGGGGCGCGCCCGATCACGGCCGTTGGGCAGATGTCGACGGCCGCGCCGGCGCAGCCGAGGCGGCCGCCCACCTGCGCAGCCAGGGGCACGAGCGCATCGGGTATCTGGGCTGGTCCGACGGCTCCCCGGTGGGCAAGGACCGGCGTGCCGGCTGGGCTGAGGCCCTTGGGCTCACGCCCGAAGCGGAGCACGAACTGGCCGTCGAGGTGGAGGACACCGTCGACGACGGTGCAGCCGGCATGAAGGAACTGCTGGCCAGGGGGGCGACCGCGGTCGTCTGTGCCTCGGACACCCTCTCGCTGGGCGCGTTCACCGTGCTGCGCCGACGCGGGGAATCCGGCCGGTGGATCATCGGTTTCGACAACACCCCGGTGGCGCGTGAACTCGGCATCTCCAGCATGGTGCAACCAGTGGAAGAAGTGGCGGCGACGGTGCTGGACATGGTGCTGGCGCAGATCGCAGACCCCGGGGTGGACCTCACGGGCGTCACCATCCCCCCGGTCCTGATCGCCCGCGACGGCTCTGGAGCGATCGGGTGAGCACGCACCGAAAACCTACTGGTTACACTGATGACGCTTTAGACAGACCCTCGAAGGGAACCCCTCATGCGCCGTAGCAGCCTGTCGGTGGCCGTCATCCTGGCCCTCGTGGCGTCGGTGGTGCTGAGCGCCTGCGCCCGCCCAGACCCTGCCCCCGAGACAGCCGAGTCGACGCTCAACATCGGCGTCACCACCCGGCCGGACGGCCTCGACCCGATCACCGTGGCCGGTGCCGGCACGCCATTCGTGCTGCTGTACAACGTCTACGAGACGCTGGTGAAGGTGGACTCGGACGGCAACATCAAGCCGCTGCTGGCCAACGAGTGGCGGATCTCCGAAGACTCGCTCGTGTACACCTTCACGCTGGAGTCCGGTGCCCAGTTCGCCTCCGGTGCTGCGCTGGACGCGGAAGCGGTCGTGGCCAACTTCGAGCGCAACCGCGGCGACACCGCCACGGCGCAGATCCGGGACAAGTGGGGACCTGTCGACACCATCGAGGCCATCGACGAGTCCACCGTCGAGATCACGCTGAAGCAGCCGTCGCATGCCTGGCTGTACGACCTGAGCGGCCCGATGGGGATCGTGGCCGATCCCGCAGGCTTCGGCACCATCAACACCGTGCCCGTGGGCTCCGGCCCCTATGTCTTCGACGCGTGGGAAGAGGGCTCCTACATCCAGCTCAAGCCCAACACGAACTACTGGGGCACCCCGGGCCGCTTCTCCGACGTGTACTTCCGCTACTACTCGGACCCCAACGCCATGAACGCGGCGATGCTCTCGGGACAGCTCGACATCATCTCGAACCTGACCGTGCCCCAGTCGATCGAGCAGTTCCGCGACGAGTCGCGCTACACCATCCATGAGGGCACCACCACGGGCGAGGTGGTGCTCGGCTTCAACCACGGATCCGAACCGCTGAAGGACCTCAAGGTCCGCCAGGCCATCAACCACGCCATCGACCGCGAGGCCCTCGTCGAAGCGGTCTGGGCGGGCATGGGCCCGCTGATCGGCTCGCACGTGCCGCCCACAGATCCCTGGTACGAGGATCTCTCGCAGGCCTACCCGTTCGACCCGGCCAAGGCGCGCGAACTGCTCAAGGAAGCGGGACACGAGACCGGACTCACGCTGCGCCTGCGCGTCCCGGTGCTGCCCTACGCGCCGCCTTCGGCCCGGTTCATCGCCGAACAGCTCAAGGCCGTGGGCATCGACGTCGTGGTGGAGGAACTCGAATGGGGCCGCTGGCTCGAGCAGGTCTACGGCAACCACGACTACGACATGACGATCGTGGCCCACGTGGAACCGCGCGACATGACGGCGTTCTCGTTCGAGGGCAACTACTGGGCCTACAACAACCCCGAGTACAACGAGCTGTTGAAGGAGGCCGACGCCTCACTCACCCCGGAGGAGCAGACCGAGAAGCTGAAGGAAGCCGCCCGTCTCCTGTCCGACGACGCGGCCGCCGACTGGCTGTTCCTGCTGCCCAGCATCATCATCACCACACCCGACATCTCGGGCGTCCAGGTCAACCAGATCTCTCTGTCGTTCGACCTGACGATGCTCGCCAGGGGCTGATCGGGCGTGGCCCTGCGACGGGTGCTGGTGCGGGCGGCGTGGCTGTTCGCCAGCCTGCTGCTGGCCTCGTTCCTGATCTTCGTGGTGGCCAACGCCCTCCCGGGTGACATGGCCCAGATCATCCTCGGCTCCAACGCGGCGCCGGGTGAAGCGGAGGCGCTGCGGGAACGGCTCGGCCTCAACCGGCCGTTCGGGCTGCGGTACGTCGAGTGGCTCTGGGGCGTGCTCCGGTTCGACTTCGGCGCCTCCTACATCAGTGGCCGCGCGGTGGCACCCCTGATCGCCGCGCGCCTGGAGGTGACGCTGTCGCTGGCCATCCTGGGCATGCTCGTCGCCGTGCTGGTGGCGGTTCCGGTGGGGGCGTACGCGGCGGTCCGACGGCGGCACGCCGACGGAGCGGCCGTTTCCGCCCTGTCGCAGGTGGGGCTGGCCGTGCCCGCCTTCTGGGCGGGCATCTGGCTGGTGATCATCTTCGCGATCCAGCTGCGCTGGCTACCCGCCGGCGGTTACGTGTCGTACTGGGACTCCATCGGCGAGTGGCTCACGCGGCTCGTCCTGCCCGTCGTCTCGCTTGCACTGGTGCAGGGCAGCGTCATCTCGCGCTACGTGCGCTCGTCGGTGATCGAGGTCATGCAGGAGGACTACTTCCGCACTGCGCGCGCCGTCGGCTGGTCCAGGGCAGGGGCACTGTTCAGGCACGGGCTGCGCAACATCGCCATCTCGTTGCTGACCGTCATCGGCCTCCAGTTGGCGACCCTGCTGGTGGGCGCCATCATCATCGAGCAGGTCTTCGCGCTGCCCGGCCTGGGCTCCGCGCTGCTGCTGGCTGTATCGCAGCGAGACCTCGCCGTCGTCCAGGCCATCGTGTTGCTGTTGGTGTGGAGCGTGCTGGTGATCAACTTCGTGGTGGACGTCGCCTATCAGCTCATCGATCCCCGGCTCCGACGCGCGGCGGACGCAGCATGAAGCGCGCCACCCTCTACACGGGTCTCATCCTCATCGGCGCGGTGGTGGTCCTCGCCGTGGTCGGCGTCTTCTGGACGCCGTACAACCCCACGGCGATGGTGGGCAAGCGCCTGGCCGACCCCGGCTGGCCGCACCTGCTGGGCACGGACGGGTTCGGCGCCGACATCTTCTCGCGCATCATCAACGGCGCCAAGATCGTGCTCCTGGTGGGCATCGTGTCGGTGGCCGGGGCGGCTGTCGTGGGAGTGCCGGCCGGGATCTTCGCCGGCATGAAGCGCGGCTGGATGGGGGAGATCCCCGCCCGCCTGGCAGACATCCTCTACGGCTTTCCGGCGCTGCTGCTGGCCATCCTGTTCGCGGCCGCCCTGGGCGGATCGACCTGGACGGCGATGCTCGCGATCTCCATCGCCACCATCCCCGCCTTCGTGCGCATCGCACGGGCCGCGACGTTGCAGGTGATGTCGCAGGGCTACGTCGAGGCCGCCCGCCTCAGCGGCACCCCAGGCACGGCCGTGGCCGTGCGCCACGTGCTGCCGAACATCGCACCGGTGCTCGGGGTGCAGGCGTCAGTGAGCTTCGGCGTGGCGATCCTCGCGGAGGCCGGCCTCTCCTACCTGGGGCTCGGTTCACGGGCCTCCGAGCCCACGTGGGGCCGCATGCTGCGGGAGGCCCAGGACTACATCTTCAGCGAGCCCATCCAGGCGCTGTGGCCCGGCCTGGCGATCGCGGTCGCAACGCTGGGCTTCAACCTGCTGGGAGACGGTCTCCGCGACCTCCTCGACCCGCGGCTGACGGAGATCCGGTGAGTTACCTCGAGGTCACGGACCTGACGGTCACGTTCGGGCGACACCAGCGCAAGGCGGTCGACGGCGTGTCGTTCACCGTCGACGCCGCCGAAAGCCTCGGCATCATCGGCCAGTCCGGGTCCGGCAAGTCCGTCACCGCACTGGCCATCATGGGCCTGCTGCCGGACCATGCCCAGGTCACCGGCTCCATCCGGCTGGACGACCGTGAACTGGTGGGCCTGCCCGAACGGGAATACCGGGCGTTGCGCGGCGACGACATCGCGATGATCTTCCAGGAACCCATGACCGCGCTGGACCCGACGATGCGGGTGGGTCGCCAGATCGGTGAGGTCGTCGCACTGCACCACGGCGACCGCCGTGGCCGGATCCGCCCCGAAGTCCTCGCCTGGCTCGGTCGGGTGGGCATCACGGATCCCGAACGCATCGCCGACTCGTTCCCGCACGAGCTCAGCGGTGGCCAGCGCCAGCGGGCGCTGATCGCCATGGCGCTGGCCAACCGGCCCGGGCTGGTGCTCTGCGACGAGCCCACCACCGCCCTCGACGTGCTCGTCCAGCGCCAGATCCTCGCCCTGCTCGCCGAGCAACTCGAGGGCCGCTCCGCGCTCTTCGTCTCCCATGACCTCGCCGTCGTGCGGCAGATCGCCGCCCGCGTGATCGTCATGCTGGACGGACGCATCGTCGAGGAGGGGCCCATCAGCTCCGTGATCGCCCAGCCGCAGCATCCCTACACCCAGGGCCTCATCGCCTCTGCGCGCATCGATGCGGTGCCGCCCGGCGAGCGGCTCCCCTCAGTGGCGGATTTCTACCGGGTGGAGGAGGCATGAACATCGTCGAACTCCGTGGCGCAGCCGTGACCTACCGCAGGGCCCGGCGGCCGTTCGTCGCGCTGCACCCGTCGGACGTCGTGGTGGCGCCGGGCGAGCGCGTCGGGATCGTCGGCGGGTCCGGTTCCGGCAAGACGACCATGGCCAGGCTGATGCTCGGCCTGGTGCCGCCGTCGGAGGGGGACGTGCTGTTCGACGGCCGCTCCATCGTCGGCCTCCCGGAACGGAAACGCGGCTGGCTGCGGGCCTCCGCCTCCATGGTGTTCCAGGATCCGAACTCCTCGCTCAACCCGCGGATGAAGCTGCGCGACATCGTCGCCGAACCGTTGCGTTCACCGGTGCTGCGGGGGAGGGGCGATGTGCCTGAACCCTCCGTCGAGGTGGTGGCCCGGGCGCTGGAGGGCGTCGGGTTGAGCGCGGACACGTTGGACCGGTTCCCGCACCAGCTCTCCGGCGGTCAGCGCCAGCGGGTGGCGATCGCCCGCGCGCTGATCTCTGATCCCGCGTTCCTCGTGGCGGATGAGCCGGTGTCGGCGCTGGACGTCTCGGTGCGGGCCCAGGTGCTCAACCTGCTCACCGACGAAGTGCGGGAACGCTCGCTGGCGTTGGTGCTGGTCTCGCACGACCTGGCGATCGTGCGCCACATGTGTGACCGGGTTCTGGTGGTGGAGCGCGGCCACATCGTCGAGGAGGGCGCTGTCGCCGACGTGCTGGACCACCCGCAGCAGCCGTACACCCGGGCGCTGGTGGACGCCACCCTGACGTTGTAAGGGTTTCCGCCGCTCAGGACGGGGCGATTCGCTCATGGCTGATTGGACGGGCGCGACCTCCACGGGTGCGGGCGCGTAAAGTGTCCCATCGTGAAGGCACTCCTCCTTGAGAACATCCATGAAGACGCCGTGAAGTCCCTCGAAGCCAAGGGCTTTGAGGTGGAGCTCCGCCCCGGCGCCCTCGCAGAGCGCGACCTTGTCGCGGCGCTCGACGGCGTTGACTACCTCGGCATCCGATCGCGCACCCATGTCACCCGGAAGGTGCTCGACGCGGCGCCCCAGCTGAAGTCGATCGGCGCCTTCTGCATCGGCACCAACCAGATCGACCTCGAGGCCGCCACGGAGCTCGGTGTCGCCGTGTTCAACGCGCCCTACTCCAACACCCGCTCGGTCGTCGAACTCGCCATCAGCGAGATCATCGCGATGGCGCGGAGGCTGACGGACCGCAACCGCGACATGCACAACGGTGTCTGGGACAAGTCCGCCATCGGTTCGCACGAGGTGCGTGGCCGCACTCTGG
Source organism: Tessaracoccus zhenghani (assembly GCF_055326325.1). Lineage (NCBI taxonomy): Bacteria > Bacillati > Actinomycetota > Actinomycetes > Propionibacteriales > Propionibacteriaceae > Tessaracoccus > Tessaracoccus zhenghani. The sequence continues at coordinate 568,446 of NZ_JBUZNQ010000003.1, read as the reverse complement.
GCATCGTGGGCTACGGCAACATCGGCTCGCAGCTGTCGATCGTCGCGGAGGCGCTGGGCATGCGGGTCCTCTTCTACGATGTCGCCGACAGGCTCGCGCTGGGCAACGCCCGGCGCGTCGAGAGCCTCGACGCCCTGCTGGCCCAGGCCGAGACGATCTCGGTGCACGTGGACGGCCGTTCGGAGAACAAGGACCTGTTCGGCGCGCAGGAGTTCGCCAAGATGCGCCCCCGCTCGCTGTTCCTGAACCTGTGCCGCGGTCACGTCGTCGACCTCGACGCGCTCCACGACTCGCTGGTCTCCGGGCATCTGGCCGGCGCTGCCGTCGATGTCTACCCGACGGAACCCAAGAGCAAGGACGAGCCTTTCGTCTCGAAGCTGCAGGGCCTCAGCAACGTGATCTTGACCCCGCACGTCGGTGGCTCCACGCAGGAGGCGCAGGAGGACATCGGCCGTTACGTGGCCGGCAAGATCAACGACTACCAGAACGCCGGCTCCACGTCGATGAGCGTCAACCTGCCGGAGGTCGCGGCAGGTCCGGTGCGCGAGCGTCGCATCGTGCACCTGCACCACAACGTGCCCGGCGTGATGGCCCGCCTGAACTCCCTGCTGGCCAAGCACGACATCAACATCCTGTCGCAGACGTTGTCGACGAAGGGTGCGCTGGGCTACGCCATCACCGACATCGCCGCGGCGGATGTCAACGGGCTGCTCTCCGAACTCGAGGCGCTCGACGAGACGCTGCGCGTCCGCGTGCTCTGATCAGCTGAGGTAGCTGAGGACGGCGTCGTGGAGGAGCCCGTTGGTGGCGAGTGCACCAGGGCCCTTCACGCCGTCCTCGCCACTCAGGTTCGTGAAGCGGCCGCCGGCCTCGCGCACGATGATGTCGAGCGCCGCCATGTCGTACAGTTCCAGATCCGGCTCCGCCGCCACGTCGACGCACCCCTCGGCCACCAGCATGTAGCTCCAGAAGTCGCCGTAGGCGCGGGTGCGCCATGACTCGCGCATGAGGTCGATGAATCCCTGGCCCTTGCCTGAATCGACCCACTCCGCGATGTCCGAGTAGGACAACGACGAGTCCGCGATGTCCTCCACCTTGCTCACCCGCAGTTCGGTGGCGTTGAGGATGGAGCGGCCGGTGTAGGCGCCCCCACCCAGCGTCGCCCACCAGCGCCGCCCCAGGGCGGGCGCCGACACGACGGAGGCGACGATGTGACCCTCGACCTCGAGCGCGATGAGCGTGGCCCAGACCGGTACGCCGCGCAGGTAGTTCTTGGTGCCGTCGATGGGGTCGATGATCCAGCGCCGCGGCGAGTCGCCGCTGTCGGCGAACTCTTCGCCGTGCACCGCGTCGCGGGGCCGGGTGCGTGCCAGGGTGCGGCGGATGGATTCCTCGACGGCGGTGTCCGCCTCTGTGACCGGGGTCGCGTCCGGCTTGGACCGGACCTGGAGGTCCAGCGCCTTGAACCTGCTCATCGAGAGCGAGTCGGCGTCGTCGGCCATGAGATGCGCGAGGCGCACGTCGTCCGTGAGGTCCTTAGTCTGTGCCATGGCACCACCGTAGCGGCAACCGCTAGATGAACGCCGCTTCCATCCGGCGGAAGGACGCGAGCCGCTCCTGGGAGAGCCGACCGTCGGCCACGGCATCGTCGAACGCGCAGTCCACGGCCCCTGTCTCGTGCTTGCAGCCCCGCGCACAGTCCTCGGCGAACTCCCTGAGGTCCGTGAAGGCGCCCACCAGCGACTCCGGGGAGACGTGCATGATGCCGAACGAGCGCACGCCGGGGGTGTCGATGATCCAGCCGCCGCCGGGGACCTCCATCGCCACCGCGGAGGTGGAGGTGTGGCGGCCCTTGCCTGTGAGTTCGCTGACCTCTGCCGTGGCGCGGTTCGCGTCAGGAATGAGCCGGTTCACCAGCGTCGACTTCCCCACGCCCGAGTGGCCCACGAACACAGTCACCCTGCCCTGGATGGCCTCCCGGATCTGCGTCAGGTCCGCGTCCGGCTCCGTGACGACGATGGGCACGCCGAGCGGCTCGTAGGCACGCTTCAGTTCGTCCGGCGAGGCGAGATCTGATTTCGTCAGGCACAGGACCGGCCTGATCTTGGCGTCGAAGGCCGCCACCAGGATGCGGTCGATCATGCCCGTCCGCGGAGGCGGATCAGCCAGCGCGGTCACGATGAACAGTTGATCGGCGTTGGCGACGATGGGCCGCTCGAAGGAATCCGCGTCGTCGGCGCTGCGGCGCAACACCGTGGAGCGCTCGATCACCTCGACGATGCGGCTGAGGCTGCCCTCGTCGCCGGTGACATCGCCGTCGAGGCGGACGTTGTCGCCGACGATGATGCCGCCCTTGCGGTTGATGAGGCGGCCACGCACCGCGGTGACGGGACGGCCCTCCAGCAGGCAGCGGTAGCGCCCGCGGTCCACGGAGATCACCCGGGCGACGGGGAGCGCCGAGTAGTCCGGGTGCTCCTTGGTGCGGGGACGGGTGCGGCGACGAGGCCTGTCGAAGTCCTCGACGTCGCGGTCGTGTTTGTCCCAGCGGCTGCTCAACCGACCAGCCTCGCCCAGTCCTGCGGGAAGGCCGGCATCGTCTTGGAGACACACTGCAGGTCCGTCACGGTGATGCCGGGCTGCTTCAGCGCGACCAGGGCGGCGAAGTGGACCATCCGGTGGTCGGCGTAGGTCTCGATCTCGGCCCGGTTGAGCCCGGTGCCGCCCTCTATGGTGAGGCCGTCGTCGGTCTCCTCGGCCCGGATGCCGAGCTTGCGGAGTTCCGAAACCAGCGCAGCGAGGCGGTCCGTCTCGTGGCCCCGGATGTGCGCCACGCCGCGTACGCGGGTGGTGCCCTCTGCCAGGGCCCCCAGCGCGGCGATGGACGGTGTCAGCTCCGACGCGGTGGTGAGGTCAACGTCGATCCCCTGCAGCTGCGAGGGGCCGGTCACGGTGACCTTGTCCCCGTGACGCTCGACGGTGGCGCCCATGCGTTCGGCGACCTCCAGGAACAGGGCACCCGGTTGCAGCGACTGCTGCGGCCAGCCGGGCACGGTCACCTGCCCGCCGGTGGCCGCGGCCGCCGCGAGGAACACCGAGGCGTTGGTGAGATCCGGCTCGATGGTGGTGTCGCGGGCCTGGATGCTGCCCGGTGCCACCACCCAGGTGCGCTCGTCAGGCTCGCTGACGGCGACACCCCGGTCGCGCAGCATCTGCGCGGTCATGGCGATGTGCGGACGTGACGGCAGCGTGCTCCCGGTGTGGCGGATGGTCAGCCCCTGCGGCAGCAGCGCGCCGATCAACATCAGGCCGGAGACGAACTGGCTGGACCCGGAGGAGTCGATCACCGCCTCTGACCCCAGCGACGCGGGCGGCACCATCCGGAACGGGATGGCATCCGCCGAGATGATGGCGCCGAGCTGGCGCAGACCGTCAAGTAGGGGCCCCATGGGGCGCTCCGAGGCGTGCGGGTCTCCCACGAAGGAGCTGGGCCCGTCCGCCAACAACGCGATGGGCGGCACGAAGCGCATGACGGTTCCTGCCAGGCCGCAGTCGATGTCGGCTGCACCGCGGAAACGGACCGGTGGGGTGACGCGCAGCGCGTCGCCCCGGGCCTCGAGGGAAACGCCGAGCGCGCGCAGCGCGTCGATCATCAGCTGCGAGTCACGCGAGTCGAGCACGCCGCGAAGCGTGCTGGGCCCGTCTGCGAGGGCAGCAAGAACCAGGGCGCGGTTGGTTTCCGACTTGGAACCGGGAACGATCAGTTCCCCGATGACGGGGGAGGAGGCGGAGGGAAGCGAATGGCTGGTCAAGGAGTGACAGCCTCGAGCTTCTTACCAATCCTCTTCGCCTGCTTCCGGGCCTTCCGGCTCACGTCGTTGCTCAGGGCGGAGACCTTCTTCTCCGTGACCTTGGCGGCGTGCGCGGAACGCCAGCCGAGGCTGGGCCTGCCCTGCAGGTCCTGCGTGGCGAGCACCGCGGCTCCGAGGAGGGCCGCGTTGCGCAGCATCTCCGGGCGCGCATGCTCCTTGGCCTCCTTGGTGGCCTGCTTGCCGGGCATGGAGATGGCGAGGTTCAGGACGCTGGCCTTGGCGAGCATGGCTGCGCCGAGACGACGGCCGATACCGGTGGCGAACATGGCGCCGCCCACGATCTGGACCACGCCGGAGATGCGCACCCACGTCTCGGCCTTCTCGGGCACGTAGGACGCAAGGTCGGCCGGCACGATGCGCTGCACGAGCGGGGTGAAGGTGTGGGTGAACGCTTCGGCATCTGGCGCGGTGTCGGCAGGCTTGGTGACCGCCTTGACACCTTCTGAGATGAAGTAGCTGGCGAACAGGCTTCGGGCTACGAATCGCAAGAGACTCATGGAGCAACCCTACTAGCCTTGCTGTCATGTGTGGACGGTATGCAGCGACGGCTCATCCCAGTGAGCTGGTGGAGGAGTTCGAGATCTCCTTCATCGACGAGGAGATGGCCGAGGTGGCCACGCCCCGTTTCAACATCGCACCCACCGACGTGGTGCCCGCCGTCGTCGACAGGGCGGAGGACGACGGGGTCACCAGGAAGCTGGTGCCGCTGAAGTGGGGCCTGGTGCCGAGTTGGTCGAAGTCGCCCGACGGCGGCGCGAGGCTGATCAACGCCAGGGTGGAGACGGTCGCCGAGAAGCCGTCGTTCCGGAAGGCCGCCGCCGCTCGCCGCTGCCTCCTCCCGGCCCTGGGCTACTACGAATGGCGCTCCGAGGACGTGGCGGGGGAGAAGAAGCCCGTCAAGCAGCCGTACTTCCTCAGCCCGCCGTCCGGGCTGATGGTGATGGCCGGCCTCTACGAGTTCTGGAAGGGGCCGGACGGCTGGCTCTCGACGACCACCATCATCACCACCGAGGCGACGGACGAGTTGGGGTGGGTGCACGACCGGATGCCCATGGTGGTGCCGCGCGACAGCTGGGACGACTGGCTCGACCCCGGTTTCACAGATGCGCAGGCCGCCGTCGCGATGCTGACCGCACCGCTGGACATGGGGCACCGGAAGGTGTCGCGGGCGGTGAACAAGGTGGGGACCGAGGGTCCCGAACTGATCGAGCCGGTCAGCTGAACATGACGATGTTGTTGAACACCCACTGGCTGCTCTGCGTGAACGCGTAACCGCCGGTTGCTCCGGGAGTGGCTGCGTACACCGTCGTCAGCGTGTACGAACGGCAGGCGCCGCGGCCCGTGCGGGCGGTGTCGCACTCGGTGCGCCACTGTCGGCCGCCGGAGGCGAAACCCTCCATGTCGTAGTGGGCCAGCGGGTTGGCTCCCCAGGCCGCGCGCGTCATGAGCGGCAGGTACGTCAGGTTGTTGAACGCCCAGCCGTCCCTCCTGACGAACTCCCCGTCCTCGATGACCACCACGGTGGCCCAGATGTCGGTGCGGCAGCGCTCGGTCGCGGAATAGGGCTCACACGAGGTGAACCACCGGCGGCCGTTGAAGAGGTGCGTGCCCGCCTGGGTGTAGGGGGCGGTGCGCAGGAACGGCTTCTTCGCCGGCGGGGTGGTCGCGGGGGGCTTCGGAGCGGTCGACGGGGGGCTCTGCACGACGGAGGGCGCTGGGCTGGGCTCCGCCGGAGGCGTTGGCGACGAGCTGGGGGTCGGGGTCACGGTGGGCGTGATCGTGGGGGTGGGGAGCACGGTGGGCGTCGTCGTGGGGGTCGGGAGCACGGTGGGCGTGATCGTGGGGGTCGGGGTCACCGTGGGTGTCGGCGTCGGCGTCGGGGTCGCCGTGGGAGTCGGGGTCGCCGTGGGCGTCGGGGTCGCCGTGGGCGTCGGGGTCGCCGTGGGCGACGGGACCACGGTGGGCGTCGGGGCGGGGATGGGGGCCGCCTGCTCGCCCCAGGTGAAGGCGGGGGAGGTCCAGTGCTGGACCCGACCGTCGCCGTCGGGCGCCTCTGCGGAGACCCGCAGCACGTAGTCGCCCGGTGGCGCGGACGTGGGGCCGGTCGGGGAGGCCACCATGCCGTCCCAGAAGTAGAGGGAGACCTGCTCCGAGCGGCCCATGCGGTTCCAGCTCAACAGGTTCTGGCGGCTCGCCTCGACGGGGCGGCCCAGGGCGTCGGCCCGGTAGACGGACACGACCATGCTGAGCGTGGGGTAGGCGAGATGCACGGCCACTGCGGGGAGATCGGCCGGATGGTAGGCGACGTCACCGGTGGCCGGTTGCCAGGCCGGCTTCTCGTCGAGGCAGATCGAGTCCCACCGCGACTCGCACGTGGCATGGGCCAGGGTGGTGAGGCCACGGTTCATGGAACCGAGCAGGTCGACGTTCCCGTAGTCCCCGGCCATCCCCGCGAACGGCACGCGTCGTGCCTCGCCGACATCGGGGGTGAGTACCACGAACCCGCCGTAGACCGTGCCTTCCACGCCGTCGGACGGCGCGTCGACGGTGACGGTGAGCTGCGCGGTTCCCCGGGGCGGGACCGTGATCGAGCCCCGGCCGAACGTGACGCGGGCGCGCTGGGTGCCGTACAGCAGCGTGTTCTGGGTGTTGCCGGACTGCGGGACCGGGCGCGTGGTGGTGGCATGGGCGAGGCTGGGGGTCCACGTCACCGCGGAGGTCGTCGGGTTGGAGATGGTGAGCGTGGTGGTGTGCGGGCCGTCCGTTCCCTCTCCCGCCGAGATCTTCGACGGCGTGACCAGCGCCTCAGCCGCCGCCGCCTTGTCGACGCGGAGGAGCCCAGCGCCCTGGCGCTGGATGGGGTCCAGCGCGGTCGACACCGAGGAAGAGGGGAACTGCGCCGGTGAGGCGGTGTTCTGCAGCCGGGTCAGCGCCTGCGTCGCCGTGAGACCGGGGTGGGCCTGCATCAGGAGCGCGACGGCGCCGGCCACGTGGGGGGAGGCCATCGAGGTGCCCGACATCGCCGCGTACGGGTTGCCGTCCCCGAGCGGCACGGTGGAATAGATGCCGACGCCGGGGGCGCCGATGTCGGGCTTCAGCTCGAGGTCGGCGGCCAGTCCCCAGGAGGAGAACCAGGCAGCGGGGGGAGTGGTGTTGCTCTCGAAGGCGGCGACGGCGATGACATCCCGGCCGCTGGCCGGGGCCCCCAGCGACTGGCCGAGGTTCGCACCGTCGTTGCCCATGGCCGCCACGACGATGACGCCCGAGGCCGCCAGCCGGTCCGCCGCAGCGGCCGTCGGGTACTGCGCCCAGGCCTGGAAGGACGCGCCGAGGCTGAGGTTGACCACGTCCATGCCGTCGGCCTGCGCCCGCTCCATCGCGTCCAGGATGACGGCGGTGTCGGTCCCGCCGCTGCAGCCGAACACCCGGTAGGCGCCCAGCGTGGCCTTCGGGGCCACCCCCGTCACTCCGCCGTCCGCAGCGACGATGCCGGCCACGTGCGTGCCGTGGCCGGCGCAGTCGTCGGGGCGTGCATCCGGCACGGCGGGGCCGGAACCGTAGTCGTCGCCGACGAAGTCGTAGCCGTGCGCCACCTTGGCCGAGGGGAAGGCGGTGCCGCCGGGCACGCCGTTGCCGCCCAGATCCGGGTGGTCGAGGTCGATGCCCGAGTCGATGATCCCCACCTTGACGCCCTCGCCCGTGAGCCCGAGGGCGGACTGCGCGGCGGCGGCCCCGGTCACCTCCAGCGGTGAGACCGCGCTGGGCGTGGCTGACCGCGCCTCAGGGGCGGAGACCGGGAAGACGGGATAGATGGCCCGGACGCCGGGCAGCTCGGCCACCTGCGCGATGTCCGCGGCGTCGGCCCGCACGGAGAAGCCGTTGAACAGGCTCTGGTAGGTCCGGCCGATCACCGCGTCCGGCACGGCGCGGCGCACGGTGTCGCGGAAGCTGCCCTGTTGGCGTGCGACGGCGGCCCCGCTACCGCCGGAGGTCGTCGGCTGCGAGGTGAGTTCCACGAACCACTTGGCCTCGTGCCGGGGCGTGCCGGCGGGCGCCGTCGGTTCACCGAGCGCGGGAAGGGATGCGGTCGCCAGCAGTACCGCTAGCCCCACGGCGGTGGCCGCAGCGAAGTGTCGAAGGGGCCTGCGCATGGTGGTGGTCTCCTCGGCTGGGACGCAATGACGCTGCCATTGAACAGTGACCGTCCCGGATGGCCAAACTCCACGCGACAGTTCTGCGCATCCGGTTTGGCCGATCCGGGTCCGGCGGGGAAGACTGGGCAGGTGCTGCAGGTAAAGGACGTCGAAGTGCGCGCGGGAGCGCGTTTGTTACTGTCCCCGGTGAGCTTCCAGGTGATCAACGGTGACCGGATCGGCCTCGTCGGCCGCAACGGTGCCGGAAAGACCACCCTCACCAGGATCCTGGCCGGAGAGGGCCAGCCGGCCGCCGGCGCCGTCACCCGCGCCGGTCAACTCGGCTACCTGCCGCAGGACCCACGCTCAGGCGACCCAGAGCAGCTGGCCCGTGACCGGGTGCTCGGCGCCCGCGGCCTCGACGTGGTGGTGCGCCGGATGCGCAAGGCCGAGGAGAGCATGGCCACCGCGGAGGGTCGCGTGCGCGACGACGCCATGGAGGCCTACAGCCGGGCCGAGGCCGCCTTCGTCGCGGCCGGCGGCTACGCCGCCGAGTCCGAGGCCGCCCGCATCGCGGCCAACCTCGGGTTGGCGGACCGGATCCTGGCGCAGCCCCTCAAGACCCTGTCCGGCGGCCAGCGCCGCCGCATCGAACTGGCCCGCATCCTCTTCTCCGACGCAGACACCCTCCTGCTCGACGAGCCCACCAACCACCTGGACGCGGATTCCATCGTCTGGCTGCGCAGCTACCTCCAGGGGTTCGCCGGCGGCCTCATCGTGATCTCCCACGACACGGAGTTGCTCGACGCGGTGGTGAACAAGGTCTTCCACCTTGACGCCAACCGGGCAGAGCTCGACATCTACTCGATGAACTGGAAGCGCTACCTCATGCAGCGCGAGACCGACGAGCGTCGCCGCAAGCGGGAACTCGCCAACGCCGAACGCAAGGCCGGCCAGCTGATGATGCAGGCCGACAAGATGCGGGCCAAGGCCACCAAGGCGGTCGCGGCGCAGAACATGGCGAAGCGCGCGGAGAAGCTCCTGGCCTCCGTCGAGGGGGAACGGCAGGTGGACGCGGTGGCCAAGATCCGCTTCCCGGAGCCCGCCCCGTGCGGGAAGACTCCGCTGCGCGGCTTCAACCTCAGCAAGTCCTACGGATCGCTGGAGGTGTTCACCGCGGTGGATCTGGCCATCGACAAGGGCTCCAAGGTCGTCATCCTGGGCCTCAACGGCGCGGGCAAGACCACCATGCTGCGGCTGCTCAGCGGCATGGAGGAACCCACGGCGGGCCGCATCGAACTGGGCCACGGCGCCAGGGTGGGTTACTACGCGCAGGAGCACGAGACGCTCGACGTCAACCGCAGCGTGCTGGACAACATGGTCTCGGCCTCTCCCAACCTCGGCGACACCGAGGTGCGCAAGGTGCTGGGCTCCTTCCTCTTCACCGGCGACGACGTGGCCAAGCCCGCCAAGGTGCTCTCCGGCGGCGAGAAGACCCGTCTGGCGCTGGCCATGCTGGTGGTCTCCGCGGCCAACGTGCTGCTGCTCGACGAGCCGACCAACAACCTCGACCCCGCGTCGAGGGCCGAGGTGCTCAACGCGATCAGGACCTATGCCGGGGCGGTCGTCCTGGTCACGCACGACCCGGGGGCGGTGCATGCGCTGGAACCGGACCGGGTGCTGATCATGCCCGACGGCGTGGAGGACCTGTGGACCGATGACTATGCCGAATTGATCGATCTGGCCTAGAACGTTCACACTTTCTGTTCATTCGCTCGCAATCCGGGCACTGTTCCTGGCTCATCTGATGCGCGGGTCTAGGGTGAAGTCGTGGCGAGAATCAAGTTTGGTACCGGCGGATGGCGTGCGATCATCGGCGACGAATTCATCCGTAGCAACGTTCGACTGCTGTGTGGGGCACTCGCGCAGCGCATCAGGGAAGAAGGGGCTGCGGACACCGGCATCGTGATCGGTTATGACCGCCGTTTCCTCTCGGATGTCGCCGCCCACTGGGCCGCAGAGGTGTTCGCGGGCGAGGGCATCCGCACGCAGGTGATCAAGGTGGCGCAGGCGCCCACCCCGATGATCATGTGGACGGTCAAGGACCAGGGCCTGCCCTACGGGATGGCCATCACCGCCTCCCACAACCCCGCGCTCTACAACGGCATCAAGGTGTTCACCGCCGGCGGCAAGGACGCCGACGAGGAGATCACCCAGGACGTCGAACGCCGGATGGGGCTGCTCGAGGGCGAAGGCGAGGACGCCATCGGCCACATCGCCTATGAGAAGGCACTCGACGCCGGGAAGATCACCGAGATCAACCCCTTCAACGGCTACATCGACTCCATCGTCGAGCAGGTCGACATGCTGGCGATCAAGAGGGCGAACCTGAAGATCGCCCTGGACCCCATGTTCGGGGTGTCCAAGACGTCGCTCCAGACCATCCTGATGACGGCCCGCGCAGACGTCGAGGTCATCCACGACAGGCACGACACCCTCTTCGGTGGCCGCATGCCGTCGCCCACCAGCGCGACGCTGGAGTCCCTCAAGCGCTACGTCCTCGACAACAAGTGCGACCTGGGCATCGCGACGGACGGCGACGCCGACCGCATCGGCGTCATCGACGACAAGGGCAACTTCCTGCACCCCAACCAGTTGCTCGTGATCCTCTACTACTACCTGCTCAAGTACAAGGGCTGGAAGGGCGCCGTCGTGCGCAACGTGGCCACCACATCGCTCCTCGACGACGTGGCCGAGCAGTTCGGTGAGCAGTCCTACGAGGTGCCCGTCGGCTTCAAGTGGATCTCCGGCAAGATGCTCGAGACCGACGCCATCATCGGCGGCGAATCCTCCGGCGGCCTGACCGTGCGCGGCCACATCTCCGGCAAGGACGGCATCTACGCGGCAGCGCTGCTCGTCGAGATGATCGCCGTGGTGGGCAAGCCGATGAGCCAGATCTACGAAGAGATCACCGGCCAGTTCGACCCGCACTACATGGCGGAGACCGACTTCAAGTTCCCGCAGGAGCGCAAGCCCGAGATCCTCAACACCCTCATGGTGGAGAAGAAGCTCCCCGAATTCACCGAGAAGGTCGTCCACGTGTCCTACCGCGACGGCGCGAAGGTGTACTTCGAGGACGGTTGGATCATCGCGCGCTTCTCCGGCACTGAGCCGCTGCTGCGCATCTTCTGCGAGCTCCCCTCGCAGGAGCGTGCCGAAGCCGCCTGCGAAGAGATGCGTGCCTTCCTGGGCCTCTGAGGTCAGTAGATCCGGCTGACGGTCGCCTCCCACGGCTCCATCACGGGGCCGCGGGGGCCGCCCAACACCGGCACGATCGTGCCCCGCACGTGCGGCCGCTTGATCTTGCGCCCCGTGGTGTTGCACTCGATCAGGAACCGCTGAGCGCCCAGCGTGCGCTGGTAGGCGAAGTAGTACTTCTTCTGCCGGTGGACCCACCGCAGGTCACCGAGCGTGAGGGCGCGGAACTTCCGGCGCAGCGAGATCAGCGCGCGGTGCCACGCGAACACCGAATCCGGGTCCTCCATCTGCTCCTTCGCGGAGAATCCCGGTGTGGTGTCCGTACCTGCCAACCACGCGGGGGCCTCGCTGAACCCGCCGTCGGGATCCCAGCGCATGGGAACCCTGGCGTGGTCGCGCGTTCCCGCGAGGATCTGCTTCCACGCCTCGACCTTGCTCATGCCCGCGGTCAGTAGATCCGCGTGCCGGTTGATCGACTCGACGTCGCGGAGTTGCTCGACGCCCTCGAAGGCGTGGTTGGTGGCACCCAGTTCCTGCCCTTGGAAGAGGAACGGCGTGCCGCGCATCGTGAGCTGGATGGTGGCCAGCATTTTGCCGATCGCCGTGCGCACGGCCGGGTCGGCCTCGCGGCCACCCCCGAACTTGGACAGCATCCGCGGGTTGTCGTGGTTGTCGAGGAAGACGGCGATCCAGTCGTTGGGGGCCAGGTGCCGGTCGTAGGCGCGGTAGAAGCGCTTGAGGTACCAGAGCTTGTAGTCGTAGGTGTGCCACCTGGTCTGGCCGGGGTTGTCGAGCACGTCGAAGTTGAAGATGAGGTCAAGTTCGCCGCGCCCGTAACCGCTCAGCAGCCGCCCGAGTTCCATGCCGATGCCGGGGGTCTCGCCCACCATGATGCCGATCATGTCCGGGGGCAGTGGGTCGCCGAGCTCGCCGTCGGGCAGTTTCCGACGGGGGGTTGAGACCGGCGCCTCGCGGCGGGTGAACCCCTCCCGGCGCAGCCCCCGCAGGAACTCGTGGAGGCGCGGGCCGTAGAAGTAGTGCTCCACGCCGATGAACTCGAGCAGCTCGCCGATGAACGGATGCCCGTCCGGCAGCCCCGGCTTCTTGGAGATGTAGTTGATGACGTCCAGCCGGAAGCCGTCGATGCCGCGCTTCATCCACCACGTCACGATGTCAGCGACCTCGGCGCGCACCTCGTCGTTGTCCCAGTTGAGGTCCACCTGCCCCTCGGCGAAGAGCCGCAGCGCCCAGCGTTCGGCCTCGGGGAACCAACGCCAGGCCGGGCCGGAGAAGAAGGAGCGCCAGTTGTTCGGCGGTTGGTCCGGGGAGCCCCTCTCGAGGAAGTAGTAGCCGCCGTACCTGCCGTCGGGGTCCTTCAGCGCCTTCTGGAACCACTCATGATGCGCGGAGGTGTGGTTGACCACGAGGTCGAGGATGATCCGCAGCCCGCGGTCGTGGCATTCGGCGATCAGCTCGTCGAGGTCCTCAAGGCTGCCCATCTCCTCCATGACGGCCCGGTAGTCCCGCACGTCGTAGCCCATGTCCTCGTTCGGGGAGTCGAACACGGGGGACAGCCACAGGCAGTCGACGCCCAGCTGCTGGAGGTAGTCGAGTTTGCCGATGATGCCGCGGATGTCGCCGACCCCGTCGCCGTTGGAGTCGGCGAAGGAGCGCGGGTAGACCTGGTAGAAGACCGCTTCGCGCCACCACGGCGTCGGGTCCGGGGCGCGGCCCCTGCGGGGGCGCTCCGTCTCGCTGTTGACCAGGCCGAGGATCATGTCCACCATGCCCGGACCGCTGATGGGCTCCGTCAGTTTCTCCACGACTCCGATGGGCAGGCCCGCGAAGAGGTGGATCAGGCGTCGGGGGAGGCCGGTCTGGAGGAAGAGCTTGTCCACGATGTCGCGCCCCATGGGGTGGCGGTAGAGGTCGTGGATGGTGCTGCGCTTAGTCAGCAGCTTGTAGGACATGGCGCTCCTTCACTTCTCGCACCACACGGGCGTAGAACTCTTCGTCCAGTGTGTACCTGGCCCGGAGGATGAGGTAGCTGACGGTCATCAGGATCATGGGGAGCACGAGCATCGACAGCCGGACAGTGGTGGCGCCGCTGACGCTCACGTCTGCGGCGCTGGTGGCCTCGTCGATGCCGGAGATGATCACGGTCGCCCCCACCACGCCGCTGGCGATGGCGTTGCTGAGCTTGTAGATGAACGGCTGCAGCGAGAACGTGATCGATTCGTTGCGGCGGCCGAGCTTCCACTCGCCGTACTCAACGGAATCAGCGATGAACATCACCATGAGCAGCTGGATCGCGCCCTGACCGCTGAACAGCAGCACGCCGGCCACCGCCACCAGCGGCAGCGAGGTGCCGGAGAAGAGGAACACGACGTAGCCGGCGAGGCACAGCACGGTGGCGAGCAGGTGGATCTGGCGGCGCTTCAGCACCCTGGAGACCAGCGGGAAGAGGGCGAGGGCGGCGATCTGCGTGACGCCGAGCACAGCCGCGAAAATGGGGTAGGCGCCCTCGTCGTCGAAGATGTACTTGAAGTAGTAGAGGCCGAACGACGTGGTGGTGATGTAGCCGGCCATGTAGGCCACCATCGCCAACGTGACCCACATCAGCTGGTCGTTGCGGAAGATGACGGAGAAGAGCTCGCGCAGGGGGGTGGCTTCAGGCCTGGTGGTGACCCGCTCGCGCGTGAGGATGAGGTTGACCGACTGGAACGCCAACATGATCACGACCAGTGCCACGGCCAGTACGAACCAGGCGGTGCGCTCCGAGCCGAACACGTCGGTCAACCAGCGCGTGAGCGGTACCAGGCCGACGGCGATGGAGAACAGGCCGACGTTGGCGCAGATCCTGGCCACCACACCGATGCGTTCGCGCTCCTTCTGATCACGCGTCAGCGAGGGCAGCATGGACCAGTAGGCGATGTCATTGATGGTGAACGCGATCTCCCACACCAGGTACAGGACGGTGAACAGGATCACGTAGTTCCAGCCGTCGACGCCGGTGTCGAAGAAGATCATCAGAGTGGCGATGCCCCAGAGCAGCCCGCCCCAGAAGATCCACGGCTTGAACTTGCCCCATCTGGTGTGGGTGTTGTCCACGATCACGCCCATGAAGGGGTCGTTGACGGCGTCGAAGATGCGCATCACCACGAGGATGACCGTCACGACGGCGAGCTGCGCGCCGCTGACGTCGAGCACGTCGGTGAGGTAGAACAGGAGGTACATCGACACCAGAGCGGCGACCATGTCGCGCCCCAGAGTGCCCAGGCCGAAGCCCCAACGGTTACGCGTCATTGTGGTCAACCCGGAAGCTGCCCTGGTCGGGGTCCAACGTCATGCTGCACACCCTAGTGACGCAGATGGGCCATAGACCCCGGAAAAGGGCCATGCTGCAACCCATTGGAACCCCCAAGTACCTCGAACGTAGTAGATCGAGAGCCTACCCCCACCGTTGCAGGGGCCAGGAGGGTCCGCCCTTGGTCTCTGGCCGGTGTGCCTCAGGGCCGGGTCAGGCAGAGCACCGTCACGGCGATACTGCACGTGCCCGGGGCGACCTCCGCAGGGGAACCGTGAAAGGCGTTGGGGCCCATGGCGATGAGGTCGTGCGTCTGCTCGGCAGTGAGGTCTGCGGTGCGCTCCACCGTCGTCGTGCCGGCGTCCCAGCCCGGGAAGGCGGCGGTGACGGCTTCGGCCTTGTCCTCCGGCACGTCCAGTAGCCCGTGGCGTGCCCTGATCTCGCGGAGGTGGGTGGGGAGGGGCACCACCACCACCAGCCGGCCCCCGGGCTCGAGGACCCGCCCGAACTCCGCGGGGTTGCGGGGGGCGAAAACGCACAGCAGGGCATCGACCGCGCCATCGGCCACCGGTAGCCCAGCCCAGGTGTCCGCGACGACGGCCCCGGCGCGGGGATGGACGCGCGCGGCCCGCTTAGCGGCCGCGACGGAGACGTCGGTGGCGAGGCCCTGCGCGTCGGGCAGTGCGTCGAGGGTGTGGGCCAGGTAGTACCCGGTTCCCGCGCCAACCTCCAGGACCCGCGTGGCGCCCGCTGCCGCGTCGGCCACGGCGTCGGCGATGGGGCCGAAGAGGCCGCTGCCCAGGAAGCGCGCCCGGGCATCAAGCATTGCGGGCGTATCGGCGTTCTTCGGCGCGGCGTGGCCCAAGAGGTTGACGTAGCCCTGACGTGCGATGTCGTAGGTGTGGTTGCCCGGGCAGCGCAGGGCGCCGTCGTGCCGGTTGAGTGGCTGGCCGCAATGGGGGCAGGTCAGCCAGTCGAACGGGTGCGTCATCCGTGTTGCTCGTCGGCGCGTGGCAGGTCGACAGGGCTGACGACGCTGGCGGGTGCAGCCTGGGCCTTCTTCCGCGCCTTGCGACGATCGCGGATGTCGCCCCGGATGAGCACGACCAGGCCGATGATGCCGATCACCGTGAACGCGAACCACTGCAGCGCATAGGAGAAGTGGCTGCCCTCGTCCAGCGGCGGGGGGCCGATCGGGGTGAGGCCGGACGAGTCCGCGGGGCTCGACTCGATCACCGACACGAAGCCGTTGACCAGCTCAAGACCCATGACGTCGCCGAGGACGTCGGAGTTGATCAGGCGGAGTTGGCCGTCGTGAGGGGTCATGGCGCCCACGTCGCCGCGCTGGTTGCGTTGCACGAAGCCCGTGATCGTGACGGTGCCGGTGGGCAGCGTCGGCTTCTCGGCCTCCGGTGCGGCGCCCTGGCGGGGGAGGAAGCCGCGGTTGACCAGCAGGTGGTCACCCTGGTCTGTCTCCAGCACGGCGAGGAACTCGGAACCGTAGACGCCGTCGAGCGAACGGTAACGGACCTGGAACTGCTGGGGCACGTATTCGCCCGTGGCGGTCACGCGGTACCACTGGTCGTCGTCGCCGATCTCGCCGGTCATCACGTCCGGGTAGGGCCGCACCTCCAGCGACTCATGGGCCACGACCGTCGCGTTGCGCTCGCGCCGTTGGTCGAGGCGGTCGAGCTGCCAACGGCCGAGCTGGACGAAGGTGAAGGCCAGCAGCACTCCGATCAATGTGATCGCGACGTAGCGGATGACCTGTGTGCGGGTCACGAATCGTCCTCCTCGAGGGTGCCCTTGACCACGTCACCTGTGGTGAGGGACTTGGCGTCGGCCGACGGCTCTGCGGGGGCAGGCGGGGGCGGCCGGTGGTCCACCTGGTTGGCCAGCAGTACCGCAGCGAGCGCGAGCACGGCCGCCAGCACCAGAGTGACGACCTTCCACCACCCCGGCACGATCAGGAAGGCCACGAACAGCGCCGTGCGCACGCCCATGGTGATCAGGTAGCGTTTCTGCCGCTCCGCCAGATCGAGGCTGCGACTTCGCCCGGCGCTGGTGATCAGCGCTGCGTCGTCCGTCTTGGCCATGCTTCGAGCATAGTCTCCGCCTCGCTTCGAACTCGAGTGGCGGCACGCGCGACCCGGGACACGGCGACAAGCCAGACTGCCGTCGGGTAAGTTGCTCTCCGTGGCTGAAGAACAAGGACGCGTAGTACTCATCACCGGCGGCTCCAAGGGAATCGGCCGGGCGATGGCAGAGGCATTCCGCGACGCCGGGTACCGCGTCGCAGCGACGTACCGCTCCGGCGGCGTGCCCGATGGCGTCCTCGGCGTCACCTGCGACATCACGGACCAGGGCCAGGTGGATCAGGCCTTCGACCACATCGAGGCTGAACTCGGCCCGGTCGAGATCGTCGTCGCCAACGCCGGCGTCACGAAGGACACCCTGCTGATGCGGATGTCGGACGACGACTGGAACGCCGTCATCGACACCAACCTCACCGGCACCTTCCGCGTCGTGCGCCGCGCCACGAAGAAGATGACGCGGGCCCGCTTCGGCCGGGTCATCCTCGTCTCCTCCGTGGTGGCCCTCCTGGGCTCGCCGGGACAGATCAACTACTCCTCGTCGAAGGCCGCGCTCGTCGGCATGGCGCGCAGCCTCACCCGCGAACTGGGCACCCGCAACATCACCTCGAACGTGATCGCGCCCGGCTTCATCGAGACCGAGATGACCGCCGTGCTCGGCGACGATCTCATCGCCGACTACAACAAGCGGATCCCCGCGGGCCGGCTCGGCAGCGTCGACGACGTGGCCAGGGCCGCGCTCTTCCTCGCGTCCGACGGCGCGGGCTACATCTCCGGTGCCGTGCTGCCCGTTGACGGCGGCCTCGGCATGGGTCACTGAGGAAGGAACGGACAATGGGTCTGCTCGAAGGAAAGAACATCCTGGTCACCGGTGTGACCATGCGCACCTCGATCGCCTACGCGGTGGTCGACATCGCCCAGCGGGAAGGCGCCAACGTCGTGGTGTCCGCGGCCGGTCGCGCGGTCGGCCCCGCGCAGCGCGCCGTCGGCAAGCTCGATACCGTGCCGCCGCTGATCGAACTCGACATCACGGACCCGGAGCACCTGGCGGCGCTGCCGTCCATGCTGGGCGAGCATTTCGAGGGCGGGCTGGACGGCATCGTGCACTCCATCGCCTACGCGGACCCGGAGAAGGCGCTCGGTGGCGCGTTCCTCAGCACCGACTGGGAGACGGTCGGCAACGCGATGCACATCTCGGCCTACTCCCTGCAGTCGCTGACCATGGCGGCCAAGCCCATGCTCAACCGCGGGGCAGGCGTCGTCGGGCTCACCTTCGACGCGCGTTACTCGTGGCCCTCGTACGACTGGATGGGCGTGGCGAAGGCCGCCCTGGAATCCACCTCGCGGTACCTCGCCCGCTACCTTGGCCCGGACGGCATCCGCGTCAACCTCGTGGCCGCCGGCCCCGTGGACACGGTGGCGAAGAAGGCCATCCCCGGTGCGTCGTCGTTCAACGACATCTGGGCCGAGCGGGCCCCGCTGTCGTGGGACGCCTCCGACGCGGTGCCCTCGGCGAAGGCCGTCGTGGCGCTGCTGAGCGACTGGTTCCCCGCCACCACCGGCGAGATGGTGCACGTCGACGGCGGGCTCCACTCAACCGGCGCCTGACACCGCGCGTCCCGCATCCCTGGGGATTCGTCGGCCGGTAGGGTTGGTGCCATGGCAACGGTGGCAGAACTGGCAGGCGTGACGATCAAGCGCGGCAACAATGTGCTCCTTGACCGCATCTCGCTGATCATCCACGAGGATGAGCGCTGGGTGGTCGTCGGGCCCAACGGCGCGGGGAAGACAACCCTGCTGCAGGTGCTCTCCGCACAGATGTACCCCAGCGACGGTGTCGTGGGGCTGCTCGGCGAAGTGGTCGGGGCCGTCGATGTGTTCGAACTGCGTCCCCGCATCGGGTTCACCTCACTCGCACTGGCGGAGCGGATCCCGGCGCGTGAAAAGGTGCGCGACGTGGTCCTGTCTGCCGCGTATGGCGTCCTCGGCCGCTGGCGCGAGGAGTACGACGTCTACGACGAGGCCCGGGCAGACGACCTGCTCGCCTCCCTGCGCGTCGACCAGCTCACCGGACGCACCTTCGGCACCCTCAGCGAGGGCGAGCGCAAGCGCGTCCAGATCGCCCGGGCCCTGATGACGGATCCCGAGATGCTGCTCCTGGACGAACCGGCCAGCGGCCTCGACATCGCCGGCCGGGAGGCCCTCGTCGACACCCTCTCCGAGATCTGCCTCGACGAGGACTCACCGGCCACCGTGCTGGTGACACACCACTTGGAGGAGGTCCCTGAGGGAATCACCCACGCGCTGCTGCTGCGCGGCGGTGTCGTCGTGGCTTCCGGGCCCGTCGAATCAACGCTGACCGACGAGAACCTGAGCGCCACCTTCGACATGCCGCTGGCCGTCACCCGGCACGACGGACGCTGGGCCGCCCGGAGCCGGCGATGAACGAGTTCATGGACTGGTTCCGCGACAACCTCTGGGCCGGGTGGGGGTTGCTGGCCATGGGGCTCGCGGCCGCTGAACTCCTCACGCTCGACCTGACGTTGCTGATGCTCGCCGCCGGCGCGCTCACCGGCGGCGTCGTGGCACTGGTGTTCCCGGGGCTCGTGTGGCTCCAGATCGCCGTTGCCCTGATCACCGCCGTCGCCACCCTCTTCCTGCTGCGGCCCACGCTGTTGGCCAAGGTGCGCGCCTCCAAGGGCTACCGCTCCAGCCTCGACACCCTCGTCGGCTCCAAGGGCCGCGCCACCGCCATGGTCTCCGGGATCGCCGGCGAGGTGAAGGTGGACGGCCAGATCTGGGAGGCCCGCTCCTTCGATCCGTCCATCACCATCGAGGCCGGCGAGGAGATCGAGGTCTTCTCCATCGACGGCGTCACCCTCAGCGTCTATCCCAGTAACCGCCCTCTCACGCAGTAGCCACAGCCACCATCTAAGGAAAAGCGATGCCTGACCCGTCACTGTTCATTCTCATCGGCGCGGCGGTGGTCGTCGTGCTGATCCTGGCCGCCACGCTGAAGATCATCCGGCAACAACAGGTGGCGCTTGTGGAGCGGCTGGGGAAGTTCCGCAAGGCCCTCGAACCTGGGCCGCACCTCGTCGTGCCGTTCTTCGACCAGATCCGCTACACCCTCGACATGCGCGAGGAGGTCGTCCCGTTCCCGCCGCAGGGCGTGATCACCGAGGACAACCTGATGGTGTCGATCGACTCTGTCATCTACTTCCAGATCGTCGACCCGGTGCGCGCCGCCTATGAGGCACAGAACTACCGCGCGGCCATCGAACAGCTCACCATGACCACGCTGCGCAACATCATCGGCGGCATGGACCTCGAGGCTGCGCTGACGTCGCGCGAGGAGATCAACCAGCGGCTGCGCGCCGTGCTGGACGAGGCCACCGGCAAGTGGGGCATCAAGGTCAACCGCGTGGAACTCCGTGCCATCGAGCCGCCGCCCACCATCCGTGACGCGATGGAGAAGGGCGCCCGCGCCGAGCGCGACAAGCGGGCCCAGATCCTGTTGGCCGAGGGCCAGCGGCAGTCGCAGATCCTGTCGGCCGGCGGTGACCGCGAGGCCGCGATCCTCCGGGCCCAGGGCGACCGTGAGGCCCAGGTGCTGCGCGCCCAGGCCGAGCGGCAGGCGGCCATGCTCCGCGCCGAGGGCGAGGCGCAGGCCATCACCAACGTGTTCGAGGCCATCCACGCCGGGCAGCCGGACCAGGCGCTGCTGGCGTACCAGTACATGCAGATGCTGCCGAAGCTCGCCAACGGCGACGCGAACAAGATGTGGATCGTGCCCAGCGAACTCAACGACGCGCTGAAGGGCCTCGGCCAGATCGCCGGCGGGGAGGCGCAAGACGTCCGCGACTACGTCTCGCAGGCGACCACGCGGTTCCAGGCGCCCAAGAAGGTCGACGTGCACGCGGAGATCGAGGAGCAGGCCGAGAAGGACAAGCAACGCTCGGACGAGACGGTGGAGAAGGCCATCGCCGACGCGAGGGCCCTCGAGCAGAACAAGCTCGCCAAGCGGCAGACCGGAGGCCGGCCCGCGCTGTCCCAGGCTGCCGACAACCTCCCACTGGGAGACCCGCAACACATGGAACAGCCGGCCGAGCAGACCGACGACCACCTCTGATGCGACCCATCACCGCGCTGCGCAACGTCCGCGTCCGCAGCGACGGCATCACCACGCGCGCCATCGACCTGGTGTTCGACGGCGGCCTGATCGCTGCCGTCGAGCCGGCTGCAGACCTGGATTCGGCCGGCCCCGATGAGGTGGACGGCAGGGGACTGCTGGCCATGCCCACCGTCATCAACGCTCACGCCCACGTCGACAAGTCGTGGTTGGGACTCGATTGGCAGTCCTACGGCGGGGAGGGCGGCACCGACGGCCGGATCCGCCACGAGCGGGCGCGCCGGGATGAACTGGGCATCCCCAGCGTCGAGCGCACCCGTGAGGTGCTCCAGGCGTTCGTGGAGCACGGCACCACGGCGATCCGGACCCACGTCGACGTGGACCTCGGCGTGGGGCTCCGTGGCATCGAGGCGGTGCGCGAGGCGGTCGCCGAATGGGACGGCGCGCTGCAGGCGGAGATCGTCGCCTTCCCGCAGGACGGGGTGCTGAGGCGCGACGGTGTCGCCGATCTGCTGCGCCGGGCGGTCAGGGCCGGTGCCGAACACGTCGGCGGCCTCGACCCGGCCGGGATCGACCGCGACCCCGTCGGCCAGATCGACGTGCTGCTGGGCATCGCGGCCGACGAGGGGTGTGGCATCGACATGCACCTCCACGATTCCGCGGATCTGGGCGCGTTCCAGATGGATCTGGTCATCGAGCGGGCCGCCCGCCTCGGGCTGCACGGCCGGATGAACTTCGCCCACGGTTTCGCCATCGCGCAGGTAGGGCCGGCCCGGCGCCGCGACCTCCTCCAGGCGATGGGTGAACTCGGCATGACGTTCACCACAGTGGCGCCCCTCCGCCTGCCCCAGTTGCCGCTGCACGAGTTCGCGGAGGCGGGCGTGCCGTTCGCGTTCGGCACCGACGGCATCCGCGACCTCTGGTCGCCCTACGGCACCGGCGACACCCTCGGCATCGCGTGGCAGTACGCACGGTCGTCGTCGATCGTTCGCGATGAGGACCTCCAGCGGGTGATGGACCTGGCGACGCGCGGCGCCGCGTCCTTCGTGGGCCGGGCGACGCACGACCTGGTGCCGGGTGCGCCGGCAGATGTCGTCCTGGTGGAGGCCGAACACGAGATGGATGCGCTGGTGCGGGTGCCACGCCGCGAACTGGTCATCGGCGGGGGACGCATCCTGCACACGGCGGGCTGAGTCAGTCGAACTGGATGCCGAACTGCCTCAGGAGGGCGAGGGCATCGTCGTCCGGGGTCAGGCGCAACCCCTTCGTGCGGCACGACGCCAGGTCGATGCCGTAGCCGTAGCTGCCTTTGAGGTTGACGTCACGCAGATCCGCGTCGGCGAAGCGGGCCCCGGTGAGGTCGCAGTCGGTGAAGCGGGTGCGCATCATCTTGGTCTGGGAGAAATCCACGTCGGTCAGCGAGCACCGCTCGAACACCCACCGCTCCGCGGTGGCCCGCTGGAAGCTGCTCAGGTCCAGCTTGCACTCGGTGAAGTACGGCTGCCCGAGGCCCGACGCCCCGAGTTTGCCCCAGGCGACGCCCACGAACTTGCTGCGCTCGAAGGTGCACGAGACGAACGAGGTGTTCGTCAGGTCTGCCAGGGAGAGGTCGCAGTCGACGAAACGGCACTCCGTGAACATGGCCCCGAAGAGCCGGCCCTCGAGCATCGAGGCGCCGGTGAACGTGCAGGAGTCGAATTCCATGGCCTTCAGGGCCTTGTTGCCCAGTGAGCCGGAGAAGGTCTCCTCGACGAAGACCTCGTCGTCGCCGAGATCGCCCAGGTCACGCATGGCTGTCCTCCTGTCGGTGTCGTCCGAGCCTGTTGGCCAGGACGGAACTCACCAGCAGTTGCACCTGGTGGTAGAGCATCAGTGGGATGACGACCACGCCGACGGTCGCTGTGGGGAACAGCACCATCGCCATCGGCACCCCGGTGGCGAGTGACTTCTTCGTGCCACAGAACATGATCGCGATGCTGTCCGGTCGGTTGAAGCCCAGCCGGCCCGCCAGGTGCCAGGTGAACCAGAACGTGAAGGCCAGCAGCCCCATGGTCACCGGCAGCACCCAGGCGACATCCGCCCAGCCGAGGGTGCGCCACGCGCCGGAGGCCCGCAGATCGGAGAACGCGCCGTAGACGATGAGGACGATCACTCCTTGGTCGACATACTTGAGCCCCTTGCGGTGCCGGGCCATGAAACCGGCCGTGACGAACCGCGAGAGCTGTCCCAGGATGAAGGGCAGCAGCAGTTGAACCATGACGTTGTAGATCTGCTGCATGCCGATGGACCCTCCGCTCGAGGACTGGATGAACAGCACCGTCAGCAGTGGGGTGATCACCACGCCCAACACGTTCGAGGCGGTGGCCGACACCATGGCGGCCGGGATGTTGCCGCCGGCCAGCGACGTGAACGTGATCGACGACTGCACCGTCGAGGGCACCAGGCACAGGAAGATCAGGCCGATCTTGATCGGCTCCGACAGCCACCCCTCCGGAACGGGCAGCAGCGGCACAGCCAGCAGCGGGTACATCACGAAGGTGATGGCCAGGATGGTGAGGTGGAGCTTCCAGTGCCTGATCCCGGCCACCGTCTCCTCCGTCGACAACCGGGCCCCGTATCCGAAGAAGAGGAGGAAGATCGCGACCTTCGTCACGCGGTCGAGGACCTCGGCGGCGCCGCCCTCCAGCGGCAGGAGCAACCCCAGGGCGAGGCTCCCGAGGATGGCGATCATGGTCAGGTCGAGCTTCAGCTTCATTCAGTGGTCTCCAGGGTCGCTTCGAGGCAGCCGCGCAGGGCGTTGGTCACGATCAGTCGCTCGGCTCCGAGGAGGCGGTCGACGGTGAACTCAGCTTCGCCGATCTCGTCGGCGCCGATGAGGCCGGGGTCTGCGAGGACGGCGGCCCGTTGCACTCCGTCGAGGATGCCCAGGGCGAGCGGCGGCGTCACCCACCGGCCATTCAGGAGCGCGAAGACGCTGGTCCGGGCACCCTCGAGCACCCGGCCCCCGCTGTCGAAGCCGATGGCGTCGAAGGCCCCGCGCTCCCGGGCTGCGGCCGAGGCCCGGTCGAAGTGCGACCGGTCACTGGTCTTGAACCCCGCGAGCGGGGTTGGTTCCCACGGCTCACCGCACAGGATGAGCGTGACCGGCGTGGCGACGGCTTCCAGCGCAGTGACCTCGACGGCGACCACACCGTCTGGCGCGAGGTCCAGGCTCAGCCGCCATCGGCCCCGGCTGGGAACCCCTCGCGCAGCGTCGTCGACGACACCCGCGACCGGAGGGAAGCCGAGGGCCGCGGCGGAGCGCGAAAGCCGTTCCTGATGCCGGTCTGCGAGCGGCGCGACCCCGTCGACGACGCGGATGGCCTCCCGGAGATGAACGGTGGGCAGCAGCGAGCCGGCGAACGCGGCCTTGGCCTGGCATTCGGCCCATTCGGCGTCAGCGGTGCTGTCGGCCACGACGCCGGAGCCGATGCCGAGCCTGGCGGTGTCGCCGTCGATCTCCACGGTGCGGATCGCGATGTTCAGCGTCATGTGCCAGCCGAGCGGCCCGTCGTCGGGGGCGATGACGCCCATGCTCCCCGTGTAGAGACCTCGGCGGTCGCGCTCCAGCGCACGGATGAGGTGCATGGAGGCGATCTTGGGTGCCCCGGTGATGGAGCCGCAGGGGAAGGTGGCGGCGAGGAGGCGGCCCGGCGTGGTGTTGGGGACGAGTTCCGCGCGGACGGTGCTGGTCATCTGCCACAACCGCCCGACCCTCTCCACCTCGAAGAGCTTCGGCACGTCGACGCTGCCCGGCACCGCCACCCGGCTCAGGTCGTTGCGGAGGAGGTCGACGATCATGAGGTTCTCGGCGCGGTTCTTCGGGTCGCGGCTGAGCGTGGTCGGGTGTTCGGTGACCGGTGCGGTGCCCTTCATCGGCTTGCTCAGCGCGTGGATGCCCTCGACGGCGATGAACAGCTCTGGCGACAGGCTCAGCGTCCATGGGGCGGCCGGTGCGGGCAGGTGCGCCAGGACACCGAACGAGACGGGTTGGCGCGAGCGCAGCCGGCGGTACAGCGCGCGCGGATCTCCCACGGCCCTCGAGAGGATGCGATGGGTGTAGTTGACCTGGTAGGTCTCGCCTGAGGCGATGGCCTCCTTGACCGCCTCGATGCCGCGGTCGAACTGGTGGCGGTCCACGTCATGCCCGGTGCCGGTCAGCCACGCGGGGGAGCGGGGCAGGAACTCCTCGGCATCGACGTCAGAGCGGTGGGCGAACCAGAACAGGGCGCCGCTCGCTTCACCGCCGACACCGAGGGCGGCCTCGCCCAGGTCGTACGGCAACCACGCGAAGGCGTGCAACCCCTCGCGCCAGCCGGCGTCCAACGAGGCGTCGATGGTGCCCAGGGTGACGCTGTCCGTCCGGGCGAGACCCGTCATGAGCGTCGCCCGCCCGGCGAGGGCGTCGTCGAGCAGCACGAACGGGTCCATGACGAGCAAGGCTATAGCCTGACACGGTGATCATCGAGGTGAGTGACCCCGCCGACGGGCGCCTGGCGGACTTCGTGGCCCTGCGCGATGCGCAGCTGCGACGATCCGAGGACCGGTTCATCGCGGAGGGGCTGAAGATCATCGAGCGGGCCTTCACCTCTGGCGCGCGGCCGCGCGCCTTGTTGCTGCAACCGCGGTGGCTCGAGCAGCTGGCCCCCCTGCTGGCCGCGCATCCCGACGTGCCTGTCTACCTGGGCACGGAGAAGATGATCGAGGAGGTGAGCGGTTTCCATGTGCACCGCGGTGCACTGGGCTCGTTCGACCGGCTGCCTGAGGCGCCCTGGGACGCGCTGCTCGCGGGGCGGCGGCTGATCCTGTGCGAAGAGATCGTCGACCACGCCAACCTCGGCGTGATCATGCGGCTGGCCGCCGGGCTGGGCTGGGACGGCGTCGTCGTGTCGGAGCGGAGTGCCGACCCTCTCTACCGCCGCGCCATCAAGGGCTCGATGGGCGCCTCGCTCGTGCTGCCCTGGCGGCGGATGGGCGGCGACGCGGACCTCGAGCGGATCCGCGCGGCCGGGTTCACCGTCGTGGCCTCGAGCATCGCCCCTGGGGCCGTCGAACTCGACGCCTTCGAGGCTCCAGAGAAGGTTGCCCTGATGCTGGGGACCGAGGGCCAGGGTCTGAGTCGTTCCTGGCTCGCCGCAGCAGAGCACCACGTCCGGATCCCCATGACGGACCGCGTCGACTCGCTGAACGTGGCCACAGCCGCGGCGATCCTCGCCTACCTTCTGCGCTGACCGCACGTTCGGCCCCATCGGCCGCCGAATGCCCCCCGGTGCTGGCAGACTGCGGGCATGATGGCGCTGCTGCGACTGCTGACGTTGGTGACGGCGCTGCTGCTGCTGGCCGGCTGCAGTGAACCGGAGTACCCGCGTGACCCCGAGGACACCCTGCTGCGGGCGATGGACGGTGGGCTCACCGTCGGTGTCTCGGCACACCCGCCCCACATCGACATCTCGGACGAGGGTGAGGTCACCGGCCCCGAGGCCGAGATCCTCACCGGGTACGCCGAGTCGATCGGCGCGGAGATCGAGTGGGTCGAGGGCGCCGAAAGCGAACTCATGGAGAAGATCAAGCTCGGCGAACTCGACGTGGTGGCCGGGGGCCTGACCGCGAAGTCGCCGTGGACGACGCACGCGGCCATGACGCGGCCCTACGGGAAGGCTGCCGGCCCGGACGGCAAGGAGCAGAAGCTCGTCTTCGCCACGCGCCTGGGGGAGAACGCACTGTTGTCCAGCCTGGAGCGTCACCTGATCGAGGAAGGGCTGAAGCCATGAAGGGCCGGGGATACTCCGCGCTGCCGCCGGACAAATCGGAGGCGCTGCACAAGGCGATCCGGCTGCAGTGGATCTCGCTCGTCGTGATGGTCCTCATCATCGTCGCCGTGGGCCTGGTGGCGGGCCAGTCGCAGGCCATGCGCACCGCCTTCGTCGAGGACATGTTGGCGCTGCTGCCGCCCATCGCGTTCCTGCTGGGAGTGTGGCGGGCGAGTAAGAGCAGGTCCCCGAAGCATCCCTATGGCCATCACCGGGCGATGTCGGCCGGCCATTTGGTGGCCGCCGTCGCGCTGCTGGTGTTCGGCCTGTCGCTGCTGTACAACGGCGCCAGCGCACTGGTCATGGGGGAGAGGCCCCCGGTGGGTGTCATGTCGCTGTTCGGCCAGACGTTCTGGGCCGGCTGGCCCATGATGATCGTGATGTCGATGACTGTGGTGCCTGCCGTCATCCTCGGCCGCCTGAAGATGAAGCTGGCGGAGGAACTGCACGACCAGTTGCTCTCGGCGGACGCGGACATGCTGAAGGCCGACTGGTCCACCGCGCTGGCCACCGTCGCCGGCGTCGCGGGCATCGGCTTCGGGCTCTGGTGGGCGGATTCAGCCGCCGCCATCCTGGTGTCGGCCAGCATCGTCAAGGACGGCGTGACCAACCTCCGGATCGCCGTCGCCACGCTCCTCGACGAGAGGGCCACGCCCATCGCCTCCCGGGACCCGCACCCGGTGATCGGCAAGCTGCGTCAGAAGGCGCTGAGCCAGGCGTGGGTGGGGGAGGCGGCGGTGCGGGTGCGCGACATGGGACACGTCTTCCACTCCGAGGTCTTCGTCGTGCCCGCCGAGGGCCACCACCCGGGCATCACCGAGCTCGACGCGCTGCGCCATCAACTGTGCGACACGGACTGGAAGGCGCTGGACACCGTCGTCGTGCCCGTGAAGCAGCTTCCCTCCGACATCGACGAGCCGTCCACCTCCGAG
The DNA here is from genome assembly GCF_055326325.1 of Tessaracoccus zhenghani. NCBI lineage: Bacteria > Bacillati > Actinomycetota > Actinomycetes > Propionibacteriales > Propionibacteriaceae > Tessaracoccus > Tessaracoccus zhenghani. The sequence continues at coordinate 540,873 of NZ_JBUZNQ010000003.1, read as the reverse complement.
GTCAGTCCTCGCTCTGGGGCATAGGGACCGCTGCGCGCTTGGGGGAGACCGGCCAGTCGTCGGGATAGCGCCACGCCAGCTCGTCGACCTTCTTGTCCAGTTGGCGACGGGCGCGAGCGGAGAGGCGGTCGCCGAAGACCGTGCCGCCCAGGTGATCCGTCTCGTGCTGCAGGCAGCGGGCGAGCAGGCCGGTGCCCTTCACCGTGATCTCGTTGCCGTAGGCGTCCTGGCCCGTGCAGGTGGCCAGATCCGGGCGGGCCACGCTCTGGTAGCCGCCCGGGTAGGACAGGCAGCCCTCTTCAGCGGCGTCCAGGTTGCGGTCCTTGCCTTCAGGAAGCGTGACGACGGGGTTGCACACCACGCCGCGGTGGATCCTGTCGTCCGCATCAGGGCATTCGTAGACGAACACGGCGGTTCCGACGCCCACCTGCGTGGCGGCCAGACCAACTCCCTCAGCGGCCCTCATGGTGGCCCACATGTCGCGGATCAACTGGTGGAGTTCCTCGCCGAACTCAGTGACTGGTTCCGTCTGCTTGTGCATCACCGGGGTGCCCCAACGGGTGATAGGCAGAACTTTGCCGCCCTGGGTGAGATCGGCCTCAGCCATTGTGCTCCTTCAAGGTTCGGGTACGACGGACAAGTATGCCGCACCGGGTGTCGCTGGCGCGCGGCTGCCGCTGCCGGGGGAGGATGGCAGGTATGGAACTTGCCCACGGCTGGTCGGCGCTGCTCGACGACTACGCCGCGCACCTCGGCGCGGAGCGCGGCCTCAGCCCGCACACCGTGCGGGCCTACGGGACGGACCTCCGAGACCTGGCCACCTTCGCCGACATCGCGCCCGGCGAAGTGACGCTCTCGACGCTGCGGGCCTGGTTGGGCGTCATGCGCGACGACGGCGCGGCCGCGTCCACCCTCCAGCGCCGCGTCGCGTGCGTCAGGGGGTTCTTCGCCTGGGCGGTGCGGGAGGGCGTCATCTCGGTTGATCCGGCCGTCCGGCTGAAGGCTCCCAGGCGGCAACGGCGGCTGCCGAGGGTGTTGGCCACCGGTGCCGTGTCCGAGACGCTGGCCGCGGCCGAGAACCGCGCCGCCGAGGACGGCGACCCCATCGCGGTGCGCGACCTCGCGCTGGTCGAGGTGCTCTACTCGAGCGGGTTGCGGGTCTCCGAGGTGTGCACGCTCACCCTTCGCGACGTGGACCGCGAGCGTCGCTCCGTCAGCGTGCTGGGCAAGGGCGGGAAGCAACGCACCGTGCCGTTGGGGCTCCCGGCCCTCCGTGCGGTCGAGGCCTGGCTGCGGGTGCGCTCAGCAGTCAGCACACCGTCGAGCCCCGACACCGTCTTCCTGGGCGCCAGGGGCGGTGCGCTCGACCCGCGGGTGGCGAGGCGGGTGGTCCACGAGGCGACGGCGGCCGCCGGGCCGGGGGCCGAGATCGGCCCCCACGGGCTGCGCCACGCGATGGCCACCCACCTCCTCGAGGGGGGCGCGGACCTGCGCAGCGTGCAGGAGATGCTGGGCCATGCGTCCGTGGCCACCACCCAGATCTACACCCACGTCACCTCGGAGCGCCTGCGCCAGGCCTTCCGGCAGGCGCACCCGAGGGCGTGATTCAGAGCAGCGGACTGATCTGGTCGCGGACCTGGCCCCGCAGCACCTTCCCGATCATGGAGGTGGGCAGTTCCCCCACCGTGACCACGCGGCGGGGCACCTTGTAGGCGGACAACCGCTCCTTGGCCCACGCACGGATCTCCGCCTCATCGATGGGGGCCTTGGCCACGACGGCGGCCGTGACCTGCTCGTCGCCGCGCTCCTGCTTGACGCCCACGACGGCGACATCCTCGATCGAGGGGTGCTGGCGCAGCACTCGCTCCACCTCACTGGGCGACACGTTGAAGCCGCCGGTGATAATGATCTCCTTCAGCCGGTCGACGATGGTGGCGAAACCGTCCTCGTCGAGCGTCACGACGTCGCCGGTGCGCAGCCATCCGTCCGGCGTCTTCGTCTCGGCGGTGGCCTCTGGCCGGTTCCAATAGCCCTGGAACACCTGCGGTCCCTTGACCCACAGTTCGCCGGCCTCGCCGGGGCCGACGTCGCGGCCGTCCTCGTCCACCACGCGGCGCAGCGTCGAGGGGAACGGGATGCCGATCGTGCCGGTCTTGCGCGTCTCGTTGAACGGGTTGCCCATGGCGATGGGCGCGCACTCGGTGAGGCCGTAGCCCTCCACCAGGAGACCGCCCGAGACGGACTCCCACAACGCCACCGTCTCGTCTGGCAGCGTCATGGCACCGGAGATGCACCACTTCACACCGGAGAGGTCGATGCCCTTCGCCTTGGCGCCGTTGGCCGTCTTCTCGTAGATGGGCGGCACCGCGCAGTAGATCGACGGCGGGTTTTTCTTCATCTCCGCCAGCGCCATGTCCACATCCGGGCGGGGGAACAGGACCTGGTGGGCCTGTTTGTAGACGCCGAACGTCACGTAGAGCACCATGCCGAAGGCGTGGAACATCGGCAGCATCGCGTAGCTGACCTCGCGCCCGGTCTGGGCACCGTGCATCCAGGCCGCTCCCATGAGGGCATTGGCGTACATGTTGAGGTGCGTCAGCATCACGCCCTTCGGCACGCCCGTGGTACCGGAGGTGTACTGGATGGCGCCGAGGTCGTCGATGGTGGGCCGCGGGTGGGCGGGGTCCAGCGCGGGCCCGGCCAACAGCTGCTTCCAGGTGAGGTCGCCCGTGCTGCCGTCAGTGAGCTGCGCCCGCTTCTGGCGGAGCGAGGGAACGGGGAGCCCCAGCAGGAGGCGCTTGACGGTGGGGAACTCGTCCAGCAGGTTGACGCTGACCACGAGCGGCTTGGTGGAGAGGGTGCGCACCTTCGGCAGCACCCGGTCCAGGGCGATGGCGACCTTCGCGCCGTGGTCGATGAAGACCTCCTCGAGCTCCCGCTCGGTGGACAGCGGATTGTGCTCGCACACGACGGCGCCGAGGCGCAGGATGGCGTAGAACGCAACGAGGTGCTGCGGGCAGTTCGGCAGCAGGATCGCCACCCGGTCGCCGGCCACCACCCCCAGGCGCCGCAGGCCCTCCGCCGCGCGGTCGATCCGCTCGCCCAGCTGCGTGTAGGTCATGGTGCCGCCGAAGAACTCGGTGGCCACCTTGGAGGCCCCTTCGCGGCAGGACCGCTCGCACATGTCGGTGAGGGACTCGGTGGGCAGCTCGATCTGGGCGGGTACTCCCGGCTGGTAGAAGCGGGTCCAGTCAGGGGCGGGTAACGGCGTCGTGGTCATGGTGCAACGGTAGTGCTCAATCACCCGAGGAGCGTGAGGGGATCGATGAGGCCCCCGTCCTGCCAGGCCATCCAGTGGAGATGGCACCCGGTGGACAGCCCCGTGTTGCCCACGACGCCCACCGTCTGCCCGGCACTGAGCCGCTGCCCGGCCGTCACCGTCACGCGGGGGAGGTGCGCATAGGCGGTGCTCAGGCCGCCTCCGTGGTTGACGATGACCCGGTAGCCGTAGCCGCCGTGGTAACCGGCCGACCGCACCGTGCCTGCCAGGGGCAGGCTGATGGCGGTGCCGCACGGAGCGCCGAAGTCTGCCCCGTCATGCAGTTTGGTGACACCGGTCACCGGGTGGCGGCGCATGCCGTACCTGGAGGTGACGGGCCCGTCGATGGGGGCTCCACCCAGGGCCGCGGTGCGGGCCGAACTGATCGACGGAGGGCGGACGGGCACCGACCCCCTGGGAAGCAGCCGCACCACAGGCGTCACCAGATAGGCGCCGGGGTCCGCATACCGCTCCCCGTCGGTCAGTCCCCAGTGGAGACAGGCCGCTTCGTCGCAGTGACCGGCCAGCAGGGTGCCGATCCGCTGCCCGGCTGCCACGGTGTCGCCCTTGTGGGCGGTGGCCCGTACCGGCTGGTAGGTGGTGCGCCAACCGTTGCCATGGTCGATCGAGAGGGTGCCGGTGCCTGCGACCGACCCGGCGAAGCGCACGGTGCCGGCCGCGGCCGCGACGACTTCGTCGCCCGGGTACCCGGCAAGATCCACGCCGCGGTGGCCGGCCGCGAACCGGCCGACGTCGTCGAAGGCGCGCACCACCCGGCCCGGTAGCGGGGCGGTGAGGGAGAGGTCCGCCCAGGAAGGGACCGAGGCGCCGGCGATGATGAGGACGGAGAGAATGAGGGCAGACACGGTTCGCACGTCAGCACTGTGGTCAGCGCCACTGCGGAATCACCACGGCGCCGGTGGGCTGTGGACAAGTCGCGACCCGGCGTTCTCCGCGCTGGTTGACGGCGTCACCAGATTTGAGCCCGTGCCCTCCGTCCAGATAGCATGGACCCTGCAACCCGTCTGGGTTGACATCGCATGCGCTGCGCGGGGAACCGCCGGTGGCCGCGTGGTCCTTCAACCAACTGGATGAAGGTGCGGCACCGGGCGCATCAGGAGAAGGCCCCTCCGGGGCCCCATCAACCACCCGTGGACCCAGTCCACCAGATTCAGGTGCGGCAGAGCCGCACCACAGGAAGGCACGACCATGGCAGTCGTCACCACCCGCCAGTTGCTCGAGTCCGGCGTTCACTTCGGTCACCAGACCCGTCGTTGGAACCCCAAGATGAAGCGCTTCATCTTCACCGAACGCAACGGCATCTACATCATCGACCTGCAGCTCTCGTTGAGCTACATCGACAAGGCATACGCCTTCATCAAGTCCACCGTCGCGCGCGGCGGCCAGGTGCTCTTCGTCGGCACCAAGAAGCAGGCCCAGGAGGCCATCGCCGACCAGGCCACCCGCGTCGGGATGCCCTTCGTGAACCAGCGCTGGCTCGGCGGCATGCTCACCAACTTCGGCACCGTCTCGAAGCGCATCCAGCGCCTCAAGGAGCTTGAAGGCATGGACCTGACCGACACCGTCGGCTCGGGCCTCACCAAGAAGGAACTGCTGCAGCTGGACCGCGAGCGCACCAAGCTCGACAAGACCCTCGGCGGCATCCGTGACATGGTGCGCACCCCGCAGGCCGTCTGGATCGTCGACACCAACAAGGAGCACCTCGCCGTTGACGAGGCCCGCAAGCTGAACATCCCGATCGTCGGCATCCTGGACACCAACTGCGATCCCGACATGGTCGACTTCGCGGTGCCGGGCAACGACGACGCGATCCGTTCCGTCGCCCTCCTGACCCGCATCATCGCCGACGCCGTCGCCGACGGCCTCATCGAGCGCTCCTCCAGCCGTTCCGGCGAGGAGACCCCCGCCGAGCCGATGCCCGATTGGGAGCGCGAACTGCTGGGCGCCGAGAAGGCCGAGGCCCCCGCTGCTGAAGAGGCTGCCGCTGAGGCTCCTGCCGCTGAGGCTCCTGCCGCTGAAGAGGCTGCCGTCGAGGCTCCTGCCGCTGAAGAGGCTGCCGTCGAGGCTCCTGCCGCTGAAGAGGCCGCCGTCGAGGCTCCTGCCGCTGAAGAGGCTGCCGTCGAGGCTCCTGCCGCTGAAGAGGTCGCCGTCGAGGCTCCCGCCGCTGAAGAGGCCGCTGAGGCCGACACCACCGACGCCAACTGACCCAATCGATCAAGTAGACGGGATACCCCACACATGGCAATTACTGCCGCTGATGTGAAGAAGCTCCGCGACGCCACCGGCGCGGGCATGATGGACGCGAAGAGGGCCCTCACCGAAGCTGAAGGCGACTTCGACAAGGCCATTGAGGGCCTGCGCATCCACGGCTTGGCCAAGCAGGCCAAGCGCGCGGACCGCGAAGCCACCAACGGTATCGTCGCCGGCCGCGACGGCGCCCTGATCCAGTTCGCCGCCGAGACCGACTTCGTCGCCAAGAACGCCGAATTCGTCGAACTGGCAGACCAGATCCTCGACGCCGTCATCAAGTCGGGTGCCACCGACGTGGAGGCCGCCAACGCGGCTGAACTCGCTTCCGGGGCCAAGGTCGCGGACGCGGTCCAGGAACTCGGCGCCAAGATCGGAGAGAACATCTCCGTGGCCGACGTTGCGCAGTTCTCCGGTGACAGCCACGTGTACCTGCACCGTCGCGCTGCTGACCTGCCGCCGCAGGTCGGTGTCCTCGTCGAGTACACCGGTGACAAGACGCTGGCCCACCAGGCTGCGCTGCAGATCGCCGCGATGTCGCCCCGTTGGGCCAACCGCGACGAGGTCCCGACGGACCTGGTCGAGAACGAGCGTCGCATCGCCGAGGCCACCGCCCGCGAAGAGGGCAAGCCCGAAGGCGCCATGACCAAGATCGTCGAAGGCCGCGTCACCGGCTTCTTCAAGGACGTCGTGCTCGTGGACCAGGCTGCGGTCTGGGAGGACAAGAAGTCTGTGGGCGCCGCCCTGCAGGAGGGCAACACCGAGGTCGTGCGCTTCGCGCGCTTCGCTGTGGGTGCCTGATCACGCGAGCCTCAGCTCAGTGAAGTAGAGTTACGTGCGCCGCGACCCCAGTGGTCGCGGCGCACGTCGCATGTGCACGCCCCAACACACCAGGAGAAACAAGTGGGATATTCGCGAGTATTGCTGAAGCTGTCCGGTGAGGTTTTCGGCGGAGGCAAACTCGGCGTCGACGTGACCGTGGTGGCAGACATCGCCCGTGAGATCGCCGACGTGGTCCGCTCAGGCACGCAGGTCGCTGTGGTCGTCGGGGGCGGCAACTACTTCCGGGGCGCCGAACTGTCGCAGCACGGTATGGCGCGCGACCGGGCGGATTACATGGGCATGCTCGGCACGGTGATGAACTCGATCGCTCTGCAGGACTTCTGCGAGAAGGCCGGCATCGAGACCCGCGTCCAGTCCGCCATCAGCATGGCCCAGGTGGCAGAGCCCTACATCCCGCGTCGCGCGGAGCGTCACCTCGAAAAGGGCCGGCTGGTCATTTTCGGTGCCGGCTCCGGCATGCCGTATTTCTCCACCGACACCGTGGCTGCCCAGCGCGCCCTGGAGATCGGCGCCGAGGTGCTCCTCATGGGCAAGCAGGGCGTCGACGGGGTGTACGACTCGGACCCCAAGACGAACCCCGACGCGACGAAGTTCGAGAACCTCAGCTACAACGACTTCCTGACCAAGAACCTCAAGGTGGCCGACGCCACCGCCATCTCGCTGGCCCGCGACAACGGGCTCGACATGGTGTTCTTCAACCTGTCCACCAAGGGCAACATCGCCCGCGCCGTTGCCGGTGAGCACATCGGCACCCTGGTTTCGCGCTAACCACCACCCCCAGCAAAGGAGCAAGACCATGATCGCCGAGATTCAGCAAGAGGCCTCAACCAAGATGCAGCAGGCGGTGGACTTCGCGCGCGAAGACCTCTCGACCATCCGCACCGGTCGCGCGCACCCCGCTATGTTCAACAAGCTCCTGGCCGATTACTACGGCGCGCCCACGCCGCTCCAGCAGCTCGCCACCTTCACCTCGCCTGATCCCCGCTCGATGCTGATCGCGCCGTTCGACCGCAGCGCGCTCGGCGCCATCGAGAAGGCCATCCGCGACGCGGACCTGGGCGTCAACCCCAGCAACGACGGCAACGCCGTGCGCGTGGTCATGCCGCACCTCACGGAGGAGCGCCGCAAGGAGTACATCAAGATGGCCAAGCACAAGGCCGAGGAGGCCCGCGTCGCGGTGCGCAACCTCCGCCGTCACGCCATCGACTCCCTGAAGAAGCTCGAGAAGGACGGCGAGATCGGCGAGGACGACCTGTCCCGCGCCGAGAAGGCCCTCGACAGCTCCACGAAGAAGTTCGTGGAGAGCATCGACGAGGTCCTGAAGAACAAGGAAGCCGAGCTTCTCGAGGTCTGATGGCAACCGAGGCCCAGCCGAAGAACCAGTCGAGGGCGGGCCGGGATCTCCCGGCCGCCATCGCCGTCGGCGTGGCCCTGTTTGCAGGCGTCGCAGTCGGGCTCATCTGGGTTCCCTGGCTCTTCATCGCCATCGCCACTGCGGCGCTGGGGTTGGGAGTGGTGGAGGTGCACCGGGCGCTGCTGCGCAAGGGGATGAAGGCCGTGTGGCTCCCCGTGGTCATCGGCACCGTGGTGAGCGTCGCCGGCGGCTATCTCGTCTCCGTCGAGGACCTGAACATCGAACCCACCACCTTCGTGGTGATCTGTCTGGGCGCCATGATGATCGCCTCCCTGGTCGGGCGGATGGTGCGCGGTCCCGAAGGCTTCATCCGCGACATCGCGGCCAGCGCCCTGTTGATCGCCTACATCCCGCTGCTGGGCGTGTTCGTCCCGCTGGTGATGGGGGCTTCCAGCGGCCACCTGCGCATGTTGAGCGTGATCGCCGCGGTGGTCGCCTCCGACACCGGGGCCTACGCCACCGGGGTCCTGTTCGGCAGGCACAAGATGGCTCCGTCGATCAGCCCGAGCAAGACCTGGGAGGGCACCGGCGGGGGAGTCCTCGTCGCCGCGGGGATCGGCGCCGTCTGCAGCGTGTTCCTGCTGGGTTCCCCGTGGTGGGTCGGCGTGATCCTCGGGGCCCTCATCAGCATGGCGGGCACCGTCGGTGACCTCGTCGAGTCGCTGGTCAAGCGCGACGCCGGCATCAAGGACATGTCCAACTTCCTCCCCGGCCACGGTGGCATCATGGATCGTCTCGATTCCATGCTCGTGGCCGTGCCCGTCGGGTGGCTCGTCCTGCACCTCGCCCTCGGCGCCTGAGCGCCCCCTCCCACCTACCCTTGAAGGCGTCATGACTGTCAAGACCCTGCCGCTCGTGTTCGAAGCCCCCCGGCGCGGCAAGCCGCCCACACACTGGTTCGACCTCTCGCTCGAAGAGCGTGTCGAGGCCGCCCAGAAGCTCGGCCTGCCCAAGTTCCGCGCTGATCAGATCTCCCGGCACGTGTTCGACCGCCTGGAGGACGACGTCAACCAGTTCTCCGACATCCCGGCGGAGATCCGCCAGGAACTCGGCGAGCAGCTGTTCCCGAAGCTCCTGACGGAGATGACGCGGCGCAGCACCGACGACGGCACCACGGTCAAGACGCTCTGGCGGCTTCACGACGGCTCCCTGCTGGAATCCGTACTCATGCGCTATCCCCACCGCACGACGCTCTGCATCTCGTCGCAGGCGGGCTGCGGCATGGCCTGCCCGTTCTGCGCGACGGGGCAGGGCGGCCTCAAGCGCAACCTCTCCCAGGCGGAGATCACCGCACAGGTGATGGCTGCGGATCAGCAGTTGGCCGCCGGTCTGGTGCCTGGTGCCACCGGGCGCCTCAACAACATCGTGTTCATGGGGATGGGCGAGCCCATGGCCAACTACAAGGCGGTGATGGGCTCCATCCGTACGTTCCTCGAGCCTGGGCCCAACGGGTTCGGCATGAGCGCGCGTGGCATCACCGTGTCCACCGTCGGGCTGGTGCCGGCCATTCAGAAGCTCACTGCGGAGGGGCTGCCGCTCACCCTGGCCGTCTCCCTCCACGCCCCCGACGACGAACTGCGCGACGAGATCGTCCCGATCAACACGCGCTGGAAGGTGGACGAGGTCGTCGACGCGGCGTGGGAGTACGCCCATGCTACGAAGCGCCGAGTCTCCATCGAGTACGCCATGATGCGCGACATCAACGACCAGGTGGCACGTGCCGAACTGCTGGCCAAGGTGCTCAAGAAGCGCGGCGACTGGGGCTGGGTGCACGTCAACCTCATCCCGCTGAACCCCACCCCGGGCTCGAAGTGGACCGCGTCGCGCAAAGCCGACGAGAAGGCGTTCATCGAAACCCTGGAACGCCGTGGCGTGCCCGTCACGCTGCGCGACACCCGCGGCCAGGAGATCGACGGCGCCTGCGGCCAGCTCGCCGCGAGCGTCGACCAGACGTAGTTGCGTGCGCCCCTGGTGATCGTCAGGTGACCCGATGAAAAATCCGGCGCCGCTTGGTCGTAAGATCGACGCGCCAGTGTCCCAACAGGCAAAAGGAGAACCGATGGAACCCAAGCTGGAGGCTGTCTTCCAGAGCGTCGTAGCACGCAACCCTGGTGAGGCCGAGTTCCACCAGGCTGTGCGTGAGGTCTTCGAGTCCTTGGAGCCCGTGATCAAGCGGCACCCTGAGTACCTCGAGTCCAAGATGCTCGAGCGCATCTGTGAGCCCGAACGCCAGATCATCTTCCGCGTGCCGTGGCAGGACGACAAGGGCGACGTGCAGGTCAACCGCGGCTTCCGCGTCGAGTTCAACTCCGCGCTCGGCCCCTACAAGGGCGGCCTGCGGTTCCACCCCAGCGTCTACCTCGGCGTCATCAAGTTCCTGGGCTTCGAGCAGATCTTCAAGAACTCCCTGACCGGCCTGCCCATCGGCGGCGGCAAGGGCGGTTCCGACTTCGACCCCCGAGGCAAGTCCGAGGGCGAGGTCATGCGCTTCTGCCAGTCCTTCATGACCGAGCTCTACCGCCACCTCGGTGAATACACCGACGTCCCCGCGGGCGACATCGGCGTGGGCGGCCGCGAGATCGGCTTCATGTTCGGCCAGTACAAGCGCATCACCAACCGCTACGAGTCCGGCGTGCTCACCGGCAAGGGCATCGGATGGGGCGGCTCCCTCGTCCGCACCGAGGCCACCGGCTACGGCACCGTCGTGTTCGCAGATGAGATGCTCAAGACCAGGGGCGAGAGCTTCGACGGCAAGCGCGTCGTCGTCTCCGGCTCCGGCAACGTGGCCATTTACGCCGCGGAGAAGGCCGCCCAGCTGGGTGCCACCGTCATCGGCTTCTCTGATTCCACCGGCTTCGTCGTCGACGAGGCGGGCGTGGATCTCGATCTGCTCAAGCAGATCAAGGAGATCGAACGCGGCCGCGTCAGCGACTATGTCGACCGTCGTCCCTCCGCGAAGCTCGGCAACGCCGGCGGCTGCATCTGGGACGTCCCGGTGGACGTCGCGCTGCCCTGCGCCACGCAGAACGAGCTCAACCTCGAGCAGGCCGCCACCCTGATCAAGAATGGTGTCAAGGTCGTGGCTGAGGGCGCCAACATGCCCACCACCCCTGACGCCATCCATGCTCTGCAGGGAGCCGGCGTGCTCTACGCCCCAGGCAAGGCGGCCAACGCCGGCGGTGTGGCCACCTCCGCGCTGGAGATGCAGCAGAACGCGTCGCGTGACTCGTGGACCTTCGAGTACACCGAGGAGCGCCTCACCAACATCATGCGCCAGATCCACGAGATCTGCGCTGAGACGGCAGACTCCTACGACGCCCCGGGCGACTACGTGGTCGGCGCCAACATCGCCGGCTTCGAGAAGGTCGCCTCCGCGATGCAGGCCTTCGGTCTCGTCTGATCAGCCGCCACGCGGCGTGGCCGGCCTGCGGGCGGGTTACGACGAGGGGGCGAAATACAGGTCGCGGTAGCGCCGGATCCGGTCAGGGTCCGGCGCTTCGCCGTACGCAGCCCAGAATTCCTGGTCGGCACCGGGGCCGAAGTTGTGTTCGAGCGACCAGGAGGCGACGGCGAGGTCCGCCCAGCGGTCGGCGACCCCGAGGTGGCCAACGTCGACCATCCCGACGAGGCCACCGTCGTCCCCGAGCAGGAGGTTGGGCACGCAGGCGTCGCCGTGCACGATCGACAGGTCGCGGACGTCGTGTTGGTCACCCACCCACTCAGGCGCGTCGAAGAGCGTGTCCGTCGCGTCGAGCGAATGCAGTTGCGCCAGCGCCAGGGCCAGACCCCGGGCCGCGATGTCCGGCCGGTCCTGCCACTCGACGGCGGGACGACCAGGGAGACCGACGGTGACGATCAGCCAGCCGTCGTCGAGCTCCTCGTAGTCGGCCATGCGTGGGCTGGGGAAGCGGCTCGACAGCCAACTGAGGCGCTCCGCCTCGGGCTCGAGGTCGTGTGGGCTCCACTTGGCGTACAACGGCTTGACGTCGTCGGCGACGAGGCGGGCCGTGATCCCGCCCACCTCGTTGCGCCACACCAGTTCGTCGACGCGCCGCTTGTTCACGGCGGCCCACTTCGTGATGGCGAAGGGGACCGGGGTGCCGGGCGGGGGGACAGAGGCCTGAGACATGGTGCCGATCCTATGCGGCGGCCCCAGTTGTGGACAGTGGGATACTCAGGGGGTGCGCAGCATCGTTCTCCTCGGCAGCACCGGCTCGATCGGTACCCAGACCCTTGACGTGATCGCCTCCAGGCGGGAGCAGTTCCGGGTCGTGGGCCTATCGGCCTCCGGTGGCAACATCGAACTGCTGGCCCGCCAGATCATCGAGTTCGAACCGGAAACCGTGGCCCTCGCGAAGGCCAGCGCCGCGCGGGACCTCCAGCGGGCGTTGTACGACGCGGCCAATGAGCGCGGCTGGGTAGAGGGCGAGTACCGGCTGCCGAAACTCATCCTCGGCCCCAAGGCCTCCGCCCAACTTGCCGCGGTGGGCGCGGACGTGGTGCTCAACGCCATCACCGGGGCCGCCGGGCTGGAGCCCACCCTCGCGGCCCTGGCCGCGGGCAGCACCCTGGCGCTCGCGAACAAGGAGTCGCTGGTCATCGGCGGCCGGTTGGTCACCGAGGCCGCGCAGCCCGGCCAGATCGTGCCCGTCGACTCTGAGCATTCCGCCTTCGCGCAGGCCCTCCGCTCGGGCCGCGCCGACGAGGTGCGCAGGCTCATCCTCACCGCCTCGGGCGGCCCGTTCCGCGGCCGTTCACGCGACGAACTCGCGGCGGTCACGCCGCAGGAGGCCATGGCGCACCCCACCTGGGACATGGGCCGTGTCATCACCATCAACTCGGCCACCCTGGTCAACAAGGGGCTGGAACTCATCGAGGCCGCGCTGCTCTACGGCGTAGACTACGACGACATCACCGTGACCGTGCACCCCCAGTCCATCGTGCATTCGATGGTGGAGTTCCACGACGGGTCCACCATCGCCCAGGCCTCACCGCCGGACATGCGGCTGCCCATCGGCATCGCCCTGACCTGGCCCGAGCGCCTCGAAGGCGCGGCCCGCTCCTGTGACTGGACGACGTCGGCCACCTGGACGTTCGAACCCCTCGACGACGACACCTTCCCTGCGGTCCAACTCGCCCGCCGTGCGGGCCGGGCGGCCGGCACGGCGCCCGCCGTCTACAACGCCGCCAACGAGGCCTGCGTCGAAGCGTTCTGGGACGGACGGATCGGCTTCCTGGACATCACCCGGATCGTGGGGGAGTGCCTGGACGAACACCTCGCCGACGGTCACGTCGCCGACGGCGACCTCACCCTGGAGGGCGTCATCGCCGCAGACCAGTGGGGCAGGACGCGCGCCGGGGTCCTCGCAGGGGCGACCGCATGACGGTGCTGCTCACCGTGTTGTTCGCGGTGCTGTTCTTCGCGTTGATCATGGTGTCGATCGCGCTGCACGAGGTGGGCCACCTGGTGCCCGCCAAGCTGTTCGGCGTCAAGGTCACGCAGTACTTCGTCGGCTTCGGCAAGACGCTGTGGTCAGTGCGCCGCGGCGAAACGGAATACGGCGTCAAGGCCTTCCCGCTGGGTGGCTACGTGCGGCTCGTCGGCATGTACCCGCCGAAGAGGCCGGGTGCGAAACAGACGTGGCTGACGCGGGTCGCTGACCAGGCGCGCTCCTTCGAGTGGGACTCCATCCGGCCCGAGGACGACGGCTCGTTGTTCTACCAGAAGAAGACCTGGCAGAAGGTCATCGTGATGCTGAGCGGGCCCGCGATGAACGTGCTGCTGGCCTTCCTCATCTTCCTCGGCATCAACGTGTTCCACGGCACCTACCAGCCCACGCTCACCGTCGGTCAGATGTGGGAGTGCGTGGTGTCCGCGGAGCGCGAGGATCGCACCTGCACGGCCGACGACCCGCCCACGCCGGCGGTCGAAGCGGGCGTCCAGGTGGGGGACACCCTCGTCTCCTTCAACGGAGTCGCCCTCACCAGCTGGGACCAGATGGGGGACCTGGTTCGGACCAACCGTGACCGGCCGGCCACGGTCGTCGTCGAGCGCGACGGCGAGGAGGTGACCCTGCCGACGGTGGACACCGTGCTCAACCATGTGCCGGACCGCCTCGACCCGACCAAGTTCGTGGAGGCGGGCTTCTTCGGGGTGTCGCCCAACCAGGAGCTCACCAAGGCCGGACCCCTGACCACCGCGGCGCAGATGTGGGACATGACGAAGCAGTCCACCGTCGCGCTGATGAGTTTCCCGGCCCGGATCTGGAGCGTGGCCGCGGACCTGGTGACCGGCCAACCTCGCGACGTCAACTCCCCGATCTCCATCCTGGGGGCCTCCAGGGTGGCGGGGGAGATCACCACCACGGACCAACTCGGCACCGCCGACAAGGTGGCGTCCTACCTGTCGCTGCTCGGTGCGGTGAACCTGTTCGTGGCACTCCTCAACCTGGTGCCGCTGCTGCCGCTCGACGGCGGGCACGTCGCCGGCGCCCTCTGGGAGTGGCTCCGTCGCCAGTTCGCGCGGCTCCGTGGACGGCCAGATCCGGGGCCGGTCGACACCGCCAAGGGGCTGCCCGTCACCTACGCTGTGGGAGCATTTCTCCTGCTCGGCGGCCTCGTGCTGATCGCCGCCGACCTCATTTCCCCGATCCGACTTTTCTGACCAGCAGAGTAGGCTGTCGCACATGTCCGTGAACCTTGGTATGCCCCCAGCGCCTGCGCCGGTGCTCGCCCCCCGCCGCCCCACCCGGAAGATCCGGGTCGGGAAGGTCGAGGTCGGCGGCGACGCGCCGATCAGCGTCCAGTCGATGACCACCACCAAGACCACCGACATCAACGCCACCCTGCAGCAGATCGCGGAATTGACCGCCACCGGGTGCGACATCGTGCGCGTCGCCGTCCCCAGCCAGGACGACGCCGAGGCGCTGCCGATCATCGCCATGAAGTCGCAGATCCCCGTGATCGCCGACATCCACTTCCAGCCGCGCTACGTGTTCGCCGCCATCGACGCCGGCTGTGCGGCCGTGCGCGTGAACCCCGGAAACATCAAGCAGTTCGACGACAAGGTCGCCGAGATCGCCAAGGCGGCCGCCGACGCGGGTGTGAGCCTGCGCATCGGCGTCAACGCCGGCTCGCTCGACAAGCGCCTGCTGCAGAAGTACGGCGCCCCCACCGCTGAGGCCCTCGTGGAATCCGCTCTGTGGGAGGCTTCGCTGTTCGAGGAGGTGGGGTTCTACGACTTCAAGATCTCCGTCAAGCACAACGACCCCGTCGTGATGGTGCGCGCCTACGAGATGCTCTCCGAGAAGTGCCAGTACCCGCTGCACCTGGGCGTCACCGAAGCCGGTCCCGCGTTCCAGGGCACGATCAAGAGTTCCGTGGCCTTCGGCGCGCTGCTGAGCCAGGGCATCGGCGACACCATCCGGGTGTCCCTCTCCGCCCCGCCGGCAGAAGAGGTCAAGGTGGGCCTCAAGATCCTGGAGTCGCTGAACCTCCGCCCCCGCAAGCTGGACATCGTCTCGTGCCCGTCCTGTGGGCGCGCGCAGGTCGACGTCTACACGTTGGCCGAGCAGGTGACCAAGGGTCTCGAGGGCATGCAGGCACCGCTGCGCGTGGCCGTCATGGGCTGCATCGTCAACGGCCCGGGCGAGGCCCGCGAAGCGGACCTCGGCGTCGCCTCCGGTAACGGCAAGGGTCAGATCTTCGTCAAGGGCGAGATCATCAAGACCGTGCCCGAGGATGAGATCGTGGAGACCCTCCTGTTCGAAGCCCGCCGCCTCGCCGCAGAGATGGGTGAAGTCGGTTCCCCCGAAATCTCTGTTTCCTGACCGGGCGTCCTTTCTGGCCATGTTGGCCCTAGAGTTTCGCCCATGACTTCAGGGCTGACGACGATGGGGGCGGGCGACCGCGAACGGGTCGCCCAATTCCTGGCCAAGAGCCCGGTGGAGAACCTCTTCCTGAGTTCCCGGGTGGCCACCTACGGCCTGGACCGGCGCCGGCTCGGCGCCGTCTACGGCTACGAACGCGAGGGCGAGCTCACCTCCGTCCTCCTCGACGGCGGCACTCTCTTCATCGCGGGCTTCGACCCGGAGGCGTTGCCCGTCTACGTCGAGAAGTTGGGGCCCATCCGCCGCTGCACGTCGATCCTCGGCCCGGCCATTTCGGTGCTCGGCCTGTTCGTGGGCCTGGCCGAGCGGTATCGCGGTGCGTGGGGCGGCGTCTCCAACGTACGGAAGCGGCAGCCCCTGATGGTGCTGGATCACCTGCCCGAGGTCCCGCCGGACAGGCGAGTGCGCAAACTGACCCTCGACGACTACCCGAGCTATCTCGAGGCCTCGGTGCACATGTACACCGACGAGATCGGTAGCTCGCCGTTCAAGTACGGCGGCGGCTACGAGGGCTTCGTGCGCGACCGCCTCAGGCAGGGCGACGCCTACGGCATCGTCGACGGCAAGGGCACGGTGATCTTCAAGGCCGATCTCGGCCCGAAGCTCGCCGGGCAGGCGCAGCTCCAGGGGGTGTGGGTGGCTCCGCACCTGCGCGGCCGGGGGATCAGCGTGCCGGCGCTGGCCGGGATGTGCCACCTGATCATGGACCAGTACCCGCTGATCAGCCTGTACGTCAACGACTTCAACACCGCAGCCATCCGCAGCTACGAGCACCTCGGCTTCGTCGAGGTGGGGGCGCTGGCGACGGTGCACTACTGAGCCACGATCCGCCCGTCCTGTCTCGGGGCCAGCGCGAATGCCACCAGGTAGATGACGAGGACCAGGATCAGCAGGTTGCTGTACCCGGTCAGTAGCGCGGCGTACTCCAGGCAGCCACCCACGAGGGCCCCCAGCAGGTTCAGCCCGAACGCCGCACGGCCGTTGTCGGCGGCCGCGAAGCGTTTGGCGAAGGCGACGTTGGCCAGGAAGATCGGCACGAAGGCCAGCGCGACGGCCACGATCAACCGCGGCACGTACGGCAGGCCCAGCAACCATTCCGGCTTGACCACGTAGGCCAGCGCGATGGCGACCCCGATCCCCGCGAAGAGCCAGGCGAGGGGAGGGGTGCGCCACCGTCGGGTGGTCTCGACGGCCAGCAGCACGACGAGCAGCACACCGCCGAACACCAGCGCGTTGACCAGCCAGGTGGTGCCGAACAACAGCGCGAACGAGGCGATGTACTTGGTCTCCAGCAGCATGAACGCCACGCCCATGAAGAAGAGGTCCGCATAGGGACGCATGTGCCGCAACGGCCCACCCAGGGCGCGGACGGTGACCGCGGAGGCCAGCAGAATGCCGGCCAGCACCCACAGGTACGTCGCAGGGATGCCGTCGCCCCGGTAGTAGAGGAACGGTGCGTTGTCCGTGGGCGGCGCGATGCGGTCTGCGGGCAGCACGTGGTTGTCGGTGCCGCAGACCTGCGCATCGGGGTTCTTCGCGACGGTCACCACGGCCTGCCCGCCACCCAGGAGGTCGACGCACGGGGCATGCCCGAACGACTCCTGGGCGATGCCGCCGAGGCGGTCGATCAGCCAGTCCTCGCGGTAGTAGTTGTACATCGAGAAGACCCCGTCGTCGGTGAGCCGCTCCCTGGCTGAGGCGAGCGCCTCCTCTGTGAAGAGGAAGGATTCCAGGCGGATCTGTGAGGCGCCGCTGACGAGTGCGAGGCTGTCCGGCAGGGCGAAGAGGATCAGGTCGTACTTCTCCGAGGTGGTCTCCAGGAAGGCCCGGCCGTCGTTGACGATGCGGCGGACCCGTGCGTCGGAGTACGGGCGGTCCGGGTTGAGCTCGGCCCCGATCTCCATGATCCGCGGGTCGATGTCCACGGCGTCCACGTGCTCCGCCCCCTGCTTGAGGGCGATCGCCACGTCGGAGCCGGAGCCGGCGCCCACGATCAGGACCCGGCCGGGCTTCTCCGCCGCCATCCGCTCGTACGGGGTGCGGTACAACCGCTCGGCCTCGTTGAGCTTGTACTCGGCCGAACCCATGACCTGGTGGGGGATGCCGTTGACCGTGATGAGGTGGAGTGCGTTGCCGTCGGAGGAACGACCGATGTCGCGCTGGGTCACCTTGTAGTAGGGGGACCAGGTCACCCCGGGCGTGACGGTCTCGGCGAGCAGGGAACCGACGATGGCCACGCCCGCCACGATCGCCACCAGGCGGTGGCGTCCCCAGGCCAGCCAGATCAGGGCCGCCACGACCAGCACACCCCACACCACCGACGGCGCCCTCAGGAACGACAGGAGGGTGAACAGCGAGATGCCGATGATGGAACCGATGAGGTCCCACCGGTAGGCGTTGAGGTTCTCCAACTCGGCGAAACACCGGCCCACCACCTCGCCCGGTCCGGCGAGGATGGCGGCGACGAAGAGGAAGATCACCGGGAGCGCCAGCCATGCCGGAGGACCCTGGGCAGACAGGGAGGTGAAGTAGATGATGGCGTCGCCGGTGCGGTCGATGGTCACCGGGAAGGCCCACACGAAGAACACGAGCAGCGCCAGCAACACCGGCGTCCACGGCACGATGGACCAGCGCTTGCGGGCGATCAGGAAGCCGGCGCCGATGCCCAGGAAGGAGCCCAGCAGCACGAAGTTGGAGAAGTACGAGAGGTGCACGACGTTGGAGCCGAGCCAGCGGATCAGCGCCAGTTCCATGAAGAGCATCAGGGCGCTGCCCACGATGAGGCGGGGGACGGTGCTCGGGGGCTGCCCGGCCGAGAGGGTGCTCACGCGCCCATCGTGCCCGTTCCGGGAGTCATTGTGGGGCTGGATTTCGATGTCTGTCCTGATGGGTAGACTCAGCCCGTGATTTCAAAGCTCTCCTCCCTGTTCGTTCGCACCCTCCGTGAGGACCCGGCTGACGCGGAGGTGCCCAGCCACCGGTGGCTGGTCCGCGCCGGGTACATCCGTCGAGCGGCACCCGGCATCTACTCCTGGCTGCCGCTGGGCTTGAAGGTGTTGGGCAAGGTGGAGGCCATCATCCGCGAGGAGATGAACGCCATCGGCGCGCAGGAGGTGCACTTCCCGGCGCTGCTGCCGCGTGAACCCTACGAGTCGACGGGCCGCTGGACGGACTACGGCGACAACCTGTTCCGCCTCCAGGACCGCAAGGGCACCGACATGCTGCTCGGGCCCACGCACGAGGAGATGTTCACGCTGCTGGTCAAGGACCTGTACAGCTCGTACAAGGACCTGCCGCTCTCGCTCTACCAGATCCAGACCAAGTACCGCGACGAGGCACGGCCCCGCGCCGGCCTGCTGCGCGGTCGCGAGTTCATCATGAAGGACTCCTACTCCTTCGACGTGGACGACGAGGGGCTGGAGGCCAGCTACCAACTGCACCGCCAGGCGTACCAGCGCATCTTCGAGCGGCTCGGCCTCGAGTTCGTGATCGTGTCGGCCATGGCCGGCGCCATGGGCGGCTCGCGCTCGGAGGAGTTCCTGGCCGTGGCCGCCAACGGTGAGGACACCTTCGTGCGCTCGCCCGGGGGTTACGCGGCGAACGTCGAGGCCGTGCGCGTCGCGCCCCCCGCGGAGCTGCCCGTCTCCGACGCGCCCGCCATGGCCGTCTTCGACACGCCTGGCGCCGGCAGCATCAACGCTGTCGTCGAGCTGCTCAACCGTGACCTTCCGGAGCGCACCTGGACGGGCGCCGACACGCTGAAGAACGTGCTGTTCATGGTCACGGACCCCGACGGTAAGAAGCGGCCCCTGGCCGTGGGTCTCCCTGGCGACCGCGAGGTCGACGCCAAGCGTCTCGAGGCTGCGCTGGAGCCCGCCGCTGCGGAACCCTTCACCGAGGACGACTTCAAGAACTACCCGGAGCTCGTCGTCGGGTTCATGTCGCCGGTGTCCATCGACGGGGGGCGGGTCCTGGGCAAGGAGTCCTCCACCAAGATCGAGTACCTCGTGGACCCGCGGGTCGTCACCGGCACGCACTGGGTCACGGGCGCCAACGTCAAGGACCAGCACCTCACCGGTGTCACGGCCGGGCGCGACTTCACCGCTGACGGTATCCTCGACGTCGGTGACGTCCGCGAGGGCGACCCGGCGCCTGACGGCTCCGGCCCGCTGACGCTGGCCCGTGGCATCGAGATGGGCCACATCTTCCAGCTCGGCCGCAAGTACGCCGAGGCCCTCGGCCTCAAGGTGCTGGACCAGAACGGCAAGCTCGTCACCGTCACCATGGGCTCCTACGGCGTGGGCGTGTCCCGCGCGGTGGCCGCCGTCGCGGAAGCCACCAGCGACGACAAGGGTCTCAGCTGGCCGCTGGGCCTGGCGCCGTTCCAGGTGCACGTGATCGCCACCGGCAAGGACGCCGAGGTCTTCGCGGAGGCTGAGCGCATCGCAGAGGCGCTCGACGGCAAGCGGGTCGAGGTGCTCTTCGACGACCGCAAGGCCAGCCCCGGCGTGAAGTTCGCGGACGCGGAGATCCTGGGCATGCCCATCATCGTGGTCGTCGGCCGCGG
This sequence comes from Tessaracoccus zhenghani, assembly GCF_055326325.1. NCBI lineage: Bacteria > Bacillati > Actinomycetota > Actinomycetes > Propionibacteriales > Propionibacteriaceae > Tessaracoccus > Tessaracoccus zhenghani. The sequence goes on along the minus strand of NZ_JBUZNQ010000003.1, from coordinate 520,573 downwards.
CCTGGCCAACGGGGTCGTCGAGCTGCGCATCCGCGCCACCGGCGAGAAGCGCGAGGTCCCCGTCGCTGACATCGTCGAGGAGGTGTTGGCCGTCCTCTAGGCCAACCACCCTGGCCACCAGGTGAGCGCCGTGCCGGTTTCCTGCACCGGCGCCACCTGGCCGCGCATGCCGGCGCGCCACTGCGGATCGGGATCCGCCGCGACCAGGCGTGCGAATCCGTTCAGGACCTGCGTCTCCAGCAACCCCCAGCCGGCGCGGATGGTCTCGAGGCTGTCCATCGTCGTGGGCAGGTCGAACGCCGCCGGTTGTTCGGGGGCTTCGGTGCCGAGCCTGTCGCGAAGGGTGTTGCGTAGTTCACGTGCCCGGTTGAGGCGGACCAGCCCCGTGGCGTGGAGGGCCTTGTCCTGGCTGATCCTGCCCAGGCCCACACCCAGCCCGTAGATCAGCGCCCACACATGGCCCAACAGGATGGGCAGTGACGCCTCGACGGTGGTCGTCTGCAGACGCCGCACGGCGGCCTCGCCCTCCACCGGCGCGACCTCCTGGTTGCGCAGGCCGAGCACCGCGGTGGACATCGAGGCGTAACACAACCTGAGGTCCCCGTCCCCGGCCCGGGTCGCCATCTCCTCGAGCGCATCCCCGGCACGGGAGACGGCGGCCTCGAGCCGGTTGGTCGCGACCCCGGGAGCGCTCGGGGCAGTGACGGGCGCAGCAGCCACCTCGAAGGGCTCCTGGTCGATGTCCGACAGCGGGTCCGGCACAGCGAGGCGGGCCACGTGGGCGTCGCACTGCGCGAGCGCAGCGACGGCCCAGGGCTGGGCCTCCCAGTGCGGGGAGTCGGCCAGCGCCGCGACGAGTGCGCGCAGATCCGCCACCGACTGGTGCGCCAGGGTGGCCTCCGGGGAGCGCGCCGGCTCAGGCGACGGCTCGGGCAGCGCAGCGGTGCGGGTGTCCGGCCCACCGAGAATCAGCGGACTCGTGGTGCATCCCGTGATTCCGAGGGTGAGCAGCGCAAGCGCGGAGCGACGGGAGACGGACATGCGGCCAGCGTAGTGCGTGGGTATGCTGGGGCCTCACAATCAGGCGTACAACCGGATACGGAGCACCCACATGCAAGAAGCCAAGTTGGTGGCTGTCATCGAGCCAATCCTCGTGCAGCACGGGTTGGAGCTCGACAGCCTCGATGTCACCCGTATGGGCAAGCGCTCCGTGCTCCGGCTCACGGTGGATGGCGAAGGCCCCCAGGGTCGCGGCCCGCTCCTCGACGACATCGCCTCCGCGTCGCGCGCCATCTCGGACGCGCTGGACGAGAGCCCGGTGGTGGGGGATCACCCGTTCACCCTCGAGGTGTCTTCGCGTGGCGTGAGCAAGCCGCTGACCGAGGCCAAGCACTTCCGCCGCAACACCGGCCGCCTGGTGCAGCTCTGGCTGGCGGACGGCGAGATCGTCGGCCGTATCGTCGGCGCCGATGAGCAGGGCGTCACGCTCGACGTGGCCGGCTCCGAGCGCACGGTGGCTCTCACTGACATCAACAAGGCAGTCGTCCAGGTGGAAATGAACCGCCCGGTGGACGGCGACGAGGACGAGGAGAACTGACATGGATGTCGATCTGGCTTCACTGACACTCATTGAGCGCGAGCGCGGGATCGATCGCGAGTATCTGCTCAAGACGCTCGAGGACGCGCTCCTCAACGCGTACAGCAAGACCCCCAACGCACTGCGCGGCGTGAAGGTCGAGATCAACCGGAAGACGGGCAAGGCCGCCGTGCTGGCCCCCGAATTCAACGACGACGACGAGATCATCGGCTACTTCGACGACACCCCGGAGGACTTCGGCCGGATCGCCGCCGCCACTGCGCGGCAGGTGATCTTCCAGCGGATCCGCGAGGCGGAGGACGAGCAGAAGTTCGGCCACTTCTCCGCCACCGAGGGCGATGTCATCGTCGGCATCGTGCAGCAGGACCGCGACTCCAAGGCCGTCCGCGTGCTGATCAGCAAGGGCGACCAGGACAAGTTCGAGGCACTCATGCCGCTGGCCGAGCAGGTTCCCGGTGAGGACTACAGCCACGGCCGCAGGTTGCGCGTCTATGTGGTGAGCGTCCGACGCGAACTCCGCGGCCCGCAGGTGATCGTCTCGCGCACCCACCCGCACCTGGTCCGCAAGTTGTTCGCGCTCGAGGTCCCGGAACTGGGGCAGGGCGTCGTCGAGATCTGCGAGGTCGCCCGCGAAGCCGGTCACCGCACCAAGATCGCCGTGCGGTCGCTGGACCCCAACGTGTCTGCCAAGGGCGCGTTCATCGGCCCCATGGGCCAGCGGGTCCGTGCAGTGACGAACGAGCTGGGGGAGGAGAAGATCGACATCGTCGACTACTCCGAGGACCCCACGGAGTTCGTGGCCGCCGCTCTCTCGCCCGCCAAGGTGCTGTCGGTGACGGTGGTCGACGAGCAGGCCAGGGCCTGCCGGGCGATCGTGCCGGATTACCAGTTGTCGCTGGCCATCGGCCGCGAGGGCCAGAACGCACGCCTCGCGGCCCGCCTCACCGGCTGGCGCATCGACATCCAGCCGGACGTCACAGCCTGACACCTTCACCCCTCCCCATTGAGGGGACAGACCCGGCCCCTGGCTGAGAGATTCTCAGAGTTCTTTTGGAATCCTCTCAGGCAGGGGTTAATCTGTTCTCGCTGGGAATCCAGCGATCCCCGATCAGAGGACTGTTCGAACAGATGGCGAAGAAGATCTGGACCCCGGTCATCGCAGGCGTCAGCGCCTTGGCACTCGTCGGCGGCGTGGGCGTTGCCAGCGCGCTGGACAAGGACGACGTCACCATGGTGGTCGACGGCGTGGCCAAGACCATCGCGGTCCGCGAGAACACCGTCGCGCAGGTCCTCGAACTCGAGGGCATCGAGCCCGGGCCCCACGACGTCGTCCTGCCGGCGCTGGAGACCACCGTCGTCGACGGCCTCGAGATCAGCATCGCCTACGCGCGCCCGCTCGACGTCACCATCGACGGCGAACAGCGCGAGGTCTGGACCACCGCGAAGAACGTCGGAGATGCCCTGAAGATGCTGCGCCTCGACGCCGCCGATTCCAAGCTCTCCGCCTCCCGTTCCGCGGCCATCGGCCGCGAGGGCCTCTCCGTCGACATCCTCACCGCCCGCGACCTGACGGTCACCGTCGCCGGGGCTGCCAAGCCCGTGCGCCTCGCCGGCACCGTCGCCGACGCGTTGGCCGAGGTGGGCGTCACCCCGGACGCCGACGACAAGGTGACCCCCAGCCCGGAAACCGCCCTCGAAGACGGCATGGGCGTCGTATTCGTCAGGGTCGACGTCAAGCCGTCCACCAAGAAGGTCGCGGTGGCGTTCGAGAAGACCACCAGCGAATCCAGCAAGATGCTCAAGGGCGAGAAGGAAGTCACCACCAAGGGTGTGGTCGGTGAAAACCTCGAGACCTACACCAACGTCTACGAGGACGGCGTGCTGAAGTCGTCCGCGCTCGTCTCCACCGAGGTGCTCAAGAAGCCGGTGAACCAGGTGACCACCGTCGGCACCAAGGTGCCGCCCCCTCCGGCACCGGAACCCGACGCTGCCCCCGCTGACAGCTCCGAGCCGGCCTCCTCGGGAGGCTCCGGCCTCGACCTGCGCCGCTCCTCCATGTGGGACACCATCGCGCGCTGCGAGTCGACCAACCGCTGGAACATCAACACCGGCAACGGTTACTACGGCGGCCTGCAGTTCAACCTGCAGACCTGGCGCAGCGTCGGCGGCACGGACTTCGCGGCCTACCCGCACCAGGCCACCCGCGAGGAGCAGATCACCGTGGCCAACCGTCTGTACGACCAGCGCGGCCTCCAGCCCTGGGGCTGCAAGCCCTGATCGTGATTCATCCACGATCTGTTCACAGCGTCGTGCCTGCTGGGTAGGGTTGATCGTCTACGGAACCGGACCCCAACGAAAGGTAAGGCCCATGACCGAACGGACACTGCCCAACCTCGACATCGTCGACGAGGAGTTCCTCGCCCAGGCGACCATCACCGAAGGGCCGTGGGTCAGCATCCTGCTTCCCACGCAGCGCACCGGCCGCGAGACACTCGCCGCCAGATCCCAGTACGAGAACATGCTGAAGCTGGCTGAGGGCGAGCTCGCTGCCAGAGACGGGCTGGCCGAGGTGCTGCCCGCCCTGCGCGAGCTCGTCGCAGACCGTGAGTTCTGGCTCCACCAGTCGGACGGTCTGGCCGTGTACGCCGCACCGGGGGCGCTGCGCACCTTCCGGTTGCCGCTGGCGTTGCGCGAGGAGGTCTGTGTGGGCGACCACCCCAGGCTCGCACCCCTCGTGGGTGTGCTGTCAGCGGTGGGCGGTTCGTTCGACGTGCTGGCACTGTCCGCCAACCGTGTGCGACTGTTCGAGGGAACGCGCAACGCGATCGGGGAACTGTCCCTCGGTGAGGACACGCCGACGGCGGTGGACGAGGTCTTCATCGGCCGCGATCACCAGGTCCAGTTGCAGAGCTCGGCGCAGAGCCGCGGCGGCGACATGGCCAACTTCCACGGGCACGGCGGGGACAGGGACGTGGCCGCTGTGGACCTTGAGCGGCTCTTCCGCGACATCGCCACCGCCGTGGACGAGGTGCTGGGCCGGGGTGCCACCCGTCCGCTGGTCCTGGCCGGCGTCGCGGAACACGGCGCCACCTTCCGCTCCATCAGCGGGCGCAGGAACATCGTCGACGAGATGGTGACCGGCAACCCGGACAGGTTGAGCGCCCAGGAACTGCACGCACGGGCCTGGCCCATCGCGGAGCGCGCGTTGCGCGAGGACGACGCCCAGTTGGCTGACCGCTACAACGAACTGGTGGGCACGGGCAGGGCCTCGGAGGATCTGGCCGGCATCGCCACCGCGGCGGAGGAGGGCAGGGTCGACACTCTGCTGCTCCGCCGGCCGAGCGCGGCGCCGGACGGGCAGCCCCACCTGGTCGTCGACGAAGTGGATGCCGTGATCGCGCACACGCTGCGCAATTCCGGTTCCCTGGCAGTGAGCGAGGACTCGGCGGCGCCCCCGGTGCGGGCCATCTTCCGGTACTGAGAATGGCGCCGTGAACGGCGCTTTGGAGTGACACCTGCAGGCAAGTAGCATTGCTCGCTCCATGACTGTTAACTCTGAGTCCACCTCTCGTTCACCTGCCGAACGCTGGCCATGGGGACGGTTGGCCGTTCTCATGGCGCCGTTCGCGGTGCTCGGGGTCTGGCTGAAGGTGGTCCGGATCGACCGGTTCTACCCCAGCGCGGGGCTCGCGGAGAGGGCCACGAAACTGTCCTCCGACGTCGCCTTCGGCCTCTTCTGGTGTGTGCTGTGGGCCGTCACCCTCCTGTACCTCCGCCGGCCCAGGCTACGCTCCGCCGCGGTCGTGCTGGCCCAGGTGCTCACCGCAGCCATCGGCGTCTTCATGGTCGTGAACCATTCCTATGCACTGCGCACCGGCAACCCGTTGACGCCGGCCCAGATCGCGCTGGCGGTCCGCGAGGCCGAAGCCCTCTCCGGGCTCCTCGGTTCGCAGGTCGACGCCACGTTCATCGGCCTCCTGGTCGGCGTCGTCCTGTGGTCCCTGGTCGCCCCGCTGCTCCTGGGGAAGGTGTTCGCGCGCCTGTTCAAGGGCGAGGCCGGGCCCGTCACCCGACGCGTCGGCCTGGCTGGCGCGGTGCTGCTGCTCATCGCCGCCACGTGGACGGCGCCCACCGCGTCCGCCTCGTTCGCGCTGTCCCCGGCTGTGCAGTTGGCCGTCTCTCCCATCAAGGAGGCGGCCGCCTATCCGGAGGCCTTCGCCTCAGGGGCGCCGCTGGCTGATCCTGAGAGCACGCGGTTGGTGCCGCGGCCGGGGGAGCGGCACCGCAACGTGGTGGTCATCACCCTCGAGTCCCAGCGGGCCACCTCCGCCCTGCCTGAGACGCGCCAGCCTGTGACCCCGGTGCTCGACGCCCTCGCTGAGCAGAGTGTGCGTCCGGAGCGGGGCTACACCGTGCTGCCCCACACCTCTAAGTCGCTGGTCTCCATCCACTGCGGGATGGCGCCGCCGCCGGACAATCGCAACACCGAGGCCGACGAGAACGGGCTGCCGCAGCGCTGTCTGCCTGAACTCCTGGCAGATGAGGGCTACAGCACCGCCTTCTTCCAATCGGCCACGGAACACTTCGAGCGGCGCCGCGGCACCGCTGCGAACCTGGGCTTCCAGAAGTTCACCCCGGTGGACGGCATGGACAAGACCGGCTTCAGCAAGGCCAACTACTTCGGCTACGAGGACGACATCATGCTGGAGCCGGTACGCCGCTGGCTCAAGAGGCAGGACGGGCCGTTCATGCTGGGCATGCTGACGGTGACCGCGCACCACGACTACAACGTCCCGGGCTACGAACTGATCGACTTCGTGGACCGCCCGCTGATGAACAAGTACCTCAACGCCGTGCACCTGCAGGACCGCTTCGTCGGCCACGTGATCGACCTCTTCAAGGAACTGGGCCTCTACGAGGACACGGTGTTCGTGATCTCCGGTGACCACGGTGAAGGCTTCGGCGAGCACCAGCTCTACCAGCACGACAACACCATCTACGAAGAGGGCATCCGGGTGCCCATGCTGGTGCACGACCCCCGTCGGGCGCCGGAACTGATCGAAGGGCCGGCCAACCAGCTCGCCCTGATGCCCACCGCCGTCGACGCGCTCGGCTTCGACCTGGTCAGTGACGTCGAGTACCGGCCCTCGTTGTACAGCGGGGAGCCGCAGGGGCCGGTCATCGTGAGTTGCTGGGTCCGGGGGCGCTGCACTGCGGTCCTCGACGGCGACCGCAAGCTGATCCACCACTTCGGGGATCGCCGCGACGAGGTGTTCAACGTCGCCGAGGACCCGGGGGAGCTCACCGATCTGGTGACCGGGACCGATGCCGACTGGATGGAGCGCGGGCGTGAGTTGGCCGTCGGCTGGTACCTCGACGTCGAACGTTGGTACGCGCCGGAGGAGTGACCTCCGGCGCACCCGGGCAGCGGGTCAGCGACGGGGGCCGCCGTGACCTCGGACCCCGACGATCCCGGCGTCGATGGCCTTCTGGACGGCGTCGGCCTCAGACTGCGTCAGCTCGCCGTCGGTGACGGCCTTGTCCAACACCTCCTTGTCCTCGGCGGCCTGTACGGCCTGGCGTTCCTCGCGCAACTCGGTGAGGGCTTCGGTGACGCTCGCCTCCTCCAAGCCCAGTTCTTCGGCCAGCGCCTTCGCGAACGCGGCCTGGTGTTCGGCGCGCAGCGCATCGCGCTCTTCCTGCGTGTCCGGCATGGTGGTGGGTTCGGACGGCCGGGCTGCGTCCCTGGCTGTGGCCATCGCTTCCGCGAGATCGGACTCGTCAACCCCGAGCTTCTCTGCGAGCGCCGACACATCCATGCCCGGCATGCCGCTGCGGTGCTCTCCGCCGAGCCTGCCGCGCCCCTCCATGCCCCACCCCTGCGCCTGCCGCGATGGTTGGGTGCTCTCGGTGGCAGAGGTGCTGGGAGAGGGGCTGGGCTCAGTCGTCTCAGCGTTGGCCAGCGTGGCTGCGCCGAGGCCGAGTCCCGCGGCCATCGCTGCTGCGGACACTCCGGCGATGATCTTGTTCATGGGAGGCTTCCTTCCGGTGGGTCGGGCGGTGCTGCCCGATGCCCCCAGCTTCGTGAGCGCTCCTGTGGGGTGCCTGTGCCGCGGCTGGGTGGCCGCTGCGAACTTGGCTAGTCTGGCGGGGTGAATCCTCAACGCACCTGCATCGGGTGCCGCGCCGTCGACGATCAGACGACGTTGGTCCGGCTCGTCAGGCAGGGCGCCACAGTCGTCGACGGCACCTCGCCCCGCCTTGCCGGTCGGGGGGCCTACGTCCATTCCCACTGTCTGGAGCTCGCCGAGCGACGCCACGCCATCCGTCGCGCGTTCGGCGCCGGGGCCGAACTTGACCCCGCCGCGCGCTCTGCAATCCTGCGGAGTGGAAGCTGACGCTCAGGCAGGTTATGATGGTGGGCGGCCTGCGCTGTGCGCGGCCACATCGTTCAAACGCCCGGAAGGGCTACAACCAGAAGGTGGGCTGGAAGCTCATGACCACTCGATGAGAACCCAACGATGACCAAACACAACTAGGTCCGCGCCTTGGAGGTCGGGCCGCTTGAAGGAGAGTAGTGGCAAAGCCTCGCGTCCACGAGATCGCCAAGGAAATAGGTAAGACCAGTAAGGAACTGTTGTCCTGGCTGGGTGAAAACGGAGAATACGTCCGTGGCCCGTCCTCGACGTTGGAAGCACCAGTCGTGCGCCGCGTCCGGGAAGCATTCACCGCCAAGAGCGATGCGCCTGCGCAACCCAAGCAGTCCCGTCCCGCACCGAAGGCAGCGGCTCCGGCCCCCGTCGTCGAGACACACCTTGACACCCCGGTGGCCACCCCTGGCGCACCTGACACGTCGGCCCCCGCCGTCGACGAGGCGCCCCAGGCGTCCGCACGGCCCCAGGCCGGCCCGCGCCCGGGCCCCAAGCCGCCCGCGGCTGCCCCCAAGCCGCCCGCAGCGGCCCCCAGGCCTGCTGCACCCGCGGCGCCTTCCGCTCCGGCAGCACCTTCAGCACCGGCCGCACCCGCGGCCTCCGCTGCGCCCGCTCCCGCCGCTCCCAAGCGCCCGGCCGCTCCGGCGGCGCCGTCCGCCCGTCCTTCGGGCCCGGCTCCCAAGCCCGGTGCTCCCGGCCCGCGTCCCCAGGCTCCTTCGCCCGGCCCGCGCAAGCCCGGCGCACCCCGTCCGGGGAACAACCCCTTCGCCCCGTCCCAGGGCATGGGCACCCAGCAGCGTCGCGGCCCCCGTCCTGACGGCGCTCCGCGTCGTGAGGGTGGCGCGCCCCGTCCGGGCGGCACCGGCGGTCTCCCGTCGGGCGTCCCGCGTCCCGGTGGCACGGGCGGTCTGCCCGGCGTACCGCGGCCGAATCCCGCGATGATGCCCAAGCAGGCCAACCCGGCGCTCGGCCGCACAGGCGGCCGCGGTCGCCCGGCCGGTGGCCCCGGCGGCGGTCGTGGACGTCCCGGCGCTGGTGCTCCGGGTCGTCCCGGTGGCGCCGGCGGTGCTCCCGCCTTCGGTTCAGGCCCCATGGGCGGTGGCCCCGGTGGTGGCCGTGGCGGCGGCGCAGGCCGTGGCCGCGGCGGCACACAGGGTGCCTTCGGTCGTGGCGGTGGTGGCGCAGGTCGCCGTCGCAAGTCCAGGAAGCAGCGTAGGCAAGAGTTCGATCAGATGGAGGCGCCGGCAATTGGCGGCGTGCGCGTCCGGAAGGGTGACGGCCAGACCGTTCGCCTGCGCCGTGGCGCGTCACTGACGGACCTCGCCGAGAAGATTGGCGTGGACGCGGCGTCGCTCGTACAGGTGCTGTTCCACCTGGGCGAGATGGTCACCGCAACGCAGTCGGTCGCAGATGACACCCTCGAGGTGTTGGGCGCTGAGCTCGATTACAACATCGAGGTCGTCTCGCCCGAGGACGAGGACCGCGAACTGCTTGAGAGCTTCGATCTCGAGTTCGGTGAGGATCTCGGCGACGAGGACGACCTGGCGGCCCGCCCGCCGGTCGTGACCGTCATGGGCCACGTGGACCACGGTAAGACGCGCCTGCTGGACGCGCTGCGGCATTCCAATGTCGTCGCCGGCGAAGCGGGTGGCATCACCCAGGCCATCGGCGCCTACCAGGTCGAGACCGGCGTCGACGGCGCTGATCGCAAGATCACGTTCATCGACACCCCGGGCCACGAGGCGTTCACCGCCATGCGTGCCCGCGGCGCGAAGTCCACGGACATCGCGGTGCTCGTCGTGGCTGCTGACGACGGCGTGATGCCGCAGACCATCGAGGCGTTGAACCACGCCCAGGCTGCGGACGTCCCGATCGTGGTCGCGGTCAACAAGATCGACAAGGAGTCGGCGGACCCCGTACGTGTGCGTGGCCAGCTCTCCGAGTTCGGCCTGGTGCCTGAGGAGTACGGCGGCGACACCCAGTTCGTCGACGTCTCCGCGGCCACCATGCAGGGCCTGCCGGAACTGCTGGAGGCCATCGTGCTGACGGCAGACGCCGCGCTGGACCTCCGGGCCAACCCGGACATGCCGGCGCAGGGCGTGGCCATCGAAGCGCACCTCGACAAGGGTCGCGGTCCCGTGGCCACCGTCCTGGTGCACCGCGGCACGCTCCGCATCGGCGACTCGATCGTGGCCGGCTCGGCCCACGGCCGCGTCCGCGCCCTGATCAATGACCAGGGCGAGACGATGACCGAAGCCCCGCCGTCGATGCCCGTCCAGGTGCTCGGCCTGACGTCGGTGCCCGGCGCCGGCGACAACTTCCTGGTTGTCGACGACGACCGCATGGCCCGCCAGATCGCTGACAAGCGTGAGGCCCGCATGCGTGCCGCCCAGCAGGCCAAGTCCGGCCGTCGCAAGACGCTGGACCAACTGTTCGAGCAGCTCGAGAGGGGCGAGACGCAGGAACTGCTGCTCATCCTCAAGGGCGACGGTGCAGGTTCCGTCGAAGCGCTGGAAGACGCGCTCAGCGGCATCGAGGTCGGCGAAGAGGTGTCGCTGCGAGTCATCGACCGCGGTGTCGGTGCCATCACCGAGACCAACGTGTCGCTGGCCGCCGCGTCCAAGGCAGTCATCATCGGCTTCAACGTGCGGCCCACGCCGCACGCGGCCCAGATGGCAGACCGCGAGAACGTCGACATCCGCTTCTACTCGGTGATCTACTCGGCCATCGACGAGATCGAAGCAGCGCTCAAGGGCATGCTCAAGCCGATCTACAAGGAAGAAGTGCGTGGCCAGGCGGAGATCCGCGAGGTCTTCCGCTCGTCCAAGTTCGGCAACATCGCGGGCTGCATGGTCCTCGACGGCACCATCAAGCGCAACGCCAAGGCGCGCCTGTTGCGTGACGGCGTGGTCGTCTCCGAGACGACCGTGGCTTCGCTGCGGCGTGAGAAGGACGATGCCACCGAGGTCCGCGAAGGCTTCGAGTGCGGTATCACGTTGACGTACAGCGACATCAAGATCGGTGACGTCATCGAGACCTTCGAAATGGTCGAAGTGGAGCGTGACTGATGGTCGGACCCCGTAACGCGAAGCTCGCGGATCAGATCAAGGTCATCCTGGCCTCGACCATCGACCGCCGCGTCAAGGACCCCCGTCTGGGGTTCGTGACGATCACGGAGGTGCGGCTGACCGGCGATAACCGGGAGGCCACCGCCTTCTACACCGTCCTCGGCGACGAGGCGGACCGTGCGGGGAGCGCCGCGGCGCTGGAGTCTGCCAAGGGCATGCTCCGCTCCACGATGGGTCAGCAGCTGGGCATGAAGTTCACGCCCACGCTGGAGTTCGTCCTCGACGCCACGCCGGAAACGGCGCGGCACATCGAGGACCTGCTCGCCCAGGTCCAGGCCCACGACGCCGCAGCAGCTGCTGCGGCGGCCGGGAAGGAGTTCGCCGGTGAGGCGGACCCCTACCGGAAGCCGCGGGACGACGAAGACAACGAAGAAGAGTGAGTAACGCGCAACCGGCCGTCCCCTCGGGCCTGGTGATCATCGACAAAGAGTCGGGGCTCACCTCGCACCAGGTGGTCGGCCGGTTGCGCCGTCTTCTGGGTACCCGCAAGATCGGCCACGCCGGCACTCTGGATCCCATGGCCACCGGCGTGCTCATCCTCGGGGTCAACCGCGCCACCCGCCTGCTGGGCCATCTGGCCCTGCACGACAAGCGCTACCTGGCCACAGTGAGGCTGGGGCAGTCGTCGCACACCGATGACGCCGACGGCGACCTCACGGAGGTCGCGGACGCCTCGACCGTCAGCACCCCGCAACTCGAGGAAGCCCTCGCCCCGCTCCGTGGGGCCATCCTCCAGCGCCCCAGCGCCGTCTCCGCCATCAAGGTGGACGGCAAACGTTCCTATGCCCGAGTCCGCGCGGGAGAGGCTGTGGACCTGCCTGCCAGGCCGGTCACCGTCTCCCGCCTCGACCTGTCGGCGGTGCGGCCGGTGGGCGCCTTCCTCGACGTCGACATCGACGTGGAGTGTTCGTCGGGCACCTATATCCGCGCCATCGCCCGAGACCTGGGGGAGGCCCTGGGGGTCGGCGGCCACCTCACGGCGCTGCGCCGCACCCGCATCGGCGGTTATTCGCTCGACGATGCGGTGACGCTCGGCGACGAGCCTCCCGCCCTGATGAGCATGGCGGACGCAGCCCGGCTCAGCTTCCCCGTGATCGACCTGACTGAAGACGAGGCCACCGACGTGCGTTACGGGCGCCCCCTGCGTCGTCCCGTGCCGGCCAATCCCACCGGCGTCATCTCCCCGTCCGGGGAACTCCTTGCGCTGTACCAGCCCGACGAGGATGGCTCCAGGCCTGTTGCGGTGTTGGTCTGAGCGTGCCAGATTTACCCAGTGTGGAGACTTCCGTGACTGAATCCGTGGTGGTGATCGGCAACTTCGACGGCGTGCACACGGGGCACCAACAGGTGCTCGCCGAAGCCGTCCGCGACGCCGACCACCCGCTCATCGTCGTGACGTTCTGGCCCCACCCCGTCACGGTGCTGCGGCCCGACAAGGCCCCCAAACTGTTGAGCGACCTGCGCTCCCGCATCGAACTGCTGAAGCACGCCGGGGCCCACGAGGTGCGGGTCATCCAGTTCAACGATGAGGTTGCCAACCTGTCGCCCTCGGAGTTCGTCGAACGCTTCCTCGCACCGCTCCACCCGGTACGGATCGTCGTCGGCGCCAATTTCCGCTTCGGGCACAGGGCCGCGGGCAATGTGGAGACGCTGGCCAAGCTGGGGGAGGGCCGCTTCGAGGTTCGTCCGCTGCCGCTGTCCTCCATCGACGACGAGGTGTCGTGTTCCACCAGCATCCGCTCGCATCTTGCGGAGGGCGACGTCGCCGCCGCGGCGCAGCACCTGGGCCGGCCGTTCCGGTTCCGCGGCGTGGTGGTCGTCGGCGACCAACGGGGGCGCGAACTGGGGTTCCCCACCGCGAACCTGACCGTCCCGCACGACATGGCAGTGCCTGCCGACGGTGTGTACGCGGGCTGGGTCACCGTCCTGGACGAACCGGGGGCGGAGCCCATGCCGGCGGCCATCTCGGTGGGCACGAATCCCACCTTCGACGGGTCAGACCACCGGGTGGAGAGCTATGTGCTGGACCGCACGGACCTCGAGCTGTACGGCTCTGAGATCGCCGTCGATTTCGTGGCACGGCTGCGGGGGCAGGTGCGTTTCGAGGGCATCGACGCGCTCGTCAAGCAGATGGGCGCCGACGTGGAGGCCACCCGTCGAGCGCTGGCTCAACCGCCCCAGTAACAGATCGAGGCGCGCATCAGCGTCTCGTACGCCGCATCCAGATCCACGTCGTCCCCCATCAGGGAGTGGGCCAGGAGCCCGTCGAGTTCCAGCGTGACGAACCCGTGCACGGAGGACCACAGCTGGACGATGATCTCCTCGCCGCCACCGGTGAACAGATCCGCCTCGAGGCACCGCTGCACGCAGTCGCGCAGGGGCTCGACCGCGTGGCGGGTACGCTCCCGGATACCGTCCGGGGAATCACCGTGTCGTCGGCCGAACATCACCGGGTACATCTGGGGGTTGGCGAGCGCCCATTCCCGGTAGGCGCATCCCATGCTCAGCAGGTCTGCCAGTGGGTCGTCGGTGGCCCGGACGACGGTGGAGGCGACGAAGCTCTCGATCGCGCGCTCATACACGGCGTCCAGCAGCGCGTCACGGGAGCCGTAGAGCGAGTAGATGGCTGACGTCGAGGTGCCGGCCGACTGGGTGATGCGACGCAGGCTCAGTGCGGCTGGGCCCTCAAGCCCGACGATCCGGGTCGCCTTCTCCAGAAGGACCTCAGCGAGTGCCTCGTCGTGCACCTTCGGGCGAGCCATATCCCCTGCCAACCAATCCGTTGTCGTCAACCTGGCACCGGACGCCCTCCGTCGGAGTGCGCTGATGGCTGCCACACTAGTTGAGGGGAGAAGTGGCCCCACAGGGGGGTCGGCCTCAGCGCATCGTCAACGACTTCTTGTAGACGGCGTAGTGCGTGCTGGCCTCGGTGCCTTCCTCCACCTGCTGCTCGGTGTGTTCCTCCACGAACAGGTGTTCCCCCGTGGGGTGGTACTCGAGCGACACATAGAGGGGCACGGCCTTCTCGTTGTTGGGGTCCACCGCGAGATACACCGCGTCGTGGCCGGCTTTCCGGGCCTGGTCCTCGAGCCACTCGCTCAGCGCCCGTCCGGCGCCGCGCCTGCGGGCATGCGGGTAGACCCACATGTTGCGCAGTTCAGGGGCGATCTCCTCGGACGTGAGATCCAGGACGGCGGTACCGAGCAGCCTGTCCTCCTCCACGGCGACGGCGAAGAGCAGGTTGCCGGCCTCCTGCGCCTCGAAGAGTTCATCCACGAGACCGAGGTCAGGCCGGGCCTGATGCTCACGCAGGTACTCCAGGTCAGCGGCTTCAACGCGGCGTACGGTGATGGCCATGAGGGCTCCTCTGCGAACGTGGTCTGGTGCCCCCACCCTAGCGCGACAGCGTGCGGCGCACCGGGCCTGACTGCGTTAGCGGGGGGACGCACAATTAGTGTCCCACGGTGGAGCGGTGCTAAGGTAGCTCGGTTGCCGTAGATCGGCCACGGCCTAGTAAGAGCCCCGAACGCACCCGCAGCTGGGGCGCCGTGCAGCGAACCGGAAGGAGTCCCATATGGACGCCGAAACGAAGAAGAACATCATCGAAGAGTACGCGACCACGCCTGGCGACACCGGTTCGCCCGACGTGCAGATCGCTCTGCTGACGAAGCGGATCGCTCACCTCACCGAGCACCTCAAGCTCCACAAGGGTGATCACCACAGCCGTCGTGGCCTCATGCTGATGGTCGGCCAGCGCCGCCGTCTGCTGAACTACGTGGCCAAGCAGGACGTCGAGCACTACCGTGCGCTGATCGCACGCCTCGGCCTGCGTCGCTGATTTCACCAGAAGGGCCGCCAAGCTATCCGCTTGGCGGCCCTTCTGCTTTTTCCGCGTCAGAGGCGCACCTTGTCGACGACGTGGGTGGGGTGCCCGAACCGGTGGTGGGTGATGGACACCGCCTGCTCCCGCACGTAGGGGAGGAGGGCGAGCCGTCCGGGGAGCATCGGGTCGCCGTCGAAGACGCTGACGTCGATGGATCCACGCACCGCCGTGAGCAGGTCGCGGTCACCGAGGAAGCGGACCCGCCCGCGCACCGCCCGGTCGAAGTCGTCCGGAGCCTGGGTCTCGAACTCGAGGCCGGCCTCTGAGAGCACCCTCGCCAGGGTCTCCTCCGGCGCCGTGGCGAAGGAGAAGCGGGCCGGTGCCCCGGCGGCCAGGGCGGCCGAGGCCTCCCGGAGCACCGCCGTCGCATCGGCGGTCTCCACGCGCACCGTGACAGGCGTGGGGCGGTAGCGCAGCACGTTGATCTCGACGGTGAGCGCCGACGGGTCGTGCGGCACCCCGAAGACCGTGCGGGCCGCCTCCTCGTCGGAGGCGACAGCAGCTGTCAGCCGGGCCATGTCGACCCCGTGGACAGTATCCGCCCCGCGGAGCAGCCGTGCCAGGGGAGGGGTGGACACCATGGTGTCGGTGGGGCGGTGGTCGACGGCGACCGCCCGGTGGGTGCCGAAGCCCGTGAGGTAGTTCGGGCCACCCGCCTTGCCGCCCGCACCCACCGCCGAGCGTTTCCAGCCGCCGAACGGCTGGCGACGCACGACCGCGCCGGTGATCGAGCGGTTCACGTAGGCGTTGCCGGCCTGCACCCGCTCCACCCACCGCGCGATCTCGTCCGGGTCCAGGCTGTGCAGACCGGCCGTCAGACCGAAATCGGTACCGTTCTGCCACGCGATGGCCTCATCGAGGTCCTTGGCGGCCATCAGCCCCAGGATGGGGCCGAAGTACTCCACCTGGTGGTACTCGCTGCCGGGCAGCACGCCGGCGCGGATGCCCGGGCGCCACAGGCGGGTGTCCAGCCGCTTGGGTTCGAGCAGCCACCGCTGGCCGGGCTCCAGGCGCGTGAGGCCCCGCAGGAGTTTCTCACCGGGGGGTTCGGTGAGCGGCCCCATCTGCGCTGCGGGAGCGCTGGGCCAGGCCACCTTCAGGGACCGCACCGCGTCGAGCAGTTGGCTCCGGAAACGCCTGGAGCGCGCCACTGAGCCCACGAGGATGCCCAGGGACGCCGCCGAGCACTTCTGCCCCGCATGTCCGAAGGCGGAGTTCGCGAGGTCTGCCGCGGCCAGATCCAGGTCGGCCGACGGTGTGATGATGATGGCGTTCTTGCCGGACGTCTCGGCCAGCAGGGGGAGGGCGGGGCGCCAGGAGCGGAACAACTCTGCTGTCTCGGCGGCGCCGGTGAGCACCACGAGGTCGACCCGTGGATCGGTGATGAGGAGCTTGCTGACGGGCCCGTCGTCGACGATGGCCAACTGCACCAGGTCATCGGGGAGGCCTGCGCGCCAGCAGGCCTCGGCGAGCAGCGCTGCCGTCCGCCGCGACGGAGGAGCGGGCTTGAGGACGACGGCCGAGCCTGCGGCGAGCGCGGCCGCGACACCGCCCAGCGGGATCGCGATGGGGAAGTTCCAGGGCGGGGCCACCGTCGTGAGGCGGGGCGGGACGTGTTCGGTGCCGGGCACGGATTCCTGGGCCAGCGACGCGTAGTAGTTGGCGAAGTCGACGGCCTCGGAGACCTCCACGTCTGCCTGGTCGATGAGCTTGCCCACCTCGTCGCCGGCCACGGTGATGAGGTCGCCGCGCAGGGACTCCAGTTCGCCGGCCAGTCGGCGGAGTGCGGCCACCCTCTCGACCGGCGGCGTCTGGAACCAGGCCTTCCCGGCCTTCCTGCCACGTTCCAGCAGCGCGTCTACCTCGGCGGCCTCGGTGATCGTGTGGTGCTGGAGGGTGCTGAGACCCAGCGAAGGGGCGGGCAGCCGGTCGTGCAGCTCGGCGGCCCAGCGCTGGTTCTCCAGCAGGGCCGGGTTGGTGTCCTGCGCGTTGGTGAAGCCGCGCGCCGGTGCCGACCGGTCCTGGCCCGCCCAGCGCTGGGGGACGGGGTCGTCGAGGTGCCCGAGCGCGGCGCGGAACCGCCGTTCCTCCAGGTCGAGGAAGCCCGCGTCGTGGCCGAGGCCGACGGCGCCCGACATGAAGTTCTCAGGCGCCGCGTTCTCTTCGAGCCGGCGTACCAGATAGGCGATGGCGGAGTCGTACTCGGCGCGTGGCACCACCGGGACGTAGAGCCGCAGCCTGCCGACGTCGCTCAACAGCACCCGCTGCAGCGGGGTGGCCATGCCGGACAGCATCTCGATGTCCAACGCGTCGGTGACGCCGCGTGCCCTGGCGATCTCCCATGCCGTTGCGAGGGTGTAGACGTTGTGGCTGGCGGCCCCCGTGTGGAGGTACGCGCTTCGCTCGGGCGTCAGGCAGAAGTCCAGCGCGCGGAGGTAGCTCGCGTCGGTCTCCTCCTTCGAACCCCAGATGGGGTTGTCCCAGCCCCGCACCTCGGCGTTGACCCGCTCCATGGCGAGGTTGGCCCCCTTGACGAGCCGGACCTTCACCGGGTGACCCCCCGCGGCGACGTGGTCGCGGGCGAACTCGGCGAGCTCGCCGAGCAGCAGCAGTGACTCCCTGAGGTAGGTCTGCACCGCCACCCCCGCGCGGACACCGCGCAGCTCGGGTTCGGACAGCAGCGCGCGGAAGACGTCGAGCGTCAGGTGGAGGTCCCGGTACTCCTCCATGTCGAGGTTCACGAACGTGTCGTGCTCCTTCGCCAGGGCGACGAGCGGACGCAGCCGGTCCACGGCCTCGTCGACGGTGGCGCGGTGGGCGAAGGGCGCGTGCGGGCCGAGCACCGACGACACCTTGATGGAGACGTAGTCCACGTCGTCGCGCTCGACCAGTTCCATCGTGCGGTGGAGCCGGCTGGCTGCGTGGCGCTCGCCCAACACGGCCTCGCCCAGCAGGTTCACGTTGAGATCCGCGCCGCCCTTACGCAGCCGGTCCAGGGCAGGCCCGAGGGACCGGCCGAAGTCCACGACGAGGTCACCCACCACGGCGGTGAACGCGCGTCGCACCATTCCGAACGCGGGGCGGGCCACGGGGGCGACCGCCCGCAGGCCGAGCCGCAGCGGGGGTGGAAGGAAGCGGGCCGGGCGCCGGGCCAGCGCCGCCAGGTTGCCGGCGGCGACTGCGCTGTCCTCGGGCCGCAGCACGCCGTCAACGAAGTCCAGGGTGAAGCGCAGACCGCCCGGGTCCTTCAGCGCATCGCCCAGCAGGGTGGCGGCTCGGGGTTCGGGGTGGTGGCGGGCCTCATCCGCCCACCGGCGCGCGGTGGAAATGGCCGCCTCGACGAGGGTGGCCGGCAACTCAGTTGACATGCCTCATTGTTTCAAGGGCCAGTCGCAGCCGCGCCGAATCCGCCTATCTCGTGCCTGACGGCTAAGCTGTCCGGTGACAACTTCATAACAATGAAAAACAAGTTGCCGCCCAGCCAGGTGTCCGTCTGGTCCTCGGTAGTGGCTCTCGGGTGTTCTACCCCCGCGGGCCTCGATCGAAGACCGGCAGGCGCGGCGGGCAGATCCCGCCACGAGGGCGGGGCGGCAGCTCACATGAAAGGAGCCTGTCCGTGGAAGGACCAGGCATTGAATTTGCTGAGGCCGTGATTGACAACGGTTCTTTCGGCAAGCACACAGTTCGTTTCGAGGCCGGTTATCTGGCCCAGCAGGCCGATGGTTCGGCCGCCGTCTACCTCGACGGCGACACCATGTTGCTTTCGGCGACCACCGCACAGAAGACCCCCCGCGACGCCATCGACTTCTTCCCCCTCACGGTGGACGTCGAGGAGCGCATGTACGCAGCCGGCCGCATCCCCGGTTCGTTCTTCCGCCGCGAAGGACGCCCCGGTGAGGGCGCCATCCTGGCCTGTCGCCTGATCGACCGGCCGCTGCGCCCCGCCTTCGTCAAGGGGCTGCGCAACGAGGTCCAGGTCGTCGTGACCGTGCTGTCCCTCAACCCCGACGTCATGTACGACGTCGTGGCCATCAACGCAGCGTCGATGTCCACCCAGATCGCGGGCCTGCCGTTCTCCGGCCCCATCGGTGGCGTCCGCGTCGCGCTCATCGACGACCAGTGGGTGGCATTCCCCACCGTCGAGCAGGTCAACAAGTCCGCCTTCCAGATGGTCGTGGCCGGCCGCGTGCTGGCCGACGGCGACGTGGCCATCATGATGGTCGAGGCCGGTGGCACCGAGGCGACCTGGGAACTCGTGCGTGCGGGCAAGACCGCCCCGAACGAGGAGATCGTCGGTCAGGGCCTCGAAGCGGCCAAGCCGTTCATCAAGGCACTGTGCGACGCCCAGTCCGAGCTCGCGGCGAAGATGCCCAAGGAAACCTACGACTTCCCGGTTTTCCGTGACCACGAGGAAGACGTGTACGCCGCCGTCGAGGAGCTCGCCAAGGACCGCGTGGCCGAGGCCATGCAGATCGCCGGCAAGCAGGAGCGCGACGACGCCACCCACGCCATCCGTCAGGACGTGCAGGAGCAGCTCTCCGAGCGTTTCGCGGACCGCATGAACGAGGTCTCCGCGGCGCTCAAGGCGCTCACCAAGAGCGTCGTGCGCCACCGCACCCTCACGGAGCACGTCCGTATCGACGGCCGTGGCCCCAGCGACATCCGTACGCTGTCGGCCGAGGTCGAGGTCATCCCGCGCGTGCACGGCTCGGCGCTGTTCCAGCGCGGCGAGACCCAGATCCTGGGTGTCTCCACGCTGAACATGCTGGACATGGTGCAGAAGATCGACACGCTTTCGCCCGAGTCGACCAAGCGCTACATGCACAACTACAACTTCCCGCCGTACTCCACCGGCGAGACCGGCCGCGTGGGTTCGCCCAAGCGTCGCGAGATCGGCCACGGCGCCCTGGCTGAGCGTGCGCTCATCCCGGTGCTGCCCACCCGCTCCGAGTTCCCCTACGCCATCCGTCAGGTGTCGGAAGCCCTCGGCTCCAACGGCTCCACGTCGATGGGTTCCGTCTGCGCCTCCACCCTGTCGCTGCTGAACGCCGGCGTGCCCCTCAAGGCACCCGTCGCCGGTATCGCGATGGGCCTGATGAGCGAAGAGGTCGACGGCGAGACCAAGTACGTCGCGCTGACCGACATCCTGGGTGCGGAAGACGCGCTCGGCGACATGGACTTCAAGGTGGCCGGCACGCGTGACTTCGTCACCGCGCTCCAGCTCGACACCAAGCTCAACGGCATCCCCGCCATCGAGCTGCAGAAGGCCCTCCTGCAGGCCCGTGACGCTCGTCACACGCTCCTCGACGTCATGAGCGAAGCCATCGACGTGCCGGACGAGATGAGCCCCTACGCACCGCGGATCATCTCGCTGCGTATCCCCGTGGACAAGATCGGTGAGGTCATCGGCCCCAAGGGCAAGATCATCAACCAGATCCAGGAGGAGACCGGCGCCAACATCGCAATCGAAGATGACGGCACCGTGTACGTGGGCGCGGCGACGGGCGAAGCGGCTGAGGCCGCGGTTGCCCACATCAACCAGATCGCCAACCCGCACCTGCCGGAGAAGGGTGAGCGCTACCTCGGCACCGTCGTGAAGCTCACCTCGTTCGGCGCGTTCGTGTCCCTGATGCCGGGCAAGGACGGCCTGCTGCACATCTCGAAGCTGCGCGCCCTTGCCGGTGGCAAGCGCGTCGAGGACGTCGAAGACGTGCTGTCGGTCGGCCAGAAGTTGCAGGTCGAGATCTCCGAGATCGACGATCGCGGCAAGCTGTCCCTGGTTCCCGTTGTCGAAGACAACGAGGCCGAGGAAGCAGCCGACGAAGAGAACTGATCAGTAACCACCCTGATTGACGGGGGCGGGTCCGGTAACGGGCCCGCCCCTTCGTCGTCCACCGGTTGGCCGGTTGGTGGTACGGACAAATCCTCTGCTTGGATGGTCCTGACAGCCCCTGAGAGAGGTCATCATGCGAGAGATCCGAGTCGGAATTTTCGGCGTCAGCGGAAAAATGGGTAGCGAGGTCGTGCGTGCGGTCAATCGTGCGGACGACATGGCGACGTCAGGCGGCGTCGACATCAATGAAGACCGCAGCCAGGTGGGCCGGGCGGAGGTCGTCGTCGACTTCACCCACCCCGACGCGGTCATGGACAACATCCGTTGGTGCCTGGAGCGCGACATCAACATGGTCATCGGCACCACCGGTTTCACCCAGGAGCGGGTGGCCGAGGTGCGGGCGCTGGCCGAGGCGCACCCCGGAGTGGGCGTGCTGATCGCCTCCAACTTCTCCATCGGCGCCGTGCTGATGATGAAGTTCGCCGCGATCGCCGCGCCGTTCTACCCGTCGGTGGAGATCGTCGAGCTGCACCACCCGAACAAGGCCGACGCCCCGTCGGGCACCGCCACGACGACGGCGCACCGCATCGCCCGCGCCCGCGCAGAGGCGGGCCTCGGCCCGGTTCCTGACGCCACCGTGCACGACGCCGGGGCGCGTGGCGCCGTGGTCGACGGCATCCACATCCACGGCGTGCGCCTGCAGGGCCTGGTGGCCCACCAGGAGGTGTTGCTGGGTGAGACCGGCGAGACGCTCACGATCCGCCACGACTCGTTCGAGCGGGTCTCGTTCATGCCGGGCGTGCTCGAGGGCATCCGTTACGTGATGGACAACCCGGGCCTCACCCTGGAGATGGACAAGGTCCTCGGCCTCTGATCAGCCGGCGTCGGAGATGTCGGTGTGGAACCGCAGCAGCTTGATGGCGGCTGCCTCGTCCTCACCGACACCGACGCGCTGGTGGGCCCCATCGGGTGCCCAGCCGCAGCTGTTCAGGAATTGGCGCAGGGAGTCGTCGGCAGACGGCACCCACATGGTGGCCGCCTGGTAGCCGTCCTTGCGCAGCGTGTCGACGGCGGCGTTGATCAGCCGCGACCCGTGGCCCTGGCCCCGGTGCTTCGGGTCCACCACGAACTCAGCGATGTAACCGTCCGACACGTCCCGGTCCGGGTCAGCCGAGGGACCCGTGACCGCGAATCCGACGACGCCGGCCTCCGCGATGGCCACCAGCACCCGCAGGTGTGCCAGCGGCGGCTTGACGATCGCCTCGTGCCACGCCCGGGTGGCTTCATCCGCGCTCACCTCGCCAGCCGCAGCGGACAGGACCCCGCCGTCCGTCCAGGCGCGCCGCTGGATGCGGGCGATGTCGACGGCTTCCTGGGGGAGCGCGAGGCGCACGGTGTCGATGGCAGACATGCGTGCCATCTTATGGGCTGCCGGCATCGGCGCATTCACAGGTGTGGTCGGGCCTGCGGTGGGTGAAGTAGTGTTGGGGACCATGACTGAAGTGAAGACGCCACCGAAACTGGCCCCTGGCACCTTGCGGGTGATCCCTCTCGGCGGGTTGGGTGACGTCGGCCGCAACATGACGGCCTTCGAGATCGATGGCCAGATCGCGATCGTCGACTGTGGGGTGTTGTTCCCCGAGGACGACCACCCGGGCGTCGACCTGATCCTCCCCGGCCTCGACTACCTCACCGACAGGCTCGACGACATCGTGGCGCTCGTGCTGACGCACGGACACGAGGATCACATCGGCGCCGTGCCGTACCTCCTCAAGCGCCGCAACGACATCCCCGTGTACGGCTCCAAGCTGACGCTGGCCTTCCTGGCCGCGAAGCTGCGCGAGCACCGCATCCGCGAGTTCGAACTCGACGCCGTGGAGGAGGGGGAGATCATCGAGATCGGCAACTACGAATTCGAGTTCCTCGCGGTCAACCACTCCATCCCCGACGCGCTCGCCGTCGCCATCCGCACCAAGGGCGGCACCGTCCTGCACACGGGTGACTTCAAGATGGACCAGCTGCCGCTCGACGGGCGGATCACGGATCTGCGCGGCTTCGCGCGTCTGGGGGAGGAGGGCGTGGACCTCTTCCTGGTGGACTCCACCAACGCAGAGACCCCCGGTTTCACGACCCACGAGAAGGACATCGAGCCCGCCATGCAGCGGGTGTTCGAGGGGGCGAAGGGCAAGCTGATCGTGGCGAGCTTCGCCTCGCACGTCCACCGCATCCAGCAGGTGATGAACATGGCCGTCAAGCACGGCCGCAAGGTCGTCTACGTCGGTCGCTCGATGGTGCGCAACATGTCGACGGCGCGGGACCTGGGCTACCTCAAGGTGCCGGCCGGCACGCTGATCGAGATGAAGGACATCGACAAGTACCCCGCAGACAAGGTGGTCATCGTCTCCACCGGCTCGCAGGGCGAACCGCTCGCGGCGCTCAGCCGGATCGCCAACCGTGACCACCCCGTCGTCGAGGTGGGCCCCGGGGACACGGTGCTGCTGGCCAGCTCGCTCATCCCGGGCAACGAGAACTCTGTCTACCGCGTGATCAACGGCCTGGCCAAGCTCGGCGCCAACGTGGTGCACAAGGGCAACGCGATGGTGCACGTCTCCGGCCACGCTTCTGCAGGAGAACTGCTCTACTGCTACAACATCATCCGCCCCCGCAACGTGATGCCCGTCCACGGCGAGGTGCGCCACCTCATCGCCAACGGGAAGTTGGCCGAATCCACGGGCGTGCCGAGCAGCAACGTGCTCGTCATCGGCGACGGCGACGTCGTCGACCTGAAGAACGGCGTGGCGAAGAAGGTCGGCTCGGTCGACGCCAGCTACATCTTCGTCGACGGAGCCACCGTGGGCGACATCTCGGAATCGATCATGGACCGTCGCATCCTCGGCGAGGAGGGCTTCGTGTCCGTCATCGCCGTGGTGGACCTGCACAACGGCACCGTCGTCTCCGGCCCTGAGATCCAGTTCCGGGGCCTCGCTGAGGACGCCAGCGCGTTCGACGAGGCCAGGACGCGGGTCGAGGAGGCACTTCGCGACGCGATGCGCGACGGAGTCAACGACACTCAGCGCCTCCAGCAGGTGACGCGTCGGGCGCTGGGCCAGTGGGTCTCGCGACGCCTGCGTCGCCGCCCCATGATCGTGCCGGTGATCGTCACCACGTAGCAGCCCCCGACGCCGGTTTGACCCGGATCGGATGGACCGCGTAGAGTGGTCCATCGGTGCTTTGCCCCCTGGTTCATTCCGGGTTGGGCACCCGAGAAACTCATTTGAAATCCAAGAAGGTAGGTCAGTCGTGTACGCGATCGTGCGCAACGGTGGACGTCAGCACAAGGTTGCTGTTGGCGACGTCCTGGACATCGACCTGGTGTCCGAAGAGGTCGGCGGTACCGTCACCCTGCAGCCGCTGCTGCTGGTTGACGGCGACAAGATCACCTCTGACGCCAAGAAGCTCGGCAAGGTGTCCGTCACCGCCGAGGTTCTCGGTATGACCAAGGGTCCGAAGATCCGGATCATGAAGTACAAGAACAAGACCGGTTACAAGAAGCGCCAGGGGCACCGTCAGCGGTACACCCAGGTCAAAGTCACCGATATCAAGGCCTGAGGAGACTAGAGATGGCACATAAGAAGGGCGCGTCCTCGACGCACAACGGCCGCGACTCGAACGCTCAGCGTCTCGGCGTGAAGCGCTACGGCGGTCAGCTCGTCGGAGCCGGCGAGATCATCGTCCGCCAGCGCGGCACCCACTTCCACCCGGGCGACGGCGTCGGCCGCGGTGGCGACGACACCCTGTTCGCCCTTGTCGAGGGCCAGGTGGAGTTCGGTGTGAAGCGCGGTCGCCGCGTCGTCAACATCGTCACCGTCTGATCAGGTAAAACACTTCGAGAACGGCCCTCCGGGGCCGTTCTTGCTATTTTCGGAAGAACCGGTAGTCAGTTCCGGCAGATTGGAGCCCATCGTGGCTATTCCCTCATTCGTCGACCGCGTCAAGTTCACCGTGCAGGCCGGCAACGGCGGACACGGTTGCGCCTCTGTGCACCGTGAGAAGTTCAAGCCCCTCGGTGGCCCCGACGGTGGCAACGGCGGCGATGGTGGCTCTGTCATCTTCCGGGTGGACGACTCCATGTCGACGCTGGTGGACTACCACCGGCAGTCGCTGCGCAAGGCGAACAACGGTGAGCCGGGCAGGGGCGACAACCAGCATGGCGCGAAGGCCGGCGACATCATCCTCGACGTGCCCAGCGGGACCATCGTCACCGACGCGGAGACCGGCGAGGTCCTCGCAGACCTGACGGAGCCCGGTGCCGAGTTCGTCGTCGCCCAGGGCGGCAGGGGAGGGCTCGGCAACGCCGCGCTCGCCACCGCCACGCGCAAGGCGCCCGGCTTCGCGCTGCTGGGCGAGGAGGGCGAAGACCGCCAGGTCCAGCTCGAGCTCAAGGTGGTGGCCGACGTCGGCCTGGTCGGGTTCCCCTCGGCCGGCAAGTCGTCGCTTATCGCCGCCATCTCGCGCGCGCGGCCCAAGATCGCCGACTACCCGTTCACGACCCTGGTGCCCAACCTGGGCGTCGTCGTGGCCGGCGACGTGACGTACACCGTCGCCGACGTGCCCGGCCTCATCGAAGGCGCCTCTGAGGGCCGGGGTCTCGGCTTCGACTTCCTGCGCCACATCGAGCGGTGCCAGGCCATCGTCCACGTCATCGACCTGGGCACCTATGAACCGGGCCGCGACCCGATCTCCGACCTTGAGGTCATCGAGGGCGAGCTCGCCGCCCACGGCGGGCTCGAGGACCGCGTGCGGCTCATCGCGCTGAACAAGATGGACCTCCCGGACGCCCCGGATCTGGCGGAGATCTCTCGCCCGGAGCTCGAGAAGCTCGGCATGCCCATCTTCGAGATCTCCACCAAGACGGGCGAGGGCCTCAACGAACTGAAGTACCGCATGGCGGAGATCGTCGCGGCACGCCGGGCCTCGCTGCCGGAGGCCGCCGCGCCGAAGACGGTTCTGCGTCCCGAGCCGGTGGCGCGCAAGCGTGGCTCCATCGAGGAGTTCACCATCGCCAAGAAGGGCGACGGCGAGGGCGGCTTCGTCTGGCGCGTGCGCGGCGAGAAGCCCGAGCGCTGGATCCGACAGACGGACTTCAACAATGCGGAAGCGGTGGGCTACCTCGCCGACAGGCTCAACCGCATCGGCGTGGAGAACAAGCTGCTGGAGATGGGCGCCGAGGCCGGCGACGCCGTGGCGATCGGCAGCGGCGACAACCCCGTCGTGTTCGACTTCGCGCCGCAGATCGACATCGGCGCGGAGAACCTCGGCCGTCGTGGCGAGGACATCCGCCTGGATTCGGAACGGCCCTCGGTCATGAAGCGTCGGCGTCTCGATGCGGAGTACCATGCCGCGAAGGCGAGCGTGGATTACGCCGTCACCGGCATGGACCCCGAGGGCGAGGATGACGAGTAGGACAGCGGTCTCCCAGGCGAAACGTGTTGTCGTCAAGGTCGGGTCGTCATCACTGACCCTGCCTGACGGCCATCTCGACCACCGCCGCATCGCGCGGCTCGCGGACTCGCTCTCCGCACTGCACCACCGGGGCGTCCGGGTGGTTCTGGTCACCTCCGGGGCCATCGCGGCCGCCCTCGCGCCCCTGGGGCTGCGCCGCCGGCCGCGGGATCTCGAAACCCAGCAGGCTGCCGCCGCCGTCGGGATGGGGCTGCTCATCCGGCACTATTCCGATGCGTTCGCGGAGCACGGCGTCAACGTGGCGCAGCTGCTGCTGACGGTCGAGGACGTGCTGCGCCCCAAGACCTACCGCAACGCTCTCAACACCATCTCGCGGCTCTTCCGCCTCGACGTGGTGCCGATCATCAACGAAAACGACACCGTCGCCACCCACGAGATCCGCTTCGGCGACAACGACAGGCTCGCCGCCCTCGTCGCCCACCTCGTGCGGGCCGACGCGTTGGTCCTGTTGAGTGACGTCGACGGCCTGTACACCGCGCACCCGGACACTCCCGGGGCGGAGAAGATCACGGTGGTCGAGGACATCGCGGAGTTGAAGGTGGACACCTCCCGACTCGGCTCGCGGGTGGGCACCGGCGGCATGCAGACGAAGCTCCAAGCGGCGGACATCGCGACGCAGGCCGGGGTCAGCGTCGTGCTGGGCCACGCCGACGACCTGGAGGAGGCGCTCGCCGGCGCCGAGGTGGGCACCTACTTCCCGGCCCGCAGGAAGCGCCGTCCGCGCCGACTGCTGTGGCTGGCGTTCGCCGCGGAGCCCAGGGGCTGGCTGCACATCGACGCCGGGGCCAGGCGGGCACTGCTCGCCTCGAAGGCGTCGCTCCTGCCCGCGGGCATCCGTGAGGTGAAGGGCACGTTCGCAGAAGGCGAGCCGGTGGAGATCATCGGCCCGGACAACGAGCCGCTCGGCAGGGGTTTTGCCGGCTATTCGAGCGCGCAGCTGCAGGCCGAGGCCGGGCACTCCAGCACCGAGGCCGGGCACACCCGGCAGCGCCCCGCGGTCCACCGCGACGTGATGATTCTGAACGACTGAACCCCTGGGCCCGTCAGGCCGATTGGTCTAGTCCGGCGACGCGACTTAAGCTGGCAGACGTGATTGAGGTCTTCGGCTGGTTGGCAGCTGCACTGGGCGTGTCGTCCAGCATCCCGCAACTGGTCCGCATCCTCAGGTCGGGCACGAGCGCCGGCGTCTCGTTGACGCTGTGGCAGCTGGTCACCGGTAGCACCGCCGCCTGGGCCGTCCACGGCTTCCTCTCACAGTCGCCGCAGATGCAGGTGCCGAACGTGCTCCTCACCGTGGCTTCGCTGGCCATCGTGGTCTTCGTGCTGCGCGACCGCGGCGAGCCCGTCGCCCGCCACCTCGTGCTCCCCGTCGTCGCAGCGCTGGCACTCTCCGGCCTGAACCTGTGGCTGGGGCCTGTCTTCTTCGGCTTCGCCGTCCTGGTGCCGCAACTGGTGGGTCAGTTCGCGCAGTTGCGCGAACTGCTCACCGCACCCCATGTCGAGGGCGTCTCCGGCAGCTACCTCGCCCTGATGCTGCTCGTGCAGGCCATGTGGTTCGGCTTCGGGATGTTCAAGCCGGACTGGGCGCTGATCATCTGCGCCGGGGCCATGACGCTTTCCTGCGTCGCGAACCTCGCCGTCTACCTGGTGCGGCGGGCGCGCGCAGGCCGCACCGCGGACGTGGTCGCCGCCTCCTGACCCCGGAGGGCTGGCCTAGACTCTCGGGCATGGACTTTCGTGATCAGGCCATCGCTGCCCGCCAGGCGTCCGTCGAGCTCGCCACGCTGAACCGCGCCCAGAAGGACAAGGTCCTCCAGGCCATGGCTGACGCGCTGGCGGCCGCTGAGCAGGACCTGCTCGAGGCCAACGAGGTCGACGTCGCCACCGCCCGCAGCACCGGCACCGAGGAGTCCATCGTCGACCGGCTGAAGCTGACCCCCGCGCGCATCGACGGCATGGTGCAGGGCCTCCGAGACCTCGCGGCACTGCCGGACCCCGTCGGCGACGTGGTCCGCGGCTGGAAGCTCCCCAACGGCGTCTCCGTCCGCCAGGTGCGGGTCCCCTTCGGGGTGGTGGGCATCATCTACGAGGCGCGGCCCAACGTCACTGCCGACGCTGCGGGCATCTGCCTGAAGTCCGGCAACGCCGCCCTGCTGCGCGGCTCGTCGTCGGCCCTCAACACCAACCGCGTCACCATCGCCGCGCTGCGCAAGGGCCTCACCGACGCCGGGGTCACTGCGGATGCGGTGCATCTGATCGAGGGGGGCCGCGAGGTCACCGGTGAGCTGATGCGGGCCCGCGGCCTGGTGGACGTGCTCATCCCGCGCGGCGGCGCCGGCCTGATTCAGGCCGTGGTGGACGGCTCCACGGTGCCCGTGATCGAGACCGGCACCGGCAACTGCCACATTTTCGTCGACGCTGACGCCGATATCGACCAGGCGATCAGCATCCTCTTGAACGCCAAGACCCAACGGCCCAGTGTGTGCAACGCCGCCGAGACGCTGCTCGTGCACCGCGACATCGCGGACGCGTTCCTGCCCCGCGCGCTGGAGGCCCTCTCCGGCGCCAGCGTGACCGTGCACGGAGACGACGCCACCCGCGCCTACTCCGACGCCGTGGTGCCTGCCGCCGCTGACGAGTACGACGCCGAGTACCTCACGCTGGACCTGGCGACGAAGGTGGTGGACTCCCTCGACGAGGCCCTGGCCCACATCCGGGCCCACACCACCGGCCACTCCGAGACCATCGTGACCCGTTCCCGCGCCTCCGCGGACCGCTTCGCCGCAGAGGTCGACGCAGCGGCCGTCCTGGTCAACGCGTCCAGCCGGTTCGTCGACGGCGGGGAGTTCGGCTTCGGTGCCGAGATCGGCATCTCCACCCAGAAACTGCACGCCCGCGGCCCCATGGGCCTGCCCGAGATGACCAGCTCCAAGTACGTCATCGAAGGCGCCGGCCAGGTCCGCGCCTGAGCAAACCCCCCTGAACACCACCACTGATTGCTAGGATCCCCTGCCATGAACCTTCTTCTGGAGACTGCCACCGAAGCCCCACTCGTGCCGAGTTGGGTCATGGGCGCAATCGTGCTCGTGATCCTCCTGGGCGTGGTCGTCTGGCTCATCGGCTTCGGATCCGGTCGGCCCAACAGCCGGTGACGTCGACCGAACTGGGGGAGGCGCGGCTGGAGCGCCCGGGCCGCTGGCGCCTGGGCGTCATGGGTGGCACCTTCGACCCCATCCACCACGGTCACCTCGTGGCCGCCTCGGAAGTGGCCGCCCAGTTCGGCCTCGACGAGGTCGTATTCGTGCCGACGGGTGTGCCCTGGCAGAAACGGCACCGTCGGGTCTCGCTGGCCGAGGACCGCTACCTGATGACGGTCATCGCGACGGCCTCGAACCCCCGCTTCTCCGTCTCGCGCGTCGACATCGACCGCGAAGGCGACACCTACACCGTCGACACGCTCCGCGACCTCCGGGCTGAGCGTGGCGACAACACGGACCTGTTCTTCATCACCGGTGCAGACGCGTTGCGCCAGATCCTGACGTGGCGCGGCGCCGAGCAACTCTTCGACCTGGCCCACTTCGTCGGGGTGACCCGGCCCGGCGTCCCCATGACGAAGGACGACCTGAGCCACCTCCCGGAGAGTGCGGTCACGCTCCTCGAGGTCCCCGCGCTGGCCATCTCGTCCACAGACTGCCGCGACCGCGTCCGGGGCCACCAGCCCATCTGGTACCTCGTCCCGGACGGTATCGTGCAGTACATCGCCAAGCGGGGGCTGTACCCGGCCCCCATGACAGGAGTTCCTGATGACCATTGCTGACGACGTGCTCGAGCCCGTCCGGATCGCCGCCCAGGCCGCGGCCGACAAGAAGGGCCACAGCATCGTCGCCTTCGACGTGTCGGAGCAGCTGTCCATCACGGACGTGTTCCTCATCGCCTCGGCAGGCAACGAGCGCCAGGTGGGCGCCATCGTCGACGGCGTGGAGGAGGCCCTGCTCAAGGTGGGCCGCAAGCCTGTGCGCCGCGAGGGTGACCGCGAGAACCGCTGGGTGCTGCTCGACTACATCGACTTCGTCGTGCACGCCCAACACACCGAGGAGCGGCTGCTGTACAACCTGGAGCGGCTCTGGAAGGACTGCCCCCAGATCCCGCTCGACATCCACCTGCCTGAGGAGACAGACGAGGAGCTGTGAGGATCGCTCACGCCACCCGTCTGGTGCTGCTCCGGCACGGTGAGACGGACCACAACGCCCAGGGCCGGTTCCAGGGCCATGCGGACATCCCCGTCAACGACAAGGGTCGACGGCAGGCCGAGGCCGCCCGGGACCGTCTGGCGCCTTTCCACTTCGATGCTGTGTACACCTCGCCGCTCGTGCGTGCGGCGGAGACGGCCCGCATCGTGCGGCCCGAGGCTGAGCTCGTCGTCGACCCACGGTTGATGGAGATCAACGTGGGCTCGTGGGCAGGCCTCACCTGGGCCGAGGTGCACGCGCTGATGCCGGATTATGAGGCCAAGTACGCCGACGGCGTCGACTTCCGGCGCTCGCCCGAGGGTGAGACGCTCGCAGAGGTGGTGGAGCGCGGCAGACCGGCGCTGCTGGAGATCGCGGAGCGACACGACGGCGGCACCGTGCTGATCGTCTCCCACGGGCTGTTCCTCAACCGCGTGCTGCACTCGCTGCTGGGCCTCGAGGGACGGGTGCTCGGCAGCCTCACCAACGCGCACCACTCCGAAGTGGGCCACGCGCACGGCGCCTGGCGCCTGCTGGCCCACAACGTCGGCTGACCGAACAGCAAAGCACCCACGCCCGAGTGGGCGTGGGTGCTCTGCAGTTGCGGGTCAGACGCGCGGTTGGCGCTCGATCCACTGGGCCAACTCGACGCGCGGCCCGGTGAAGAACGGGGTCTCCTCCCGCACGTGGAGGCGGGCCTCGACGCCGCGCTGGTGGCGCATCGCGTCGGTGAGCCGGTGCAGTTCGTCCGCCTCGAAGGCGAGGATCCACTCGTAGTCGCCCAGCGCGAAGGCCGACAACGTCGAGGCGACGACGTCGGGGTATTCACGGCCGGCGATGCCGTGCTCCATGAGCATCTTGGAGCGGTGCTCTTCGTCGAGGTAGTACCAGTCGAAGCTGCGCACGAAGGGGTAGACGGTCAGCCAGGGGCGCGGGGCGAAGCCGGCGAAGCAGCTGGGCACGTGGGCGCGGTTGAACTCGGACGGGCGGTGCACCGCCACCACGGACCACACGGGGGAGAGGTAGTCGCCCAGCGCGCTGCGGCGCAGCGCGTGGTAGGCGGCCTGCAGCTTCTGGGGGTCCTCGGAGAGGGTCCAGACCATCAGGTCGGCGTCGGCGCGGAAGCCGGCGACGTCGTAGAACCCGCGCACGGTGACGCCCAGGTCTGCCATCTTCTGCTCGACCGACGTGAGGTCCACATCGAGAGGCAGGGGAGCGGCCAGCTCGAACACCGAATACATGGCGTAGAGCGACTGCTGGTTGATGGCCTCGAGGTCGACATCGGTCTGGTCGCGTTCGTCGCGACCGGGGTGCTTGCTCATCTCAGGTGCCTTCCTCAGGTGGTTGCTGGACGGGGCAGGCAGCACCGTCCCGTCGAGAACTGACAGATGGTGGTGTCCTCCGCTTCGCCCCTGGCCACAGCCGCGCGGAGCAGCAACTTGTCCACGAGCATCGCGACGAAACCCTCATCGGTGCCGACGGTGGCGGCCCTCTCGTAGGGGAGGCCGAGGCGCTCAGCGGTCTGCTTGCCCTCGGTGTCGAGGTCGTAGGCCACCTCCATGTGGTCCTTGATGAAGCCGAACGGCACCGCGACGACGCCGGCCACGCCCTCTTCCGCGACCTCTTCGAGCCGGTCGTTGATGTCGGGCTCCAGCCACGGGATGTGCGGGGCGCCGGAGCGCGAGCAGTAGGTGAGCTCCCAGGTGAGGGTCTCGCCGAGCGTCTCGGACGCCTCGCGGGCCACCGCCTCGGCGACCCTCAGGTGCTGGGCGTCATAGCGGCTCTCGGGCTCGCCGGTGGCGGAGGCCTGGTTCATCGTGAGCGGGATGGAGTGGGTCACGAACAGCACCCGCAACTCGCCGTCGCCGATGCGGGCCCGCATGGTGCGCACCCCGTCGACGACCGCGCGGGCGTTGGCGGAGACGAACTCGGGGGTCTCAGCGAACGGGTCGATCTTGTCGATCTGGATGTCCTTGCCGTCGCGGGCGCCCAGGAGGTCCTCGCAGTACTGGCGGCAGCTGGAGTAGGAGCGGTACGCGGAGGTGGCCAGCGCGAGGACGCGGGTGTGGCCGTCGCCGATCAGCTCGTCGACGGTGTCGCCCATGTAGGGCGTCCAGTTACGGTTGCCGATGACGACGGGCACCTCGACGCCACGGCGGGCCAGTTCGGCGCGCACCGCCTCCATGAGGGCGGCGTTGAGCTCGTTGATCGGGGACTTCCCGCCGAACAGCATGTAGTGCTCGGAGACCTCCAGGAGGCGTTCATCCGGGATGTTCTTGCCGGCGGTGGCGTTGCGCATGAACGGCAGCACGTCGTCAGGTTTGTTCGGTCCTCCGTAGGAAGCGAACAGCACTGCGCTGTAGGGCTCGAGGGTCACATGGCCTCCCTGTCGAGGGTTGAATCCAGATCAGTCACGCTCAGGCTGGTTGCCGGGCAGGAATCTGTCTCCAGGGCGTCGGCGTCGATGCCGGGGGTTTCCCCGATGCCGTAGAGCTCCGCCATGGCGTTGAGGTATTCATCCGTGCGGCCGCGTTGGGCGGCCAGCTTGGCACGGGTGGAGGGGATGTGGAGCAGGCGGGTGGCCAGCCGGCGCAGCGCCAGCGCCGCGTCGTCGTGCGACAACGGGCGGTTGGGCAGGCGGGTGACCTCGTCGTCCACGAGGCCCATGACGGCCTCGCGCAGGCCCACCACGGCGGGGTCGACGACGCGGGCGCGGAGCTTGGTGCGCGCCTCGGCGAGGCCTTCGTTGACGATCGACTGGGCGCGGCGGGTGTCCTCCGCGATGCCGGAGCCGACGGACTGCTGGATGGTGGCCAGGTCCACGACGTGCACGCCGGGCAGCGTGGCGACGGCGGGATGGACGTCGCGGTTGAGTGACAGGTCCAGGAACCGTGCGGGGCCGGTGACGTCCGCGGGGGTGACGACGTGACCGCCGCGGCCCCGGCACGTCACCACGACGTCTGCGGAGGGCAGCGCGTCGGGCAGTGATTCGATGTGGCCGATGCCGTGGCTCTCGGCGAAGTGGGCCCCGCGGCCGCTGGCGGAGTGGACCATCAGGTTGGTGACGCCGCGGGTTCGTGCAGCAGCGACCACGGCGCCCGCGTAGGAACCGGTGCCCACCACCAGCACCCGGGCTGAGGGCCAGTCCGCGACATCGATGAGGTCAAGGCCGGCGCTCACGACGGAGCGCCCGGCGCCCTCGAGGCTGGTTTCGCGAGCGACGCGGCGGGAGGTCTTCAGCGCCTCCTCGACGGCGATGTTGAGCGGCAGCGACGTGTGGCCGAGGTCCTGGGCATCCATGAGAGCGCGGCGCAGCTGGCCTGCGATCTCGCGCTCGCCCACCACCATGGAGTCGAGCCCCGCGGCGACGCGGAAGACGTGCCCGAGGGCCGCCTCACCCAGGTACAGGTCCCAGGCCGGAGGGGTGGAGAAGTGGTCGTTCAGAGCGGCTCGCAGCTGCCCCGGCGTGGCCTCGCCGTTGGTGTCGAGGATGATCTCGACGCGGTTGCAGGTGCTGAGCACCACGGCGCCGGTCACTTCCGGCACGTTGCGGAGCCGGTCGACCATCCCCTCGATGTCGGCGGCTATCCGCTCGACCTCGGACAGGCCCTGCCGGTTGTGCTGAATGGAGAAGACACGCATTGTCACAGTGAGCCTCATTCAACCACCTTTGCCCGATAGGGCAGAATCGAACCCACCATGAGTTCACTGCTTTCAGCCCTCATCGGGCAGCGTCCCGAGAAGCTCCCCGTCTGGTTCATGCGCCAGGCCGGCCGCTCCCTCCCCGAATACAAGGCCGCCCGCGTGGGCACCACCATCCTCGAGGCCTGCCTGAAACCCGAGTTGGCGGCGGAGATCACGCTGCAGCCGGTGCGCCGCCACAAGGTGGACGCGGCCATCTTCTTCTCCGACATCATGACGCCCCTCGTGCTGGCAGGGGTCGATGTCGACATCGAGCCGGGCATCGGGCCCGTGATCGAGAACCCCATCCGCACCGCCGCAGACGTCGACAGGGTCGTCGGCCACCGGATCGAGGACGCCTCGGCCATCTCGGAGGCCGTGCGGCTGGTCGTCGCAGAACTGGGTGAGGGCACTCCGCTCATTGGCTTCGCCGGCGCCCCCTTTACGCTGGCGGCGTATCTCGTGGAGGGCCGCGGTTCGCGTGACCACCTGCAGGCCCGCGCCATGATGCACGCGGATCCGGCGGCGTGGCACAGGCTGCTCGACTGGGCGGCGGAACTCTCGGGCCAGTTCCTGAACGTACAGATCGACGCTGGCGCCCGTGCAGTGCAGCTGTTCGATTCGTGGGCGGGCTCCCTCAGCCGCGCGGATTACACAGGGAAGGTGCAGCAGCACTCGGCCCAGGTGATGGCCGCGGTGGAGGGTCGCGTGCCCCGCATCCACTTCGGCGTCGGCACCCGCCACCTGCTCACCGACATGGCCGAGATCGGCGTCGAGACCCTGGGTGTCGACTACCGAACGCCACTCGACGAGGCCGCCTGGCTCGTGCCGGGGGTCCCGCTGCAGGGCAACATCGATCCCGCGATGCTCGCCGCCGGCTGGGACGCCCTGGAGGCCCACACCCGTGATGTCGTGGAGCGCGGTCGCCAGGCGCCCGCGCACGTCGTGAACCTGGGCCACGGGGTGCCGCCCACCACTGATCCCGAGGTGCTCACCGACCTGGTGGCCCTCATCCACGAACTGTGAGCGGCTCGCGCGTCGCCGTCATCGGCGGCGGTCTCGCCGGAGTGCTGTCCGCCCTCCGGCTGCAGGAAGCCGGGCACACCGTCGAACTGCGCGAGGCGGCGCCACGGCTGGGCGGCATGATCTCGCCGCTGCGGCTCGGCTCCGTCGAGGTCGACGCGGGCGCGGAGGCCTACGCCACGCGCGGTGGTGTTGTGCGGGCCCTCTGTGAGGACCTCGGTCTGGAGGTGGCGGCACCGCAGGGCACGCCGCACATCTGGTGGCGGCGTGGCACCTTCCCCATGGCTGAGGGCGTGCTGGGGATCCCCAGTTCGCTCGACGACCCCGCGCTCGCGGTCCTCGAGCCGGCTGAGTTCGCCGTCGTCGCGGCCGAAGCGCAACTCGGGCCCGAGGCCGGGGCCACGGCCATGACGGTGGGCGACCTGGTGCGGGCCCGCCTGGGTGAGGCGGCCCTCGCCAAGCTGGTGGCCCCCGTCGCTCAGGGCGTGTACTCCTTGTCGCCGGACAAGATGCCGCTCTCGGCGTTCGCGCCGACGCTGCTGGAGGCGCTCGCCACGGAGGGTTCGCTGCTCGCGGCGGTCGCGCTGGTGCGCGGCCCGGGCAGCGCCGCCGTCGAACAACCCATCGGCGGGATGTTCCGCCTCATCACCGCCATCGCGGAGCGTTTCGTCACGGCCGGTGGGAGCGTGCGCACCTCGGCGTCGGTGTCGTCGCTGCGGCGCGGGGGATCGGGCTTCCTGCTGTCGCTGCATGACGGTGAGGTGCTGGACGTCGAGCGTGTGGTCATCGCCACCCCCGCCGCGCCGGCCGGAGTGCTGCTGGGCAATCTCGGGGTCGAGATCCAGGTGCCCCCCGTCCGGACCGCCCGCTCGGCGTTACTCGCCGTGACCACACCTGCGCTCGATGCCCATCCCGTCGGTTCGGGCGTCCTGTTGGCGGAGCGCGACGACACGTTGCACGCCCGCGCGCTGACCCACTACTCGGCCAAGTGGCCGTGGGCTGAGACCGGGCAGCACGTGCTGCGCCTCAGTTATCCCGAACACATCCTGGCCACCCGTGCGGACGCCCTCCGGGACGCCTCTCGGTTCGTGGGCGTGGAGATCCAGGAGCACGAAGTGCTCGGCTTCGCGTCGGTAGGCTGGGATTCAATGCCCACCCGCATCGACGCCTCGAACCGCGACTTCATCGTGGAGACGGCGCTCGAGGCCGGCGTCGATCTGGTCGGCGCCTGGCTGGACGGCAATGGGATCGCCGCAGTGGTGGCGGGAACGACAAGAGTGGTGAGATGAAGCTGAAGCTGGGCACCAGGGGATCAGCCCTCGCCGTGGCGCAGTCGGAATTGATCGCCGACGCGCTGCGCGACCGGGGGCACGAGGTTGAACTGGTGCGGATCCGCACCGGTGGCGACGTGGAGCGCGGCTCCCTCACCCAACTCGGTGGGCTGGGGGTCTTCGCGGCGGAACTGCGTACCGCCCTGCTGGACGGGGTCTGCGACTTCGCCGTCCACTCACTGAAGGACCTGCCCACCGCGCCGGTGCCGGGCCTGAGGGTCGCCGCCATCCCGTTGCGCGCCGACGCCCGCGACGCGCTGTGCGCCCGGGACGGGCTCACGTTCGCTCAGCTGCCCACCGGGGCCACCGTGGGAACCGGGTCGCCCCGCCGCGTCGCCCAGCTGCGCGCCCAGCGGCCGGACCTGCTCTACGTCGACATCCGCGGCAACGTGGGTACGCGGTTGGCCCGCGTCAACACAGACGACCTCGACGCCGTGGTGCTCGCCGCCGCCGGCCTCGAGCGACTGGGCATGACGCAGCACATCACCGACTACCTGACCATCCTCCCCGCCCCGGGCCAGGGTGCGTTGGCCCTGGAATGCCGCACCGACGACGAGGTGTTGGCCGCAGAGCTCGCCGCCCTCGAAGACCCTGACACCAGACTCGCCGTCGAGGCCGAGCGCGTGGTGCTGGAGAACCTCGGAGGCGGCTGCGCCGCGCCCATCGCGGCCCACGGGCACGACGGCGAACTCGAGGCCGCCGTCTTCGCGCTCGACGGCCGCAGGTCGGTGACCGCCAGGGTCACCCTGAGCGACCACGCCGGGGCCATCGCCGCCGAGGAACTGATGCAGCTCGGCGCTGAGACGGTGGCGGAGCTGACCGCCTCGCGTCCGTCGCGGCTGGCTGAACTCCATGACGACTCGTCGCTCTGGGGCGGCGAGGACGTGCTGGCCGGCCTGCGCATCTTCGTGCCGCGCGCGGACACCGGAGACCTGGTGGGCGCCCTCCGCGCCGCGGGCGCCGAAGTGGTGGCCGAGCCCGTCCAACGCCGCGTGACACTGCGCCCAGAGGGCAGCTTCACCGACGCCGACTGGGTGGCGCTGACGTCGCCCGCCACGCTGGAGGTGCTCGACGAGTTGGGGATGACCATCCCCGAGCAGGCCCGCGTGGCAGCCGTCGGTGCGGCGACGGCGCGGGCGGCGCGCGAACGCGGCATCGACGTGGACCTGGTGCCGCAGGGTGCTTCCAGCGCCGCGGCCCTCGGTGAGGCCTGGCCCGCGGGCAGCGGACGGGTCGTCATCCCCGGGTCCGCGCTGTCGTCGACGGTGCTGGCAGAGGAAGTGAGACGCAAGGGCTACGCGGTGGACCAGTTCGCGGTCTACACCATGGAGCCCCTGGACGACGTGCCCGGCAAGCTGCGGGGCGAGTATGAACGGTGCCTGTTCGACGTCGTGGTGATCCTCGCGGGCTCGATGGGGCGCGCCGTGGACCAGCTGCTGGGGTGGCCGCAGGGTCTGCAGGTGGTGGCCTTCGGCCCGCCGTCGGCCGCCGCGCTGCGCCAGCTGGGCGTCGAAGTGGCCGCTGAAGCCCGCACCCAGGACGCCGAAGGGCTCATCCACGCCATAGCCAACCTCCCGAAGGGACATCGATGATCCAGTTCCGACCACGCCGCCTCCGCACCACGGCGGCCATGCGCCGGCTCGTGCGCGAGATCGAGGTGCGTCCCTCGCAGCTCGTGCTGCCCATGTTCGTCTCGGACGTGCCCGGGCAGATCTCCTCCATGCCCGGCGTGCGTCGCCACGGCAGCGACCAGATTGCGCGCGCCGCCGAGGGTGCAGTAGCCGCCGGAGTGGGCGGGCTGATGCTGTTCGGCGTGCCGGAGGACGCGGCCAAGGATGAGCAGGGCTCGCAGGGCTGGGCCGAGGACGGCATCCTGCAGCGGGGCCTGCGGGCCGTACGCGACGCCGTCGGGTCTGACACGGTCATCATGGCCGACACCTGCCTCGACGAGTTCACCACCCACGGGCACTGCGGTTTCCTGACCGCGGACGGCGCCGTCGACAACGACGCGACGCTCGCGGCCTACGTCTCGATGGCCATCGCCCAGGCCGAGGCAGGGGCCCACGTGGTGTCGCCGTCGGGGATGATGGACGCCCAGGTGGAACACATCCGGGCCGGCCTCGACGGGCAGGGGTTCCAGGACACCGCCATCCTCGCGTACGCCGCGAAGTACTCCTCGGCGTTCTACGGACCCTTCCGCGAGGCGGTCGGCTCGTCCCTGCAGGGGGACCGGCGCACCTACCAGCAGGACCCGGCCAACAGGCGCGAGGGGCTGCGTGAGGCCGAGCTGGACCTGGCCGAGGGCGCCGACATCGTGATGGTGAAGCCCGCCGGCTACTACCTCGACGTGCTCAGCGACGTGGCCGCCGCGTCGGACGTTCCCGTGGCCGCCTACCAGGTGTCCGGCGAGTACGCCATGATCGAGGCGGCCGCGGCGCAGGGCTGGATCGACCGCCGCGCCGCAGTGACGGAATCGGTGACCGCGATCGCGCGGGCCGGTGCAGATATCGTGCTCACCTACTGGGCGGAGGAGTTGGCGACGTGGCTGAAGTGAACCTGTTTGCGCGGGCGAAGGAGATCATCCCGGGCGGCGTGTCGTCGCCCGTGCGGGCGTTCGGCTCAGTCGGCGGTGACCCGGTCTTCATCCGCGAGGCCCGCGGCCCGCATGTCGTCGATGTCGCCGGGCGTGAATACGTGGACCTCGTCTGCTCCTGGGGGCCTGCGCTGCTCGGCCATGCCCACCCGCAGGTGATCGAGGCCGTCAGGGAAGCGGCCGGCCGTGGCCTGTCCTTCGGCGCGCCCACACTGGCGGAGGTGGAACTGGCTGAGGCCATCCACGCGCGCGTCCCGGTGGCGGAACAGGTGCGCTTCGTCTCCACCGGCACCGAGGCCACCATGACCGCCATCAGGCTGGCGCGCGGCGCCACCGGCCGCGACGTCATCGTCAAGTTCGCCGGCTGCTACCACGGGCACTCCGACGCGCTCCTCGCCGCTGCCGGTTCCGGCGTCGCCACCCAGGGCCTGCCTGGTTCCGCCGGCGTGACGGCTGCGGCTGCAGGCGACACCATCGTGGTCGAGTACAACGACCTCGAGGCGCTCGCCAGGGTGTTCGACACGGCGGGGGAGCGCATCGCGGCAGTCATCACGGAGGCCGCGCCCGCCAACATGGGCGTGGTTCCGCCCGCTCCGGGCTTCAACGCGGGCCTCCGCGAGATCACCGCCCGCCACGGTGCGCTGCTGATCGTCGACGAGGTGCTGACCGGTTTCCGGGTGGGTCCGGGTGGCTGGCTCGGTCTCGAGGGGGGCTACGCCCCGGACATCGTGACGTTCGGCAAGGTCGTTGGTGGCGGCATGCCGCTGGCCGCGCTCGCCGGGCGCGCGGAAGTCATGCAGTTCCTGGCCCCCGTCGGGCCGGTCTACCAGGCGGGCACCCTGTCCGGGAACCCGCTGGCCACTGCGGCGGGTCTCGCCACGCTGCGCCTGGCCGACGAGGCCGTCTACGCCCACGTCGACCGCCGCTCCCTGGACTTGCAGGCGGCCGTGACAGAAGCGCTCACCGCAGCCTCGGTGCCGCACACCATCCAGGCGGCCGGGAGCCTGTTCTCCGTCTTCTTCCGCGACGGTTCCGTCGCCGACTATGAAGACGCCAAGGACCAGGACACCCAGGCCTTCGCCCGCTTCTTCCACGCCATGTTGGACGCCGGGGTGGCGCTCCCGCCGTCGGCTTTCGAGGCCTGGTTCCTCTCGGCCGCCCACGACGACGCGGCCATGGCCCGCATCACGGACGCCTTGCCGCTGGCGGCGCGGGCTGCTGCTGATTCATGAGAGGCTAAGCAGCAATCACATCGGAAGGATCTTTCGTGAAGCTTCGGTTGGGTACGCGTGGTTCAGCATTGGCGCTGGCACGCTCCGAGATGGTTGCTGAGCTCCTCAGGGCGCAGGGCCATGAAGTCGACATCGTACGGGTGGCCACGGAGCACGTGGACACCATTCACATGGCCGACGGCTACTCCCTCGGCGTGTTCGCCCAGGAACTGCGCACGTCGCTGCGCAGCGGCGCGGTCGACGTCGTCGTGCATTCCGTCAAGGACGTCCCACTGTCCGACCGCCCTGAGGACCTCACGTTCGCCGCAGTGCTGAAGCGTGGCGACCATCGCGATGCGCTGTGTTCGCTCAGGGGCATGCCGCTGGCTGCGTTGCCGCGCCGCTCCCGCATCGGCATCACGTCGTTGCGGCGCCTCGCCCAGCTGCGCGCGCTCCGCCCGGATCTCACGTTCGTCGATGTCGGCGGCACCCTCCAGGACCGCCTGCGCCGGCTCGAGCCGGGCGACCTCGACGCCGTGGTCGTGTCGGCCGCCGGGGTGCATGCCCTCAAGGTGGAGGACCGGGTGGCCGAATACCTGCCCATCCTCACCGCACCCGGCCAGGGCGCGCTGGCGCTCGAGTGTCGCCGGAGCGACGAGGAGACGCTGGAGGCGGTACGCGAACTCGACGACGTCGAGACCCGCATCTGCATCGAGGCCGAGCGCGCAGTGCTGACGGGTCTCAACACCACCTACCTGGCCCCTGTGGGAGCCCTGGCCACCCGCCGCGGCATCCTCGGCCTGAAGGCGGGCATCTTCTCGATCGACGGCACCAAGCGCACCGTCCTGGAAATCGGGTTGCCCACCTCCGAGTACCACGCGCAGCGCACCGGTCACAACGTGGCCGAGGCCTTGAAGGCGCGCCGGGCAGACCGGTTCATCACCGCCGAGGCGCTGGAGACCGTCAAGATGACGGCTGACCACGCCGACGACTCCACCTTCATCGAGAGCTCGGAGGACGACGACCGCGTCAGGGTGCTGTTGCCCCGCCAAGAGGGGCGGATCAGCCAGGCCATGCGCGAGAACGAGTTGCGCGTGGACTGCGTGCAGCTCCAGGAGGCACGCCTGCTCTCGGCAGACAACATCATCGGCGACGCCGACTGGGTCGTCATCCCGTCAGGGCAGACGGTGTGGGCGTTGCGCGAACGAGGCTGGGACATCCCGGCGCACACGAAGGTCGCGACGATGGGCTCCACCACCCAGCGCACCGTCGAGGATTCGGGGCGCCAGGTTGATCTGAGCCCCGAAGGCACCGCCAGCTCCCAGAAGCTCGTCGAGCTGTTCCCGCCGGCCGACGGTGAGCAGCGCGTCGTCATCCTGTGCGCGGACCAGCTCTCCACCAAGCTGGAGACCGGGCTCCGCGCGAAGGGCTACACCGTCGATCGCAGCGAGATCTACACCATGGCGGACGTCGCGGAGATCGACCCGGCCCTGCGCACCCGCTGGGACGACGGGGCGTGGGACGCGGTCTTCCTCAGCCAGCCGTCGCTGGCCCATGTGTACGCCAAGACGCTCGGTCACCGCGATGACGTCCGGGTGCTCGCCTGGGACGAGGCCACTGCGGCTGCTGTCCGTGAGGAGGGCGTCGACGTCTTCGCCGTCGCCAAGTCGAAGGACACCTTCGGTATCGCTGATCTCGCCCGTCAGCTCCACAAGGCGCGCCGCTAGTCCTGTGTGCCGACGGGGAGGCTCGGAGTGCGCGAGATGGTTCCGCACACCGGGCCTCCCCGTCGATTATTCCGGGGCATCCGAACAACGAACTCCCGATTTGTAGTTCTCTCGGAGCATGCGCTAAAGTTTTTCGAGTCGCCGCAGGGCGGCAGTCGCGAAAGTGACACTGGGGCTATGGCGCAGTTGGTAGCGCGCTTCCATGGCATGGAAGAGGTCAGGAGTTCGAATCTCCTTAGCTCCACAAACTAACGGGCGTCTGGCTAGGCCAGACGCCCGTTTTCCGTTTCGCGTGATACGTAGGGGTACGTCTGGGTGCTTGAGCGAAACTGACGGTCTTCCCAGTAGGTGGGCCGACAAGGTCAGCAACGTGGGCAGACTTCGCATCACGACTCGACAACAGGCAGGCTAAGAGCCTGTGGGCCTGACATCCCCGTCGTCATGGGGACCGGCACCGGCACGTCCGCCATCAGCGACGGCGACGCCATCACGGTCGACGGGACACGGGGCCGGGTGACGCGGGGAGCGCGGGGAGCGCGGGGATGACGGCCCGGTCCTGTTCTCCGGTAGGTTTTCGTCGTCAGCGGACAGATTGGCTCCACATACCGGTGGGGGTATACGATCAGGGCATGGCAACCGTTGAAATCACCAAGGAAAACCTCGAGCAGACCATTGCCGGCAACGGCATCGTCCTCCTCGACTTCTGGGCGGCCTGGTGCGGCCCCTGCCGTCAGTTCGGCCCCATCTTCGAAGAGGCTTCGGAGAAGCACCCCGACATCGTCTTCGGCAAGGTGGACACCGAGGCGCAGCGCGAGCTCGCCGCGGGTTTCGAGATCATGTCGATCCCCACGCTCATGGCCTTCCGCGACAACGTCATCGTGTTCTCCCAGGCCGGTGCGCTGCCCGGTGCAGCGCTCGAGGAACTGATCGAGGCCGTCGAGGCGCTCGACATGGACGAGGTCCAGGCTGAGATCGCCAAGCAGAAGGCCGGCGCGGAGGTCCAGTGACCCTCCCGGTCCAGCTCCAGAGCGAGCCGCGAACCTTCACCGCCGAGCTGGCCACGTGGCCAGCTCGGCGGTGGTTCTTCGCAGTGGGCACCGCCGTGGCCACCGTGCTGGTCGTGGCAATTCCCACCGCTCTCATCCCGAACCCGGTCTTCGGACGCGAGATCCCGCCGACGGCGTGGGCCTGGCCCGTGCTCATCGTGACCTCGGTCCTCGCGGGCCTCGTCGCTGCCACCTACGTGGCGCGCAAGGACACGGCCGACGCGGAGCGGGGCGGGAAGCTGGGTGCCGCCGGGGCGTTCTTCAGCTTCTTCGCCGTCGGCTGTCCGGTCTGCAACAAGCTGGTGCTCATCGCACTGGGCTACACCGGGGCCCTGCAGTACTTCGCTCCGGTGCAGCCCTTCCTGGCGGCGGCCTCGGTGCTGTTGCTCGCCGTCGCACTGGTGCTCCGGGTGCGCCGGGAGCGGACCTGCCCGCTGCCGGCCTAGAAGACGGGGCGGCCGCCCGTGACCCCCAGCACGGTCCCGGACACGTAGGACGCCTCGAGCGGGCTGGCCAGGAAGACGAAGGCGCCGGCCATCTCGGAGGGCTGACCAGGACGCCCCAGGGGAGTGTTGAGCCCGAACTTCGGCATCTCCTCGGCCTTCTTGGTGGCCGGCTGCAGCGGCGTCCAGATCGGGCCCGGGGCCACGGAGTTCACGCGGATCCCCTTGGGCCCGAGTTCGGCCGCCAGGTTGACCGTGTAGTTGTTGATGGCAGCCTTGGTGGCCGCGTAGTCGATGAGATCCACTGACGGGTCGTAGGCCTGGATGGAGCTCACGTTGATGATGCAGTCGCCCTTGTCGAGGTAGCCCAGCGCTTGCTGGGACAGCCAGAACAGGGCGTAGAGGTTGGTCTTGAAGGTCCGGTCCATCTCCTCCGTCTTGAGGTCTGCCAGACCGCCGTCGCGCCGGGCCCACTGGAATCCTGCGTTGTTGACCAGGATGTTGAGCCCTCCCAGCTGGCGGGCGGCGTCGTCGACCACCTTGCGGGCGATGGCCTCCTCGGTGATGTCTCCCGGGAGCAGGACGCACGTGCGGCCCGCCTCTTCGACCAGCTGCTTCACGTCCTCGGCGTCGGACTGTTCCTCCGGGAGGTAGCTCAACGCCACGTCGGCGCCTTCGCGGGCGTATGCGATGGCCACGGCCCGCCCGATGCCCGAATCGCCGCCGGTGATGAGGGCCTTCAGGCCATGCAACCGGTC
Organism: Tessaracoccus zhenghani; assembly: GCF_055326325.1. NCBI lineage: Bacteria > Bacillati > Actinomycetota > Actinomycetes > Propionibacteriales > Propionibacteriaceae > Tessaracoccus > Tessaracoccus zhenghani. The sequence goes on along the minus strand of NZ_JBUZNQ010000003.1, from coordinate 476,136 downwards.
ACGGCCGATCCAGCCCTCCTCGCCGTGGTCCGGGAGGGGCGTCATCTCGGTCGTGAGCCCGGGGGGTGTCTGGCTCTGGGCGGGGAATGCACCCTTGTCCATCGTCTTTGCCTCAGCTGCCTTGGTGATTGCGTGCAGATCAGTCATGCGTTCCAGTCTTGTTCGCACGACCGCCGGGCCAAACCCCCTCAGGGGTGGAACTACTTGGGCACGAACATCGGGTAGATGTTGTCGAAGCTCAGCCGGTAGCCCATGCCGTGCGACACGATCACGCTGATCCCCAGGACAATGGCGACGATGACGACGCCGAACGCGAATCCCGCCACCACTTTGGCGAGGGGGTGGGGTGTGTGGTCGTCCACGTTCTGGTGGGCGCCGTAGGACAGGGCCCTGATGCCGAGCGAGAAGACGGCCGGGAGACCGGCGCCGAGCAGGAGACCCGCGAGCAGGACCTGCGATGCGCCCTCAAGGGCCAGCCAGAGGTTGTTCATGCCTTGCTCCTGACCCGGCGGTGGGGCCCGGCGGGCTGCTCAGGCAGCTGCCGCTGGGTGACGTCCTCGACCCATTCGTCGTTGACGTTCTTGTGGTCGACCCTCGACTTCTGGGAATGGAGGTACATCCACCCGGAGGCGATCGCCAGGATGAGGAAGATCACGATGGAGCCGAACAGGCCGCCCAGACTGTGACCGACGAACCACATGGCGGCGCCGACGATGCCCGCGGCGGGCAGCGTGATGGCCCAGGCCATCAGCATGCGACCGGCCACCGACCAGTTGACCTTCGCGCGCTTGCCGAGGCCAGAGCCGAGGATGGAGCCGGTGGCGACGTGGGTGGTGGACAGGGCGAAGCCCAGGTGGCTGGAGGCCAGGATGACCGCCGCGGAGGACGACTCCGCGGCCATGCCCTGAGGTGCGCTGATCTCGACCAGGCCCTTGCCGAGCGTCCGGATGATGCGCCATCCGCCGATGTAGGTGCCCAGCGCGATGGCCAGCGCGCACGCCACCTTGACCCACAGCGGCACCGCTGTGAGGTCCGTCCAGGTGCCGGTGGCGATCAGTGCCAGCGTGATGACGCCCATGGTCTTCTGCGCGTCATTGGTGCCGTGCGCCAGGGAGACGAGCGACGCGGAACCGATCTGTCCCCAGCGGAACCCGCTCTCGCGGTACTTCTCCGCAACCCCCTGGGTGATGCGGTACACGAGCCACGTGCCCACGGAGGCGACGGCGATGGCGATGGCCGGCGACAACAGGGCGGGCAACACGACCTTGCCGATCACCCCGTCGAGCTTCGTGCCGTCGCCGGCCCACTTGACGCCGCTCACGCCGAGCCCGGCCATGGTGGCGCCGATCAGCCCGCCGAACAGCGCGTGCGATGAGCTCGACGGCAGGCCCAACAGCCAGGTGAGCAGGTTCCAGACGATGGCACCCACCAGGCCGGCCAGGATGATCAGCAGCAGCGACATGCCGCCGTCGCCGATCAGCTCCGGGCGCGGCGCGCCGCTGGAGTCCTGGATGTTGACCACGGCGTTGGTGACGGTCAGGGCGACCTCCACGGACAGGAAGGCTCCCACCAGGTTCAGGACGGCCGACAATGCAACCGCAACCTTGGGGGAGAGGGCCTTGGTTGCGATCGACGTAGCCATCGCGTTGCCCGTGTCGTGGAAGCCGTTCGTGAAGTCGAAGGCAAGTGCGGTGATAACGACAAGCGCTAGCACGATGAGTTCGGGGGACACCCCCCTAGTCTGCAACCATCTGGCCCTCAACACGCAATCGGGGCAGGATAATCCTCACACTCTCCAGCGTGGTGGCATCTCGGGGAAATGTCGGTGGACAACAGGGTGTCGGGGTGCTGTGCGGGGAAATGTCCCGAGGCCCTCCTACGATGTGGGCATGACTCCTCGACGTCCCCCCGCCGCGCTGCTCCAGGTGGGCAGCGTCTCGGCTGAGGTGACGTACAAGCCCATCAAGAGCCTGCGGATGCGGGTGGTCCCTCCCGACGGCGTGGTGAAGATCTCCGTCCCGCTGGGGCTGTCGGAGGAAACCGTCACGGAATTCGTGCGCAGCCACGAGCATTGGTTGCTGAAGGCCAGGCAGCAGGTCCGGCTCGCCCACCCGCCGCAGGAACCGTTGACGGATGGGGGGCGAGCCAGGCTCTGGGGCCGGTGGCATGAGGTGCGCACTGATGAGGCGGGCAGGGCGGGCGCCCGGTTGGAGGACGGCGTCCTCGTGCTGTCCGGTCCGGATGAGGACGCCCGCAGACGGGGGCTGGAGAACTTCTACCGGCGCGAACTCCGGGCCGCCCTGCCTGACCTGTTCGCACTCTGGGAACCGCGGGTCGGACGCCGTCATGCCTTGGTGAAGCTGCGGCGCATGACCTCGCGCTGGGGCACGTGCAATATCCGGACGGCCGCCATCACCTTCAACACCGCGCTGGCGGAACATCCGCCCACCGCGCTGGAATACGTCGTCGTGCACGAGTTGATGCACCTCATCGAACGCGGCCACGGCCCACGCTTCGTCGCCGGGATGGACCGGTTGCTGCCCGAATGGCGCCAGCGACGCAAGGCCCTGAAAGGTCATCCGTGAGGGTGCTGGAGGCCGCTGAGTGGCAGGAGCGGGCCGAAATCCACCGCGGGCGCGTCACCGCCGAACTGGCGGAGGTGGTGCGGCGGAGGGAACGCGGCCTCAAGCACCCCGTCGACGACTTCCTGTTCCAGTACTACAACCTGAGGCCCAGCCACCTGGCGCAGTGGCATCCGGGTGCCGGCGTCGGCCTGGCCGGGGGAGAGGCTTTCGCGGAGCGTCAGTTTTATGCGAGGACGGGACGGGTGACCGTGTTCGACGCAGCGTCCTTCCTGGCCAAGCGGGGTGGCACGGTCGAAACGGCGCACAGCCTCCTGGCTGCCGCGGCGGACAGGGCCCCGCGGTTCGGGTGCTTCGGGATGCACGAGTGGGCGATGGTCTACCGGCTGCAGGAGGGCGAGACGCGCCACCCCTACCTGAAGCTGCGCTTCGAGCCGGCGGAGGTGGCCCGGATCGTGGAGGAGGTGGGCTGCCGCTGCACGCATTTCGACGCGTTCCGCTTCTTCACCGAGCCCGCCCGGCCGCTCAACGTGCTGCAACCGACGCGTGAGACGCAGCCTGACCTGGACCAACCGGGTTGCCTCCATGTGAACATGGACCTCTACCGCTGGGCCGGCAAACTCTCTCCCGCCGTGGGTTCCGAGCTGCTGTTCGAGGCCTATCTCCTGGCGCGCGACATCCGCGAGGTGGACATGCAGGCCTCCGCCTACGACCTCGCAGACTGGGGCTACGAGCCCATCCCTGTCGAGACGGCAGAGGGGCGGGCCTGCTACGCAGCGCTGCAGCGTGGGTTCGCGGAGCGGGCGGTTCCCCTCCGACACGAGATCCTGCGGGTGATCAGGTCGCTCGAATCCTGAAGTGCGGGCAACCGACGACCGCACTGAGGCGTAATACGGATGAGAAACCCGTCCGACAGGAGCACTCCATGCACCGCCGCTTCGCGTGTCACACCGAGACCCGCCCCTCCGCGTCATACGATGCACGCGTACGAACCGCTCTTCCCCCTGTGAGGTTCACCATGTTCTCCGTGCCCAGTGCCCGGCGCTTCGCCATCGGCGTCGTTGCCGCCCTCAGCCTCTTCGCCGCTGCGTGCGCGCCGGAAGCGCTCGCGCCCCAGGCCGGGCCGGCGCCCACCGTCGCCAATCCCGGAGCAGGCGCGGTCACCGACGAGCCCGTGGTCCTGCCCGACGTGACGCCCACGGCGGAACCGGTCGTCGTCCCGGCGAAGCCGAGCGTCGTCCCGTCCGTGCCGGCCGCTGAGCCGACCACCGCGCCGAGCGCCGAGCCCCAGCCGTCTGTCGAGGTCCCTCAGCCCACCGCTGAGCCGGAGACCTCAGAGACGCCGGAGGTGGTGCCGACGGTGCCGCCCCTGCTGGCGCCCGGAGACGACTCGGAACAGGTGCGGGAACTGCAGCACCGGCTCCTCCAGCTGAACTGGATGTCGGGGAAGATCACCAGCGACTACGGCGACGCGACGCGGCTCGCCGTGGAGGGCTTCCAGGTGAAGCGTGGCCTCCCCGGCACGGGAGAGGTCGACCAGGTGACATGGGATCGACTTGTCGATATGACGCGCATGCCCACCGCAGACGAGATGCACAACGTGCTGAAGCCGGGGCCAGCCCTCCTGAAGACAGGCAGCACCGGGGATCAGGTCAAGGACCTCCAGGCCCGCCTGAAGCAGCTCGAGTGGTACCTCGGACTCGTCGACGGCCAGTACGGGCCCAAGACGGCCGAGGCGGTCACCGGCTTCCAGACCAAGCGGGAGATCCCGGTGACCGGTGAGGTGGACCAGCGCACGCTGGACCGCCTCGCGTCGATGACGCACGAGCCCACCCTCGATCAGCTCAACAATGTGGTGGCCGCCCCCGCGGAGGCCAAACTGACCCTGGACGACCGCTGCCTCCAGGGCCGGGTGATCTGCATCTCCAAGACGCAGCGGAAGCTCGCCTGGGTCGTCGACGGTGAGGTCAAGATGTCGATGGACGTGCGGTTCGGCTCCGAACTGACGCCCACGCGCGAGGGCACGTTCTCCGTGGGCTGGAAGTCGCGCAACCACGTCAGCAAGCTCTACGGCTCGAAGATGCCGTTCGCGCTGTTCTTCAGCGGGGGACAGGCCGTCCACTACTCCAGCGACTTCGCCGCCCGCGGCTACAACGGCTCCTCCCACGGCTGCGTCAACGTGCGCGACAGGGCCGCGGTGGAGGCACTGTTCGATGCGGCCAAGGAGGGCGACAAGGTGGTCGTCTACGTCGGATAATCTGAAGGTCTGACCCGACCGAAGGGACCCTCGTGATTTACCTGGCCATCGCCATGCAGGTGTGCGGCTCGTTCCTGTTCGCCAGCGGTGCCATCCTGCAGAGTCTGGGGGTCAAGAGCCAGTTCGACGCGGATGCGGTCACCTCCTCCAACAGGTTGTCGCTGAAGGGCCTGCTGAAGCTCTTCACCGTCCCGAAATGGGTCATCGGCCTGGGCCTGGTCTTCGCCGGCGCGGCGATCCACCTGACGGCCCTGACGTTCGCCCCGGTGTCGGTGGTGCAGCCGGTGGGCATCCTGGCCGTGCCGTGGTCGGTACTGCTCGCCTCGAAGATCCACAAGCACAAGATCAACGCCAGGCTGTGGGGCGCCGTCGGTGTGACGGTGCTGGGCGTGGTGGGCTTCACCATCTTCTCGTCGCAGTACGCGACGGGGGAGAAGCAGTTCAGCTTCCCGGCGATGCTGTGGTCCTTCGTGGTGGTCTGCGTGCTGTGCGCGGCCCTGTCCTTCTTCGCCACCCGGGCGGTGGCCTGGGCGAAGGCCATCCTGTGGTCCTCTGTGGGCGCCATCTTCTACGGTCTGGCCTCGGGCTTCATGAAAGCCGCGATGAACCTCATCCAGAAGCACGACCAAAGCTTCGGAAGCTGGCAGTTCCTGGCCACCGCCGCCATGATGCTGCTGTGCTACATCCTGGGCGCCTGGATGATCCAGCAGGGCTACGCCTCCGGCCCGGCCGAGATCACCGTCGGCACCATGACGACGGTGGACCCGTTCGTCGCCGTCGTGTTCGGTCTGGTGGTGCTCGGCGAGGGCATCGGGATGGGCGCCGGCCCGGTGCTGGGCATGATCGTGACCGGCGCCATCGCCGTCTCCGGTGTCACGCTGTTGTCGAAGGATCATCCCGACGCGGTGGAGGAGCGCCTGCGCGCCCAGGCTGACTTCAGCCCTTCACCGGCAGAGCGTTGAGGGCCACCCGTCCGGAGGGCGTGGTCAACACGATGGTGGAATCCGCTCTCGGCATGATGAAGGTGACCGTGCCCTCATAGGGCTGGCCCTCCCGCGCGCTGAAGGCCCGCATGTCGACGGGGTCGTAGCTCAGCCTCGTCTCGTTCGTGAACGCGAAGATGGCGAAGGCGAAGTCGCCCTGCTCCACCTCGACGCGGATGCGCAGGTCCAGCTGGTCGCCGTTCCAGGAGTAGCCGACGATCTCGAAGATGCCGTCCCCGTTGCCCTCGAACGGGATGAAGTTGCCCGTGCGCTCAGGGCTGGGTTCTGCCGTGGCGGCCGCAGAGGGGCTGGCCCCGCTCTCCGGGGAGGCCGATCCCAGGAACTGCATGCCCACGATGACGACCGCGATCACGGCCACCACGCCCAGCACGATGAAGAGTGTGGACCGGGGGCGCTTGGGAGGCTGGAGATCTTCGTACGACGGCGGCGCCGGCGGCTGCTGCCCGAACGGCTGCCGGGGGTCCCTGCCCTGTGCATCATGGAACTGCGTCGGGCGCCAGGACGGGTCCTGGCTCGCCCACGGTGAGTTGTTCCCGTTGCCCGGCGGCGGGGGCCACTGCGCGTTGCTCATGAGGGCAGCGTACTTGCCCGGGTGAAACCTATTCGTCCCATCTCTGGGGCGGGATGCCGTGCTGGTGGACGCTCGCCAGGAGCATCCCGATGGGATGGGTGGGGTTGAGGGTGGCCATCTGCTCGATGCACGCTGTGGCCTGCGCGCCGTGCCCGGACAACCATGAGGCGATGCCCAGCAGAGCGACCACCGTCGGCTGGGCGAAGCCCGGTGTCACGCGGCGGGCAGCGAGGAGGTTGTGCCAGATGACCTCCGCGGTGGACGTGTTCAGCCGGGTGGTCAGGGCGGCGGAGCGGTCCTCGTCATCCAGCAGACAGGCGAGCATCAGGCCCTCCTGCACTTCCAACGGGGTCTGGGCTTCGGCCAGTGCCTCGAGACGGGCCAGGCCCTCGGCTTCGGAGAACCCGGCGATCTCGGCAAGGGCCCGGTCGACCTCGCTCTGAGCGGGCGGCTCCCACGTCTGGACCGGGGCCACCGCCTCCTCCCGCGAGGCGTAGATGCTCACGCCGTTGTAGACGGCGTGGGCGGCCACCGGGCTGGCGTCGAAGTCGTAGGCCACGGGCCCCTCATCGTCTGTGAGGGACCAGTAGTGCGAGCCGTCGGTCACCAGCGCCTCTGCCACCCGCTCGGCGCCGAGGACGTCTGCCAGTTCCATGACCGATGCCCAGGCCAGGTCCAGATCCTTCGAATAGCCGAGCAGGATGAACCTGACGCCGTCGATGTGGGAGGTGACGTTAAACATCTGGTCCGCCACCCGGTCGAAGTGGGTGCGGAACCATTTCGCCTCGAGGCGTGAGGAGAAGCTCACCACCTTCCCCTGCATCCCGAGCAGGACGACGGAGTCAGAGGGGTGGAAACCGAACATGAACGACGGGAGGGCCAGCAGGTCGGCACGGGTGGTGCCGCGGAGGACAGGAAGCGTGTGCATGCCATTACTGTTGTCAGCGGGCTTCCGGGATCACCACGGACCCGCTTCCTTGTGGATAACCGAATGCTGAGGTCGGCGCGACGGCCCGGCGGCGGGTGGCGTAGATTGCGGCCATGCGTTTTGTGGTGTGTGGCGAAGCCCTCATTGATCTGATGCCGGAAGAACAACTTTCCCCAGCCGAGAGCCGGTGGATCGCCCGGTCCGGGGGCGGCCCGTTCAACACGGCCACCGCACTGGCCAAGCTGGGGGAGGACGTCCACTTCCTGGGTCGCCTGAGTTCGGATTCCTTCGGCCGCCAACTGCGCAGCCACCTGGAGACGGCAGGGGTGCAACTGGACCTCGCGGTCCCCACCGATGAAGCGACCTCGGTTGCCGTGGTCTCCCTCGACGTGGAGGGGAAGGCCAGCTACTTCTTCCACTTCGACCAGACGTCCAACTTCAACTGGCGCAGGGACGAGTTCCCCACCGTCGCCCCTCAGGACTGGCTGCACTTCGGTTCCATCGGCTCGGTCATCGGCCCAGGCGCCAAGCACGTCCTCGACTTCGTGCGCGGCACCGAGGCGGCCGTCAGCTTCGACATCAATGTGCGCCCCTCCACGCTGCCGGACCGCGCCGAGTACTTCGGGCTGGTTTCAGACCTGATGACGGCCGTGGGGCGCAACGGGGGCATCGTCAAGGCCAGCGACGAGGACATCGCCTGGTTGGTCGACGACGACTCGGACCCGCTGGCCTACGCGGGAGCCTGGGCCGAGGAACACGACCTGGCCATGTTCATCGTCACGCTCGGCCCGGATGGGGCCGCCGCGGTCAAGCCGGACGGCAGGGTGGTACGCGTGCCGGGCCACTCCGTCGGCGTCATCGACACCGTGGGCGCGGGCGACACCTTCATGGCGGGGTTCCTCTCCGCCTACGCCCACCACCCCGACGACGTGGCCGGCGCCCTCGACAGGGGCACCGCCGCCGCCGCGATCGTCTGCACCCGCAAGGGCGCGCAGCCCCCGACCGCCGCTGAGGTGGATGCGTTCCTGGCGATATAGTGAGTCTCCGCGCCGTCTCGGCGCGGGAATTCGTTGTGCAATCAGGAGAGAGTCGTGAGCCAAGAGGCTGTGCAGTACGACAAGGTGCAGGCCCAGGAGAAGTGGCAGGCATTCTGGGAGGAGGACGAGACCTTCCGGCCGCTGGATGACGGCAGCCGCGAACGTCGCTACGTCCTCGACATGTTCCCGTACCCCTCCGGCGACCTCCACATGGGCCATGCCGAGGCTTACGCGATGGGCGATGTCGTCTCCCGGTACTGGCGGTTGCGCGGCTACGACGTCATGCACCCCATCGGCTGGGACTCGTTCGGGCTGCCCGCGGAGAACGCGGCAATCAAGGCCGATGCGCACCCCGCCACCTGGACGTACAACAACATCGAGACCCAGGTGCGCTCCTTCAAGCGCTACGGGCTGAGCCTCGACTGGTCACGGCGCCTCCACACCTCGGACGAGGAGTACTACCGCTGGACGCAGTGGCTGTTCAACCGCTTCTACGAGCGGGGACTCGCCTACCGCAAGGACTCCTTCGTCAACTGGTGCCCGCAGGACCAGACGGTGCTGGCCAACGAGCAGGTCATCGACGGCCGCTGCGAGCGCTGCAAGTCCGAGGTCACCAAGCGCAAGCTCAACCAGTGGTACTTCAAGACCACGGACTACGCCCAGGAACTCCTCGACGACATGTCGCTGCTCGAGGACGGCTGGCCGGATCACGTGCTGGCCATGCAGCGCAACTGGATCGGCCGCTCCGAGGGCGCGCACGTCGACTTCACCGTCGAGGGCCGTGAGAAGCCCATCACCGTGTTCACGACGCGTCCGGACACGCTGTTCGGCGCGACGTTCATGGTGGTGGCCCCCGACGGCGAACTCGCCGCAGAGCTGGTGACCGACGAGCAGCGCCCCGCGTTCGAGGCGTACGTCGAGCAGGTGAAGCGGACCACCGAGATCCAGCGCCAGTCAACGGAGAACGAGAAGACCGGTGTGTGGCTCGGCGTCCACGCCACCAACCCTGTCAACGGCGAGCAGGTGCCGATCTGGGCCGCAGATTACGTGCTGGCCGATTACGGCACCGGCGCGATCATGGCCGTGCCGGCGCACGACCAGCGCGACCTCGATTTCGCGCGCAAGTTCGGGCTGCCGGTGCGCACCGTGCTCGATGTCGACGGCACCAACCCTGAAGAGACCGGCATCGCCACCGTCGGCGACGGTGCCTACCTCAACTCGGGCGTTCTGAACGGTCTCACGGACAAGGCCTCCGGCGTCGCCCGGATCACGGAGCAGCTTGAGGCCGAGGGCAGGGGCACCGGCACCGTCCAGTTCCGCCTGCGCGACTGGCTGCTGTCGCGCCAGCGCTTCTGGGGCTGCCCCATCCCGGTGATCCACTGCGAGAAGTGTGGCGAGGTCCCGGTCCCCGACGACCAACTGCCGGTCCGGCTGCCGGATCTGCGCGGCTCCGCGTTGGCACCCAAGGGCACCTCTCCGTTGGCGTCGGCCTCGGACTGGGTCAACACCGAGTGCCCCACCTGTGGTGGACCCGCGAAGCGCGACACCGACACGATGGACACGTTCGTCGACTCGTCCTGGTACTACTTCCGCTACTGCTCGCCCGGATACACCGAGGGCCCCTTCAACCCTGAAGACGTGGCGAAGTGGATGCCGGTGGCGCAGTACGTGGGCGGCGTCGAGCACGCCATCCTGCACCTGCTGTACATGCGGTTCTTCTCGAAGGTGCTGCGCGACATGGGGCTGGTCTCGTTCGACGAGCCCATGCTCCGCCTGCTGAACCAGGGCCAGGTCATCAACGAGGGCAGGGCGATGAGCAAGTCGCTCGGCAACGGCGTCGACCTGGGTAAGCAGATCGACGAGTTCGGTGTGGACGCCGTGCGTCTCACGATGATCTTCGCCGGCCCGCCGGAGGACGACATCGACTGGGCCGAGGTCTCGCCGGGCTCCAGCCTGAAGTTCCTCCAGCGCGCGTACCGCCTGGCCGCAGACGTCGACTCCCAGCCGGGCGTCGACTTCGCGCAGGGTGACCCGCAGCTGCGCAAGGCCACCCACAAAGCCATCACGGAGATCACCCAACTGTTCGACGGCGGGCGCTTCAACGTGGCTGTCGCGCGCACCATGGAGCTGGTCAACGCCACCCGCAAGACGATCGATTCCGGCGCCGGTGGCTCTGATCCCGCAGTGCGGGAGGCCGTCGAATTCGTCGCCCAGGCGCTGAGCGTCGTGTCGCCGTATGTGGCGGAGGAGATGTGGGAGCTGCTCGGCCAGCCCCCGTCGGTCGCCAACAGCGCCTGGCCCACGGCTGATCCCGCCCTCACCGTCGACGACACCGTCACGATGGTGGTCCAGATCCAGGGCAAGGTGCGCGGCAAGCTCGAGGTTCCGGCCGACATCACGGAGGAGGACGCCCTCGCGGCGGCCCTCGCCGACGATGCGGTCCAGCGCTCGCTGGCCGGCCGCGAGATCGTCAAGGTCATCGCCCGTCTGCCCAAGATGCTGAGCCTCGTCCCGGGCAAGTAGTTCCCACCCCTGACCCGGGCGCGCTGCGCCCGGGCCAGGGGGCTGAGGCCTCTGGCAGTACTTGTCCACAGGGAGGCCATCTCGTGGTGATTCGAACCTGGTTCTGACCACCATGGAGGTATGCAGCACACCGATGCGGAGGAGATGGCCCGCGCCCGGCTCGCCTACGTGAGCGCCGGCAGGCCCTCTCTTGGCGCGCCCCGGCGTGGCCTCCCCGAACCTCCGGTGCCGGAGCCTCCCCTCCTGTCGCCGCCGCTTCCGGCTGAGCGCACCTCACCCGCGTCAGCCGGGCCGACACCGGTGGCCACCACGAGCCGGGTGCCCACGTTGACCGTCAAGCACCTGGTGGTCGTCGCCGTGCTCCTCCTCTGCGGCGTGGGGGTGGCCGTCGCTGCTCTCGGTCGCAGTGCGGCGACGGAAGTGCCCATTGCGCCCGTCACGGTCAGCGCGGCCCCGGTGGAACCGTCGTCGCCCGCCCCGGTGAAGATGCTGCGGGTCCACGTTGCCGGAGCGGTCGCTGAGCCCGGCGTCGTCGAGCTGCCGGAGGGCACCATCGTCGAGGACGCCATCCTCGCAGCCGGTGGTCTGGCTGCCGACGCTGACCCGGCCGAACTCAACCTCGCCGCCCAGGTGTCCGACGGAATGCAGATCGTCATCGGTACCGTCGGGAAGCCCAAGGGCGACCTGGTGGGCGCCGAGCCTCCGCCCGCGGGGGCCGCTGGCGGTGCGGCGGCAGGGGGAGTGGTAAACCTGAACACGGCCACTGCTGGTGAGCTCGAGTCGCTTCCCGGAGTCGGCCCGGTGACCGCCGGCGCAATCATCGGCTGGCGTGACGAGCATGGGCCCTTCACTTCTGTGGAGGAACTGCAGGAGATCAGCGGCATCGGCCCGAAGACCTTCCAGAAGCTCCAGCCGCTGGTCACCATCGGCTCCTGACGGTGTGGAAGGGCTGGGGAGGGTGACTCATGACTGGCGGCTGGCTCCGCTGGCCCTGGCCACGTGGGGGGCGGCGTGGCTCGGCTCGTCCGGCTGGCGGCCCGAGCGGGAAGCAGTCATCGCGGCCTTCGTCGGTCTCCTTCTGCTGGCGGTGGTGGCCGTGCGCGGCCGTCGCGCCTGGACAGCGATGATCATCGCGACCTTCACCGTGACCCTGCTGATGTCCGGGGTGCAGAGCTGGCAGCGGCACGCGTCGCCCGTTGCTGAGCTCGCTGCCGACGGGGCGATCGGTACGGTGCGGTTGAAGCTCCTTGCCGAGGCGCAGCCGGCTGAGGGCGTCGTGATCGGCCACGCCGAACTGATCTGGGCGGAGGCCAGGCAGAAGCGGGTGGAGTCGAAGGTGCCCGTCGTCATCCTCGCGAGCGGTGCGGTGTCCCAGGAGTTGCTGGGGCTGACCGCCGGCGGCACGTACGAGGTGCGTGCCCGACTGCGTGCCCCGGAGCCGGACGACGCCGCCGTTGCGGTCCTCAGCCTGCGTGAGATCGGCTCCGAAGTGACCGGGCCCGGCATCGTCGACAGAGCCGTCAACGCCATGCGGCAGGGGTTGCGCGACGCCGTGGCGCACTCGCCGCCCCGCCAGCGCGCGCTGGTCCCGTCCCTGGTGGTGGGTGACACTTCGGCAGTGGACGCGGCGATGCGTGACCAGTTCCAGGTCACCGCTCTGACGCACCTCATGGCGGTCTCGGGCGCCAACCTCACCTTGATGCTCAGCGTGGTTCTCGCCGCGGTGCGCGGGCTGGGTCTGCGGGGGTGGAGCGTACGGGTGGCAGCGCTCGGCGGAGTGGTGGCCTTCGTTTTGATCTGCGGCCAGGAGCCCTCGGTCTACCGCGCCGCGGCCATGGGGTTGGTGGCGTTGGCAGCGATCGGTGTGGGTGCGGGCCGGCGCACCATCCGCTCGCTCTGCGTGGCGGTGCTCATCCTGGTGTGGCTCGACCCGTGGATGGCGCGTTCCATCGGCTTCGCCCTGTCCGCCTCCGCCTGCGCCGGCATCGTCCTGCTGGGGCCCCTCTTCGTCGCGGCCATCTCGCGGTGGGCTCCCCGATGGGCGGCGGAAGCGCTTGCGGTGCCCCTCGCAGCCCAACTTGCCACGCAGCCGATCATCACGGCGCTGAGCGACCAGGTCTCGGTCGTCGGGGTCCTCACCAACGTGCTGGCCGGACCCTTCGTCGGCCCCACCACCGTCCTCGGGTTCGCCGCTGCGCTGCTGTGCCCACTGCCATGGCTGGCGGCCGGCCCCGGCTGGCTGGCCGGCTGGTGCGCGCAGCCCATCCTGTGGCTCGCGGAATTCGGCTCGGTTCTGCCCACCGCATCCTGGACGTGGAAGGGCTCGGCCCTGGGTGTCGCTCTGATCACGCTCGGCTCCGCCGCACTCGCCGTGGTGCTGCTGCGGGCCCTCCGCCACCGATGGGGCGGCGTCGGGTTCATCAGCCTCTTCGTGGCGCTGGCCCTCGTGCGGCCGGTGCCGCTGGGCTGGCCGGGCGAATGGCAGGCGGTCTTCTGCGACGTGGGCCAGGGCGACGCCACGGTTCTCAACGCCCGCGGAGGCGCGGCCGTCGTGATCGATGCCGGGCCGGAACCGCCGGCCACGGTGAGCTGCCTGGAGTCGCTGCAGGTCGAGGCCATCCCCCTACTGATCCTGACCCACTACCACGCGGACCATGTCGGGGGCGCGGAGGCGCTGATCGCCCGCTACCGGCCGTCACTGGTTCTGGTCCGCTCTGGTCCCCACCCACCGTGGCTGGAGGACATCGCGCGCGAAACCGGCACCGAGGTGCGCTCAGCGACGCCGGGCGAGGTGCTGGAGGTCGGCGACGTGACGTGGCGCACCGCGTCCGTGTGGGAACCCGCTGGGGCTGCCGTCGCGGAGGCCGAGGGGGAGGGTTCCGCGGAGAACGACGCCTCCGTCGTCGGGGTCGGCTCCAGCGGCTCCCTGCGGGTGCTGCTCGCGGGGGACGCGGAGCCGGCCGGTCAGGGTGTCGCGCTGCGGGCAGCGGCACAACTCGGCGTGGACCTCGAGGCGCACGTGCTGAAGCTGCCGCATCACGGCTCCTCCCGCCAGGAGCCGCGCTTCTTCGCGGCTTCCGGTGCGGCGCTGGCGGTGGCGAGCGCCGGGGAGGGCAACTCCTACGGTCACCCGAGCGTCAGCGCCATGGACCTGGCCCGCTCCCACGGGATGGAGATCGTCCGAACTGACACCCAGGGCTCCATCGCCGTGGCGTTGGTGGGGGAGAAGCTGACGATCCGGACCGCGGCGGGAGCGGGATGAGGGGGTTGCCCTAGACGGTGGTCTCCCGCGGCTCCAGGCCGGCGGCGCGGTACATGGCATCGATGGCCCGCATCATCGCCACCGAATCGTCTGGGCCGGTCAGCACCGGGGTGCCGTTGCGGACCGCGTCGACGAACACGGCCAACTGGGCCGCGTAACTCGTGGGCTGGGTGGGCACCTCCACGGTCGTCACTCCCGCGTCGTTGGTCAGCGTGAGGGTGTTGCCGTCCTGGGGTTTCACGAAGCCCTCCACCTGGATGACACCCTTCGTGCCGGTGATGATGCAGGTCTGGCGCTCCTCGTCCTCCAGCAGCGAGCTGGAGATGCGGCCCGTGACGCCGCCCGGGAACCTCAGTTCCGCGCTGAGTGCCTCGTCGAGCCGCGGATCGTCCGACGGCCTGGCTTCCGCGGAGACGACCTCCGGCTCTTCGCCCACCACGCTGCGCACGAAGTGGAGGCTGTAGCAGCCGAGATCCATCGTGGCGCCCCCCGCGAGGGACTGGTTGTAGCGGATGTTGGAGCGGTCCGGCAGATTGATGTCGAAGTGTGCCTCGGCCTCCACGAGGTCGCCGATGGCGCCGTCGGCGATGAGCTTCAGCGTCTCCGCCATGAGCCGGTGGTAGCGGTAGTGGAAGCCCTCCATGACGACGCGGTCGGAGCCTGCGGCCCGGCGGGCGACCTCCTCCGCCTCGTCGGCGTTCGACGCGAACGGCTTCTCCACCAGCACGTGCTTGCCGGCGTCCAACGCGGCCACGGTCCACTTGCCGTGCTCGGAGTTGGGCAGCGGGATGTAGACCGCATCGACGTTGGGATCTGCCAGCAGCGCCTCGTACGAGTCATGCACGTGCCCGATGTGGTGTTCGGCGGCGAAGCTCTCAGCCCGGCCCCGGTCGCGGGCTGCGACGGCGTACAACTCGACGTCGCGATTCGCCTGGGCCGGTGTGATCAGGGCCTGGGGCGTGATGCCGGCGGCACCGAAGATACCGAAGCGGACGGGCTGATTCATGGAAGAACTCCTCACTGAGCGGAACAGACCCGAGTCTAGTGATGACGACGAGCTCCGCGCCGCGACAATGTCGCACGAGCCTGGCAGGATCAGAGGCATGACTTCGTCCCCGTTCGGCACGGCCATCCTCATCTCCGGTCCGGAACAGCTGCTGGCGCAGCGCGCCGTGGCCGAGATCAGGTCCAGGGCGTTGGCCGCGCATCCTGAGGCGGGGATCAACGAGATCCACGCCACGGAGCTTGAGGATTCCATGCTCTCGGAGGTGATCGGCGGCTCGCTCTTCTCCAGCCACACGCTGGCGGTGATCGACGACGTGGGCTCCACCCCGGCGTCGGTGGTGGACCAGCTGGTGGCCGCCGCGTCCAACCCGCCGGAGGAACTCTGCCTCATCCTGCTGCACCCCGGCGGTGTGAAGGGCAAGGGCCTCATCGACAAGTTGAAGAAGGCCAAGGTGCCGGTGGAGACGGTAGCGGCCCTCAAGCCCTGGGAAGTGCCCGGTTTCGTCGCGGCGGAAGCCAAGCGGCAGCGCATCCGGATGCAGGCTGATGCGGCCGAGGAACTGGTGGCGGCCGTGGGCCATGACCTGCGGGCCCTGGCCTCGGCCATCGATCAACTCATCGCTGATTCGGGTGCCAACGAGATCGACGCGGCCCTGGTGCGCCGCTACTTCGCGGGCCGGGCAGAGGTCTCCGGTTTCGCGGTGGCCGATGCGGTGGTCGCCGGCAACGCCACCCTCGCCATGGAGCGGTTGCGCTGGGCGCTGGAGACCGGCGTGGCACCTGTGCTGATCACCAGTGCGGTGGCCAGTTCGTTCCGCGGGTTGGCGAAGTATCTCGATGCGCAGAACAGCCGGCTGCGCGGCGCAGACCTGGCCCGCGAGATCGGGGTGCCCCCGTTCAAGCTCAAGGATTACGCCAGGGCGTCGAACACCTGGCAGGTGGGTGGGGTGGCGGAGGCCATCCGGCTCATCGCCCGCGGTGACGCGGAGGTCAAGGGCGCCGCCACGGACGCTGCCTTCGCGCTCGAGCGCATGGTCTTGGGCGTGCTGCAGCAGCGTCGTCGCTGACGCTGCACCGCCTCAGGGTACGCAAAACAGCGCCTTGACGACCGAGGGCCAAGGCGCTGTTGAGGAATCAAACAGCAGCTAGAAGTGCTGGATCAGATGGCGTTGACGGCAGTCGCGATGCGCGACTTGCGGTTGGCAGCCTGGTTCTTGTGGATGACGCCCTTGCTCACGGCGCGGTCGAGCGCGCGGTTGGCCACGACGAGGAGCTCGGCAGCCTTCTCAGACTCGCCCTCGGTGACGGCGGAGCGGACGTTGCGGAGGTGGGTGCGCAGTTCGGACTTGACCGCCTTGTTACGGAGACGGGAGATCTCGTTGGTCTTGTTGCGCTTGATCTGGGACTTGATATTCGCCACGGGGCAGGCCTCTTTACGGATTAAAGGGGGGTGTACTCGGTCATGCGTTTGCACGCGACGCTCAACCCTACCTGAGTTCTGCGGCGCGGGCCAAATCGGTCGCATTGTTCAACGTCCCGCACTCCGTGAGATGATGGCCTGTCTCTGTCCACCAACGAGGAATGTTGATGCCCGCACCCCGACCAGGCAAGACCGATCCGGCAATCATCCGGAACTTCTGCATCATCGCGCACATCGACCACGGCAAGTCCACCTTGGCCGACCGCATGCTGCAGCTGACCAAGGTTGTCGACGGCCGGCAGATGCGGGCCCAGTACCTCGACCGCATGGACATCGAGCGCGAGCGCGGCATCACCATCAAGTCGCAGGCCGTGCGCATGCCGTGGACGAAGAATGGTGAGGAGTACATCCTCAACATGATCGACACCCCTGGCCACGTGGACTTCACCTACGAAGTCTCGCGGTCGCTGGCCGCCTGCGAGGGCGCCATCCTGTTGGTCGACGCCGCCCAAGGCATCGAGGCGCAGACGCTGGCCAACCTCTACCTCGCCATCGAGGCGGACCTGCAGGTCATCCCGGTGCTGAACAAGATCGACCTGCCCAACGCCAACCCGGAGAAGTACGCCGCGGAGATCGCCGGCATCATCGGCTGTGACCCCTCTGACGTGCTCATGGTCTCCGGCAAGACCGGTGTGGGCGTCCCCGAGCTCCTCGACGCGGTCGTCGAGCTGATCCCCGCCCCCGTCGGCGACCCCGACGCCCCTGCGCGGGCCCTCATCTTCGACTCGGTCTACGACACCTACCGCGGTGTGGTGACCTACGTCCGGGTGGTCGACGGTGAACTCGGCTTCCGCCAACGCATCCGCATGATGTCCACCCTGGGCACCCACGAACTGCTCGAGGTGGGCGTCATCTCGCCGGATCCCGTGAAATCGGACGCCATCGGCGTCGGCGAGGTGGGCTACCTCATCACGGGCGTGAAGGACGTGCGCCAATCCCGCGTCGGCGACACCGTGACGCTCGAGGCGCGGCCCGCCACCCAGGACCTGGGCGGCTACCGGCACCCCAACCCCATGGTCTACGCCGGTCTCTACCCGGTGGACGGCGACGAGTTCAACGAACTGCGCGAGGCTCTGGAGAAGCTCCAGCTCAACGACGCGGCCCTCACCTACGAGCCCGAAACCTCCGGTGCGCTCGGCTTCGGTTTCCGCATCGGCTTCCTCGGCCTGCTGCACATGGAGATCGTCCGCGAACGGCTGGAGCGCGAGTTCAACCTGTCGCTCATCTCGACCGCCCCCAACGTGGTCTACCGCGTGGTGATGGAGGACGGGTCCGAGCACACCGTGACCAACCCCTCCGAGTACCCCACGGGCAAGATCGCCGACGTCTACGAGCCGGTGGTGCGCGGCACCATCCTCACCCCGGCCGAGTACCTAGGCACCATCATCGAGCTGTGCCAGAACCGACGGGGGGTCCAACTGGGCCTCGACTACCTCAGCGAGGACCGCGTCGAACTGCGCTACAAGCTGCCCCTGGCCGAGATCGTCTTCGACTTCTTCGACGCCTTGAAGTCACGCACCAAGGGCTACGCGTCCCTCGACTACGACCCCGCCGGCGAGGAGACCTCCGAACTGGTGAAGGTCGACATCCTGCTGCACGGCGACCCGGTGGACGCCTTCTCGGCGATCGTGCACAAGGACAAGGCGTACACCTACGGCCTGGCCATGGTGGCCAAGCTCAAGGAACTCATCCCGAGGCAGCAGTTCGAGGTGCCCATCCAGGCCGCCATCGGCTCGCGCGTCATCGCCCGTGAAACCATCCGCGCCATCCGCAAGGACGTCCTGGCCAAGTGCTACGGCGGCGACATCTCGCGCAAGCGCAAGCTGCTCGAGAAGCAGAAGGAAGGCAAGAAGCGGATGAAGATGGTGGGTCGCGTCGAGGTCCCCCAGGAGGCATTCGTCGCCGCACTGTCCACCGGGGAATCCAGCGCCAAATAAGCCCGCGCCCTGAGGGTTCGCGGAGAACGAGTGAACCTCACTCACCCGTCAGCTGCGCCGCTTCGTACGCGACGTGGCCTGGGCGGTCCACGGATCCTCCGGCCACGGGTGCTTGGGGTACCGGCCCCGCATCTCACCGCGCACCTGCGCGTAGGGGCCGGACCAGAACGACGCCAGGTCGTCGGTGACCGCCAGCGGCCTGCCGGCGGGGGACAGCAGATGGAACAGGACGCGGGCCCGGCCTGCCGCGATCGTGGGCGACTCCGCCAACCCGAAGCACTCCTGGAGCTTCACCGCGCAGACCACCGCCGCGTCGTCGTCGTGGGCCGGGTAGTCCAACCGGATGGTGGAGCCGCTCGGCACGGCGAGCCGCTCGGGAGCGAGTTCGTCGAGGCGGGTGGCTTCCCGCCACGGCACCAGCCGGCGCAGCGGGGCGGTGAGGCTGATCCCCGAGAGGCGACCGGTGCGGGCGGCGTCGGCCAGTTCGAGGCCGAGCCATTCGTCGAGGCGGGTCAGCAGCGCCGCGTCCGACACGTCGGGCCACGGTGCGCCCAACCGCCGGTGGAGGAAGGCGAGGCGCCGCCGGAGCCGGTCTGCGGTCTCCGACCAGCCGATGACAGCCAGCCCCTTCTCCTCGATCACCTGCCGCACGGCCTCGGGCCCCAACTCTCCGGCGGACACCGGCGTGGACGTGAGTTCGATCGCGCCGAGCGCTGTCACCCTGCGGGCCCTCAGCCGGCCGTCGACCAGCGTGCCGCGCACTTCGTCCAGCAGCAGGTGGGCGGCCGCCGCCCGCGCGGTCCGCTCGTTGATCGGCGCCCCGGACCGGACGACAGCACCAGTGCCCGCCGCGCTGGCGCCGGCGGCGCGCGTGACCTCGGCCACGGCCAACCATTCCTGCTCCGCCAGTTCCCGTGGCGCGGCCGCGCGTGTGCCGGAGGCCAGCAGATGCGAGGCGCCCACCTTGCGGGCGACACGCTCGGGGTAGGCCAACACGACCACCGCCCCCGGGAGACCGCCGGAGCCCGGCGTGGCGTCGACCAGCCGCTCCAGGCGGTCCGCCTCTGCCCGCCAGCGCCGCGACTCCGGCGCCTCCCCGCGCCGCAGCCCTCGGAGCGCGACGGTGAGGTCACCGCCCAGGTCGAGTGCGACGGCCGCCACCATTTCGGCGGCCACCCGGCTCCCGACCTGGGGCGCGCCGTCCACCAGCGCCCGCGCCCATCGCGGCGCGGCGGGAATGTCGGCCAGCCTGCGCCCGTGCGCGGTGACCCGGCCGTCGTCGTCCACGGCGCCGAGCGAGCGCAACACGTGCTCGTCCTCCGCCACCGCGAGGGCCGGGAAGGCGCTGGGCAGCGACAACGCCTCGCCACGGGGCGCACCCCAGGCCGCGAGCGTCAGGAGGGCTCCGGTGAGGTCCGAGGTCTGCGACTCCGGCGTGACCTGGGCCCGTAGCCCCGTGTAGGTCCGCTCGTCGTAACAGCGCCACACCACGCCCGGCCCCTGGCGCGCGGCCCGCCCGGCACGCTGGTCCGCCGACGACCTCGCGCAGCGCACCGTGACCAGTCCCGACATGCCACGGCCGGAATCGCGTCGGGGCTCCCGGGAGAGGCCCGCATCGACCACCGCGCGCACGCCGTTGACCGTCAACGACGACTCGGCCAGGTTCGTCGACACCACCACCCGGGGCCGCTCCCCGGGCCCGCGGCCCGCCACCGCGCGGTCCTGTTCCCGGGCCCCCGCCTGCCCGTGCAGTTCCAGCACCTCCGCGGCCACCCGGCCGCGCAACGCTTCCGCGACGGTGCGCACCTCCCACACCCCGGGGAGGAAGACCAGGAGGTCGCCGTCGGCGGGCAGCTCAGCGAAGGCCCGCGCGGCGGTGTCCGCCACGTGCCGCAGGAAATCGCGGGACGTCCCCCGTGAGTCGAGCGGCATCGGCCCGGGGACCCACCGCACCTCCAGCGGATGCAGCACCGCGGGCACACAGACCACCGGAGCGGGAGACCCGCCGCCCAACAGCGAGGCGAGCCCGGCGGCGTCGAGGGTCGCCGACATCGCCACGACGGCGAGGTCCTCGCGCAGCTCCCGCACCTCCGCAAGGAGGCCCGTCAAGAGGTCCGTGTCGAGGCCGCGCTCGTGCACCTCGTCGAGGATCACGGCGCCCACTCCTTCGAGGGAGGGATCCCGCAGCAGGCGGCGCAGCAGCACGCCCGGCGTGACCATCTCCACGCGTGTGGCAGGCGACACCTTCCGCTCGCCGCGCACCGTGAATCCCGCCACCTCACCCATCGCGGTGCCCGTCAGCGAGGCCAATCGACGCGCAGCCGCCCGGGCCGCGACGCGACGGGGCTGCGTGACCACCACGCGTCCCCGCACACAGCCGGCCACGACGGCGGGCGCCAGCGTCGTCTTGCCGGTGCCGGGTGGTGCCTCCACGACGGCGACCCCACGCGTCGTGACCGCCTTGCGGAGGTCGTCGGCAGCCGCGGCGAAGGGCAGCCCGCAGCCGTCGGCGACGAGTTGGGCGAGAGTTGGCACGGGCCCAACCTAGCGGGGCCGCCTAAGCTGTAGCGGTGGCACAGCTTCCTGACGGCGACCAGGCTCCGGCCGACGGTTCGCTCCCCGCATCCGCACTGGCATCCACCGCGCCCCTGTCGCTGTACGTCCACGTGCCGTTCTGCCGCACCCGCTGCGGCTACTGCGACTTCAACACCTACACCGCCAGCGAGCTGGGCGACCTGTCACCGGACACCTACCTGGGCGCCGCGCACGCCGAACTCGCCCTGGCCCAGCGCATCCTGGGCGATTCCCGGCCCGTCCAGACCGTCTTCTTCGGCGGCGGCACCCCCACCATGCTGCCCGCTGAGGCGCTGACCGGCCTGCTCCGCGCCATCGACGACAGGTTCGGGCTCGCGCCGGACGCCGAGGTGACCACCGAGGCCAACCCCGACACGCTCAGCCCCGCCTACCTGGAGACCCTCCGCGCGGGCGGCTTCACCCGCCTCTCGCTCGGCTTCCAGTCCGTGGTGCCCCACGTGCTGCAGGTGCTGCAGCGCACCCACACCCCCCGTCGGGGCCTGGACGCCGCCCACTGGGCACGCGACGCCGGCTTCGACCACATCTCGCTGGACCTCATCTACGGCACCCCGGGCGAGTCCATGGACGACTGGCGCGCCAGCCTCGACGCGGTGACCGCCACCCCTGTAGACCACGTCAGCGCCTACTCGCTGATCGTGGAGGAGGGCACCCGCCTGGCGATGCAGGTGCGCCGCGGCGACATCCCGATGCCCGATGACGACGACCTGGCGGACAAGTACCTGGTGGCCGACGAGACCCTCACCGCGCTGGGCCTGGCCAACTATGAGGTGAGCAACTGGGCGCGCCCGGGCGGCGAGTGTCGCCACAACCTCGCCTACTGGAGGGGCGCCGACTGGTGGGGCATCGGCCCCGGTGCCCATTCGCACGTGGGGGGAGTCAGGTTCTGGAACCGCAAGCACCCGCGCAGCTACGCGGCGTCGCTGACGGCGGGGGAGTCGCCTGCGCTCGCCCGCGAGGTGCTGACCGACGAGGACCGCCGCGTCGAGCGGGTCCTCCTCGAACTGCGGCTGGCGGGGGGCCTGCCCCTGGACGTGTTGCGACCCAGCGAACTGGCGCGCGTGTCTGCCGTAGTCGCCGCGAACCTGGCGACTGACGACGGCGCCAGGCTACGGTTGACCCAGGCGGGCCGCCTCCTGGCCGATGGCGTGATCCGCGACCTGCTGGACTGAGGCCCGTCAAGGAGGACGCCATGACCTTTCCCATCATCAGGCGCCGCACGCTGCTGGGCGCCTTCGGCGCCGTCACGGTGGCCGGCGCCGTGGGCTGTGGAGGGGACGAACCCGCCGCGGGCAGCCTGGAGGAGGTCGTCTACCAGCTCTCCTGGACCCACTCCGTGCAGTTCGGGGGGACCTACCTCGCCCGCGAGCGCGGCCTGTTCGAGGCCGAAGGGCTCAACGTGCAGCTCGCTGCGGGTGGCCCCAACGTCGCGGGAGACGCCAACACCGTCAGCGGCGGCAGCCTCGTCAACATCTCGGCAGCCGACGGTGTGGCGAGATCCAATGCGGAGGGCGCGGACCTCGTGATCGTCGGCGCGCAGTACCAGAAGTTCCCGGGCACCATCCTGTCCCTGGCGACGGCCCCGTTGAAGCGGCCGGAGGACCTCGTCGGCGCACGGATCGGCGTTGCCGGGGCCGACACCCCGGGCTTGAACTCCTTCCTCACCACCAACGGGCTCACGCCTGATCAGGTGGAGTTCGTGCCCAGCCAGTACGACCCCGCTGTGCTGACGGCCAACCAGGTCGACGGGCTCTTCTGCTTCTACAACGACCTCCCTGTCGCCCTCGCGGTGCAAGGAGTGGAGGGCCATTCGATGTTGCTGGCCGACTTCGGCTACAACCCCATGAGCCAGACCTACACCGTGCTGCGCTCCAACCTGGAGGATCCCGAGAAGCGCGATCAGATCCTGCGCCTGCTCCGGGCCGACTTCCAGGGCTGGCAGCTGTACCGCGACGACCCGCAGGCCGCGGCGGAACTCACCGTCAAGGCCTACCCCGATGCCGGCCTGGACCTGGAGACCCAGCGCAAGCAGGCGGAGGTCCAACTGGACATCATGTTCTCCGAGGCCACCGACGAATCGGGCTTCGGCTGGTTCTCGGACGAGCAGATCACCGACAACCTCGCCCTTTTCGACAGCCTCGGCATCGAGGGGGCCACCGCAGAGCTCTGGGACCGTTCCCTGCTTGAGGAGATCTACGAGGACGGGCCCACGGCGTGAGCGTAGAACCCGCACTGGCGGCACCGCAGGTGACCTGCCGGGCGGTGTGCAAGACGTTCCACACCGCGCGCGGGGAACTGGTGGCCCTCGGCGCCACCGACCTCACGCTCGCCGCCGGCACCGTCACCGCTCTGGTCGGCCCCTCCGGCTGCGGGAAGTCCACGCTGCTGCGCATCCTCGGCGGCCTGGAGCAGCCGGACCCGGGCGGTGCGGTGCTGGTGGGCGAGGAAGCCCCCCAACAGATCCGACGGCGGGGTGAGCTCGCCATCACCTTCCAGGACGCGTCCCTCCTGCCCTGGCGCACGGCAGCGGGCAACGTCGCCCTCGCCCGGAAGCTCGCCCGTCAACCCGCAGACCCCGAACGCGTGCTGGCGCTGCTGCGGATGGTGGGTCTCGAAGGGTTCGAGCACTCCCGGCCCGCGCAGCTGTCCGGCGGCATGCGTCAGCGCGCCGCCATCGCCAGGTGCCTCATCACCGAGCCGCGGCTCCTCCTCCTCGACGAGCCGTTCGGCGCCGTCGACGAGCTCACGCGGCGCCGGCTCAACATCGAACTGCCGCCGCTGTGGTCAGACACCGGCACCACCACGCTGCTCGTGACGCATTCCGTCACGGAGGCAGTGCTGCTGGCGGATCGGGTCCTCGTCATGTCACCGCGCCCCGGCTCCATCGTCGCCGACCTCACCGTCGACCTCGCCCGGCCCCGGACGGCGGAACAACTGCGCTCTGACCGCTTCCGCGAACTCGTGGAGGAGATCGGCGCCCTGCTGTCGGTCGACGGAGAGGCCTGAGGTCGTGGCGGACCGAGGCCGGCCGGCTGCCCTCGCCCGTCGGGTGCTGATCGGGGTGGCCGTAGTGGCCGCGTGGGAGCTGCTCGCGCGCACGCTGTTGGCCGGCCGGCACCTCCTGGGCGCCCCGTCGGGCATCGTCGGGAAGCTGGTGGCCAACGCCGGCGTCTACGGACGCGGGCTGCTCTACACGTCGGGAGAGGCGCTGTGGGGCTACCTCCTCGGCAACGGCGCCGCTGTGCTGCTGGCGCTGCTGGTGGTGCTGCTCCCGTGGTCCGAGCGGCTCGTGCTGCGACTGGCGCTGGTGGTCTACTGCCTCCCGCTGGTGGCGCTGGGGCCGCTGCTGCGCCTGGTGTTCGGGCTGAACGACGGCCCCCAGATCACGCTGGCGGCCCTGGCCGTCTACTACCTGACGCTGGTCCCGTTGCTGGTGGGGCTCCGTGCGCTGCCGAGCGCCTGGCTCGACCTGACCGCCACCTACGGCCGAGGCCGATGGGTGACGCTGGTGACCGTGCGTGCCCGGGCCGCGTTGCCGTACCTCATGGCGGGGCTGCAGACGGCTGTGCCCGCGGCGTTCCTCGGTGCACTGGTGGGCGAGTTCACCGGGGCCGAGCGCGGTGTCGGCGTCCTGTCCATCCTGGCGCTGCGCAGCCTGGACACCGACGGCCTCTGGGCCCTGATGCTCCTGGCCACGGCCGTGTCCCTGCTGGGGTACCAGGCGGTGGCGGCCCTGGCCCGGCGGATCGCGCCGGAGACGCCGCCCGTCCTGCTCGCGCCGTCGAACGCGAGCCCCCGCCCCGGGTGGCGCCGGGCGCTGGAGTCGACAGGGGGAGCCCTGGTGGCCGCGGTGCTGGTGATCGGCGGGTGGGCGGCCGGCTTCGCTGCCGTGGGGCTCAATCCCTACTTCGCGAAGCGGCCCTGGCACGTGTGGGAGTGGCTGGTGGCCGGCCCGGAGGCCCCTGCCAACAGGGCCGGGCTGCTCGACGCCGTGGCGGAGACGGCGACTGTCGCGGTACCCGGCTACTTCGCCGGCCTCGCCGCCGGGGTGTTGTTGGCCGCGGTCTTCTCGCTGTCGGACCGTACCCGCGAGGCGCTGACCCCCGTCGCCGTGGCGTTGCGGTGCGTGCCCATCATCGCCATCGCGCCCCTGCTGGTGGCAGCGCTCGGCCGCGGTGCCTTCGGCACTGCCGTGGTGGTGGCCATCATGACGTTCTTCCCGACGATGGTGGCGTGCCTCTACGGCCTCAGCCAGCTGCCGGGACAGGTGGCCGATGTCTTCGCCACGTTCGACAGTTCCCCTGGGCGCACCCTGTGGCTCGGACGCCTCCCCGCCATGGCGCCGGCCTTCTTCGCCTCGGCCCGGATCGCCGCCCCCACCGCGCTGCTGGCGGCGACGGTGGCGGAATGGCTGGCCACGGGCTCGGGGCTGGGCAACCGGATGGCGGTGGACGCGGCCACCAGCCAGTACACGTCGCTGTGGGCCACCGTCGTGGTGGTGACCGTGCTCGGCCTGCTCGCCTACACGGTGGTCGAATTCGTCGAAGCGCGGGTGCTCGCGCGCGTCGCGCCCGAGCAACTGCGCTGGTAGGTCACCTGCGCAGAGCGGCGGCCACTGTCGCCACGGTGTCGGACCACGTCTGGATCCCAGCGCGGCCGGCCAGCGCCTCTGCCCGCCAACGCCGGCGCACGTGGGCGTCGGTGAGCCAGGCGCGCAGTTCCGCGGCCAGGCCGACGCTGTCGCCGGGGGTGAACTGCGCGCCGCTCGTCTGCGCCTCGACAGCCCCCGTGCCGCCGCTCACGATCGAGGGGATCCCGCGGGCCGCCGCCTCCGCCACGACCATGCCGTACATCTCGGCGCGCGAGGTGTGGACGAGCAGATCGGTGCCGGTCCACACGGCCTCGAGGGCGGGGCCGTTGCGTGCTCCGGTGACGGACACGCGCCCAGCCAGGCCGAGCTCGGCGATCCGCGCGACGACCAACCGCGTGAGGGTGGGGTCCACATCGTCGGGGCCGACGAGGCGCGCCGTCCACTCCAGGTCCGGCAGGTGGGTCAGCGCCTCGATGAACGTCATGGGGTCCTTGCCCGGAGTGAGCCGCGAGAGCCACAGCAGCGACGGTGCTCCGGCTGACTTCCCAGGCGCGGGTCCCGTCGAAACCCCGGGCCGGGCCACGACGGCGTCGGCGCGCCCATAGCGCCCGGCCACCTCGGCGGCGGCCCACGCGCTGGGGACCACCAACCGGCTGGCCGCCCGGACCGCCAGGCCCTCGGACGCGCCCAGCTTGGCGCGCTCCTCCAACGACAGGGACGGGTCATCGGCGGGGAAGTAGTGCATCAGCAGCGTCACCCGACGGCCCTCTGCCACGGCGTCGATGATCGCCTCGGGGGCCGCGGAACCGGCGATGTTGTCGACCAACCACTCGTCGCCGGTGGCGAGCAACTGGAGGAGGGCACGCCGCTCGCAATCCGTGGGCAGTGGCCAGGCCCCCTTCACCGGTCTGACCCGGAGGTCGACCCCGGCGGCTGGCAGGCCCGCGATGAGCTCGTCGTCGTAGCGGTTGCCGCCGCTGGCCTGGGGGCTGCGCCAATGAGCGAAAGCGATCGCGGCCACGGTGCCTCCTTCTTGGACGTCCTCTGCATCATAAGCAGCCACCCGCCAGAGCGCCGCCGCTAGGCTCAGGCGATGAGCACGCCTGGGTCCGCGCGACTGGGCCGCTGGGTGACGGAGCTGAGGCTGACCCCGGCGGACCGGATCACGCTGGGCAGGGCGGCGCTCGGCGGCGTCTGCGCAGTGCTGGTGGCGCTCGGCTACCTCGGATACCTGCCGGGGCGCAGTTGGGCCCTGTTCCTCGTCGCGCTTCCGACGGCGTTGCTGGATGCCGTGGACGGCGCCGTGGCGCGCCGCACCAACACCGTGACCGAGCGCGGCGCCCGCTGGGACGTGGCGGTCGATTCGGCGGTGCTCCTCGTGCTCAGCCTCGCCCTGGTGCCGCTGGCCCCCTGGATCCTGCTGATGGGCGCCGCGCGCTATCTGTTCCTGTTGGGCGGCAGGTTCCGTCCGCGGTGGCTCCTCCCGTTGCCGTTCAGGCAGTCGCGCCGGCTCATCGGCGGCCTGCAGGCCCTTGTCACCGTCACGGCCCTCGCGCCGGTCGTCCCCGTCACGGTGGTGCAGTGGAGCACCGGCCTCACCGTCGCGCTCGTGGCCTACTCCTTCGCCCGCGACATCCGCTACCAGGAACGCCGCCGCGCGTACTGAGCCACGGCCGCACCCCGGACGCAACCGACTCAGGAAGCCTGTGCGTCGCAACTCGTCTGTGCTACTGTATTAAGCACCTAATACAGTGAGACACCGGGAGGTGAGATGGAGTTCGACGCAAGCAGCCCTATCTGGCTTCAGTTGGTCGACGAGTTCATCCGTCGCATCGTCACCGGCCAGTGGGAAGCGGGGACCCGGATCTCCGGCGTCCGCGACCTCGCTGGCGAGCTGAAGGTGAACCCCAACACCGTCCAACGCGCCCTCGCCGAACTCGAGCGGCAGGGCATGACCAGGTCCGAAAGGACCACCGGCCGTTTCGTCACCGATGACCCGGCCGTCATCGAGCAGGCCCGCCTCGTTCTCGCGGCGGGCGCGGCAGATGACTTTGCGCGGCGGGCCCAGGGGCTCGGCATGAGCCTCACCGCCGCCCGCGACCTACTGGGCCGACGCTGGTCGGTCCCCGCAGAAGGAGCCCAAGAATGACAGCACCGGCGATCCAGATCGCCCACGTGACCAAGAAGTACGGCGCGTTCCCTGCCCTCAACGACCTGAACCTCTCGCTCGAGGGCGGCCAGATCGTCGGGCTGCTCGGGGAGAACGGCTCCGGCAAGACCACCCTTTTGAAGGTGTTGGCCGGGGCGCTGACGCAGTACGACGGCGAGGTCCGTGTGCACGGCGTCCCCATCGGGCCGGACACCAAGGCGATGGTGAGCTTCCTGCCCGACGCCAGCTTCCTGGCAGACAACGACGCCATCGACGGCTGCGTCGGCATGTTCAAGGACTTCTTCGCTGATTTCAGCGAGGCCAAGTGCCGCGACCTGCTCAAATTCTTCCAGCTGGACACCCACCGCAAACTCAACACGCTCTCCAAGGGCATGCGGGAGAAGGTCCAGGTGGCCCTGGCCATGTCGCGCGACGCGAAGGTCTTCCTCCTGGACGAACCCATCTCCGGCGTCGATCCCGCGGCTCGGGAAGTCCTGTTGGCCGCCATCGTCCGGGATCTCCCGGAGGACGCGTTGGTCCTGATCTCCACCCACCTCATCCACGATCTCGAGCCCGTCCTCGATTCCTTCGCGTTCATGCGTTACGGGCAGATCCTGCTCAGCGGCTCGGTCGACGACCTGCGGGCCGAGCGCAACATGTCCATTGACCAGCTATTCCGGGAGGTCTACCGATGGTCGGCAAACTGATCAGGCACGAGATTCGGCGCACCCTGCGCTGGTACCTCATCATCGTCGGGGGAGCGGTGCTCGTCGTCGGTCTGGCGACCCTTGCCGCCGTCCTCCTCCCGGCCCCCGTCAACACCCTCTTCGCCGTGCTCACGGCCATCGGCGCGTTCGCCGTGCCCACCGCGGTGCCCGTGTGGCTCGGGTTCGACTTCTACCGCTCGTCCTATTCGAAGACGGGGTACCTCACCCGGGCCATCCCCGTGAAGGGCTCGACGATCTACTGGGTGAAGTTGCTATACGCCTACGTGCTGAGCGTCATCGCCCTGGTGGTCTCCGCAGGGCTGGGCTATCTGGCCGCGGTGTCCTTCGCCCTGGTGGGCGGCGGATCGGTGGGGGGCGTCAACGACGCCATCGCCGGTGCGCTCGACGCGATGGGGCGGATGCTCCCGGGCTGGGTGATCGTCCTGCTGATCGCGCTCATCCTGGTCTGGCCCTTCGTCTGGCTCGCGTCGTACTACTTCGCGGCGGCCGTCGGCAGCGAGGCCTGGAGCAGCAAGATGGGCATCGGTGGCCCCGTCCTGGTGTGGTTCCTCTTCTACGTGGCCGGCCAGGTCGCCGCCATCCTCGGCGCGTTCCTCCCCTTGCAGATGGTCTTCGACGAAGCAGGGATGGTGGGCTTCCAGGCCCGGCTGGTCAACATCTTCACCATCGAGGAGCAGAGCGTCGTGCCCGTGGGCATGTTCCTGGCGATGCTGGTCCTCTCTGCAGTGGGGATTGTCTGGGCGTCGGTGTCGTTCGACAAGAAGGTGGAGTTGCGCTGATAGCGTCGTCCGCCGTGGACAGATACGCGCGAGACGTCTTGGCACCGGGCTGGCAGAAGGCCCATCTGAAGCAGACCCGTGACGTGGCCGTCGAACTCGACCAGGTGGTCGAGTTCGACGACTTCTGCGGCGCGGTGGTCGGCTGGGAGAACGGCCTCGTGGTGTTGGAGGACCGGCACGGCAAACGCCGCTCCGCCCCGTTCGGGTCCGGCTTCCTGCTGGAGGGCGAGCCCGTCGCGCTCCGGGCCCCGCTGCGGGGAGGGCCGGTCAAGCCCAAGTACACCGCCTCCGGCTCCCGGGCGAGCCAGGAGCCCGTCAAGGCCAAGGTCGCGCTGCCCAGCCGCATCTACGTCGAGGGCCGCCACGACGCGGAGCTCATCGAGAAGGTGTGGGGGGAGGACCTCCGGCACGTGGGGGTCGTGGTCGAGTACCTGGGCGGCATCGACGACCTGCCGCGCATCGTGCAGGACTTCGGGCCCGAGCCCGGTCGTCGGCTGGGCGTGCTGGTCGACCACCTGGTGCCCGGCTCGAAGGAGTCGCGGATCGCGGCCGAGGTCTACCGCGCCGGCCACCGCGACGTCGTCCTCATCGAGGGGCACGAGTTCATCGACATCTGGCAGGCCGTCCGCCCGGCCCGCATCGGCCGCAAAGCCTGGCCGGTGGTGCCGCGCGACGTCGACTTCAAACTCGGCACCCTCAAGGCCCTCAACCTGCCACACGCGGACCAGGCGGACATCGCGCGCGGCTGGCAGGCGATCCTCGCGCGGGTCAGCAGCTGGCGCGACCTCGAGCCACAACTGAACACCAAGGTGGAGACCCTCATCGATTTCGTCACGCAGGACCACCTCGGCGCCTGACCCCGGACAGACCACTAAGGTAGCGACATGGACACCGAAGGCATTCTGGGCCTGCTCAAGGAGACCGCTGCGGAGATCATCACCCCGCGGTTCAGGCTGTTGGCCGACACCGACGTCAACGAGAAGAAGCCCGGAGACCTCGTCACCGTCGCAGACCACGAATCCGAGGTGTACCTCACCCGCCGGCTGAAGGAAGCCTTCCCGAACGCCGTCGTTGTGGGGGAGGAGGCCGTCTTCGCGGACCCGTCGCTCCTCAAGGGTCTGGGCAACGCGGACCATGCCTTCATCATCGACCCCATCGACGGCACCCGGAACTTCGTGCACGGCCGCGACGAACACGGCGTCATCCTCGCCGAGGTCCGCGGCGGCGTCACCACCCGGGGCTGGATCTGGCAGCCGCAGACCGGCCGAGCCTATGTCGCCGAGCGGGGGGCCGGGGTACAGCTCAACGGCGGCCCCATCGAACGCCGGCGCCATGACCGCCCGCCGCTGGGCGCCTCGTCCAAGCGCAAGCTCCGCGGCTTCGACGCCGACGGCAAGCTGAGCCCCGTGGTGCGCAGCCACTTCGCATGCTGCTTCGACTACCCGGCGGTGCTCGACGGCACGTTCGACTTCATGTTCTACTCCAGCCTCCACCCGTGGGACCACCTCGCGGGGTCGTTGATGGTGGTGGAGAACGGCGGCATCAGCCGCACGATCGACGGCATGGACTACAGCCTCACCTCGCGCTCGCGCGGCGGCCTGCTGGTCGCCGGCGACACGCTGAGTTGGATGGTGGCCCAGCAGAACTGGCCCATCATCTGAGGTTCGCGCTCAGATCAGGGGCAGGTGCCTCTTCGGCACGACGCCCTTGGCACTCAGCTCGGCATAGGCCTTCGGCAGGGCGATGGCGAGCGTCTCGGCGGTGAAGGGCCACTCCGTGGCCGCCGCCGCGTCCTCCAGCTTCGTGCCCTGGTGGATCAGCATCTCGGTCTGGCCGTAGAGCATGCCGATCTCGGCGCGCTGGATGAACGCGTAATCGCGGTCGACGACGGCCCCATGGCCGGGCACGAAGCGCGTCGTGGCGTTCGCGGCGCCCAGGACACCGTCGAGCACGGTGGGCCAGTTGCTCAGCGAGCCCCGGTCGTCGATCTGCGGATCCGAGCCCTCCTCCAGGAGGTCGCCGGCGAAGACGACGTTCTCACCGGGCAGGAAGACCAGCACGTCGTTGTCGGTGTGGCCCTCGCCGAAGTGCAGCGCCTCCACCCGCAGGTTGCCGAGATCCACCGCCAGCGCCATCGAGAACGTGCGGGAGACCGGAACGGCCGTGAGCTTCTCATGCGCGATCGAGATGACCTCCCCCATGCCGGCCAGGCCGTTGACGTGGTCGTGATGGTCGTGGGTCAGGAGGACGTGCGTCACGGGGACGCCGGCCAGCACGGTGGCCGACGCCAGGACCTCCGCGCCCTGCTCGGGCGAGTTGCCGGTGTCGATCAGCATCGCCCCGGTGTCGCCGACGATCAGCCCGATGTTGACACGGTGCGGTTCCACGGTGGTCATGAAGACGCGGTCGGTCACGGGGGTCCAGTCGAGTGTCATGATGCCCATCGTAGGGGCGGTACACTGGCACTCGGTAAACGAGAGTGCCAATGAGTAGGCTGCTGCAGCAAGTGTTGGAGGTGACGTGATAGACGACCGCAAGTTCGACGACCGCAAGCTCGAAGTCCTCAAGGCCATCGTGACCGACTATGTGGCCAGCCGCGAGCCGGTGGGCTCCAAGGCCCTCGTGGAGCGGCACAAGCTCGATGTCTCGGCCGCCACCGTCCGCAACGACATGGCCGCGTTGGAGGAGGAGGGCTACATCACGCAACCCCACACCAGCGCCGGCCGGATCCCCACGGACAAGGGTTACCGGCTGTTCGTCGACAAGCTTGCGCGCATCAAGCCTCTGTCAGGCGCGGAACGCACCGCCATCACCACGTTCATGAACGGCACCGCTGACATCGACGACCTCGTGATGCGCACCGTCCGCCTCCTGGCGCAACTGACCCGTCAGGTCGCCATCGTGCAGTACCCCGTGGCGCAGCACGACGTCATCCGGCACATCGAACTGGTCTCGCTGACGGCCGAGCGTTTGATGGTGATCGTCGTGCAGTCCTCGGGGCGGGTGGACCAGAGCGTCATCGAGGCCCCGGCGCTGGATGAGGCCCGCCTGCACGGGCTGCGGCAGAAGTTGGTCGCCGCGACGGTGGGCCGGGCCGCCGCAGATGCCGCCGACGCACTGGTGAGGGTGCTCGACACCATCGCACCGGAGGACCGGGCGTTCTCCGCGCCGGTCGTCGCCACGGTGCTGGAAACCATCGCCGCCGAACCCGCCTCGCAGGTGGTGGTGGCCGGCGTCCCGAACCTGGCCGGCGCCGCCTTCGAGACGAATATGCGGCCGCTGTTGGAGGCCCTCGAGGAGCAGGTCGTCCTCATGCGTCTCCTCGGTGAGGCGGGCGGTGACGACATCACCGTCCGCATCGGGCAGGAGAACACCGCCCAGGGGTTCCAGTCGACATCACTGGTGGCCTCCGGATACGGTGCCGATTTCCGGGCGAGCCTCGGCGTCGTCGGACCCACCCGGATGGACTACCCGTCCACCATCGCCGCGGTGCGCGCCGTGGCTCGTTACGTGAGCAGATTCCTCAACGAAGGCTGAACGCAAGAAATATGAGCAAGGATTACTACGCCATCCTCGGTGTCGAACGCGACGCAACCCCTGAAGGCATCAAGAAGGCCTACCGCCGTCGTGCCATGAAGGTCCATCCCGACGTCGCCCACGAGGACGCGGAGG
This sequence comes from Tessaracoccus zhenghani, assembly GCF_055326325.1. Classification (NCBI taxonomy): domain Bacteria; kingdom Bacillati; phylum Actinomycetota; class Actinomycetes; order Propionibacteriales; family Propionibacteriaceae; genus Tessaracoccus; species Tessaracoccus zhenghani. The sequence goes on along the minus strand of NZ_JBUZNQ010000003.1, from coordinate 443,039 downwards.
CCGCAGAGAAGTTCAAGGAACTCAGCGAGGCCTACGAGGTGCTGAGCGACCCGAACAAGCGTGCGGTCTTCGACCGTGGCGGTGACCCCATGGCAGGTGCGGCCGGTGCGGGCTTCTCGGGCTTCGGCGGCGGGTTCGCCGGTGGCTTCGACTTCACCAACCTCGTCGACGCCATGTTCGGCCAGGCCGGCAGCCGTGGGCCGCGTTCCCGCGTGCGCCAGGGCCAGGACGCGCTGGTGCGCGTCTCCCTGGATCTGCACGAGGCAGTGTTCGGCGTCACCAAGCCGGTGAAGGTCGCCACCGCCGTCGTCTGCCCGAAGTGCACCGGCTCCGGCGGCGAGCCCGGGTCTGAGCCGGTGACGTGCTCGACCTGTAACGGCAACGGCGACATCACCCAGATCCAGCGCAGCTTCCTCGGCGACATCCGCACCTCGCAGGCGTGCCCGACGTGCCGTGGCTACGGCACGATCATCCCGCGCCCCTGCGGCGAGTGCTCCGGTGAGGGCCGCGTGCGCACCACCCGCACCCTCCAGGTGAAGATCCCGGCTGGTGTCTCGACGGGGATCCGGATCCACCTCGAGGGCCAGGGCGAGGTGGGGCCCGGCGGCGGCCCCGCCGGAGACCTCTACGTGGAACTGTCCGTCAACAGCCACGAGAGCTTCCGGCGAGACGGCGACAACCTCGAGATGGTCGTCAAGCTCCCCATGACCGCCGCTGCGCTCGGCACCACCGTCGCCGTCACCACCCTCGAGGCGGAGTGGGAGAAGTCCGACGTCGAGGACCGCACCGTCTCCCTCGAGGTGCCGTCCGGCACCCAGTCCGGCACCCGGATCGCGCTGAAGGGCCGCGGCGTGCCGCGCCTGCGCGGTGGTGGCCGGGGAGACCTGGGCGTCACCCTGCTGGTGCAGACCCCCACCAAGCTCGACGACCACCAGCGCGACCTGATGCACCAGCTCGCCGAGGCCCGCGATGAGATCCGGGCGGAGGCGGTCACCGCCAAGCCCGGCAAAGCGGGTGTCTTCGGCAAGCTGAGCGAGTGGTTCTCGTGACGGATCCCCTCTTCCTCGCCACGTTCGACGACACCGTCCGGCCCGGTCAGCGCGTCGTCGTCACGGGCGATGAGGCCCACCACGCCGTCAGCGTGAAGCGGATCCTGACAGGGGAGAGCGTGATCCTCGCCAACGGCGAAGGACTCGGGCTGCGGGGCACGGTCATCGACGCCGCGAAGCGTGAGCTCACGGTCGAGGTGACCGAAGTCTTCGACGACGAGCCTCCCGCCCTGCGGTGGGGCGTCGTCCAAGCGCTGGCCAAGGGGGACCGCAGCGACCTCGCGGTGCAGATGGCCACCGAACTGGGCACCCGGCGCATCCTGGCGTGGCAGGCGTCGCGCTCGATCGTGCGCTGGCAGGGTGACCGGGGAGCCAAGGCGCTCGAACGCTGGCAGGCGACGGCGCGCGAGGCGGCCAAGCAGTCGCGCCGCTTCGCCGTCCCGGTGGTCGAGGCGGCCTCCACGGCACAGGTCGTCGAGGCGATCCGTCAGGCGGACCTGGCCCTCGTGTTGCACGAGGACGCCGCGTTGCACATCGCCCAGGTCGAACTTCCCGACGAGGGCATCGGCCTCGTCATCGTCGGTCCGGAGGGCGGTATCTCACCGGAGGAACTGGACACCTTCGTCGCGGCCGGTGCGCAGGCCGTGCTGATCAGCGACGGGGTGCTGCGCACCTCGACCGCCGCTGCGGTGGCGCTGGGCCAGCTCGACGTGCTGGCGCGCCGATGAGCTTCTCGTTCGACGTCACCCACCGCCTGGAGGGTGCCCCGGGGCGGGCGGGCGTCATTCACACTCCCCACGGCCCCATCGAGACCCCGGCGTTCATCGCCGTCGGTACCAAGGCCACGGTGAAGGCCGTCCTGCCCGAATCCGTCGCCGCCACCGGCGCGCAGGCCGTGCTGGCCAACGCCTACCACCTGTACCTCCAGCCGGGCTCCGACATCGTCGACGAGGCCGGCGGCCTCGGCAGGTTCATGAACTGGCCCGGGCCGACCTTCACGGATTCGGGCGGGTTCCAGGTGATGAGCCTGGGCGCCGGCTTCAAGAAGGTGCTCGCCATGGACACCAAGGGGATGGTCGACGACGACGTCATCGCCGAGGGCAAGGAGCGCCGCGCCCACGTCGACGACGACGGCGTGACGTTCAAGTCGCACCTCAACGGCACCATGCACCGGTTCACCCCCGAGATCTCGATGCGCATCCAGCACGAACTGGGCGCCGACATCATGTTCGCCTTCGACGAGCTGACCACGTTGATGAACACCCGCGGCTACCAGGAGGATTCTGTGGCGCGCACGCACGCCTGGGCGGTGCGCTGCCTGGCGGAACATGCGCGGCTGACCAGGGAACGCGCCGACAAGCCCTATCAGGCGCTGTTCGGCGTCATCCAGGGTGCCCAGTACGAGGACCTCCGACGTCGGGCGGCCCAGGGCCTGGCGGCCATGGAGGTGGACGGCCACGGCTTCGACGGCTTCGGCCTCGGAGGGGCGCTCGAGAAGGAGAACCTGGGGCAGATCATCGGCTGGATGGTCGAGGAACTCCCCGAAAGCAAGCCCCGCCACCTGCTGGGCATCTCCGAGCCGGACGACCTCTTCGCCGCCGTCGAGATGGGGGCCGACACGTTCGACTGCGTCAACCCGTCGCGCGTGGCCCGCAACGCGGCCATCTACACCGCCGACGGCCGCTACAACGTCAACACCGCGGCCCACCGGCGCTCGTTCATCCCGCTGGAGGACGGGTGCGACTGCTACACCTGCACGCACTACACCCGGGCCTACCTGCACCACCTGTTCAAGGCCAAGGAGATGCTGGCCTCGACGCTGGCCACCATCCACAACGAGCGGTTCACCGTGCGGTTGGTCGACACGATGCGCCAGACGTTGAAGGACGGCTCGTTCCACGCCTTCCGCGACGAGTTCCTGGGCAGGTTCTACAGCGGCCGTTGACCGCCGCCGGAACCCTCAGGCGACGTCGTCGTAGGAGGGTTCGCGGCGCTTCACGAGCTTGATCACCTGGTAGGTCACCGGCAGGAAGACCACCTCGACCACCACCTTGTAGACGTAGCCCACCAGGATGTAGTTCAGCAGGGTGCCGCCGGTGATGATGCCGGCGAAGGCCACGGTGCAGAAGATGATGGTGTCGGCCGCCTCGCCCACGACCGTGGAGCCCAGGAGCCTCGCCCACAAGCCGCCCTCGCGGGTGCGCTGCTTCAGCTTCACCAGCACCCAGGCGTTGAGCAGTTGTCCGGCGAGGTAGCCCAGGGCCGAGGCCAGCACGATCCGCGGCACGAAGCCCAGCACTGCCTCGAACGCCGCCTGGTTGCCCCAGTCCGCGGCCGGGGGAGCCGCCCCCACCACCAGGAAGGTCAGCGAGGCCAGGATGGAGACGGCGAAGCCGATGATGATCGCCCGCTTGGCGCCCCGCATGCCGTAGACCTCGGCCAGCACGTCGCCGATCACGTACGTGAGGGGGAACAGGAACGCGCCCCCGTCGGTGATGATGGGCAGGATGGGGAAGCCGAAGACCTCCACGTCCGGGCCGAACTGGATGAGCTTGACCGCGGACACGTTGGAGATCAGCAGAAGCGCACAGAACAGGGCCACGACGATGTCGTAGACGCCGTGCTGGCGGGCTGCAAACTTGGCGGTCATGGTCTGTTCCTCGAGGCTGGCTGGCACCTCGGAACTATATATCGCCCGCGAGTTTGTGCCCGCTACCGGCCCGCTGGTGGCAAACTCAGTACATGGACGACATCACCGAGACGGTTCCTGAAGAATCAGTGCAGCTGGACCAACTCCAGCCGGACGACTCCTTGATCTACCGCGGGGTCGACGACGTTCTGGACGAGGGTTACATCACGCCCGACGACTGGTCGCCCGCCATGGGCTTCGGCAACACCGCCGAAGAGATGCGGCAGGGCGAGACCATCGACATGCGGGTGAAGCAGGAGTTGCCGGACAGTTCGCCGGAGCAGGACGAGCGCTGGAACCCCGGCGACGAACCGCGCGAAGTGGGCGGCGAACGCGCCGGCCGGCTCATGCGGGTCCAGGGGCCGGGTGGCAGCGAGACCCTCGGTGTCGACGTCGGCTTCAGCGGAGGCGCCGCCAGCGCCGAAGAGGCTGCGATGCACATCATCTCCGATGACGACGAGGATGACGCATCCTTGGACGTAGACTGATGCATCGGCGCTGACCAGCCCATGCACCCACGGATCAAGGAATTGCCCTGAACAACAACTCTCTCGACCAGCAGCATGCCGTGCGTAACGTCGGGGTGCCCCCGTCGATCGACATGGTCAACCTCCTCGGCCCCCGCGACGAGTACCTGCGGATCCTTGAGGAGAACCTGGCCGCAGACCTGCATGTGCGGGGTGGGCAGGTGACCCTGTCGGGCAAGGCAGTCGACGTGGCGCAGGCCGCTGACGTCCTCACCGAACTCGTCACCATCCTCCGCACCGGGCAGGGCCTCACGTCGGAGACCGTCGAACGGGTCCTCCAGATGGCGGACGAACCCAACGCCACGGCCTCGGAGGTGCTCACCCAGAACATCATCTCCTCGCGTGGCCGCACCGTCCGTCCCAAGACGCTCAACCAGAAGCGGTACGTGGACGCCATCGACCAGCACACCGTCGTCTTCGGCATCGGGCCCGCCGGTACCGGCAAGACCTACCTCGCCATGGCGAAGGCCGTGCAGGCGCTGCAGGCCAAAGAGGTCAGCCGCATCATCCTGACCCGCCCGGCCATCGAGGCCGGCGAGCGGCTCGGATTCCTCCCCGGAACCCTGAACGACAAGATCGACCCGTACCTGCGGCCGCTCTATGACGCCCTCCACGACATGGTGGACGCCGAATCGGTGCCCAAGCTGTTGACCTCCGGCACCGTCGAGGTCGCCCCCCTGGCCTACATGCGCGGCCGCACGCTCAACGACGCGTTCATCATCCTCGACGAGGCCCAGAACACGTCGATGGAACAGATGAAGATGTTCCTCACCAGGCTCGGCTTCAACTCGAAGATCGTCGTCACCGGCGACGTCACACAGGTGGACCTGCCCGGTGGCATCAAGAGCGGCCTGCGCGGGGTCCAGCACGTCCTGGACGGGGTGGAGGACATCGAGTTCTGCACCCTGACCAACCGCGACGTCGTCCGCCACAAGCTCGTCGGCCGGATCGTGGCGGCCTACGACCAGTTCGAGAGCCTTGCCACGGAGCGGAGGCGCGCGCAGTGATCGACCTGAACAACGAATCCGGCGCCGAGGCGGACGAACTGGGCCTGATCGAACTGGCCCGCTTCGCCCTCGACAAACTGCGGATCCATCCGCAGGCGGACCTGTCGATCGTCCTCGTCAATGAGGAGACGATGGCGCAGTACCACGAGCGGTTCATGGACCTGCCCGGCCCCACAGACGTGATGAGCTTCCCCATGGACGAACTGCGGGCGCCGGATGAGGACGAGGAACCGCCGCTGGGCCTCCTCGGCGACATCGTGCTGTGCCCCCAGGTGACGGCGCGCCAGGCTGCAGACAACGGACGCGAGCCTGACGCCGAGGCGGAGTACCTGCTCATCCACGGCCTGCTGCACCTCCTGGGCCACGACCACGCGGAGCCGGAGGAGAAGGCTGTCATGTTCGGCCTCAACGACCGCATCATCGCCGCCTGGGAATTGGCACGGCCCGGACGCTCCTGAGAGGCTGGGGCCCGACGTCCCGTTCCCGAACCCGCAGGAGAAGCGATGTCCACCCGGCCTCACGCCCGGTCCGAGTTGAACCGCAGCCTGGGGCTGTGGGACGCGATCGCCATCGGTGTGGCGTCGATGGTGGGCGCCGGCGTCTTCGTCGTCTGGTCTCCCGCAGCCGCTGCGGCCGGTGACCTGCTCCTCGTCTCCCTGGTGATCGCTTCGGTGGTCGCCTGGGCCAACGCCACCTCGTCGGCGCAACTGGCCGCCCAGTATCCGGCCGCCGGAGGCACCTACGTCTATGGGCGTGAGCGGCTGGGGGAGTGGCCCGGCTACCTGGCCGGGTGGAGCTTCGTCATCGGCAAGACCGCCTCTGTGGCCGCCATGGCGCTCGCCTTCGTCGCGTACCTCGCGCCCCAGGGCTGGGAGAAGGCGGTGGCTGTGGGTGCCGTCTGGGCCCTCGTCGTCGTCAACCTCCTCGGCGTGAGCCGCACCGCCCAGGTGGCCAAGGTGCTCGCCTCGCTGGCACTGATCGGCATCTTCACCGCACTCGGGGTGTCGTGGTTCGGAGGCCGGGGCACGGCCACGTTCGGGTGGGCGGACATCGACGGCAGCCCCTACGGCGTGCTGCAGGCGGCCGGCCTGCTCTTCTTCGCCTTCGCCGGCTACGCACGCATCGCCACCATGGGCGAGGAGGTGCGCGACCCGCGGCGCACCATCGGCAGGGCGATCATCACGGCGCTCATCATCGTGCTGCTGCTCTACGCCGTCGTCGCCGTGTCGCTGCTGACCTGGGTCGGGCCGGAGGCGCTGGCGGCCTCCAGCGCGCCGCTCACGTTGCTGACCACCGCGCATCCCGTCGCCTCGGCCATCCTCACCGGGGGAGCGGTGGCAGCCATCGCCGGGGCGCTCCTGGGGCTGTTGTCCGGCATCGGCCGCACGATCCTGGCCATGTCGCGTGAGGGCGACCTCCCACGCTACTTCGACCACACGCATCCGCGCACGAAGGTGCCGCACCGCATCGAACTGCTGCTCGGAGTCGTCGTCACCGCGGTGGTGCTCGTGGCGGATCTGCGCGGCGCCATCGGCTTCTCGTCGTTCGGCGTGCTGCTCTACTACTTCGTCGCGAACGTCTCCGCCTACACGCAGGATGCCGAGCACCGCCGGTACCGCCGGGCCTGGCAGGCCGTGGGGGCGCTGCTCTGCCTGGTGCTGGTGGCCACGTTGCCGTGGCCGTCCGTGCTGGGCGGGTTGGTCGTGCTGGCTGTCGGAGCGATGTGGCGTCTGCTGCGACCACGAGCGCTGCGTTAGACTCCAACGCACCATGAATTGTCTTCCGAGTGAGCGAGTTGATCGAATCCCGTGACGCAGTCCGAATGGATTGAACTGGGCATTGCCCTCCTCTGCGCTATCGGCGCGTCGCTGCTGGCTGCGGTTGAGACCGCGTTGGGCGTCATCACCAAGTCGCGGGCCGAGCGGCTCGTGGAAGACGACGTGCGCGGCGGCGACCGCATCCTCCTCATCACCCAGGATCCGGCCCCCACCATCAACGCCGTCATGTTCGCGCGGATGGCGCTGGAGATCAGCTCCATCGTGGTGGCCACCATCGTCATGTTCACCCAGTTCGAGGTGGACTGGCAGCGGGCGCTGGCCACGATCGCGATCATGCTGGTGGTGTCGTTCATCCTCTGGGGCGTGGCACCCCGCACCATCGGTCGCCAGAAGCCCGAGGCCACGCTGCGTGCCTTCGGCCCGGCGATCAGCGCGTTGACCACCGTGCTGGGCCCCGTCGCCCAACTCATGGTGTACCTCGGCAACGCGTTGACCCCCGGCCGGGGATACGCCGACGGTCCGTTCGCCACGGAGGCCGAGCTGCGCGACCTCGTCGACATGGCCCAGGCCCACGACCTCATCGAGGCCGGCGAATCGAAGATGATCCACTCGGTCTTCGAACTGGGAGACACCATCGTCAAGGAAGTCATGGTGCCCCGCACCGACGTCGTCTTCGTCACCCGCGACAAGACGCTGCGCCAACTCCTGTCCCTCGCGTTGCGCTCCGGCTTCTCCCGGATCCCCGTCATCGGCGAGAGCCTCGACGACGTGCTGGGCGTGGCCTATCTGAAGGACGTGGCCAAGCGCATCCACGACTTCCCGGACGCCGAACGGCTGGAGACGGTGGGCGACATCATGCGCCCCGCAGCCTTCTGCCCGGATTCGAAGCCCGTCAGCGAGCTGCTGCGCGAGATGCAGCTCAGCCATTCCCACCTCGTGCTGGTGATCGACGAATTCGGCGGCACCGCAGGCCTGGCCACCATCGAGGACATCCTCGAGGAGATCGTCGGCGAGATCGTCGACGAATACGACCATGACACCCCAGCCGTCACTGAGCTGGGGGAGGGTCGCTACCGGATCTCCTCGCGGCTGCCGCTCGACGAACTCGGAGCCCTGTTCGGCGTGGACCTCGAGGACGACGAGGTCGAGACCGCCGGCGGCCTCATGGCAAAGCTTCTGAACCTCGTCCCGATCCCCGGCTCACGCGCCGTCGTCGGCGACCTCGAACTCGTCGCCGACCGCGCCGTCGGCCGCCGCCACCAGATCGGCACCGTGCTGGTGCGCCGTCTGAGCCGCGACGAACTGGACCACCACACTCCCCAGGAGAACACAGATGACTGACTCAACCTTCCGCTCCGGCTTCGCCTGCTTCGTGGGCCGGCCCAACGCGGGCAAGTCGACGCTGACCAACGCGCTCGTCGGCCAGAAGATCGCCATCGCCTCCAGCAAGCCCCAGACCACCAGGCACGTCGTGCGCGGCATCGTCACCCGTGACGACGGCCAGCTGATCCTGATCGACACCCCGGGGCTGCACAAGCCGCGCACGCTGCTCGGCCAGCGACTGAACGACCTCGTCTACGAGACGTGGGGTTCGGTCGACATCGTGGGCGTCTGCCTGCCCTGCGACCAGCGCATCGGCCCCGGCGACAAGTTCATCATCGGCGAGATCGCCCAACTCCAGCGCAAGCCGAAGCTGGTGGCCCTGGCAACCAAGACCGACCTCGTGAATCCCCAGCGGATCCTTTCGCATCTGGTCGACATCGCCGCGGTGGCCGAGGAACTGGGCATCGAATGGGCAGAAGTGGTGCCCTGCTCCGCCACGGAGGGCGACCAGCTCGACGTCGTGCGGGACTCGCTCCTCGGCCTGCTGCCCGAGGGCCCGCAGTTCTACCCCGACGGTGAGATCACCGACGAGCCCACGGAGACACTCATCGCGGAGTTGATCCGCGAAGCGGCCCTTGAGGGGGTGCGGGAGGAACTGCCCCACTCGATCGCCGTGACGATCGACGAGATCCTCCCCCGGGCGGACCGGCCCGAGGACAAGCCCTTGACCGATGTCTTCGCCACCATCGTGGTGGAACGCGATTCCCAGAAGGGCATCATCATCGGCCATCGGGGCGCACGGTTGAAGGAGATCGGCACCACGGCCCGCGAACAGATCAACCGGCTCCTGGGCACGCGCGTGCACCTCAACCTGCACGTCAAAGTGCTCAAGGAATGGCAACGCGACGCAAAACACCTCAATCGCCTGGGGTTCTGAACGTAAATCGCTCAGGGTGCCTTGAGCAAGTTGGCGCCGGCGTCGATTCAGGGCGCTCACCCGGCTCAAGTGCGCAGGCCGCCTGCTCATTACCCTGTTAACGGTAACTATTTGGTTACAGCGTGGTGGTCTTGCCTGGCCAGCCGGGGTGGGTGTTCCTAGTATCAACACAAACAACCGCCCCGGTTGACCTTGACCTTAAGGAAAGGACCACACGTGAAGAAGCGTGTTTACAAGCTAGGCGTGGCCGCCATCGTCGGCGTCTTCGCTCTATCTGCCTGCGGTGGCAACGGCAACGACAATGGCAATGACGCCCCCGCCGACGACGCCGGCAGTGAAGTTGCACCTGCGGATCTCGAGACGACCATCAAGATCCTCGCGCCGTCCTACTCGGACAGCTCGAAGGCGGATTGGGATGCCATCACCAAGAAGTTCAACGAGGAGTACCCGAAGGTCACAGTTGAACTGCAGATCGATGGCTGGGAGAACTTCTCGCAGACCGTCCAGTCGCGCATCCAGGCCAACGACTACCCGGACATCCTGAACGACAACGCGTTCTCGTCGTCGGCTGAGGCCGACCTGCTCTACCCCATCGATGAGCTCCTGAGCGAGGAGACCATCAGCAACATCGACGCCGGCCTCCTGGCCAACGGCGAAGGCCCCGATGGCACGCAGTGGGCGGCTCCCGACATCGCGTCGGCCCGCATGCTCGTCTACAACACCGACCTCTTCGAGCAGGCCGGCGTGGCCGAGGCTCCGAAGACGTGGGAAGACCTCGAGGCTGCCGCCGAGAAGATCACCGCGCTCGGTGACGACATCTACGCCTACGGCATGCCCTTGGGCGCCGAAGAGGCCCAGGTCGAGTCCTCCCTCTGGGTGTGGGGCGCCGGTGGCAACTGGACCGACGGTGAGAACCTGAAGGCCGACTCCGACGTGGCCATCGAAGGCTTCACCCAGATGAAGAAGATGTACGACGCCGGCTACACGCAGCCCAACCTCGAAGACGATCGTCAGGACACCACTGACCTCCTCGCCGCGGGCAAGCTCGCCATGGCCATCGGCCACGGCCAGGTCGTCGGTGACGCCACCGCCAAGGGCATCAACGTGGCTCTGGCCCCGATCCCCTCGAAGGACGGCGAAGGCGTGGCCATCGGCGTGACGGACTTCATCGTCGCCTTCAACAACGACGATGCCGCGCGCAAGCAGGCCACTGCCGCGTACCTCGACGTGTTCTACTCCGATGAGGTCTACGAGCCGTGGTACAAGGGCACCGGCCTCCTCCCGGTGACCACCTCCACCATCGAAAAGGGCAAGGCCGAGGCCGAGGGCAACGAAGCTGCCTTCCTCGACGCCCTGTCCGTGGTGAAGTTCCAGCCCGTCTCGAACCCCCAGTGGGATGCGCTCCAGACCGCCCTGCAGGCCAACGCCTACAAGATCGGCACCGAAGAGCCCGCCGCTCTGCTCGAGCAGATCGAAGCTCAGGTCGCAGCCCAAAGCTGATCTGTCCGTGTGAAGGCGGGGTGGCACGGGAATCCCCGGGCCACCCCGCGTCACGCGAACACCACCCACAATCACGAGAAGGGACGACAGCGGTGTCGTTGACAGCCACCCCCCAAATGGTGGAGCAGGTAAAGAAGCGGAAGATTTCCGGAGGCTGGGAGACGCTGCGTGCGCTTCCCTGGCTGCTGCCCACCCTGATCCTGATCGTCGGGGTCGTGCTGTACCCGGCCGCGCTGATGATCTACACCTCGTTCTTCAAGTACAACAACAAGGGCATCCAGCGCAGCCCAGACCCCGTCGGCCTCGACAACTACATCGGTAAGGCCGGAGCCCTGACGTTCCCGGGTGTGCCGATCGGCCGGATCATGGCCAACACGGTCGTCTGGGTTGTGGTCGTGGTGGTCATCACCGTGCTGTTGAGCCTCGTCCTCGCGCAGTTCCTGAACAAGCCCTTCCGCGGCCGCAAGCTGCTGCGCCTGTTCATCATCCTCCCGTGGGCCTGCTCGGTCGTCATGACGGCCACCGTCTTCCGCTACGGGCTGCAGCAGAACGTCGGCCTGTTCAACCGTCTCCTGGTCGATACCGGCATCCTCGAAACAGCACGGGCCTTCACGAAGGACCCCAGCTCTGCGTTCTGGGTGGCTGTCTTCGTGGCCATCTATGTCTCGCTGCCGTTCACGACGTACACCATCCTCGCGGGCCTGCAGGCCGTCCCCACGGATGTCCTCGAGGCCGCCCACGTCGACGGCGCCCATTCGGCCCAGCGTTACTGGCACATCGTGCTGCCGCTGCTGCGTCCCGCCATCGCGGTGGCCGCGCTCATCAACATCATCAACGTCTTCAACTCGCTGCCGATCCTCCGGATCCTGCAGGAGACCCCCGGCTACCACAACGGCCACATCACCACCACGCTCATGTACGAGTACCAGTCCGCCCTCGGCCCCGGCGTCTCGTCGGCCCTCTCGGTGCTGAACTTCCTGTTCTGCCTCGTCATCATCGCGGTCTACCTGATCATCGTGCAGCCCACGAAGGAGGTGGCCTGAGCCATGGCGAAGGTCAAGTCTGAACACATCCGCGGCGGCATCAACAAGAAGCCGAACCTCGTCGGAATCGTCATCGGCTCCATCCTCGTGGTGCTCTTCTTCGGGTTCCCCTATGCGCTGATGTTCATCACGTCGCTGAAGACACGGCTCGAGGTCACCGACATCCCGCCGGTGTACTTCCCGGAGGAGCCGCGGTGGCAGAACTACATCGACGTGTGGTCCTCGTCGGTCAACCCCGCCTCGTCGCTGCTGTCCACCACGGTGATCGCCCTCGGCGCCACCCTCCTGGTGCTCCTGGTGGCCACCCCGGCCGCCTACTACATCGCACGTTTCCGTTTCCCGGGTCGCATGGTGTTCCTCCTCCTCGTGTTGTGCACGCAGATGCTGCAGCCCACAGTGCTGGCCGTCGGCCTCTTCCAGGAGTTCAAGGGCTGGTCCGGCTACGCGGTCTGGGGGGCGCTGATCCTGATCAACGGCGCGTTCAACCTGTCGTTCGCCATCTGGATCATGCAGGCCTTCTTCGCCTCGGTGCCCAAGGAGGTCGACGAGGCCGCCCTCATCGACGGGCTCGGCAGGCTCCAGACCATGTTCCGCATCTCGCTGCCGCTGGTCTGGCCCGGCATCGTGACGGCCATCGTCTTCGTCTTCGTCAACTCGTGGAACGAGTTCGCCGCGGCCCTCATCCTGGTCCGGCAGAACGACCTCCAGCCGTTGACGGTGTCGATGCCACGCTTCCTCGGTCTCTATGTCCAGGACTGGCAGTACCTCTTCACCGTTGCGCTGGTCGCCATCGTTCCGGTGATCATCCTGTTCTCCTTCATCGAGAAGAGGCTCATCGGCGGCCTCACCGCCGGTTCCGTGAAGTAGCCATCGCCCACAAAGGCACCGCCCCCGCCGGATCGATCGTCCGGCGGGGGCGGTTTTTCATGGGCGGCACGGGCCGGATCGCCTGACCCTAAGCTCGGCATTGAGCCGGCGACGGCCACCTGGGAGGACACCGCATGAGTCACGGGGATGCTGCTATCCGCATTGAAGGCCTCATCAAACGCTTCGGTGCCTTCACTGCGCTGGACGGCCTCGATCTCGAGGTCCGTCGCGGTGAGGTCCACGGCTTCCTCGGGCCCAACGGTTCAGGCAAGTCCACCACCATCCGCGTGCTGCTGGGCCTGCTCGCCTCCGACGGGGGGCATGTCGAACTGCTCGGGGGAGACCCCTGGCGCGACGTGATCTCCCTCCATCGGCGACTCGCCTACGTCCCCGGAGACGTCTCGCTCTGGCCCGCGCTGACCGGTGGGGAGGCAATCGACCTGCTGGGCAACCTGCGGGGCGGCATCGACCCGACGCGGAGGCAGACGCTGCTGGAGCGGTTCGAACTCGACCCCACGAAGCGGGGGCGCCAGTACTCGAAGGGCAACCGCCAGAAGGTGGCCATCGTCGCGGCGCTCGCGGCCGACGTCGAACTCCTCATCCTCGACGAGCCGACCTCCGGACTGGACCCACTGATGGAGGCGGTCTTCCAGGACGAGATCCAGGCACTCAAGGACCAGGGACGCACGGTCCTGCTGTCCAGCCACATCCTCAGCGAGGTCGAGGCGCTGGCAGACCGGGTGAGCATCATCCGGCAGGGCCGCGTGGTGCAGACCGGCACGCTGGACCAGTTGCAGGGCCTGAACCGGGTGACGATCACCGCCACCCTGGCCAGCAGGCACGCGAACCTCGCGGCGGTGCCGATCCTGCACGAATTGCGCCTGGACGAGCACGGGCGGATGTCGGCCACCGTCGAGCCTGCCGACCTCAATGACGCGATGGCGATGCTCCTGGGACTGGGGATCACGGCGCTGAAAGTGTCGCCGGCCTCGTTGGAGGACCTGTTCCTGAGCCACTACGGGGAGTCCCTGGCATGAACGGGGCCCTGACCGGGGCGCGTCCGCTGCTGAAGGTGTCGCTGAGGCAGGACGCCCACAACTTCGCACCCTGGGTGATGTTGATCTCGGTGCTCTCGGCCACCTCGATCCTGGGTTACCGCTGGGTCTTCCCGGACGAGCCGGACCGCGTGGCACTGGCCACCGCGGTGGGGGCCAATCCCGCGTTGGAGCTCATCTTCGGACAGGCTCGGGACCTCTTGACCAACGATGGCTTCAACGCGTGGCGCGCGGGAGGACTGGGGGCGTTCTTCGCCGGCCTGATGGCGATCCTGATCGTGGTGCGCAACAGCCGCGCGGACGAGGACTCCGGACGGGCAGAGCTGATCGCATCGGGTGTCATCACGCGCCGGGCGAGACTCGCGGTGGCGGTGGGCATCGCCGGCGTGGCGTCGGTGCTGCTCTTCGTGGTCTGCTTCCTCCTCACCTGGGCCTCAGGCGGTGACGTGGTGCCCACGCTCCTGCTGTCGGCGACGTTCTCGGCCTCGGCGCTGATGTTCGCCGGGGTGGGGGCGGTCGCGGCGCAACTGGGCGGCGACGCCCGCACCGCCAGCACCATCGCCATTGCCGTGCTGGGCGGCGCCTACGTGCTGCGGGGCTACCTCGGTATGAGCGGGGCGGGCGACTGGACCGAGTGGTTGACGCCGTTCGGCTGGCTCGCGCTGACCCGCCCGTCCACCGACAACGACCCGTTACCGCTCCTGGCGGCCCTCGCGTTGACGGCGGTGCTGCTGGCGGTGGCGATGGTCCTGCAGGACCGCCGGGACCTGGGCCTCGGCATCGTGGCGCAGCGGCCCGGAAGGGCCTCCGCCCCGAGGCTCACCGTCGACAACCTGACACTGCGCCTCCACCGGACGCCGCTGATCGTCTGGCTCCTGGCGCTCGGCTCCCTGGGTTCGGTGTGGGGAAGTCTCGTGTCCTCCGTGGACGAGGTGATCGGTGAGAACCCGGCCATGGCGAAGTTCATCGCGGCGGGGGCTCTCGACGTGGAGCAGCTCAGCTTCGCCTTCGTGGTGACGATCCTCAACCTCATCGGCATCCTCGCCGCCATCGTGGGTGCCCAGGTGATAATGCGGGTCTATGTGGAGGAGATGGAGGATCGCGTCGAACCGTTGCTGGCGGGGGCGGTGACCCGCTGGCGTTTCCTGGCCGGTCCGGTCGCCGTCGCGCTGGGCGTCAGCGCTCTCGCGACCATGGTGGCAGGGACGGGCCTCGGGCTGGTGGCGTCGGCCGGGGACGGCGGCATCGCCTTCGCAGACGTGCTCCTGCAGGCTCTGGTCAGCGTGCCGGCGGTGTGGCTCATGGTCGCTGTCTCCGTCGCTGCGGTGGGTGCCCGTCCCGCCGCCAGGATGGCCGGCTGGGCAGTCATTGTGGCGACGTTCGGCATCACGCTGCTGGGACCCACCTTCGACTTCCCGGACTGGGCCATGGCGGTGAGCCCGCTCTATCACGTGCCCAACGTGGTGGCCGACGATCCGGGCTGGGGCTCGCTGGTGGGTCTGGGCGCTGTGCTGATGGTGTTGCTGGCAATCGGCTTCGCCGGGTTCCGGCGTCGCGACGTGCAGTGACGGATGGTCCCACTCGCGGAATGGAAGCTCTCTGATCTGTGGCAGGGGAGTGCTATTGTGACGCTCGTGGCATGGCAGACCCTCCTCCTTGGCTGCCGCAGCGAGGCCCAGAATTTCTGAGCCGGATCTCCTCGCTGCGGTGCTTCGTCGTGTCTGGCACCTGAACCCCAGCCCAGGAGAGTTTCAATGATTGAGATCAACCACCGCAAGCAGCCCAAGCCTGTTCAGCAGCCCACGGGCATGCCGGTGCACCGCTACACCCCCTTCGTGCCGGTCGACGTACCGGACCGCACCTGGCCGTCCAAGAGGATCGACAAGGCGCCCCGCTGGCTGTCCACGGATCTGCGTGACGGCAACCAGGCCCTCATCGACCCGATGACACCCTCGCGCAAGATGCGCATGTTCGAACTGCTGGTCGAGATCGGCTACAAGGAGATCGAGATCGGTTTCCCGTCGGCCTCCCAGACGGATTTCGACTTCGTGCGGCAACTCATCGAAGAGGACCGCGTGCCCGAGGACGTGACCATCTCGGTGCTGACCCAGGCGCGCGAGGATCTCATCAGCCGCACCGCTGAATCGCTGGTCGGCGCCAACCGCGCCACCATCCACATGTACAACGCCACCGCGGAACTGTTCCGCAACGTGGTCTTCCGCATGTCCGAAGAGGAATGCGTGGAGATGGCGCGGCGCGGTACCGGGATGGTGATGAAGTACGCCGACAAGTACCTGCGCGACGTGCAGTTCGGCTACCAGTACTCGCCGGAGATCTTCACCCAGACGCCCACCGACTTCGCCGTCGAGGTCTGCAACAACGTGGCGGACGTCTGGCAGCCCGGAGAGGGTCGCGAGATCATCTTCAACCTGCCGGCCACCGTCGAGCGGTCCACGCCCAACACGTACGCGGACCAGATCGAGTACTTCATCCGCAACGTGAAGAACCGTGAGCACGTGGCCGTCTCGCTGCACCCGCACAACGACCGCGGCACGGCCGTCGCCGCCGCGGAGCTCGGCCAGATGGCGGGCGCCGACCGCGTCGAGGGCTGCCTGTTCGGCCACGGCGAGCGCACGGGCAACGTCGACCTGGTCACGCTGGCCCTGAACCTGTACACGCAGGGCGTGGACCCGGAACTGGACCTGCACGACATCGACCATGTCCGGCGCACCGTCGAGTACTGCACCGGCCTGCCGGTGCACCCGCGGCACCCCTACGCGGGTGACTTGGTCTACACCGCGTTCTCCGGCTCCCACCAGGACGCCATCAAGAAGGGCCTGGAGCACCTCGAGAACCTGGCCGACGAAGCCGGCAAAGAGGTCACGGAGATGCCATGGGAGGCGCCGTACCTGCCGATCGACCCGCATGATGTGGGCCGCACCTATGAGGCGGTCATCCGCGTCAACTCGCAGTCGGGCAAGGGCGGCATGGCCTACCTGATGAAGTCCGAGTTCAAGCTGGACCTCCCGCGTCGCCTGCAGATCGAGTTCAGCCGCGCCGTTCAACAGCACACTGAGGCCACCGGCAGCGAGGTCACCCCGCAGGAGATCTTCGACATCTTCATGTCCGAGTACCTCGGAGAGGGCCCGTGGCGGCTGACCAGCGCCGGCACCACGTCGAGCAACGGCAGCTTCGTCGTGCACGCAACGGTGGACGGCCCCGGCCGGACCGCCGTCGAGATCACCGGCGAGGGCAACGGCCCGGTGTCGGCGTTCGTCGATGGTCTGGTGGAGGCCGGCGCCCACGTGCGGGTGCTGGACTACACCGAGCACGCCCTGGATTCGGGCGGCGACGCCCAGGCCGCCGCGTACGTCGAGTGCGAGATCGGCGAGGGTGACGACGCCGAGGTGCTGTGGGGCGTCGGGATCGACCCCTCGATCACGAGCGCCTCGATGAAGGCGATCCTGAGCGCCCTCAACCGCTCCGCCCGCTGACGCTTGTGAGGCCCGCGAACCCCCGAGGTTCGCGGGCCTCGCGCAGCTGGACAGGGTGAGCATCGGGTAGGTTGGCACGCATGCCGAAACTCACCGACCCTGTAGCCGGTGACGCCGACTCCCTCTACGAGCACTTCACGGCCTGGGCCGAGAGCCAGTCCATCTCGCTGTATCCGCATCAGGAGGAATCGGCGATCGAGTTGTTCTCCGGCAACAACCTCATCCTCGCCACGCCCACCGGTTCGGGGAAATCGCTGGTGGCGATCGCGGCGCACTTCGCCGCGCTGAACACCGACAGGGTGAGCTTCTACACAGCGCCCATCAAGGCGCTGGTGAGCGAGAAGTTCTTCGCCCTGTGCCAGGTCTTCGGAGCAGACAACGTCGGCATGGTCACCGGCGACGCGTCCGTCAACGCCGACGCCCCCATCATCTGCTGCACGGCTGAGGTGCTGGCCAACATCGCGCTGCGTGAGGGCAGGAACGCCGACGTCGGCCTGGTCATCGCAGACGAGTTCCACTTCTACTCGGAGCCGGACCGCGGATGGGCCTGGCAGGTGCCGCTGCTGGAGCTGCCGCAGGCGCAGTTCCTGCTGATGAGCGCCACGCTTGGCGACGTGGACCGGCTCATGGAGCAGCTCTCCGAGCGGTCCGGTCGCAGCACCAGCATCATCGATGATGCAGAGCGCCCCGTCCCCCTCATCTTCGAATGGTCGCTGACGCCCATGCAGGAGAAGGTCACAGACCTGGTGCACGAGCAGAAGGCGCCCGTGTACATCGTCCACTTCACACAGGCCGATGCGCTGGAACGGGCCCAGGGCCTGCTCAGCCTCAACTTCATCACCAAGCACGACGCGGAACGCATCCAGGAGGAGATCGGGGCCTTCCGGTTCGGGCCCGGCTTCGGGAAGATCCTGTCCGGGCTGGTCAGGCGCGGGATCGGAGTGCACCACGCAGGCATGCTGCCCAAGTACCGCCGCCTCGTGGAGCAACTGGCCCAGACCGGCCTGCTCAAGGTCATCTGCGGCACCGACACCCTCGGCGTCGGCATCAACGTGCCCATCCGCACCGTCCTGTTCACCGGGTTGAGCAAATACGACGGCAACCGCGTCCGCAGGCTGCGCTCACGCGAGTTCCACCAGATCGCGGGGCGCGCGGGCCGGGCCGGTTTCGACACCGTCGGGTTCGTCGTCGTCCAGGCGCCTGAGCACGTCATCGAGAACGAGCGCGCGCTCGCCAAGGCGGGCGACGACGAGAAGAAGCGGCGCAGGGTCGTGCGCCGCAAGCCGCCTGAGGGTTTCGTCGGCTGGAACGACGAGGTCTACGAGAAGATCATCGTGGCGGAGCCGGAGAACCTCGTCTCCCGCATGCAGGTCACCCATTCGACCATCCTCAACATCGCACAGCGACCGGGGAACGGGTACGAGGCGATGGTGCACCTCATCGAGTCCAGCCATGAGGGGCGCGAGCGCAAGAAGGCCCTCCGCCGTCGTGCCCTGGTGCTGACGAAGGGCCTGCTGAACTCCGGCGTGCTCGTCAAGCGCGCCGAGCCAGACGCGACGGGTAATTGGTGCGAGCTGGGGGAGGGTGTCAGCGAGAACTTCGCGCTGAACCAGCCGCTGGCACCGTTCGCCGTCGCCTCGCTGGAACTCCTCGACCCGGATTCCCCCACCTACCACCTGGATGTCGTCTCCGTGATGGAGGCGGTGTTGGAGGACCCGTTCCACGTGCTGCTCGGGCAGCAGCACGTCGCCCGCGGCGAGGCCATCGCGCAGATGAAGGCCGACGGCATCGAGTACGACCAGCGCATGGAACTCCTGGAGGAGGTGACCTGGCCCAAGCCGCTGGCCGAACTCCTGGAGGCCGCCTTCGAGCTGTACGCCGGCGCCCACCCCTGGGTCGACCCGACGGGGCTTTCGCCCAAGTCCGTGGTGCGCGACATGTGGGAGCGGGCGATGAACTTCACCCAGCTCATCTCCGTTTACAAGCTGCAGCGCAGCGAGGGCACGGTACTGCGCTACCTCACGGATGCCTACCGGATCCTCCGCCACACCGTGCCTGACGAGTACCGCACCGAGCAGTTCGACGACCTCGTTGAGTGGCTGGGGGAGACGGTGCGCCAGACGGACTCGTCGCTGCTCGACGAATGGGAATCCCTCACGGACCCCGACAAGGTGGCCGCCGCGGCCGCTCTGGCCGCCCAGGGTGCGCCACCGCCCCCGCCCCGTCCGGTGACGGGCAATGAGCGCGCGTTCACCGCGATGATCCGCACGGCGATGTTCCGGCGGGTCGAGTTGGTCGCCGCAGACAACTGGGAGGGGCTGGGCAGCCTCGACGAGTCCGCCGCCGCACTGACGGAGCCCCCCATGCCGGTCCTGATGAGCCGCGACGACTGGGACGAGGCCCTCGCCCTCTACTGGGACGACTACGACGACGTGCTGCTCGACGGCGACGCCCGCGGGCCGGACCTCTTCCGGCTGGAGAAGGGCAAGGACGTCTGGAAGGTGACCCAGGTCATCCATGACCCCGACGGCAACCACGACTGGCGGATCGCTGCCGAGGTGGATCTGGCCGCCAGCGACGCCGTCGGGGTCGCGGTTGTCCGCACCACGGAATTCGCGCGGTTCGGCTGAGCGAAGAGGGCTAGGCTCAGCGTCGGGACAAGGAGTGCCGATGAATGACCAACGACGCGGTGTGACGCTGCGCTTCCTGGCGGAGCCGTTCGACGCCAACGTGCGCGGCGCGATGGACGCCGGCAAGGTGCTCGAATGGATCGACAAGGCCGGCTATGCCGCGGCCGTCGGGTGGGCGGGCACCTTCGCCGTCACCGGCTACGTCGGCAACACCCACTTCGTGAAGCCCATCCGCGTGGGCGACCTCGTCGTCGTGCAGGCGCGCGTGGTCTACACCGGCACCACGTCGATGCAGATCGTGTGCACCGTCACCAGCGGCGACCCCCGCTCGGCGGAACGGGTGCTCAACACCCAGTGCATCCTGCAGTTCGTGGCGATGGAGAATGACAAGCCGGTGCCCGTGCCGAAGTTCTTCCCCCAGGACGACTGGGAGCTCGAGCAGCACGCCCGCGCCGTCGAACTCAACGCGGCACGACGGGCCATCGAGGCCGACATGCGCGCCCAGATCTACAGCGACGAGACCGAGGTCTGCCGCGAGACGCTGCGCTTCCTCGCCGCTCCCACAGATGTGAACTGGGGTGGCAAGGTGCACGGCGGCTACGTGATGGCCTGGATCGACACCGCGGCCCGCGTCGTGGCGGAGCGCTGGCACGCCGGCCCGGTGGCGTCGGTGTACGCCGGCGGCGTCCGGTTCTACCGGCCGATGTTCATCGGCGACCTCGTGGAGGTCGACGCCAGGCTCATCCACACCGGCAACACCAGCATGCACGTGTCGATCTCCGTGCGGTCCGGCGACCCCCGCACCCGTGAGCTGCGCGAGACCACACACTGCACGTTCGTGTACTGCGGAGTGGACGCGGAGGGCCGCAAGCGGCCCGTGCCGTCCTGGGAGCCGAAGCTGCTCGGCGACATCGCGCTGGACGAGCATGCCAAGAAGGTCATCGAGCTGCGCCGGCAGTTGCTCCGCCCTCTCCCGAGGGAGTTCCCCCCGGACTTCGAGTGAGGCTCAGGCGCTGCCGAACCGCCGGTCGCGGGAGACGTACTGCTCGACGGCGGCCCAGAGGTCGCGGCGGCTGAAATCCGGCCAGAGACGGTCCAGGAAGATGAACTCGGCGTAGGCCGACTGCCACAACAGGAAGTTCGAGATCCGCTGCTCGCCGGAGGAGCGCAGGAACAGGTCGACGTCCGGGATCTCCGGCTCGTCCAGGAACTTCTGGAACCGGTCCTCGGTGAGCCTGTCGGGGTCGAGCTTCCCGTCCCGGGCCAGCCGTGCGATCTCGCGGGCGGCGTCGACGATCTCGGCCCGGCCACCGTAGTTGACGCAGAACTGCAGCGTCAGCGTCGTGTTGTGCCGGCTCATCTCCTCGGCGACCTCGAGTTCTTTGACGACCGATCCCCACAGCCGGGGGCGCCGCCCCGCCCAGCGGATGCGCACCCCCAACTCGTTCAACTCGTCTCGACGACGGTGGATGACGTCGCGGTTGAAGCCCATCAGGTAGCGCACCTCGTCGGGGGAGCGCTTCCAGTTCTCCGTGGAGAACGCGTAGGCCGACAGGTACGGGATGCCGATCTCGATGGCGCCGTGGATCACGTCCAGCAGCGACGCCTCGCCCATCGCGTGGCCCTCGGTGCGTTTCAGCCCGCGCTGCTTCGCCCAGCGGCCGTTGCCGTCCATCACGATCGCGACGTGGCGGGGGAGGGCCTGCTTCGGCAGCTGTGGTGGGGTGGCACCGCTGGGATGCGGGGTGGGGCGACGGCGGGGCTCGGGCACGGGCACGAGACTACCGGCCTATCATCGTGGTGTGCCCACCTACCGTGACGAAGCAGTGGTGCTGCGGACCCACCAGCTTGGTGAGGCCGACCGCATCATCACGTTCCTCACGCGCCGCAACGGCAAGATCCGGGCGGTGGCCAAGGGCATCCGGAAGACGTCGAGCCGCTTCGGTGGCCGGTTGGAGCCCTACTGCCAGGTGGACATCCAGTTCGCGGAGGGCCGCGGCTCGCTGGAGGTGGTGACCCAGGTCGAGGCGATGCACGTCAGCAGGCTCGCGGCTGACTACTCGCGCTTCACGGCGGCCGAGGTCCTTGTCGAGACCGCTGACCGGCTCGTGTCCGAAGAGGGTAGCCCAGCCGTCCAGCAGTACCGGCTGCTGGCCGGTGCCCTGAGGGCGCTGGAAGACCCCCAGCGGCCGTATCCCCTGGTGGTGGACTCCTATCTGCTCCGGTCCCTCGCGGTGGCCGGTTACGCCGTCTCGACGGTGCGCTGCGCCGGCTGCGACAACGCCGAGGTGCGCTGGTTCTCGCCCCAGAGCGGCGGGGCCGTGTGCACCGCGTGCCGGACGTCCGGCTCAGCACCCTTGGAGGAAGGGGCGGCCGTCCACCTGGGCGCGCTGCTCGCGGGCGACTGGGCCACGGCCACGGCCACGGACGTGGGCACCGCCAAGAGTGTGGACGGCATGGTGGTCGCGTACGCCACCTGGCACCTTGACCGTGCGCTCAGATCGTTGCCGTATTTCGAACGGTAGGGTCTGGGCCATGGCACGACTCCTGGCGACCGACGTCGACGGCACCCTGATCACGACGGCGCACCAGATCTCCGAGCGGACCCGCGCCGCTTTCCGCGCGGCCAAGGACGCAGGCCTCGAGGTGATCGCGATCTCGGGGCGACAGCCCTACTCCATCGCTGCCATCGTCCAGGGCACTGCCCTCGACGGTGACGCGATCGGCTCCAACGGGGCGGTGGCGATGAACCTCAACTCACGCGAGGTGCACTTCGAGGAGACGATGGAACTCTCCTCCCAGCGGGAGATCGCTGACCGGCTGCTGGAGCTGTTCCCGGGCATCAAGCTGGTGTCGGTTCGTTCGGCAGGCGACTCGTACATGGCCGAAGAGGGCTACCCGGGGCTCCAGGATCTCGGCGCCTGGGAGACGCGGTGGCCGGTTCGCCACTGGTACGGCCCACGCGAGGAGGTGCTGGCCGAGGCCTCACTGAAGTTGGTGGTGCGTGACGACGCGATCCTGCCCGACCACCTGCTCGCCGCCGCACGCGCCCTCCGGGTGCCCGGCTGCCACCCGACGACGTCGGGTGCTCCCTTCCTCGAGGTAGGGCCCGACGGCGTGACGAAGGCCAGCGCGTTGGAGCGCTACTGCGCAGCACGGGGGATCGACCGCAGCGACGTCGTCGTCTTCGGCGACAACATCAACGACCTGGAGATGTTGCGCTGGGCCGGGCTGGGGGTGGCCATGGCCAACGGCGAGCCCGAGGCCCGCACCGCTGCAGACCACGTGACCTTGAGCAACGACGACGACGGGGTCGCCGTCGTGATCGAGGAGATCCTCGCCTCTGCCGGGGGCTAGGAACAGTCGCGGCAGAGGCCGAATATCTCCAGTTCGTGCCCGGCGTCGGTGAAGCCGTGCTTGCGCGCCATCAGCGCCGCCCACTCCTCCACCTCGTCGGCCTGGATCTCCACCGAGTGGCCGCAGGAGCGGCACACCAGGTGGTGGTGGTGACCGGAGGAGCAGGCCCGGTAGGCCAGTTCGCCCTCGGGGGTGCGCAGCACGTCCACCTCGTCGGCGTCCGCCATCGACTGCAACGCCCGGTACACGGTGGCCAGGCCCACCTTGGCGCCGTCGTCGCGGAGGAGGTCGTGCACCTGTTGAGCGGTGCGGAACTCCTCGACGCGCTCCATCAGGTCGCGCACCGCGGCGCGCTGCCAGGTCTGGCGGGTGCCGGCGCGGGGGGCGTCAGTGCTCGTCATAGTGGTCTCCGTGGCGGGCGTGGCGGTGGCCGTCGTGGACGAAGTCCAGGTGGTCGCCATGCTGGATCACCTGGACGCCCGGCTGGCGGGCATGGCGGTCGTCGTGGTTCTCGGCCTTCTCGTGCGGGTGCTGGCCGTGGTCCTCGACGTAGGGGATGAAGCGGCTGGACCGTTTGAGCTTGCCTCCCACGAGCCATGACACGCCCAGCAGAGCGATCGAGGTCACGACGATGGTGGCGCCGGTGGCGGTGTCCAGGTAGAACGAACCAACGGTGCCGCCCACCGCAGCCAGTGCGCCGATGCCCATCGCGCCGAAGAAGGAGGCGGTGAAGCCCACGAACGACTGCTGGGCCGTGGCCACGGGGATGACCATCAGGGCGCTGATGAGGAGGAGCCCGACGGTGCGCATCGAGACCGTCACGGTGACGGCGGCGAGGACCACCACGAGCAGGTTCAGCCACTTCACCCTGATGCCGAGCACCTGGGCGTAGTTCTCGTCGACCGACACGGCGAATAGCCGGGGGGCCAGCGTGATGGTGATGCCAAGGATGAGCACCGCGAGCGCGATGATGACGTAGATCTCCGTCTGGCTGACGGACGTGAGCGAGCCGAAGAGGAAGCCCGAGAGGCCGGCGGCGCCCTGACCGGCGATGCCGGCCATCAGCACGCCGGAGGCGAGGCCGCCGTAGAACAGGATGGCCAGCGCCAGGTCACCCGACGCCTTGCCGTGCTGGCGTAGCAGTTCGACGACGATCGCACCGATGACGCAGGTGACCACGGCGATGGGCAGGGGAGCGCTCCCGGTCATGAGCGCGAGGCCCACGCCCATGATGGCGACGTGGCCGAGCCCGTCGCCCAGGAGGCTCATCTTGCGCTGCACGATGAAGGTGCCGATCGCGGGCGCGATGAGGCCGCTCAGCATGGCGGCGACGAGCGCGCGCTGCATGAACGGCAGCGAGAGGATGTCGATCATGCGAGCACTCCTGACAGGGGGTCCTCGACGCCGAACACCGAGGCGGGGGCCAGGTCTGGCGCGCATTCAGCGGCCGACGGGTGTTCGTCGTCCACGACGCGGCCGTCGCAGAGCGTCACGGAGCGGCTGAGGATGGGCTCCATGTAGCCGCGTTCGTGCAGGACCACCAGGAGCGCCAAGCCGTCGTCGCGCAGGCGGCTCAGCAACGAGGCCATGCCGGACTGGCTGTGGAGGTCGACACCTGCGAGGGGTTCGTCCATCACCAGCAGATCCGGATGAGATGCCAGGGCGCGGGCAATGAGGACCCGTTGCTTCTGGCCCCCCGACAACGATCCGAACGGCCAGTGCATCCGTTCTTGCAGACCCACGAGTTCCAGCGCCTCGTCGAGTGCCGCCTTGTCCTTGCGCGTCAACCATTGGAAGGGCCGACGGTGCGCCAGCCTGCCGGAAGCGGCGATCTCGCGCACCGTGGCGTTGGGGACGCTGATGGCCGAGTGTTGCGGCACGTAGCCGACGCGCCACCAGTCGCGGAAACCGGGGAGGTGCTCGCCGAAGAGTTCGACGGAGCCTTCCTGGTAGGGGACCAGACCCAGCAGGGTCTTGACCAGGGTGGATTTGCCGGAGCCGTTGCCGCCGAGCAGCGCGACGGCCTCGCCGCTGTCCACGTGGATGTTCACGTCCCGCAGGATGGGCATGCCGCCCATCGAGACGAAGAGCCCCCGTGCGTCGAGAGGGTCAGTTGCAGTCATTGGCACTCCTCAGCGCCTCCAGATTGGCGCGCATGATGGAAGGGTAGTCGTCGCCCGGTGATTCCTCAGTGACGCCTTCGAGGGGATCCAGCACGGCGGTCTTCAACCCGAGGTCGCCGGAGATCGACTTCGCCATGGCATCCGAGGTGAGGGTCTCGAAGAAGATGGTGGTCACGCCGTGCCGCTTCGCCTCCTCATGGACCTCCGCGATCCGTGCGGGGGAGGGCTCGCCGTCGGGGTTGATCCCCGAGATGCCGATCTCCTCGAGGTCGTAGCGTTCGGCCAGGTAGTTGAACGCCGCGTGGGTGGTGATGAATTCACGGCGAACGCACTCGCTCAGGCCTGTCGAGTACTCCTCGTCGAGGGCCTTCAGTTCTTCGACGGCGGACGCTGCGTTGGCCCGATAGGTGTCGGCCTGTTCGGGGGATGCTTCGGCGAGGCGCTCGGCGATGGCCTCGACGACGGTGCCCATCCGCTCGGGATCGAGCCAGAAGTGGGGGTCGAGGTCGCCGTGCTCGTCCTCGGCCTCATCGTGGCCATGGGCTTCGGCGATGGGGGCCAGTTCGATCACGTCGGTCACGTCGAGTGCCCGTTCGCTCCCTGTCTGCGCGACGGCGGTGTCGACCTCGGGCTGGAATCCCTCGAGGTACACCACGACGTCGGACTCGGTCAGCGAGGCGATCTGGCGCGGCGTGAGTTCGAGGCCGTGGGCCTCGCCACCCGGCTTGGTGAGCACCTCGACGGTGCCTTCGGCCTCGCCCAGCACCTGCTCCGTCGCCCACTGCAACGGGTAGAACGCGGCGATCACAGTGGGGCCCTCACCGCCGGTACTCCCGGAGGAAGGGGAACCGCAGGCGGTGAGGACGAGGGTGGTGGCTGCGGCGACAGCCAGGGAGGCGCGGAGCTTCACGTTCATGAGAACCATTATCAACAGCGGTGGGCGGTGAGTCAAACGGTACGGTGGCAGCATGCTCGCCATCAGTCGCTTCTCGTCACCCGGCCCGTCCTTTGCCGCGGACGCCGCCGGCGCCGTCGAGTGGTGGTCCCAGCGGCCTGGCTGCCTCAGCATGGACCTGGTGCAGAACCTCGACGAACCTGAGTTGTGGGCACTGGTCTCGCGGTGGGAGTCGGTGGGCGCCTACCGCCGCTCCTTCAACGGTTTCGACGCCAAGATGCTGCTCACGCCACTGCTGTCGCGGGCCCTGGACGAGCCCAGCGCGTACCTACCGCCCGATGAACTGGGCGAGAACGTACCCAGGGGCCTCTGACTTTTCGGCAGACCGGAGGGGCACGGTTAGACTGGTCTGTCGCCGATCCCGAGGACCCCAACCACATGACCGTCAACGCCGCACCCCTCCGCCTGCATGCGCCCAGCAACCCCGACGCCGTCGTCGTCGAGTTGCCGGTGGTGCTGGCGCCGATGGCCGGTGTGACCAACGCGGCCTACCGGCAACTGTGCCGGGAACAGGGCGCGGGCCTGTACGTCTGCGAGATGATCACCTCCCGCGGCCTGGTCGTCGGTGACCAGAAGACCCGCGACATGCTGCAGTTCGACCCCGGGGAGACCACGCGCTCCGTTCAGCTCTACGGGGTGGACGCAGACGCCATGGCCGGTGCCGCGCGCGTCCTGATCCGCGAGCACAGCGTGGACCACATCGACCTCAACTTCGGCTGCCCCGTGCCCAAGGTGACCCGCAAGGGCGGCGGCGGAGTGCTGCCCTACAAGCGCGACCGCCTCCGCGCCATCGTCCGCGAAACAGTCAGGGCAGCGGACGAGTTCGGCGTGCCGGTGACCATCAAGACGCGCATCGGCATCGACGAGGAGCACGAGACCTTCCTCGACGCCGGCCGCATCGCGCAGGAAGAGGGCGCGGCCGCCATCGCCCTGCATGGGCGCACGGTGCAGCAGGCGTACTCGGGCGAGGCGGACTGGGCCCGGATCAAGGAACTCGTCGACGAGGTCGACATCCCCGTACTGGGCAACGGCGACATCTGGGAGGCCGAGGACGCCCTGCGCATGATGGCCGAGACAGGCTGCGACGGCGTGGTCATCGGCCGCGGCTGCCTGGGGCGGCCCTGGCTCTTCGGCGACCTGGCGGCCGCGTTCCGCGGCGAGGGCCAGCGCCTGCGTCCCTCGTTGGGCGAGGTGGGTCAGATGCTCCTGCGGCACGCCGAACTGCTCACGCGGGTGATGGGTCCCCGCGGCATCGTCGATCTGCGCAAGCACATGGCGTGGTACTTCAAGGGCTATCCGGTGGGCGAGCTGCGCCGCCGGTTCGCCATGGTGTCCTCGATGGCAGAACTCGAAGAACTGGTCGGGATGCTGGACGCCGGTGCGGAGTTCCCGGTGGCCGAACTCGGCACCCCGCGTGGGCGCCAGGGATCACCCCGGGGCAAGGTCGTGCTCCCGCACGGCTGGTACGACGACACCTCGGGTTGCGACCTGGATCTGTCCGAGGCGGAACTGGACGTTTCAGGCGGTTAGTCCCACCCCCGGTGAGCCCGCACGGGCGTCGTCTGTAGGTTTGACGCACCCAGCCCTCCTCCAGGGGGCTCTGGACATGGAGGTGCCCATGCAGGAGTACGCCACCATCACGATCGACGGTGCCGAGCACCGGCTGCCGATCGTCACCGGCACAGAGGGCGAGCGCGCGATCGACATCGCGCACCTCAGGCAGGACACCGGCCTCATCACCCTGGACCCGGGGTACGCGAACACCGGCTCGGCGCAGTCGGCCATCACCTTCATCGACGGGGAGAAGGGCATCCTGCGTTACCGCGGCGTGCCGATCGAAGACCTGGCCGAGCGCTCGAGCTTCATCGAGACCGCCGAACTGCTGATCTTCGGCGAACTCCCCGACGAGGACGAACGCGCCAACTTCCGATCGCTGCTCACGGAGAACTCCGCGCTGCACCGCGACATGCGCAAGCACTTCGACGGATTCCCGGTCAACGCGCACCCGATGAGCATCCTGTCGTCGATGATCAACGCCCTGCAGGCGCACGACATGCCGGAGCACGGCTTCACCACCGGCAACGGTTTCCGTGAGGCGGCCGCGAGCCTGCTCGCGAAGACCCGCACCATCGCCGCCGCGTCCTACAAGTCGCACGTCGGCCAGCCCATCGCCTACCCCCGCTACGATCTGCCGTACGCAGAGAACTTCCTCCACATGATGTTCTCGGTGCCGTACCGCGACTATGAGCCCACCCCCGAAGTGGCCCACGCGCTCAACATGTTCCTCGTCCTGCACGCGGACCACGAGCAGAACTGCTCCACGTCGACGGTCCGCATGGTGGCGTCCTCCGGCGCGAACCTGTACGCGGCCGTCTCGGCCGGCGTGAACGCGCTCTGGGGCCCGCTGCACGGCGGCGCCAACATGGGCGTGATCGACATGTTGGAGCAGATCAACGAGGGGTCCTGGACGGCCAAGCAGTACGTCGACCGCGCCAAGGACAAGAAGTCCGGCATCAAACTCATGGGCTTCGGGCATCGGGTCTACCGCAACTTCGACCCGCGGGCCAAGATCCTCAAGGAGGCCGCGGACAAGCTCCTCGACGCCATGCACATCGACGACCCCCTGTTGGACATCGCCCGGGAGGTGGAACAGGCGGCGCTGACCGACGAGTACTTCGCCTCCCGCAGGCTGTACCCGAACGTCGACTTCTACTCCGGCATCATCCTGCGTGCCATCGGCATCCCGGTGGACATGTTCACCGTGCTGTTCGCCATCGGACGCACGCCAGGGTGGATCGCGCACTGGAAGGAAGTCACCGACGACGCCAAGCAGCGGATCTACCGGCCCCGGCAGGTCTACGTCGGCCCCCAGCTGTCGCAGTGGGTGCCGCGCAACGAGCGCTGATCGGTCGGCTGCCCACCAGGCCCGTTAGGCTGGGGGCCGATGAACGAGATCCTGCCCCGCACGAAGCTCTGGGCGCACACGATGCGCGGCCACGGCGACGACGTGATCACCGCGCACAGCTCGTCGTCGGCCCGCATCAGCGCCCGGCCGCCGCGTGAGCGTGCCCAGCGGGAAGAACTGGAACGCGCGCTCTATGTGCCGGAGGCGACCTTCGCGTCCGGCGCCGGGAACCGCGCCCGGGCGGAGGCGCCGGACCGGATGCGCACCTGCTTCGAGCGCGACCGCGACCGCATCGTGCATTCAGCCGCCTTCCGCAGGCTGGCGGGGAAGACGCAGGTGGTGGTCTACCCGACGGATCACCAGCGCACGCGCCTCACGCACGCCATCGAGGTGGCTCAGTGCGCCATCGCCATGGCCCGCGGGATCGGCGTCAACGTGACGTTGACGGACGCGATCGCGCTCGGCCACGACTGTGGGCACGGGCCGGGGGGACACGCCTCAGAGGACGCCTTCGACGAGTTCATCGCCACCGGCTACGACCACGGGCCCTGGGGCGCCGACGTGGTGCTCGAACCCCTCAACCTGACGTTGGAGACGCTCGACGGCATCCGCAACCATTCCTGGTCCCGCCCGGCGCCCTCCACCATCGAGGGGGAGATCGTCAGTTGGGCCGACCGGATCGCATACTGCGCCCACGATCTCGAGGACGCCGTATACGCCGGCATCGTCAACCTCGCGGACCTGCCTCCCGTGATCCGTGACGTGGTGGGCACCACCCGCCGCGAGCAGTTGGCCACGTTCATCAACGCGGTGATCGTGACCACGGGCGAGACCGGCACCGTCGGCATGGATGCGACGACGGCCGAGGCCCTCGCCGAACTGCGGCGGTTCAACTACGAACGGATCTACACGCGGCCCGAGTCCGTGGCGCAGTCCAGCACGGTCGTGGCCGTGTTGCGCGACCTTGTGAACTTCTATCTGGAGAACCCGCGGGCCTTGCCGCAGGAGTACCACGGGGACGACCTCGTGCGCGGCGCCGTCGCCTATGTGGGCGGGATGACGGACCGGTTCGCCTTCGAGCAGGCGCAGCGTCGCCTTGGCTGGGACCCGTCCAGGTTGCCCCGGGGCATCGGCCGCGGAGCCTGACCCGGTAAGCGTCCGGTCAGGCGTGCAGCTTGACGGCGAGGTCCGGCGGCAGGAGCCACGTCCTGGTCGACAGCCAGCGCGCGGCCACCGCAGTGCACACCTGGCCGGCGTTGATGCCCACGAGCACCAGCAGTTGGGCCGCGGCGGCGTCCCAGGCGGAACCGCCGCCGAGCAGCACGCCGATGTAGGCGCCGGGCAGCGTCACCAGTCCCACCGTCCGGGTCTGGTCCAGCGAGGGGATGAGCGCCTCATGGAGCGTGGGGGAGACGACGTTGCGGATGGCCCTTCCCCGCTCCACCCCGAGCGCCAGCCAGGCCTCGTACTCATCGTGGCGGTTACGCAGCTCCGCGAAGTTCCGGCGGCCCGCCAGCGTGTGCGCGGTCATCATGTTGCCCACCATGATTCCCGCGATCGGCACGATCGACGGGCCGGTCAGGGGCGCAGTGCCGGTGGCGAAGATGATCGTCAGGACGGGCACGGCGCCTGCCGCCATTGCGACGGCCACCGCAAGGTGCCCCCGGAGCCCCTTGATGTCGGTGCGCTGCGCCGTGGTGAGGACGCCGACGATGAACATGACGAACACGAAGGCGAAGGCCAGCGCCCAGTGGGAGAGCGCGAAACCGACGAGGAACGAGACAAGCAACAGCTGCACGGCCGCGCGCAGGGCGACCCAGGGGATGGTGCGCCACACGGACACACGGCCCCACAGCGCCACCCCGGCTCCCAGCGCCACGAGCAGCACCAGGCCGACGGCCAACGGCCAGCCGATTGCGATCTCCATCCAGCCTCCGATCCACCCGAACTCTATCGCTGCCGGGTTGCGGCTAGAGTTGCGGAGTGGCTGGCCGGATCAATGAGGAGGACATCGCAACCGTCCGGGAACGGGCTCGGATC
This sequence comes from Tessaracoccus zhenghani, assembly GCF_055326325.1. Lineage (NCBI taxonomy): Bacteria > Bacillati > Actinomycetota > Actinomycetes > Propionibacteriales > Propionibacteriaceae > Tessaracoccus > Tessaracoccus zhenghani. The sequence continues at coordinate 411,760 of NZ_JBUZNQ010000003.1, read as the reverse complement.
GACGATGTGATTCGCGACTACGTCATGCTCCGCAACGCCGGCTCCGGTTCCTTCAAGGGCCTGTGCCCCTTCCACGACGAGAAGACCCCCAGCTTCACCGTCACACCGGCACGCGGCTTCTACTACTGCTTCGGTTGCGGCGAGGGCGGCGACGTCATCAACTTCCTGATGCGCCAGCAGAACCTCGGGTTCCAGGAATCCGTCCAGATGCTCGCAGACCGCTTCGGCGTCGACCTCCGCATCGAGGACGATGGCGTCCCGGGCCAGCCGCCCGGTCTCCGCAAGCGGGTGCTCGAGGCCAACGAGGCCGCGCAGGAGTTCTTCGCCGACCAGTTGGAGTCGGCAGAAGCGGTGGAGGCCCGCCGCTTCCTCCACGGCCGCGACTTCGACCGCGCCGTCGCCCAGCGCTTCACCGTCGGCTACGCCCCTCGGCACGGCTGGGCGTTGCACCAGACCCTCAAGGCCAAGGGCTTCACCGACGACGTGCTGAAGACCGCGGGTCTGATCCGCGACGGGGGCCGGGACTTCTTCACCGGTCGCGTCCTCTGGCCCATCCGCGATTCCGCCCAGGCCGTGCTCGGCTTCGGTGCCCGGCGCATCTACGACGACGACCGGCTGCCGGCCAAGTACATCAACACCCCGGAGTCCCCGGTCTACAAGAAGTCGCACGTCCTGTACGGCCTCGACCTGGCGCGCCGCGAGATCGGCCGCAAACAGCAGGCCGTGATCGTCGAGGGCTACACCGACGTGATGGCCGCCCACCTGGCCGGCGTGGAGACCGCCATCGCCTCGTGCGGCACGGCCTTCGGCGACGACCACGCGCGCCTGCTGCAGAGGCTGATGGGCACGCAGGGCGGCCTGCACGGCGAGGTCATCTTCACCTTCGACGGCGACAAGGCGGGCCAGGCGGCTGCGCTCAAGGTCTTCAAGGGCGACCAGAACTTCATCTCCCAGACCTACGTCGCCGTCGAACCCACCGGCCTCGACCCCTGCGACCTGCGGCTGCAGCAGGGCGAGGCGGCGGTCCGCGAGCTCGTGGCGCGACGCATCCCGCTGTACCAGTTCGTGATGAACAACATCGCGAAGAGCTACGACCTGGACAGGGCCGACGGCAGGCTGGCGGCGGCACGGGAAGGCGCCGAACTCATCAGCGCGATCCGCGACCAGTCGCTGGTCAACCAGTACCTCCGTGAGCTGGCCGGGGTGCTGGGCATGGACGTCGACGACGTGCGCCGCGAAGCCGGCCGCTTCGGCCGCCGCAATGCCGGTGCGCCGGTTGAACCCCCGCCGCCCCCGGCGCCTGAGGAGCGCGCCGCCGAGCCCGGCTGGCCCAATCCGAACGATCCGCATCTGCGGCTCGAACGCGATTCGCTGAAGCTGATGCTGCAACACCCCGTCACTTTCGACACGGCCTGGAACTCCGTGGTGGAGGAGGATTTCACGCACCCCGGGTACCGCGCCGTCTTCCGGCTGCTGTCCGGGGTGGAGTACGGCGAGAACTGGTCAGACCGCGTCCGCGCGGCGGCGCCCAATGAGCTGGTGGCCCAACTGGTGGTCGCGCTGCTTGTGGAACCCCTGTTCCGGGAGCCCGACGAAAGTTATTCACTGGCGCACACGGCACAGTTGCAACTCACCCGGGTGACGCACGAGATCGCCGACGTGAAGTCGAAGCTGCAGCGGACCGACCCGGTCAAGGACCCGACGGGGCACCGCTCGCAGTTCGCACACCTGACCCAGTTGGAGATGAAACGCAAACAACTACAGCATGTAGGACTAGCCTGACAGCAGGCAGTTGCAGGCAAATTCTTGCAATCGCTCAACGCATCTGCGTATTATCTTGACGTCGAGACAATGTGGTCTCGCCGACCTTCAGGAGAACGATGTCCCAAGGCCGAACAACCGAACCCTCCCCGATCCAGAACAACAGCCGTGAGGTCTTCCTGGAAGTGGCCCGCTCCCAGCGGTTCCAGCAGCTGCGCTCGCGCTTCCGCAACTTCGCCTTCCCGATGACCATCGCCGGGCTGGCCTCGTACTTCACCTTCGTGGTGCTGTCCATCTTCGCCGTTGACTTCATGTCCTCGCCGTTCCTCGGCCTCGAGGGCGTCAACGTCGGGTTGGTGATCGGCTTCTTCCAGTTCGCCCTCGTGTGGGTCTGGACAGCCATCTACGTCAACTACGCCAACACAAAGCTGGACCCGGTCTCGGCTGAGCTCAAGCAGGAACTCATCGAGAAGGGGGCGGTGTGATGCTGCTCGAGACCCAGTACGGCAATCCCTGGATCAACATCGCCGTGTTCGCCGTGTTCGTCCTGGCGACGCTCACCGTCGTCATCGTCGTCAGCCGCCAGAAGACCAAGGCGACCGACTTCTACACCGGCGGCGCCAAGTTCTCCGGCCGGCAGAACGGACTCGCCATCACAGGCGACTACCTCTCGGCCGCGGCCTTCCTCGGCGTGACCGGAGCCATCGCGCTCTACGGTTACGACGGCTTCCTGTACTCGGTGGGCTTCTTCGTCGCGCTGCTCCTGGCGCTGTACCTCGTGGCAGAGCCGATGCGCAACACGGGCAAGTACACCATGGCCGACGTCCTGAGCTTCCGCATGGAACAGAAGCCCATCCGGACCGCCGCAGCCACGTCCACCCTGATCATCTCGCTGGTCTACCTGCTGGCGCAGATGGCCGGCGCGGGTGGCCTCGTCGCGCTGCTGCTGGGTGTGACCGACAAGTCCATGCAGGGCGTCGTCATCGGCCTGGTGGGCGTGCTCATGGTCGGTTACGTGCTGATCGGCGGGATGAAGGGCACCACCTGGGTGCAGATGATCAAGGCCGTGCTGCTGGTCACGGGCGCCGCCATCATGACCTTCCTGGTGCTCATGGGCGACGGCTTCAACTTCGACAAGCTGGCCATGGCCGCAGACGCGGCGGCCAACAACGACCTGCTCGCCCCCATGCAGCAGTACGGCACGTCCATCTGGACCAAACTGTCGTTCCTGTCGCTGTCCATCGCGCTGATCGCCGGCCCTTCGGGCCTGCCGCACGTGCTGATGCGCTTCTACACCGTGCCGACGGCGAAGGAGGCCCGCCGCTCGGCGGTCTGGGCCATCATCCTGGTGGGCATCTTCTTCCTGTTCACCCTCGTCCTCGGCCTCGGTGCGGCCAAGCTCGTGGGTCAGGACGCCATCATGGCCGCCCCCGGCGCCCAGAACTCCGCGGCCCCGTTGCTGGCGCTCAACCTCGGCGGTGAGGTCTTCATGGGCATCATCTCCGGCGTGGCCTTCGCCACCATCCTCGCGGTGGTCGCGGGGCTCACCATCACGGCGTCTGCGTCGTTCGCCCACGATGTGTACAACAACATCATCAAGGACGGCAAGGCTGATCCCGCCCAGGAGGTGAAGGTCGCGCGCTACACCTCCGTGGTGGTGGGCTTCCTCGCCATCCTCGGTGGCATCGTCGCCAACGGCCAGAACATCGCCTTCCTCATCTCGCTGGCGTTCGCCGTGGCGGCCTCCGCCAACCTGCCGTCGATCCTGTACACCCTGTACTGGAAGCGGTTCAACACTCGCGGGTCCGTCTGGTCGATCTACACCGGTCTCATCTCCGCGACCGTGCTGATCGTCTTCTCCCCGGCCATCTCCGGCTCCAAGACGGCGATGCTGGGGGAGGCGATCGACTTCTCCTGGTTCCCGCTGACGAACCCCGCCCTGGTCAGCGTGCCGCTGGCCTTCCTGGCGGGCTATCTGGGCACGATCTCCTCGCCCACACGCGGTGACGACGAGTTCGCCATCGAGATGGAGGTCCGCTCCATGACCGGCGCCGGTGCCGGCGAGGCCATCTCGCACTGAGCCCGGCCCTTCACCCGACGGCGGCGGCCGCCTCACTGTAGGCGGCCGCCGCCGTCGTGCGTTCCCCGGCCAAGAGGAGGCGGGCGGCCTCCAGCGCCTCCCGCTCCCACCGGCTGACCGTGGAGGGGGAGGCCTGCATGATCTGCGCAATCTCCGCCAGCGTGCGGGCCTGCCCCGTGAGCCCGAAGCGCAACTGCAGGAGCCGGCGATGCCGGGGCACGAGGAGGGTCAGGAAATCCAGGCCCTGCCCGTGGCACGGCTCGTAGCTCAGGTGCGCAAGCCCGGTGCTCTCCAGCGCGACGTCGAGACTCACGTGCCGGATGCGGCCCCTGCGGGCGGCGGTGGGGGACAGGCCCATCGCCGTCACCACGGTGTCGACGGCGGATTCGGAGTCGGCCAGGCCGCGGGCGTCCATGGCGCGGACCGCCATGCGCGCGGCCCGTCTGTCCGCCCGGCTGACGGTGGGCCGGCCGATCCAGTGGCGGCCACCGTCCGCCAGTTCGCGCATGAGGTATTCGTGGACGAACGTGGAGAACCTGATCCCGCGGGCGTGGTCGTAGCGGCGGATCGCCTCGCCCACCGCCACGCAACCGTCCTGGAAGAGTTCGTCCTCGGGCAGGCCGGACAGATAGGCGGTACGGCGGGCGTATTTGAGGGCCATGCGGATCCCCACCCACGCGAACCGTTCGGCGGCCCGCCGCCCCAGCGCCACCACTGCCGGCAACAGCGGGTCCAGCCTCCCCTCCTCGAGCAGGTGGTGGGCATACAGGCCGGCCTCCACCGCCCTGGCCAGCTGGGCGTCCTCGCCTGTGGCGAGCATGACGTGGGGGAGATCGAGCTCTGGGATCTTCATGTCGCCCACCCTGCCGAGCGGACGGGCCGTGTCGGCCCGCACGGCTGGGGATGTGGACAACACGCGACGGACAACACTTCTTTTCCACAGGGCACAATGGGCCCATGGCGTTCTTCAAGCGGCCCACCCGCGTCGATTTCTCAGGCCTTGCGGCCCTCCTGGGCGCGCAGCCCCACGTCCTGGCCCACGGCATCGGCGACGGCGATGTCGTCCTCGCGATCACGCGCGAGGAACTGGCGCTGCGCCGCGAGGGCCAGTGGCAGGTGTGGCGGTGGGAACTGGTGGCGGGCGGCTCCTGGAACGGCGAATCAGGCACGTTCACGTGGCGCACGATGGACGGCGAACGCTTCGAGGCGGCGCTGACCGAGGAGAACCGCGTGCCGGAGGCCTTCCGGGAGCGGGTGCTGGCGTCGACGCTGATCCAGTCCGTGGTGGATGCCAGGCCGCGCGGGCAGGTACAGGTCGTCGGCCGGCGCAGCCTTTCCCCTGTCCCGCAGACGCACTGGTACGCCGTGCCCTCGGGCGGTGCGGACCTGAACGACCCGGTCACCCGCGAGGCCGTGGTGGCAGAGACGGACAGGCTGCGCACCGAGTACTTCTAGCCGCTGAGGGGCGGCGGCGGGCTCTTTTCGTTTCGGTCGCGTTACAAGCTTTTTAAGCTCTTTCGTATGGTGCTGGATTGCGTTGCGCCGGATCAGCGGCGGACTTACTGTTCTTTCCGGCCACCGGGCACCTGGTGGTGTCACGCCCTGAATCCAGGAGGATCCGCCATGACGAGACGTGTGTTCCCACAGCGCGAGAAGGTCGGCCTCTACGATCCGGTCAACGAGCACGACGCGTGCGGCGTGGCCTTCGTGGCCCAGCTCGACGGGGTGGCGCGCCACGACATCGTCGCGAAGGGGCTGGAAGCACTCCGGAACCTTGACCACCGCGGCGCGACCGGTGCCGACACGGCTGCGGGCGACGGCGCCGGCATCCTGATCCAGGTGCCGGACGCGTTCCTGCGCGGCGTGCTCGACGTCAAGCTGCCCGACGCGGGGGAGTACGCCGTCGGCCTGGCGTTCCTTCCCACCGACGGGGCGGAGCGTGCCGCCGCCAAGGAGGCCATCGGGGCCATCGCCGAGGAGGTGGACCTCGACGTGCTCGCCTGGCGCGAGGTGCCCGTCGACACCCACACGTTGTCGCCCATCTCCGTGGGCGCGATGCCCCACTTCGAGCAGTTGGTGGTGGCGGGCCGTGAAGACCAGTCGGGCATAGACCTCGACAGGTTCACGTTCGTCCTGCGCCGTCGTGTGCAGCACGAGGTGGGCATCTACTTCGCGTCCCTGTCATCGCGCACGCTCGTCTACAAGGGCATGCTGACCACGGACCAGCTCGAAGAAGTCTTCCCCGAGTTGCATGACGACCGGGTCGCCTCGGCGCTGGCGCTGGTGCACTCGCGCTTCTCCACCAACACCTTCCCGGCCTGGGAACTGGCCCATCCCTACCGGATGATCGCCCACAACGGCGAGATCAACACCGTCCGCGGCAACCGCAACTGGATGCGGGCCCGCGAAGCCCTGCTCACCAGCGACAAGATCCCCGGCTCGCTGTCCAGGCTGTTCCCGATCTGCACCCCCGAAGGCTCTGACTCCGCCTCCTTCGACGAGGTGCTGGAACTCCTGCACCTGGGCGGCCGGTCACTGCCGCACGCCGTCCTCATGATGATTCCCGAGGCCTGGGAGTCGCACGCGGAGATGGACCCGGACCGCCGCGCGTTCTACGAGTTCCACTCCATGATCATGGAGCCCTGGGACGGTCCCGCCTGTATGACCTTCACCGACGGCTCCGTCATCGGCGCGTGCCTCGACCGCAACGGGCTGCGCCCCGGCCGCTACTGGGAGACCCGCGACGGGCTGGTCGTCTTCGCCTCGGAGGCAGGCGTGCTGCCCATCGCGCACGCGGACGTGGTGCGCAAGGGCCGGCTGCAGCCGGGCCGCATGCTGCTCGTGGACCTCGACCGGCACGCCATCGTCTCCGACGACGACGTGAAGGGTGCGCTCGCCGCCGAGCACCCCTACCGCCAGTGGGTGGCCGACAACAAGATCGAGCTCGACGAGTTGCCGAGCCGCGCGCACATCGTGCACTCGCACGCCTCCGTCACGCGCCGACAGCAGGTGTTCGGCTACTCCCACGAGGAACTGCGCTCGATCATCGCGCCGATGGCCAACACCGGCGTCGAGGCGATCGGCTCGATGGGCACCGACGCGCCCATCGCGGTGCTCAGCCAGCGGCCCCGGCTGATCTTCGACTACTTCAAGCAACTCTTCGCCCAGGTCACCAACCCGCCGCTCGACGCGATCCGCGAGGAGCTGGTCACCTCACTCACGGCGAAGATCGGGCCCGAGCGGAACCTGCTCGAGCCGGTGCCTGCGGCGGCCCGCATGATCATCATGAACCGGCCCATCCTCGACTCGGAGCAGCTGGCCAAGATCGTGCGCCTCGGCCGCGACGGCGACCTCCCCGGGTACGCCACCCACGTCGTGCACGGGCTCTACAAGGTGACCGGCGGTGGCCGCGCGCTGGCCCGCAAGCTGGAGGAGATCTGCGACGAGGTGTCTGCCGCCATCCGCGGTGGCGCCCGCGCCATCGTCCTGTCGGACCGCCATTCGACTGCGGAGCTGGCGCCCATCCCGTCGCTGCTGCTGACCGCAGCCGTGCACCACCACCTCGTCCGCGAGAAGACCCGCACCCAGGTGGGGCTCGTCGTCGAGGCCGGAGACGTGCGCGAGGTGCACCACGTTGCGCTGCTGCTCGGCTACGGCGCGGCGGCGGTCAACCCCTACCTCGTCTTCGAAACGGCCGAAGACCTCGCGCGCCGCGAGATCTACGTCGACGTCAGCCCCGAGAAGGCCATCGCCAACGTGGCCAAGGCCCTCTCCAAGGGCGTGCTCAAGGTGATGAGCAAGATGGGCGTGAGCACCATCGCCTCCTACACCGGCGCCCAGATCTTCGAGTGCGTCGGCCTCAGCGAGCAGGTCGTCGAGCGGTACTTCACCGGCACCACCAGCCGCCTCGGCGGGTTGGGGCTGGACGAGGTCGCCGATGAGATCATGGCCCGCCACGAGCTGGGCTACCCGGCCGACGGCATCCCCCTGGCCCACCGCGACCTCCTGGTGGGCGGCGAATACCAGTGGCGCCGCGAGGGCGAACCCCACCTGTTCGACCCGGAGACGGTCTTCCGCCTCCAGCACTCGACGCAGGCCGGCGACTACGACGCGTTCAAGAAGTACTCGGCGCTCGTGAACGACAACTCCGCACGCATCATGACGCTGCGCTCGCTCATGGAGTTCACCGGTACCGAGCCGATCAGCATCGACGAGGTGGAGCCGATCAGTTCGATCGTGAAGCGGTTCTCCACCGGCGCGATGAGCTACGGCTCGATCTCGATGGAGGCCCACCAGACGCTCGCCGTCGCGATGAACCGGCTGGGCGCGAAGTCCAACACCGGCGAGGGCGGCGAGGACCCGGAGCGGCTGCACGACCCGCTGCGCCGCTCCGCCATCAAGCAGGTGGCCTCCGGCCGCTTCGGCGTCACCTCCGAGTACCTCACCTACGCCGACGACATCCAGATCAAGATGGCGCAGGGCGCCAAGCCCGGCGAGGGTGGCCAGCTGCCCGGCAACAAGGTCTACCCCTGGGTGGCCCGCACGCGGCACTCGACGCCGGGCGTCGGCCTCATCTCGCCGCCGCCGCACCACGACATCTACTCGATCGAGGACCTCAAGCAGCTCATCCACGACCTGAAGTGCGCCAACCCGTCGGCCCGTATCCACGTGAAGCTCGTCTCCGAGATCGGCGTGGGCACGGTGGCGGCGGGCGTCAGCAAGGCCAAGGCGGACGTCGTGCTCATCTCGGGCCACGACGGCGGCACCGGGGCGGCCCCGCTCACCTCCGTCAAGCACGCCGGCGCCCCGTGGGAGCTCGGCCTGGCCGAGACGCAGCAGACGCTGCTCCTCAACGGCCTGCGCGACCGCATCGTCGTGCAGTGCGACGGCCAGCTCAAGACGGGCCGCGACGTGCTCGTGGCCGCGCTGCTGGGCGCCGAGGAGTTCGGCTTCGCCACCGCTCCGCTGGTGGTGTCCGGCTGCGTCATGATGCGCGTGTGCCACAAGGACACCTGCCCCGTGGGCGTTGCGACGCAGAACCCCGAACTGCGCGGCAAGTTCCACGGCGACCCGGACCATGTCGTCAACTTCTTCGAGTTCATCGCCCAGGAGGTGCGCGAACTGCTCGCGTCGCTTGGCCTGCGCTCGATTGAGGAGGCGGTTGGCCGCGTCGACCTGCTCGACGTCAGCCGTGCCGTCGGGCACTGGAAGACGCAGGGCCTTGACCTGTCGCCCATCCTCGCGCAGATCGACGTCCCCGAGGGCACCCGCCGCTACCGCACCGTCGAGCAGGACCACGGCCTCGATGCCAAGCTCGATGTCGAACTGATCCGCCTGGCGGAACCGGCCCTCACCCACGGGGAACTGGTGCGCCACACCCTGCCGGTGCGCAACGTGGACCGGACGGTGGGCACCATGCTTGGCCACCACGTCACGCGGGTCACCGAAGGCATCGGCCTGGAGCCGGGCACCATCGACTTCACCCTCACCGGCACCGGTGGCCAGAGCTTCGGGGCGTTCCTGCCCCGGGGGGTCACGCTGCGTCTCATCGGCGACTCCAACGACTACTTCGGCAAGGGCCTGTCCGGCGGTCGGCTGATCGTCACCCCGCCGTCGGAGGTGTCGTTCGACCCGGCTGACCAGATCGTCGCCGGCAACGTGATCGGCTACGGCGCCACGTCCGGGCAGCTGTTCCTGCGCGGCCGGGTGGGCGAGCGCTTCTGCGTGCGCAACTCCGGGGCCAGCGCCGTCGTCGAGGGCGTGGGCGACCACGGCTGTGAATACATGACCGGCGGCGAGGTGCTGGTGCTCGGACCCACCGGGCGCAACTTCGCCGCAGGCATGTCCGGCGGTGTCGCCTGGGTGCTCGACCTCAACCCGCTCCGGCTCAACACCGAGCTGGTGGACCCCGCCCCGCTCAGCCACGCCGACCTCGCCCGGATCCGCGCGCTCATGGAGGAACACCGCCAGGAGACCGGCTCCGCCGTGGCCGACGGGCTGCTCGCGCTCAGCGACTTCGAATTGGGCCGCCGCTTCACCAAGCTGGAGCCGCGCGACTACGCCCGCATCATGGCCGTCCAGGCGCAGTCCCTGGCCGACGGCCTCGACGAGAACCAGACCACCGAGCTGATGATGGAGGCCGCACATGGCTGATCCCAAGGGTTTCATGACCACCCCGCGCGAGGTCGCCGCCCGCCGCCCCGTCGAGGAGCGCGTGCACGACTGGCAAGAGGTGTACCCCGGTACGCCCGGACGGGCGCTGCTGCCGATCATCACCAAGCAGGCCGGCCGGTGCATGGACTGCGGCATCCCGTTCTGCCACAACGGCTGCCCGTTGGGCAACCTCATCCCCGAGTGGAACGACCTCGTGTGGCGCGACGAGTGGCAGCCGGCCCTGGAGCGTCTGCACGCCACCAACAACTTCCCCGAGTTCACCGGCCGACTGTGCCCCGCGCCCTGTGAGACGGCCTGCGTCGTGGGCATCAACCGCGACCCCGTGACGATCAAGAACGTCGAGGTCGCGATCATCGACAAGGCGTGGGACGACTCGCGCGTCGTGCCGCAGCAGCCGGAGTGGCACACCGCCAAGACGGTAGCCGTGGTCGGATCCGGGCCCGCGGGACTGGCCGCCGCGCAGCAGCTGACCAGGGCCGGGCACACCGTCGTCGTGTACGAGCGGGCAGACGCCGTCGGCGGGCTGCTGCGCTACGGCATCCCGGAGTTCAAGCTGGAGAAGTCGGTGGTCACCCGCCGCCTGAAGCAGATGGTGCTCGAGGGGACCCAGTTCAAGACCGGCGTGGAGATCGGCGTCGACATCAGCGCCGCGGACTTGCGCGAACAGTACGAGGCCGTGGTCCTGGCCATCGGGGCCACCGCTGCCCGCGACCTGCCGGTGCCCGGCCGCGAACTGGGCGGCATCCACCAGGCGATGGAGTTCCTGCCGCAGGCCAACCGGGCCGCGCTGGGCGAGAGCGTCGAGGGCCAGATCACGGCGGAGGGCCGCGACGTCGTCATCATCGGCGGCGGCGACACCGGCGCGGACTGCCTCGGCACCTCCATCCGCCAGGGGGCGCGCTCCATCACCCAGTTGGAGATCATGCCGATGCCGCCGGAGGTCCGGCCCGCGGGTCAACCCTGGCCCACGTACCCGATGACCTTCAAGGTCTCGTCGGCGCACGAGGAGGGCGGCGACCGCATGTACGCCGTCTCCACCCTGCAGTTCGTCGGCGACGACGACGGCCGGGTCGCCGGGCTGGAGATCGTCGAGGTGCGCTTCGACGCCGGCCGCTTCGAGGCCGTCGAGGGAACTGAGCGCCACATCCCCGCGCAGCTCGTGCTGCTGGCCATGGGCTTCACCGGCCCGGAGCAGACCGGCCTGGTGCAGGAACTCGGCCTGGAGCTCGACCCGCGCGGCAACATCCTGCGCGACGCGGACTTCGCGACGAACGTGCCGGGCGTGTTCGCCTGTGGCGACGCGGGCCGTGGCCAGTCGCTGATCGTCTGGGCGATCGCCGAGGGCCGCTCCTGCGCTATGGGCGTCGACAAGTACCTGAGTGGCTCGTCGAAGCTGCCCAGGCCCATCGGACCGGAGGTGCGGCAACTCCTCGTGTGATCGGCGAGTAGCCTGACCCGTGTGCTCGACCTCCTCACCTCCTCACCGCTCCTGACGATCATGCTCGTGGTGGCGCTCGGCGCCGCCGTCGGCATGATCCCGTTCGGACCGTTGCGGTTCGGGGCGGCGGGGGCGCTGTTCGTGGGCCTGTTCTTCGGCGCGCTGGAACCGGCGCTGGGGGAGGGTCTGGGCCTGGTGTCGACGCTCGGGCTGGCGCTGTTCGTCTACACCGTGGGCGTCGCCGCCGGCGAGACGTTCTTCGCCGACCTGCGCAGGCAACTTCCCTTCATGGGGCTCGCGGTGGGCGTCATCGCCGTCGTGACGGTGGTGGCGATCCTGCTGGGCAGCGCCTTCGGGCTAGGCCCCGGCATGATCGCGGGCGTGTTGGCCGGTGCTCTGACGTCGACCCCCGCCCTCGCAGCGGCGACGGCCGCGACCGGCAGCGCCGAAGCCGCCGTCGGCTACTCGCTGGGCTACCCGGTGGGCGTGGTGCTGGCCATCATCGTGGTCGCGCTCGTGGTGAACCGGCGGTGGCCGGGCCGCAAGGACGAGCCGTCCGCCAACGCCGAGGGCATCGTCGCTGAATCCGTGGAGGTGGACCGCACCTCCTCGCTGCGCCTGGTGCCCGGTTGGGCCGATGAGGCCATCAAGATGAGCTACCTGGTGCGCGACGGCCGCACCCGCGTCGTGTCGCCCGGCGAGGAACTGCTGCCGGGGGACCGCGTCCTCGTGGTGGGGGCGCCCAACGCGGTGGGCCGGGCGGTGGAGTTCCTCGGCACGCGGCTGGAGCAGGAACTCACCACGGACCGCGGTTCCGTGGACTTCCGCCGCTTCGTCGTCTCCTCGAACCACGTGGCCGGCCACTCGGTGGCGCAACTGAACCTCCCCAGCCGGTTCGGCGGGGTGATCACGCGGGTGCGCCGCGGCGACGCGGACCTGCTGGCGCGCGACGACCTCGTCCTGCAACTGGGCGACCGGGTCCTCGCGGTGGGCCCCCAACGCGACCTCGACGCCATGGGCTCCTTCTTCGGCGACTCCGAGCGCAAGGTCTCAGAGGTGGATGCGCTGGGGCTCGGCCTGGGCCTCGTGCTGGGCCTGCTGCTGGGGGCGGTCACCGTCCCGCTGCCCGGAGGGATCGACTTCTCGCTCGGCCCCGCGGCCGGCCCGCTCGTCGTGGGCATGATCCTGGGTGCCATGCACCGCACCGGCCCGCTGCTCTGGTCCATCCCGTTGTCGGTGAACCTGACCATCCGCCAGCTCGGGCTGCTGCTGTTCCTCGCGACGGTGGGGCTGGCGTCCGGCCCCATGTTCGCGTCGCAGGCCCTGACCGGCACGGGTCTCCGCGCCGGTGCCCTGGCGGCCGCGGTGGTCATCGCCTCAGCTGTCGCGTTCCTGGCCGGAGCCCGCACCATGGGGCTGTCGGCACCGCGGGCAGCAGGCGGTTTCGCCGGCTACATCGGCCAGCCGGCGATCCTGGCCTTCGCGAACGAGCGCGTGAACGACGACAGGGTCGAGGCAGGCTACGCGGCGCTGTTCGCACTGGGCATCATCGCCAAGATCGTGGCGGTCCAGGTGCTCGCGGCAATGATGGGCTGACCCGGCGGGCCGTCACCAGAAGGGGGACCGACGGTGGCAGGGTAAGCTGTGGAGCCGTTGGTCCGTAGTGGAGGTTGGTTGTCTGTGGCTGAGAATTTCGTTCACCTGCACTGCCACACGGAGTTCTCGATGCTCGATGGCGCGGCCCGCATCCACGACCTGTTCAAGGGCGCGGAGAAGATGGGCATGCCGGCCCTCGCCATGACAGACCACGGCAATCTCTACGGTGCCTACGAGTTCTACAAGGCCTCCAAGAACTACGACGTCAAGCCGATCATCGGCCTCGAGGCCTACCTGACGCCGCGCACCCACCGCTCTGAGCGCAAGCGCGTGCAGTTCGGCGACGGTACCGGCGACGACGTCGCGTCGAAGGGCGCCTACACCCACATGACGATGTGGGCCTCCAACAACGAGGGCATGCACAACCTCTTCAGGCTCTCCACCAGGAGCTCCCTCGAGGGCTTCTTCTACAAGCCGCGCGCAGACCGGGAACTGCTCCACCAGTACGGCAAGGGCCTGCTGGCCACGACGGGGTGCCCGTCGGGCGAGGTGCAGACCTTCCTGCGCCTGGGGCAGTACGACAACGCCCGCGCCGCCGCCGCGGAGTTCCGCGACATCTTCGGGGAGGGCAACTTCTACGTCGAACTGATGGACCACGGCCTCGATATCGAGACCAGGGTCCGCAAGGACCTGCTGCGCCTGGCGAAGGACCTCTCGCTGCCGCTCGTGGCCACCAACGACCTCCACTACGTGCACGCCCACGATGCAGACGCCCACGACACCCTGCTCTGCGTCTCGGCCGGCTCGCGGAAGGCGGAGATCAGCCGCTTCAAGTTCGACGGCAACGGGTACTACCTCAAGTCCGCCGAGGAGATGCGCTCGCTGTTCCGGGAACTGCCGGAGGCGTGCGACAACACGCTCGCCATCGCGGAGCGGATCGAGACGAAGTTCGACGAGGGCATGGGCACCTACATGCCCCGGTACCCCGTCCCGGAGGGCGAGACCGAGGACTCCTGGTTCCACAAGGAGGTCGAACGCGGCCTGCAGGCGCGCTACCACGGCAACATCTCCCAGGAGGTGCGTGAACGCGCCGAGTTCGAGACCAGCATCATCGCCTCCATGGGCTTCACCGGCTACTTCCTCGTGGTGGCGGACTTCATCAACTGGGCCAAGAAGAACGGCATCCGGGTCGGCCCCGGCCGTGGCTCGGGTGCAGGTTCCATCTGCGCCTACGCGCTGCGCATCACCGATCTCTGCCCGCTGCAGCACGGCCTCCTGTTCGAGCGGTTCCTGAACCCGGAACGCGTCTCGATGCCGGACTTCGACATCGACTTCGATGATCGCCGCCGCGGCGAAGTCATCCAGTACGTGTCGGAGAAGTACGGCAACGACAAGGTCGCCCAGATCATCACGTACGGCTCCATCAAGGCGAAGGCCGCGGTGAAGGACTCCGCGCGCGTGCTCGACATGCCGTTCGCCATCGGCGAGCAGATCACCAAGGCCATGCCGGCAGACGTCATGGGCAAGGGCGTGTCGCTGGCAGACCTGTTCAACGAGCAGCACAAGCGCTACGCCGAGGGCAACGAGTTCCGCGAGCTGTACCAGTCGTCGCCGGACGTGCGCACCGTCGTCGACACGGCCAAGGGCCTGGAAGGGCTGAAGCGCCAGTGGGGCGTCCACGCCGCGGGCGTGATCATGAGTTCGCATTCGCTGATCGACATCATCCCGCTCATGAAGCGCGAGGCCGACGGTGCGATCATCACGCAGTTCGATTACCCCGGCTGCGAGTCCCTCGGACTGATCAAGATGGACTTCCTGGGGTTGCGCAACCTCACCGTCCTCGACGACGCGGTGCGCAACATCAAGTTGAACCGCGACTTCGACCTCGACCTGGACGCCCTCGTCGAGGACATGACCGACAAGGCCGCCTACGACCTGCTGGCCAGCGGCGACACCCTGGGCATCTTCCAGCTCGACGGCGGTGGCATGCGCACCCTGCTGCGCCTCATGCAGCCGGACCATTTCGAGGACATCTCCGCGGCGCTGGCCCTGTACCGGCCCGGGCCCATGGGCGCCCAGTCCCACACCAACTACGCCCTGCGCAAGACCGGCCAGCAGGAGATCGTCCCGATCCACCCGGAGCTCGAGGAACCACTCGCGGACATCCTCTCCACCACCTACGGCCTGATCGTCTACCAGGAGCAGGTCCAGCAGATCGCCCAGCGCGTCGCCGGCTACTCGCTGGGCAAGGCAGACCTGCTGCGCCGCGCGATGGGCAAGAAGAAGAAGGAGGTCCTCGACGCGGAGTTCGTGCCGTTCTCCGAGGGCATGCGGGCCAACGGCTTCTCCGACGGTGCCATCAAGGCGCTGTGGGAGATCCTGATCCCGTTCTCCGACTACGCCTTCAACAAGGCGCACACCGCGGCCTACGGCGTCATCTCCTACTGGACGGCCTACCTCAAGGCGAAGTACCCCGTCGAATACATGGCGGCGCTGCTCCAGTCGGTGCGCGACGACAAGGACAAGTCCGCCCAGTACCTCGCCGAATGCCGCCGCATGGGCATCGAGGTGCTGCCGCCGGACGTGAACTCCTCCGAGGTCATGTTCACGCCAGTGGGCGAGCACATCCGCTTCGGCCTGGGCGCCGTCCGCAACGTCGGCGACAAGGTGGTCACCGCCTGGGTGGAGGAGCGCAAGCGCCTCGGCCCCGCGTCGGACTTCCACGACTTCCTGGACAAGGCGCCGCTGCTGATCTGCAACAAGCGCGTGGTCGAATCGCTGATCAAGGCCGGGGCCTTCGACGAGATGGGCCACGCCCGCCGAGCGCTCATGAGCATCTATGAGAACGCCGTCGACGCGGTCATCGACCTCAAGCGCAACGCCGAACACGGCCAGGACGGGTTCGACTTCGGTTTCGGTGCCGAGGTCGACGACACCAGCTCCGCGCTGCGCGACACGGTGCCGGAGATGGACGAGTGGGACCGCCGCACCAAGCTCGGCTTCGAGCGCGAGATGCTGGGCCTCTACGTGTCGGACCACCCGCTCAACGGGCTCGAGCACGTCCTGCAGGCCAACTCCGAGCGGTCGATCTCCTCGGTCGCCTCCCCGGACGGCTACCGCGGCCCCACCAAGGTGTGTGGCCTCATCACGTCGGTGGCCCGCCGCGTCAACAAGGCCGGCAACATCTGGGCCATCATCAGCGTGGAGGACCTCACCAGCTCGCTGGAGGTCACGGTCTTCCCCCGGGTCTACGACCAGGTGGCGCAGTACCTGGAGCCGGACACCATCATCGCCATCAGCGGCGTGGCCGAGGACGGCGAGGACCGCGGCCGGATGCGGGCCCAGCAGATCATCACGCCACACGTCAGCGCCGAAGGTAACGTCGGCCCGCTCGCCCTGTCCCTGCCCGCGGTGCGCTGCACCCCCGGCCTGGTGAACCGCCTGAAGGAGATCCTCGCCCTGTACCCCGGCGCGGCCGAGGTGCACCTCAGCCTCCGCACCGGCGACACCATCAAGACCTTCCGCCTCGGCGACGGTTACCGGGTGAACCTCACGTCGGCGCTCTTCGCAGACCTGAAGGCCGTCCTGGGGCCGGCCTGCGTCGGCATGGGACGGGGCGCTGATGTCTGACGGCCTCCTCGTCGTCACCCGGCGCAGCCAACTCGCCGAACTGTGGGACAACAGCTGGTGGCGCCTGATCGTCTTCGTCGCCGCCTCGGTGCTGGTGGGCGCCCTCGGAGGTCTCCTCTGGGCCGCCACCGCGCCCCGGCCCACGTACCAGATCCAGGAGGACCTCACCGCCCTGATCTCCGAACGCGGGCAGGCCGCCATGATCGGCGCCGACGCCAGCTTCGTGCTGATCACCGGGATCATCGGGGCCGCCGTGGGCCTCGTCGGCTGGTTCGTCCTGTACCGCCGCGGTTGGCTCGTGATCGTTGGATCCGTCCTGGCCGCAGTCGCGGCCGCGCTCATGACGTGGCGGCTGGGGCTGGTCGTGGGCACCACCGGGTTCGCGCAGCGGCTGGCTTCGGCCTCGGCCGGCGATGTCGTCGCGGTGGACCTCCAACTGCGGTCCCTGGCCGCCCTGATGGTGGCCCCCTTCACCGCGATCACCCCTGTCATGCTGCTCGCTGCGTTCTGGCCGGAACCAGGGGATGAGCAGGAGTCCGAGGAGCCTGAGCCCACGCAGTAGGATGGCTTACCGTGCTGCGCATTCTTGATTTCACCGGGGCTCAGGGGCCCTACCGGGCCATGTTGCCCCGCGGGTCGTTCGACGTGGACGCCGCGGTGGAGGTGGTGCGGCCGATCGTCGACGACGTGGCTGCCCGCGGTGAGCAGGCGCTGCGCGAGTACTCCCAGAAGTTCGATGGCGTGATTCCGGAGTCGCTCCGCGTACCGGCTGCTGAACTGGCCCGCGCCGCCGCAGAACTCGACCCGGACCTGGCCGAGGCCTTCGCCGTGTCCATCCAACGGCGCCGTCAGGTGGCCCAGGACCTGGAACTCGACTCGAACCCGGCCCCCGCGGTCCTCGCCGACGGCGCCCGCGTGGGCCTGCGCAACATCCCCGTCGGCCGCGTCGGCCTCTACGTGCCGGGCGGCCTCGCTCCGCTGGCCTCCTCGGTCATCATGAACGTGGTTCCGGCGCAGGTGGCCGGGGTGCCGTCGATCGCCGTCGCGTCGCCGCCCCAGAAGGACTTCGGCGGGCTGCCGCACCCCAACATCCTGGCGCTGTGCCACATCCTCGGCGTGGAAGAGGTCTACGCCGTCGGTGGCGCGCAGGCCGTGGCCATGTTCGCCCACGGCGTCGACGGACTGTGCGAGCCCGTCTCGTTGATCACCGGCCCCGGCAACATCTACGTGGTGGCGGCCAAGCGCCTGCTCCGCGGGCTCGTCGGCATCGACTCGGAGGCCGGCCCCACGGAGATCGCCATCGTGGCCGACGACACCGCGAACCCGGCCTACGTGGCCGCAGACCTCATCTCGCAGGCCGAACACGACCCGTTGGCAGCGTCTGTGCTCATCACACCCTCGGCCGCGCTGGGCGAGGCCGTCCGGGCGGAGGTGACCCGGCAGATTGAGGTGCAGAAGCACCACGAGCGGATCCGCACCGCGCTCACTGGCCCGCAGTCCGCCGTCGTGCTGGTGCGCGACCTCGACCAGGCCGTCGCAGTGGCGGACGCCTACGCCGCCGAACACCTGGAGATCCAGACAGCCAACGCGGAGGCGGTGGCCGCGCGTATCCGCAACGCCGGCGCCATCTTCGTCGGCGACTTCGCCCCCGTCTCGCTGGGCGACTACTCCGCAGGTTCGACGCATGTGTTGCCCACCGCGGGCTGCGCCTGCCACTCGTCGGGACTCAACGTGCGCTCGTTCATGCGCACCGTGCACGTCATCGGCTACACCGAGCAGGCCCTGATGGCCATCGCAGACGGGGTGGAGAAGTTCGCGCTGGCCGAAGACCTGCCGGGCCACGCCGCGGCCATCACGGTGCGGAGGGCCCGATGATCACGCTCGACGACCTCCCGCTGCGTGCGGATCTGGTGGGGGAGGAGCCCTACGGTGCTCCCCAGCTGGACGTGCCTGTGGTGCTCAACGTCAACGAGAACCCCTACCCGCCGTCGCCGGCTGTCCGGCAGGAGATGGCGGCGGCCATCGTCAACGCCGCCGGCACGCTCAACCGCTACCCGGACCGCGAGGCGCGCGCCCTGCGGGCCGATCTCGCCGCCTACCTGGGCCACGGCCTGACGGCAGAGCGGATCTGGGCGGCCAACGGGTCCAACGAGATCATGAGCCACCTGCTCACCGCGTTCGGCGGGCCGGGGCGCAAGGTGCTCACCTTCACTCCCACGTACTCCATGTACCCGGAGTACGCGCGCAACACCTGCACCGAGTACGTGACGGTGCCGCGTCGCGACGACTACACGCTCGACGCCGAACTCATCCTCGGCGCCATCGCCGAGCACCGGCCCACCGTCGTCCTCATCACCTCGCCGAACAACCCGACGGGTACCACCGTCGCGTTGGAGGTCATCGACGAGGTGTGCGCCACCACGGATGCCATCGTGGTCGCCGATGAGGCCTACCAGGAGTTCTCCAGCCGCCCCAGCGCACTCGAGCTGCTCGACAAGCACCCCCGTCTGGTGGTGTCACGCACCATGAGCAAGGCGTTCGCCCTGGCCGGAGGCCGCGTGGGCTACCTGGCTGCGGCCTCGGCCATCGTGGACGCCTGCCGGATCGTGCGCCTGCCGTACCACCTCAGTGCCCAGACCCAGGCCGTGGCGCGCGTGGCGCTGGCCCACGCCGACGAGCTCCTCGCCCGGGTGCGCGAACTGACCGCCGAGGCCCGCGGCTTCGAGGCCTGGGCGCGCGAGCACGGCTACGCCGTCGTCGATTCGGAGGCGAACTTCTCGCTGATCGGACGCTTCCCTGACCGGCACCAGGTCTGGCAGTCGCTGCTGGACAGGGGCATCCTGATCAGGGAGACCGGCCCGGCCGGCTTCCTGCGGGTCTCCGCCGGCACCCCGGCCGAAATGGCCGCCCTCGAAGAGGCCCTCACAGATCTCCAGCCCGAAAGGCAGCCATGACCCGCACCGCCACCGTCGAACGCGTCACCAGCGAGTCGTCCATCAAGGTCACCCTCGACCTGGACGGCAGCGGCACCTCGCAGATCTCCACGGGCATCGGCTTCTACGACCACATGCTCACTGCGCTGTCCAAGCACTCGCTGATCGACCTCACCGTCGAGGCGGAGGGTGACCTGCACATCGACGGGCACCACACCATCGAGGACACCGCCATCTGCATCGGGCAGGCGCTGAAGGAGGCGCTGGGCGACAAGTCCGGCATCCGCCGCTACGCCTCCGCCGTCGTGCCGCTCGACGAGGCCGTCGCCGAGGTCGTCGTGGACGTGGCCGGCCGCCCGTACGTCACCTGCCAGGGGGAGCCCGACGGCCAGGTGTACGCCCGCATCGGTGGTTCCGGCGTGCCCTATGCCGGTTCCATGACGTACCACTTCTTCGAGTCGCTGGCGCTCAACGCCGGCCTCTGCCTGCACCTCACGCTGCGCGCCGGCCGGGATCCGCACCACATCGTGGAGGCCGAGTTCAAGGCCCTGGCGCGGGCGCTGCGCGACGCCGTCGAGATCGACCCCCGTCGGCAGGGCATCCCGAGCACGAAGGGTGCACTATGATTCGCCGGGTCGGCCTGCTCGACTACGGCTCGGGCAACCTGCACTCCGCCGCCCGCGCGTTTCGCAACGCGGGGGCTGAGGTCGTCGTGTCGGCGGACCACTCCGAACTCCTCCGGCAGGACGGCCTCGTCGTGCCGGGAGTCGGTGCCTTCGCCACCTGCATGAACGGGCTCACGGCGGTGGGCGGCGACGACCTTATCCGGGACTGGGCCGCGGCCGAGCGTCCCCTCCTGGGGATCTGCGTCGGCCACCAGATCCTCTTCTCCGCCGGCCACGAGCACGGCATCCGCGCCGAGGGCATCGGGCTCTACGACGGAGAGGTCACGGCCCTGGAGACGCACCGCCTGCCGCACATGGGCTGGAACACGGTCAGCGCCGCGCAGGGTTCGCGCCTCTTCGAGGGTCTCGCAGAGGAGCGCTTCTATTTCGTGCACAGCTACGCCGCACGGACGGCACCGGGCGACGGCCTCGTCACCACGGCTCAGCATGAGGACGTCAGTTTCGTCGCGGCTGTCGAGCGCGGTGTCGTGTCGTCCACCCAGTTCCACCCCGAAAAGTCGGGCGCCGCGGGCGCCCGACTCATCGGGAACTGGCTCGCCGCCTTCTCAGGCTGAGCGGGCCTCGCTGTCCAGGACGGCGCAGACGGCCTCGTCGCGCTGTGCGCACCGGAGACAAGGCATGGTGACCAAGCCCCGGCGCGTGGTCTCCCGGCCGGGGCCTGACCGGGTAGGGTTGTGCGTCGTGGAGAAGCTTCAACTGTTGCCCGCCGTCGACGTCCAGAACGGCCAGGCCGTTCAACTGGTGCAGGGCATAGCCGGCACCCAGAAGGAATTCGGCGATCCCCTCGAGGCCGCGCTGCGCTGGCAGGAAGGCGGTGCCGAATGGCTCCATCTGGTGGATCTCGATGCGGCGTTCGGCCGTGGCAACAACGGTGACCTGCTGAAGGACATCGTCGGCAAGCTCGACATGTCGGTCGAGATGTCCGGCGGTATCCGTGACGACGAGTCGCTGGAGCGCGCACTGGCCACCGGCTGCCGTCGCGTCAACATCGGCACCGCCGCCCTGGAGAACCCCGAATGGTGCGAGCGGATCCTCGCCCGCTACGGCGACAGGATCGCCATCGGCATCGACGTACGCGGCGAGAACCTCGCGGCCCGCGGCTGGACCACCGAGGGTGGCCCATGGCACGAGGTGGTGGACCGCCTGACGGCGGCAGGCTGCGAACGCTTCGTCGTCACAGACGTGAACGCCGACGGCATGCTGACCGGCCCCAACACGGATCTCCTCCTCGAGGTCGCCGAACGCAGCGGCCAGAAGGTGATCGCCTCCGGCGGGATCGCCACGCTCGACGACCTGCGTGCCCTGCGCCGCCACGTGGACCGCGGCGTGGAGGGTGCCATCGTCGGCACCGCGCTCTACGTCGGCCGGTTCACGATCGGCGAGGCGCTCGCCGTCGCAGAGGGCGCCATCGATGGTTAGGCCTCCGGCCAGCACGTTCGGTGCTGTTGATCCCGCGCACGGGCATGTGCCCCCGCTGCTGACGGGCCGTATCAAGGACCTCCTGGCGGGCAAGAAGATCGCCATGACCGGTGTCACCGGGTTCATCGGCGAGCAACTCCTCTGGAAGGTCCTCACTGAGTGCCCGGAGACCGCCACGGCGGTCCTGGTGCGCCGCAAGGGGTCGATCACGGCGGAGAGCCGCGTCGTGTCGCTGCTGAAGAAGAAGATCTTCAAGGACGTCGTGGAGCAGGCCGGTGGAGTCGCCGAGCTCATGGCCGCCCGCGTCCAGGTGATCGAGGGTGACCTGCCCCGCGTGCCGGACCTGCCGCGCGATATCGACGTGCTGGTGCACTGCGCCGGCGACGTGTCCTTCGACCCGCCCATCGACCAGGCCTTCATGACCAACGTGGTGGGCACCAAGGCGCTGCTGGGCAAGCTGCGTGAAGCCTGCTCGAATGCGGACGGCAACCTGGTCCGCGTGCCGCACTACGTGCATGTCTCGACGGCGTACACCGCCGGTCGTCGCCGGGGCGCCATCCCCGAAGCCGCGCACGTCCACACCATCGACTACGAGACCGAGACGGCCGCCGCGCTGGCCATGGCCGAGCACATCGAGGCCCGTTCCCGCAGCGCCGAGCAGCTGACGGTCCTGCGCAAGGAGGCGGAGGCCCTCCACCGCCAGGCCGGCTACCTCACCACCTCGCAGGACACCGAGCGCCGCCGCCTGGAATGGGTCAAGAAGGAACTCGTCTCCGCCGGCACCGAGCGGGCCCGGTCACTGGGCTGGACCGACGTCTACACCTTCGCCAAGGCGATGGGGGAGCGCGTCGTGGCAGACCTCACCCACGACATGCAGGTGTCCATCTTCCGGCCCGCCATCGTCGAATCCTCGCTCCGGTACCCCTACCCGGGCTGGATCGAGGGCTTCAAGATGGCAGATCCCCTCATCCTGGCCTACGGCCGTGGCCAGGTGCCGGAGTTCCCCGCCTCACCGGATGCCGTGATCGACGTCATCCCCTGCGACTTCATCGTCAACGGCCTGGTGGCCGTGTGCGCCACCCAGCCCACCGTCGGTGAGCCGGAGTACTACCACGGCGCATCGGGCGCCCGTAACCCGCTGACGTTCCGCGGGATCTACGAGCACGTGCGCAGCTACTTCAGCAAGCACCCGTACACCTCCGGGCAGGGCTCCACACCGTTGTCCACCTGGAACTTCCCGGGGGCTGAGCCCATCGAGAAGCTCATGCGCGTGGCGGACACGGGCCTCAAGGTGGGCAACAAGCTGCTGAGCTACGCGCCGCGTGGCAAGCGGACCCGGGCCATGGCCGCCAGCCTCGACAAGACGTCGAAGACGCTGGACTTCCTGGGCAAATACCTCAGCCTCTACGGCGAGTACCTCCAGTCGGAGCTGCACTTCGTCGACGACAACACCCTGGCGCTGCACCACTCGCTGCACGAGGACGACAAGGAGCGCTTCGGCTTCGATTCCGCCTCCTTCGACTGGACGCACTACATGGAGGAGGTGCACATCCCGGCCATCACAGATCCGGTCCGCCGCCTCGAAGCAGTGCGCAAGCGTCGTCAGGCACGGGCCGCCACGTTCAAGGAACTGAAGCCCGCGGAGCCGGGCACCGTGCTCGCCGCCTTCGACCTCGACGGCACCGTCATGGCCACCAACGTCGTGGAGACCTACCTCTGGGCGCGGCTGCCGGAGCTCAGCCCCGTGCGCCGGCTCGGCGAAATGGCCAGCATCGCCATGCAGCTGCCGCTCTACCTGGGTGCCGAACGCAGAGACCGCGGTGTCTTCCTCCGGTCGATCTACCGCCGGTACGCCGGGGCGGACCTGGAGGCCCTCGAGGCCTACGTCGACGAGAAACTGGCGCCGCTGATCCTCGACCGGATGTCCCCGGACGCCATCCGCCGCATCCGCGAGCACCGCGACGCTGGGCACACCACCATCCTCATGACGGGTGCGGTCCGTCCGCTCACCAGGCCGTTCGAAGGGCTGTTCGACAGGATCGTCGCGGCCGAACTCGCCACCGATGAGCATGGTCGCTGCACAGGATTCCTGAGCGGCCCACCGATGGTCGGCGAGTCCCGCTCCGCCTGGCTCAACCACTATGCCAAACTGCACGACTTCGATCTGGGCGCAAGTTACGGTTACGCCGACAGCCATGTCGACCTGCCCATGCTCAGCACCGTGGGCAACCCCGTGGCAGTCAGCCCCGACATCGGCCTCATGCGGGCGGCCAGGTCCAAGGGCTGGTCGATCGTCGAATGGCCGGAGATGTCTCCGCTGCCGCGCTGGAAGATGTCGTGAACGGAAAGGATCACTGATGGCTCGTCCCGGTTTTGTACTCGAGGTCGACGACAAGACCCCGCCCATCATGGCCCCGGCCGGCGCTGAGCTCCGCCTCGAGCGGCTCGGCATCGGCACCAGGGTCGTCTACCCGGCGGACGCGGTGCCCTCGAGCGATCCGGCGGCGCTGATCGATTCTGCGCTGACCGCACCGCTGAACGCGGAGGCGCTGGCCTCGCGGCTGCGTGAGGACACCAAGCTCACCATCGTGGTCGCCGACGGTGGCCTGCCGCTGCCGCGGCCCCAGTTCGACCCCCGCCGGACCCTCGTGGAGCGGGTGCTGGAAACCGCCGCGCGCGCCGGTGTCGACGACGTCGAACTCGTCGTCGCCAACGGGCTGCGTCAGCGCTGGTCGCCCACGCAGATCACGGCCGTCCTCGGCGACCGCGTGGCCAGCAGCTTCCTCCCCGACGGACTGATCACCAGCCACGACGTGACCAGCGACGACCTGGTCACCATCGGCGAAGCTGCCGGAGGGCCCGTGAGGCTCAACCGCCGCGTCGCCGAATCAGACCTGGTCGTGGTCATCGCGCTGGCCTCCGGCTTCTCCTCCGGTTGCCCCCTGTCGGAGGGCCTCACGGACCTCGGCACCGTCAACCGGATGGCCGGCGCCAACGCCACCGACGAGGCCCGCGCCGCCGTCGAAGAGCTCGTGCAGCAGAAGGTCGACGCGTTCGCGTTGGTGGCCGTCCT
This sequence comes from Tessaracoccus zhenghani, assembly GCF_055326325.1. Lineage (NCBI taxonomy): Bacteria > Bacillati > Actinomycetota > Actinomycetes > Propionibacteriales > Propionibacteriaceae > Tessaracoccus > Tessaracoccus zhenghani. Next base: position 386,970 of record NZ_JBUZNQ010000003.1, on the reverse strand, counting down.
CGGCCAGCCCCTACTCAGCAGCACCATGCGTTTCGTCTCGAAGCGTGAATGGGAATGGAACCTCGGCGACAAGCTGGCCTACGCCGGGGCCCGCCAGGTCATCGGCGCCCTGCCCCGCAACGGCGCCTCCCTGGTGCACAACCGCATGTCGGCCGACTACGCCATCATCGATGTCGTGGCCGGCGAACCCGCCGCGGTGCGCCACGATGCGTCGCTGGTGTGGCAGGCAGGCAACTCCGTCGAGGTCCAGGGCGCGGCAGACGTGCTGGTCGTCCCCGTGTGGGGCGCCGCCATCGAGGAGGGCCCCATCGGGTCGCCGCTCGACGCCGCCCACCATGCGCTCGTGACGGCTGCCGGTTCGCACCTCGGCAGCCCCTATGTGCGCCCCGGGGGAGTGGTCATCGCGTTCCACCCCCTGCCGAACAAGTTCTCCAACCGCCGCCAGTCGGCCGGCGCCGACTTCTTCGCGAAGGTGTTGCCCGCCAGCACCGATCCGGCTGAGATCGCGGCGGAGTTCGAGCCCCGGGCGATCAGCGACGACTGGTACATCAACCTGTACCGCAAGCAGTTCGCCCACCATCCGCTGCGCGCGTTCCACCAGTGGTACCGCACCGCGGCCGCCACCCAGGACCTGTCCGACGTGATCTGGGCGGGCGCGGACCGGCGCAGCGCCGCGCTGCTCGGCCACCGTGCCGCCAGCACCTACGCCGACGCCCTCGAGATCGCCGCAGACGCGGTGGGGAGGCAGCCGGCCATCACGTTCCTACGAGGCCCCGGTCTGGCGCTGGGCGACGTGCGATGAAGCGTCATCTCCCGTCCTGGGCCCAGCCCCGACGCTCCAAGCCGAAACCGAAACTCACCCTCGTCACGGACCTGATCCGGCTCTTCCAGTCCGTGCCCGGTCGTCGCCCGGCCGGTGCTCCGAAGCAGGAGCGGACCGGCCTGGAACTGGCCAGCCGGATGCAGTGGCCGCAGGGTCACGTGACGCTCAGCCTGCTGTCGCTGCGTTTCGACATCGAGCTGGTGGGCATCGACACGCTCAACGGGCTGCGCCAGCCCCTGGTGTTCGCCGTCAACGAGCAGGGCGTGCTGGACTACCAGATCCTGCGGATGGCGTTGCCGTCCCGGATGCGCCCCACCAACGTCGGCCTGTCCCGCGCCCTGGTGCGGGGCCGCAACGTCGTGAGCTTCACGGACGACCCCCCGCATGGGCGGCTCGTGGGCGACTTCAGCACCGTGGCCGCGGAACTGGCCAACCAGCACAATGTGGCGATCATCCCGGTGGGGCTCGCCGGCACCTTCAAGTTGAAGGACATCCTCAAGTTGCCGCTCACCACCAAGCCCAAGGTGTCCATCCGCTTCGGCGCCCCCATCTACGTGCGGGGACGCTCGCTGGCGGAGGCCACCGCTGAGCTGCAGCTCCGCGTCGAACAACTCGTCCATGAGGGCGAACTCACCTGGTGGACGGTGGAGCGACGCCGCCAGGGGCACGGCGAACCCGCCGCGCCCACGCCCACCCCCCGGTGGCGCCGACTCTGGGACCAGACCGCCCCCAAGCCGGAAGACCGGAATCGAATCTGGCGATGAGATGAGCGCGATGGAAGCCTACGTCGAACCTCACCTCACCTGGCGGCTCCTGACTAAGGACGACGCCATGGAGGTCGACGAGTTCCGCCAGCAGCTCGAGGCCCTGGACAACTCCGTCCTGTCCGGCGTGGCCACGTCGATCACGGACTCCGGCATGCAGATGGCGGAGGGGATGGCCGTCGGGGGGTGGGACGCCTACTCGTCGCTGTCCGCCTTCGGCATCAGCTACGTGGCCGAGGTGGACCCGCCGCGGATCTACCTCATGGGCGGCGTGCACCCCGTCCACAGGCACCAGTCCATCGGTACCGCGCTGTTCCGGTGGCAGATGAACCGGGCCATCGCCTGGCGCGATGAACACCATCCAGGGCAGCCGCTGTGGCTGGGCTGTTACGCGGAACTGGACCGCCCAGGGACGGAGAAGGTCGCCCGCAAGCTGGGGTTCACCCCCGAACGCTTCTACTACGATCTGCAACGCTCGCTGCGCCACCCGGTCCGCCACCACGACGTGCCGGGCATCACCGTCACGCGATTGACGGATGCGTTGGAGGAGGACGTGCGGGTGCTCCACAACACGTGCTTCGCCCCACTCGGCGGTTCCGAGGTCACCAAGGTGGACTGGCGGCACCGCCTCTGCGATGCCACCTTCCGCTACGACTGGTCCTTCGTCGCCCTCGACGGTGAGCGCGTCGTCGGTTATGCCATGAGCGGTGTCGACCAGGAGGGTGACACCGATGAGGCGCTCGGCGGGTGGACGGAGCGGTTCGGGGTCCATCCGGACTACCGGGGCCGCGGTATCTCGCTGGCCCTCATGGAGCACTGCCTCAACGCCATGCGCGATTCGGGCTGCACGGAGGCAGGCATCGGCGTCGACACCGTCGACGGTGAAGGCATCAAGCGCTTCGCGACAGATCTGGGCTACGCGACACGCGACGCCGTCGCACTGCTGTCCACCGTGGTGGAGTGAGCAGGCCACGGTAAGCTTCGCTGAGCACAGAATTTCCAGAGCATAGAGAGAGTGGGGTCCGATGTCGGGGCATTCCAAATGGGCGACGACGAAGCACAAGAAGGCAGTCATCGACGCCAAGCGCGGCAAGCTCTTCGCCAAGCTCGTCAAGGGCATCGAAGTGGCTGCACGGCTGGGCGGCGCCGACCCTTCAGGTAACCCGGCACTCGAGCTGGCCATCCAGAAGGCGAAGAAGTCTTCGGTCCCCAATGACAACATCGACCGCGCCGTCAAGCGCGGGTCCGGCGCCGAGTCGGGTGCTGCGGACTACGAGACGATCATGTATGAGGCCTACGGCTCCGCGGGCGTCGGCCTCCTGATCGAGTGCCTCACGGACAACCGCAACCGCTCCGCCTCCGAGGTCCGCGTCGCGGTCACCCGCAACGGCGGCACCATGGCGGACATCGGCTCGGTCCAGCGGGGCTTCTCCCGCATGGGTGTCATCGACGTCCCCAAGCAGCAGGGTGGCAAGGAGGTTTCTGAGGACGAGGTCCTCGAAGCCGCCCTCGACGCCGGGCTGGAGGAGGTCGTCGACGACGGCGACAACTGGGAGGCGCGCTGCGACCCCAACGACCTCGATGAGGTGCGCAAGGCCGTGGAGGGCGCCGGGTTCGACTGGGACGTCGCCGAAGTGCAGTTCGTCGCGTCCTTCGAGACGCCCGTCGACGACGTGGACGTCGCCAACCGCGTGTTCCGCATCATCGACGCTCTGGAGGACTGCGACGACGTGCAGAACGTCTACTCGAACCTGGATCTGACGCCTGAGGTGGCCGCGGCACTCGAAGACGAGGAGTGACCGCACGGGCATGCGAGTCATCGGCATCGACCCCGGCCTGACCCGGTGCGGTATCGGCATCGTCGACGGCACCGTCGGTCGGCCGCCCCGGCTGGTCGCCGTCGGTGTCGTCCGCACGCCCGCAACCCTCGATGTCGCCCGGCGCCTTCTGGCGCTCGAGGAGGGGCTCTCCGTCTGGTTCGAGGAGTACCAGCCGGAGGCCGCCGCCATCGAGCGTGTCTTCGCGCAGCACAACCTCGCCTCCGTGATGGACACGGCCCAGGCCTCCGGAGTCGCGGCGCTGAGCGCCGCCAGGCGGGGCCTGACGGTCACCTTTCACACACCGTCGGAGGTCAAGGCGGCGGTGACAGGGTCCGGCACCGCGGACAAGGCGCAGGTGACCCTCATGGTCACCCGCATCCTCAAGCTGTCAGAGGCCCCCAAACCCGCCGACGCGGCAGACGCGTTGGCCATCGCCGTGACCCACGTGTGGCGTGGCACCGGCACGAACCGTTACGCCGCGGCAGTCGCGGCAGCCAAGGGGAAGCGATGATCGCTCAACTCACCGGCACCGTGCTCAGGGCCGGCGCCACCGAATGTGTGCTCGACGTCGGGGGCGTCGGCTACCTGGTCTTCATCACGCCGTCGACGGCCGCGGCCCTGCGCCCGGGGGAGGTCACCACTCTCCATACGTCGCTGGTGGTGCGCGAGGACGCCATGACGCTCTACGGCTTCAACGGGCCTGGCGAGCGTGAGGCGTTCATCGTGTCCCAGGTCGCCTCGGGAGTGGGGCCCAAGCTTGCGCTGGCCATCGTCTCGGTGCTCGGGGCAGCGGAGTTGCGCCGCGCCGTCCAGACAGAGGACATCCGTCGGTTGACCTCGGTGCCGGGCATCGGCACCAAGGGTGCCCAGAAGCTCATCATCGAACTCAAGGACAAGGTCGTGGCCCTCGGCCTCGACGACCGGGACGGGCAGGAGAGTGCGCCGGTCGCGGGAAGTGGCGAGGAACAGTGGCGCCACCAGGTCAGCGAGGGGTTGCAGTCGCTCGGCTGGTCCGCGCGCGACGCCGATTCCGCCTGCGACAACGTGGCCCCCCTCGTCGAGGAGGATCCCGCCATGCCCATCGGCAAGCTCCTGCGCGCCGCGCTCAATTCGCTCGCGAGGCGATAGTGGAGCACGCAGAGACGGATCCCTACGCCCAGGTCGAGGAACGCGACTACGAGGCGGCGCTTCGGCCCAAGACCCTCACGGAGTTCGAGGGACAGCCCCGCGTCCGCGAGCAGTTGGGTCTGGTGCTCGACGCGGCCCGCCACCGGGGCACGACGCCGGACCACGTGTTGCTGTCCGGCCCGCCCGGGCTGGGGAAGACCACGCTGGCCATGATCATCGCCGAGGAGATGGGCGTCGCGCTGCGGATCTCCTCCGGCCCGGCCATCCAGCACGCCGGCGACCTCGCCGCCATCCTCTCGGGCCTCGACGAGGGGGAGGTGCTCTTCCTCGACGAGATCCACCGCCTGTCGCGTCCCGCGGAGGAGATGCTCTACCTCGCGATGGAGGATTTCCGCGTCGACGTCATCGTCGGCAAAGGCCCTGGCGCCACCGCCATCCCCATCGAGCTGCCCCCGTTCACCCTGGTGGGCGCCACCACGCGGGCTGGCATGTTGCCCGGCCCGCTGCGTGACCGTTTCGGGTTCACGGCGCAGCTCGACTTCTACGACCCGGCGGATCTGGCGGGCATCGTGGTCAACTCCGCGGGCAAGCTGGGCGTCTCGATCCATCCCGACGCCACGGACGAGATCGCCCGTCGGTCCCGTGGCACACCCCGCATCGCCAACCGCCTGCTGCGGCGCGTGCGCGACTTCGCCCAGGTCAAGGGACATCCCGTGGCAGATCGTGGCGTCGCCCGCGCCGCGCTGGAACTGTACGAAGTGGATGAGCGGGGTCTCGACAGGCTCGACCGTGGCGTGCTGGCGGCGCTCTGCAACCTCTTCGACGGCGGTCCCGTCGGGCTCTCCACCCTCGCGCTGAGCGTGGGGGAGGAGATCGAAACAGTCTCCGAGGTGGCAGAACCGTTCCTCATCCGCGAGGGGCTCCTGGTGCGCACACCCCGTGGCCGGGTGGCCACCCGGGCCGGCTATGCACACCTCGGCATGAGGCCGCCCGCGCAGAACCCCGTACTCTTCGATTGACCATTTCACGGTACCGGCACCTCTGGTACTGACTTCTGACCGGCCTCCGCTATTCTGAGCGACGGCCACCAACGTAGGGAGAAGCTCCATGCCACCCGGATTTGACCTGATCATCATGATCGTGGCGATGATCGCCCTGTTCTACTTCATGATCATCCGCCCGCAGCGCAAGCGCATGCAGCAGCATCAGGAGATGCAGCAGCAGTTGGTGCCCGGCGCCCGGGTGCTGCTGACCTCCGGCATGTTCGGCACCGTCGTGCATGTCGGCGAGCGTCAGCTCATCGTCGAGCTCGCCCCCGGCGCCGAAGTCACCGTCCTCAAGGGAAACGTGGCCCGTACTGCCAACCCTGATGAGGAGGAGTTCGAGTTCGACGACGCACCGGCGGATGTCCTGAGCACCGAGCCGGTCATCACCGACGAGGAGTTCCAGGCCATGTACGGCTCTGACGAGCAGGCCGACACCGAACCGTCCCACGACGTGACGGACCCGAACCGCAACGAGGATCCCAAGTAACCGTGGCAACGCAAGCTAAGAGGTCACGACCAGGAGTCGTCCTCATCGTCTTTCTGCTGATCCTGGCAGGACTCTTCACCATCATGGCCGCCACCAAGACCTGGGGGCCGAAGCTCGGTCTCGATCTGCAGGGTGGCCAGACCATCACGCTCACGGCCACCAACAAGACCGTGACCCTCGAGTCGCTCGAACTGGCCCGCGACATCATCCGCCAGCGCGTCGACGGCCTGGGTGTGGGCGAGGCCAGCGTCGCCGTTCAGGGTGAGCGGCACGTCGTCGTGTCCGCCCCGAACGTGTCCCGCGACGACCTCGTCGACCTGGTCGGCGCCACCGCGCAGCTCGCGTTCCGCCGCATCCTGAACGTCGGCGTGGGCACCGGTGAGTCGCCGGACTCGGCCACGGAGGACGGCACCGCCCTCCCGGGGCTGCCGGTTGCGCCCACTCCGGAGACCGCCGACGGCGAGGACCCGCAGCAGCTGGGCACGCCCGAGGCGATCAACTACCAGCCCACCCCGGAGGATCTCTCCTACTTCGAGTCCTTCGCCTGCGGCGACGACACCCACGAGGACCCCACCCGCGCGCTGGCCGCCTGTGATTCCACGGGTTCGCAGAAATACCTGCTCGGCCCCACGGTCATCCGCGGCCAGGAGCTGTCCACGGCATCCTTCGGGATCCCGCAGGGCGAACTGCAGTACGCCGTGACGCTCGCCTTCAACGACACCGGCACGCGCCAGATGTCGGAACTCACCGGCGCCCTCGTGGGCCAACCCGAACCCAACAACATGTTCGCCATCGTCCTCGACGGCGTCGTGGAGTCCGCCGCCACCGCGCAGGACCGCATCGTCAACGGCGAGGCGATCATCCGTGGCGGTTTCACCGCGGAGTCGTCCGCGGCACTCGCCAACGTGCTGAAGTTCGGTGCGCTGCCGGTCAGCTTCGAGCCGTCGCAGGTCGAGACCGTGTCGGCCACCCTCGGTGGTGAGCAGTTGCGGGTCGGCATCATCGCCGGCCTGATCGGCCTCATCATCGTTGCGCTGTATTCATTCATCTACTACCGGGCGATGGGCATCGCCGTGGTGCTGTCCCTCCTTGCGGCCGCGGCCGCAACCTACTCCATGCTGGTGCTGCTGGGTCAGACCATGGGAGTGGCCCTGAACCTCCCCGGTATCGCAGGCGCCATCGTCGGTATCGCCATGACGGCAGACTCGTTCGTCATCTACTTCGAACGCATCCGGGACGAGATCCGCGACGGCAAGTCGCTGAAGTCGTCGTTGTTGTCGGGCTGGGCCAAGGCTCGCGGCACCATCGTGATCTCCGACGCCGTCCAGCTGCTGTCCGCCGTGGTGCTCTTCATCCTGGCCGTCGGCAGCGTCAAGGGCTTTGCGTTCATGCTGGGACTGACGACGGTGATCGACCTCCTCGTCGTGTTCTTCTTCACCAAACCCCTGGTGGAGCTGCTCGGCCGCACCAAGTTCTTCGGGCAGGGCCACAAGTGGTCGGGGCTCGACGCCGCGCACATGGGCGTGTCCCGTGACTCACTGCTCGGCCGCCGGTTCCGTCGCAGCACCGCTGCCCCCTCGACCACCCTGCAGGAGGCGTGATGTCCGAGACGACTGACAAGAAGCTGGGATTCGCCCACCGTCTCTACACGGGCCAGATCTCCTACGACTTCATCCGGCACCGCAAGCTGTGGTTCATGATCTCCGGCGTCCTGCTGGTGCTCACCATCCTGGTGCTGTTGATCAGGGGCCTGACGCTCGGCATCGAGTTCCGCGGCGGCACCGATTTCCAGGTGCCGATGCAGGTCACCTCCACCACGGTGGACGACGTGCGCAGCCAGGTGAACGAGTTCAGCGTCGAGGAGCTCGAACCCCAGGTCTTCTCGCTGGGCGACAAGCAGATCCGCATCCAGACGCGCACGCTGTCGCCGGAGGAGACGACCACCACCCGCGCCGAGATCGCCGAGCTGGCGGGCGTGGCCTCGGACGAGGTTACGTACAACGCCATCGGCGCCTCGTGGGGCAAGGAGATCTCCCGCCAGGGCGTCATCGCACTCGTGGTCTTCACCGTGCTCGTCATGCTGCTGATCGCTGTGTACTTCCGCGACTGGAAGATGTCGATCGCGGCGATCGTGGCCGTGTTCCACGACCTGCTGTTGACCGTGGGTGTGTACGCGACCGTCGGCTTCACGGTCACCCCGTCGACGGTCATCGGTGTGCTGACCATCCTGGGCTATTCGCTCTACGACACCGTCGTGGTGTTCGACAAGATCCGTGAGAACACCAGGAACATCGAAGAGACCAACTGGACCTACTCGGAGCGGGCGAACCTCGCGACGAACCAGGTGATCGTCCGCTCGCTCAACACGACCATCATCGGCATCCTGCCGGTGCTGGCGCTGTTCTCCGCCGGCACGCTCCTGGACAGTGGTCCGCTGGCAGACCTCGGCCTGGCGCTGCTGGTCGGCATGGTGGCGGGCGCGTACTCCTCGCTGTTCATCGCCTCGCCCATCCTGGCGATGCTGCGGGAGCGCGAACCCGCCATGGTCGAACACCGCGAGCGGATCGAGCGTCGCAAGGCGCGTGCGGAGGCGAAGTCGGCGCACCGTCACCACGTCGCCGAGGAGAACCTCGTGCACTCCGGTGCCGTTGTCGCGGACGATCACGCGCCCGTTTCCCCCGTCACCCCCGCGGAGCGCCGCGTGCGTCGCACGGGCGGTACCAGGGCCGACCGGAAGAAGGGGAAGTGACCCAGGACGAGTCGGCCGCTCGGCGCGCCCTCGTCGGCGAACTGATCGCTGACGTCCCCGACTTCCCGAAGCCGGGGGTGGTGTTCAAGGACATCACACCGCTGCTGGCATCGGCGAAGGGCTTCCAGGCCGCGATCACCGAGTTGGTGACCACCGCCCCGAAGCACATCGACATCGTGGTGGGGATGGAGGCCCGGGGATTCATCTTCGCGGCCCCCGTCGCCCTCGCGCTCGGTGCCGGCTTCGTGCCGGTGCGCAAGCCCGGCAAGCTGCCCGGCGAGATCATCAGCCACTCCTACGAACTGGAGTACGGCTTCGAGACCCTCACGATGCACCGCGACGCCATCCGTCCCGGGGCCCGTGTCCTCGTGGTCGACGACGTGCTCGCCACCGGCGGCACGGTCGGGGCCACCGCTGAGCTCCTCAAGCAGATGGGCGCGGACCTGGTCCACGTCTCCGTCGTGATGGAACTCAGTTTCCTCGGGGGTCGTGAGCGACTCATCGAGCGTGGCATCGACAATTGCACGGCCTTGGTGACAGTCTGAGGCCATGGCCAAACTGCAGCCCGGGGGGCGCGGCGGGGTCCTGTCCCTGGTCAGTCTGCCCCGCATCACCAGTTCCCCCTTCAAGGAACTGGCGCGCCGCGGCGCCCTCGCGCTGATCCTGCTGCTGATTTCCACCATGCTGGTGTGGCTCGACAATGATGCGTACCGCGACAACACCGCGCAGGACGGCGTCAGCTTCATCGATGCCATCTACTACTCGACGGTCACGGTCACCACCACCGGCTACGGCGACATCACCCCGGTGGCGACCCACGCCCGCCTGATCAACGCGCTGGTCATCACGCCGCTGCGCATCGGCTTCCTGGTGCTGTTGGTCGGCACCACCATCGAGGTGCTCGCGAACGAGGGCAGCCGCAGCATCAAGGACAACCTGTGGAGAAGAACCATGCGTAACCACGTCGTCGTCATCGGCTACGGCACCAAGGGGCGAAGCGCCGTCAACACACTTCGCAGGCAGGGCCAGAAGCCGGACCGCATCGTCGTCATCGACAGCTCGGCAGCGGCCGTCAACGAGGCCAACCTCGACGGGCTGGCCGCGTTCCAGGGAGACGCCACGCGACGTTCGCTGTTGCGCCGGGCGGAGGTGGCGAAGGCGCGGCAGGTGATCATCTCCCTGGACCGCGACGACGCGGCCATCCTGACCACGCTCAACGTGCGGCAGATCAACCCCACGGCCGGCGTCATCGTGTCGGTGCGGGAGCAGGACAACGTCATGCTGGTGCGCCAGTCCGGTGCCTCGTCGGTGGTGACCAGTTCCGAGACGGTCGGCAGGCTCCTGGGTCTGTCGGCGATCGGCCCCGAACTCGGCACGATCATGCAGGACATGCTCACCGGCGCCGAGGGCCTCGAGGTCCACCAGCGCCTCGCGGAGATCGAGGAAGTGGGCAAGCCGCCGTCGTCCGTGCTGGGGGAGCGGGTCATCGGCCTGATCCGCAACGGCACCCTGCGCCGTTTCTACGACCAGACCGCCACCCGCATCGAGACAGGCGACGAACTCATCGTCGTGCGCCGGGCCGCGCCGCCCGCGTCGAAGGACGTGTTCCGCGCGGTCGATGACGACGACCTCTGATCCACGCGGTCCGCGTCACTGTGCGCACACGCACTACACTTGGCCAGCATGACGGATGAGCCCCTCGGCGGTACCTCCCGGTTGGTGACCGGGCCGGAACAGCCGCGTCTCCGGATGCGGCACCGGCTGGCCCGGCTGGGTGCCGTGCGGCCCAAATCGGCCATCCTCGATCCGCTGAACCGCATCGTCCGGTCCAACCATCCACGCGCGGATCTGTCGGTCATCGAACGCGCCTACCGCGTCGCGGAGCACTACCACGAGGGCCAGACCCGCAAGTCCGGGGACCCGTACATCACGCACCCGCTGGCCGTGGCCACCATCCTGGCTGAGCTGGGTATGACTGAGCCGGTCCTTGTCGCGGCGTTGCTGCATGACACGGTGGAGGACACCGACTACTCGCTGGACCAGCTGCAGGTGGAGTTCGGTGAGGAAGTCGCCCACATGGTGGACGGCGTCACCAAGCTGGACAAGCTCACGTACGGCGAGACCGCCAAGGCCGAGACCATCCGCAAGATGATCATGGCCACCAGCGAAGAGGTCCGGGTCCTCGTCATCAAGCTGGCGGACCGGCTGCACAACATGCGCACGCTGGGCTACCTGAGGCCCGACAAGCGGGTGCGGATCGCCACCGAGACCCTGAACATCTTCGCCCCGCTGGCCCACCGCCTGGGCATGAACACGATCAAGTGGGAACTGGAAGACCTCTCGTTCGCCACGATCGAGCCCAAGGTCTACGCCGAGATCGTCGACATGGTGGCTCAGCAGGCGCCCGGCCGCGAACGCTACCTGCGCGAGCTGATCGCCCAGTTCCAGAAGCTGCTCGTCGAGGCCAAGATCGACGCCACGGTCTACGGCCGGCCGAAGCACTACTACTCGATCTACCAGAAGATGATGGTGCGCGGGCGCGACTTCAAGGACATCTACGACCTCATCGGGCTGCGGGTCCTCGTCCACGACATCAAGGACTGCTACGCGGTGCTGGGTGTGGCGCACGCGGGGTGGAAGCCCATCCCCGGCCGGTTCAAGGACTACATCGCCGGCCCGAAATTCAACATGTACCAGTCGTTGCACACCACGGTGCTGGGCGCCAACAACGAACCGGTCGAGTTCCAGATCCGCACGCACGAGATGCACCGCCGCGCCGAGTACGGTGTCGCGGCGCACTGGAAGTACAAGGCGGACCTCCGCGACGGCGTGTCGCCGGAGGAGGCGGGTCTGCGGGCCATGCACCAACTGGGCGTCATGAGCAAGGAGACCGAGGACCCCAGCGAGTTCCTCGACTCGGTGCTGTTCGAGATCAACGCGGACGAGATCTACGTGTTCACGCCGAAGGGTGAGGTCATGGCGCTGCCCGTCGGCGCCACGCCCGTCGACTTCGCCTTCGCCGTCCACACGGAGGTCGGCTACCGCACCATCGGGGCGCGGGTCAACGGCCGCCTGGTGGCGCTCAGCACGCCGCTGCAGCAGGGCGACAAGGTCGAGGTCCTCACGTCCAAGGCCGAAGGCGCGGGCCCCAGCCGCGACTGGCTGGGTTTCGTCGTCAGCTCCCGGGCCCGGCAGAAGATCCGCCAGCACTTCTCCCGCGAACGTCGCGACGTCGCGATGGAGCAGGGCAAGGACATGCTCGCGAAGGACCTCCGGCGCGCCGGCGTGCCGCTACAGAGGCTGCTGACCCTCGAGAACCTCACGGCCGTCGCCAACGCGCTGGGCTACAACGACGTGCCCAGTCTCTACGTGGCCATCGGCGAGGGCCACATCGGCCCGCAAGGCGTGGTCGAGAAGCTCGTCCAGTTGCACGGCGGCGAGGACGAGACCGTCGACACCGTCACGGAAGACCTGGTGGTCAAACAGCACCGCAGGCCGATCACCGACAGTGCGCGGATCCTCGTGGACGGCGACGACTCCGTCATCGCCAAGTACGCCAAGTGCTGTTACCCCCTGCCGGGCGACGACATCATGGGCTTCGTCACCAAGGGCGACGGCGTCTCGGTCCACCGCCGCGACTGCAGCAACGTGCCGTCGCTGATGAAGGAACCCGAGCGCGTCGTGCCCGTGTCCTGGTCCGACAGCCAGGAGGGCGCGTCGTACAGCGTGACCATCCAGATCGAGGGCATCGACCGCGCGCGCCTGCTCTCCGATGTGTCGTCGGTGCTCTCAGAGCAGCACCTCGACATCCTCGCGGTGAACATCACCACCAACAAGCAGCGCCAGTTCACGGGCAAGATGACCTTCGAATCCGCAGATCCCACCCATCTGCAGCACGTGATGAACCTGATCCGGCGCGTGCCAGGCGTCTACGACGTCTTCCGCGTCGCCGGCTGAGCGCACCCGGCCACAAAAAAGAGGGAGAATCCTGCCACATGACGCCCTAGGGCGCCGATGTGGCAGGAATCTCCCTCGAAGTTCCCGGACCGGTTACTTGGTGAAATCTGCGAGCGTCTCCCGAGCCTGCTCCAGCCAGCTGGTGTAGGTCTCGATCGACTTCTGCGCGTCCTTGGCCTTCTTGTCGTCGCCGCGTTCCTGCGCCTGGGCGAGGTCCTGCTCCAACTTCGCGATCTGGTCCTCGAACATCTTCACGGTGCTCTCGGCGCGCTCGCGTGCCTCGGGATCCGTGCGACGCCATTCCTCGGCCTCGAGTTCGGAAACCTTCTCGCCCAAGGTGCGGACCCGGTTGTCCATATCGCGCATGGCGTTGCGGGGCACATGACCGATCTCGTTGAACTGGGCGAGGAAGTCGCGGTGGATGCTCTTGGCGGCCTCGATGTCGGTCACGCCCTCGAGGTCCTTCTCGACCTTCTCCACCAGCGCCTGCTTCGCGGCCAGGTTCTCCGACTGCTCGCCGTCGGCAGCGTTCTGCGCTTCGGAGCGGGCGTTGAAGAACTCGTCCTGGATGCCCCGGAAGCGTGCCCATAGCTTGTCGTCATCTGCGCGACGGGCGCTGCCCGCTGCCTTCCAGCGCGTCATCAGGTCACGGAAGGCGGCAGAGGTGGCGCCCCAGTCTGTGGACGTGGCGAGCGGCTCGGCCTCCGCGATGATCGCTTCCTTGGCGGCCTTCGCGTCGTCGCGGTGCGAATTCAGCTCAGAGAAGTGCGCCTTGCGGCGACGGGTGTACTGGGTGCGCGCCGACGAGAACCGGTGCCACAGTTCGTTGTCCGTGGCGCGGTCGATGCGGGGGAGTGCCTTCCACTCGTCCAGCAGGGTGCGGAAGCGGTCCACGCCACCGCGCCAGTCGTTGCCGGCGGCGAGTTGCTCGGCCTCCACGACCATCGCTTCCTTCGCGGCGACGGTGACCGCGTTCTGCTCGGCACGCTGGGCCTTCCGCGCCTCGATCTGGGCGGGCAGGAGTTCGCTGACGGCCTCGAGACGGGCGGTCAACGCCGGTAGGTCGCCCACGGCGTTGGCCTCGGCCACGTTCTTCTTCGCAGTTTCGATCGCTGTGCGTGCCTCTTCGGGCGACATGGCCTGGGCCTTCACGCGTGATTCCAGGAGTGTCACCTCCGCAGCCAGGTTCTCGTAGCGGCGGACGTAGAAAGCCATGGCTTCCTCGGGGGTGGAATCGGGAATCTGCCCGACACTTCGTTCTGTGTCACCCGTGATGACGTACACCGTGCCGTCTGCATCGACGCGGCCGAAATCTGCGGGCGCTTGCTGTTCGCTCATGGGCCCAATCTAGCGGGATAGGGTGGGTGTGTGCTCGTCCAGCCCATACCTGTATCCCCTTGGCAAGCAAATTGTTATGTGGTGAGCGCTTCCGAGGCCGTGTCGGAGTGCGTCATCGTGGACCCCGGGATCACCGCCGATGAGCCGGTCGAATCGGTCATCCTCGAGCGGGGGCTGAGCCCCATGGCCATCCTCGCCACGCATGGCCACCTGGACCACGTGGGCGACGCCCATCTGCTCGCCGCGCGCTGGGGCGTGCCCGTCTACCTGGCGGCCGCGGACCAGCACCTCCTCACCCGTCCAGCCGATGGTCTTGGACCCAGCGGCGCAGCGATGCTGCGGCAACTCACCGGCTCAGAGACGCTGCCCGCCATCGACGACGTGCGCGACTACGACGAGCCGTTCACCGTGGCCGGCCTCACCGTCGAGGCCTTCGCGGCGCCCGGACACACCAGGGGTTCCACGCTGCTGCGCGTCACCTCATCGCGCACCACCGTGGTGTTCAGCGGCGACGTGCTCTTCGCGGGCACGATCGGGCGCACCGATCTGCCCGGCGGTAACATGGCCGAGATGCGTGACTCGCTGCGACGCATCGTCGAGCACTTCCCGGCGCAGACCCCGCTGCTGCCGGGGCACGGCCAGCCCACCAGCCTGGCCCAGGAGCTCGCCACCAACCCATACCTGCAGCCCGGAAACGTGTAGAGGTACCGCCACCTTGTCCCGCCCCAGGCCGCTCAGCGGCTTCCCCGAGTTCCTGCCCGCCGGTCGTTTCGTGGAGAACCGCGTCCTCGACGTGGTGCGCACCACGTTCGAGCTGCACGGTTTCGCCCCCATTGAGACACGGGCCGTCGAGCCGCTCGACCAACTCGCGCGCAAGGGCGAGATCGACAAGGAGATCTACGTCGTCCGCCGCCTCCACGCGGAAGCCGGGGATGCCGACGAGCTGGGTCTGCACTTCGACCTGACGGTGCCGTTCGCCCGCTACGTGCTGGAGAACGCCGGGCACCTGGTCTTCCCGTTCCGCCGCTACCAGATCCAGAAGGTCTGGCGCGGTGAGCGCCCGCAGGAGGGCCGCTACCGCGAGTTCACGCAGGCCGACATCGACATCGTCGGGCAGGGAAACCTCGCTGCCCACCACGACGTCGAGATCCCGCTCGTGGCCCTGGACGTGTTCGAGAAGCTCCACACGGATCTAGGCCTTCCCCCGGTGAGCCTGCACGTGAACAACCGCAAGCTCTCCGAGGGTTTCTACCGCGGTCTCGGCATCGACGACACCGCGGCGGTGCTGCAGCGCGTCGACAAGTTCGACAAGATCGGCCCCGACGCGGTCGCCGAACTCCTCGTCAACGAGCTCGGCCTCAGCAGCGCGCAGGCCAAGGCCTGCGTGTCGCTGGCCGGCATCGCCGCCACGGACGAGTCGTTCGTCGACGACGTGCGGGCGCTGGGCGTCACCCACGAACTGCTGGACACCGGCATGGAGGAGCTCTCCGCGCTGATCCGGGTGGCCGGTCGCTCAGTGCCGGACCGCGTGGTGGCGGACCTCAAGATCGCCCGCGGGCTGGATTACTACACCGGCACGGTCTACGAGACCTCGCTGGTGGGCTCGGAGAAGCTCGGCTCCGTCGCCTCCGGCGGGCGCTACGACTCCCTCGCCAGCGATGGGAAGACCACCTTCCCCGGCGTCGGCTACTCGTTCGGCATCACCCGCATCCTCGCCCCCCTGATCGGGCAGAAGAAGCTCACTGCGTCGCGCTCCGTCCCCAGCGCGGTCCTCGTGGCCGTGGACAACGAGGAGACCCGCGAGCAGGCCATCGCCGTCGCTGCCGCCCTGCGCAGCCGAAACATCCCGGTCGAGGTCGCCCCCAAGGCGGACAAGTTCGGCAAGCAGATCCGCTACGCCGAGCGTCGCGGTATCCCGTTCGTCTGGTTCGGCGCCGGTCACGACGACTCGGTCAAGGACATCCGCACCGGCGAGCAGGTCCCGGCCTCGCCGCTGGAATGGCTGCCCCCGGCCGAAGACCTCCGGGTCTCCGTCGGGTCGGCGCTCTGACGCCCACCATGGACGTGCAGCGCATCGGTGTCATCGGCGCGGGCAAGCTCGGCACGGCGCTCGCCCGGCTGGCCCTCGACGCCGGCTACGAGGTGAGGATCTCCGGTTCACCGCGCCAGGCCATGCTCGAGCTCGTCATCGGCACGGTGCTCCCCGGAGCCCAGCTGCTGCCTGAGGCGGACGTGGTCGCGCAGTCGGACCTGGTCGTCCTCGCCATCCCGTTCGGCAAGGCGCATTCCGTGAATTTCGACGCGCTGGGCGGCAAGATCGTCGTCGACGCGATGAATGCCTGGGAGGCGGCCGGCGGTCACCTCGACGAGGAGCACGGCGGCACCACGTCGTCGCTGATCAGGATGCGCAACCCTGAGATGCGTTTGGTGAAGTCGCTCAACCACCTCGGATACCTGGACCTCACGGGAGACGCACGGGAGGCCGGGCATCCGCTGCGAAGGGCGATCGCCGTCATCTCCGACGACGAGGAGGCCCGCGCCGTCGTCGCCTCCGTCGTCCACTCCCTGGGGTTCGATCCGGTGGAGGCCCCCACGGCCGCGTCGCGCTGCCTGGAACCGGATTCCCCGGTCTTCGGGAGGCCGGTGTCCGCGGCAGAGCTCCGCGAGGCCCTCGGCCTGTGATTGTCGCCCCACGCCAGAGTCTCGTTACGATGGCCGGACGAGCTGCACCGTCTATGCAGCCGAAGATAGGACAAGTGAAGTGATTCGCACCTTTGAGGCCGGCACGTTGCGTGCCGAGCACGTGGGCCAGGAAGTCGTTCTCGCCGGATGGGTGGCCAAGCGCCGCGACCACGGCGGCGTCGCCTTCATCGACCTGCGGGATGCATCGGGCATCTGCCAGATCGTCGTGCGCGACGAGTACCTCGAATCCGCCGGCATCCACGACCTGCGCAATGAGTTCTGCATCCGGGTCACCGGCCTGGTGGACAAGCGCGAGGACGGCAACGTCAACCCCAACATCCCCACCGGCGAGGTCGAGGTGGTCATCCGCGAGCTCGAGGTGCTGAACCCCGCCGCGCCGCTACCGTTCCAGATCGACGAGCGCACCACCGTCGGCGAGGACGTGCGCCTGAAGTACCGTTACCTGGATCTGCGCCGCCCGCGGCAGCACGAGGCCATGGTGCTGCGCTCCAACGTGACCCACACCATCCGTGAGGTGCTGGCCAGACACCGCTTCTACGACGTGGAGACCCCCACCCTGACGCGCTCCACTCCGGAGGGCGCCCGCGACTTCATCGTGCCTGCGCGCCTCCACCCGGGCAAGTGGTACGCCCTGCCCCAGAGCCCGCAGCTGTTCAAGCAGTTGCTCATGGTGGGCGGCATGGAGCGGTACTACCAGATCGCCCGCTGCTACCGCGACGAGGACTTCCGCGCGGACCGTCAGCCGGAGTTCACCCAACTCGACATCGAGATGAGCTTCGTGGACCAGGACGACGTCATCGCCCTCTCCGAAGAGGTCATGGCCGCCTGCTGGCGTCTGATCGGTGTCGAGATGCCGCTGCCGCTGCCGCGGATCACCTGGCACGACGCCATGAACAACTACGGCTCGGACAAGCCCGACCTCCGCTTCGACCTCAAGATCCGCGAGCTCACCGAGTTCTTCAAGGACACCGCGTTCCGCGTGTTCCAGAACGAGTACGTCGGCGGCGTCGTGATGCCCGGTGGCGCCTCGCTGCCGCGTCGTCAGTTCGACGCCTGGCAGGAATGGGCCAAGCAGCGCGGTGCCCGTGGGCTGGCCTACATCACCATCGGTGAGGACGGCACGCTCGGTGGCCCGGTGGCCAAGAACCTGTCCGACGTGGAGCGCGACGGCATCGCCGGGAGAATGGACGCCCAGCCGGGCGACGCCATCTTCTTCGCCGCCGGCCGCCGCGAGCAGTCCCAGGAACTCCTGGGCGCCGCCCGCCTCGAGATCGGTCGCCGCACCGGCCTCATCAACGAGGACGAGTGGAGCTTCGTCTGGGTGGTCGACGCGCCCATGTTCAAGTCGACGGAGGACGCTCAGGCCGCCGGTGACGTCGCGGTGGGCGAGGGCAAGTGGACCGCGGTCCACCACGCCTTCACCTCGCCGACCCCGGAGTGCCTGGACACGTTCGATACTGACCCCGGCTCGGCGCTCAGCTACGGCTACGACTTCGTCTGCAACGGCAACGAGGTGGGCGGCGGATCCATCCGTATCCACCGCCGCGACGTGCAGGAGCGGGTGTTCAAGGTCATGGGCATCGGCGACGACGAGGCCCAGGAGAAGTTCGGCTTCCTGCTCGACGCCTTCAGCTTCGGCGCCCCGCCGCACGGCGGCATCGCGTTCGGGCTGGACCGCCTCGTCATGCTGCTCGGTGGCTTCGACACCATCCGCGACGTCATCGCCTTCCCGAAGAGCGGCGGCGGCTTCGACCCGTTGACCGAGGCCCCTGCCGCGATCGACCCGAAGCAGCGCAAGGAGGCCGGCGTGGACTACAAGCCGGAGCCCAAGGACGCCAAAGACGCCAAGGCGGCAGAAGGCGCTTCCTGAGCCACGGCCATGAGCTACGACCTTTTCGGCAACCCTGACCCCGAGCCCACGGCCAGGGGCGGGTCGCTGAGCGACGCGATGAACCCGCAGGCGCCCCTCGCGGTGCGCCTGCGGCCGCGCTCGCTCGACGAGATCGTCGGGCAGCAGCACCTCCTGGCCCCCGGCTCACCGCTCCGCCGGCTCGCCGAGGGTCAGCCGATGTCGGTGTTCCTCTGGGGGCCCCCCGGCGTCGGCAAGACCACCATCGCCTCGGTCGTGTCGCAGGCCACCCGCCGGCGGTTCGTGGAACTCTCGGCCGTCACGGCCGGGGTCAAGGAGGTGCGGGCCGAACTGGCCGAGGCCAAGCGGGAACTGGCGCGCGGCAACGCCACGGTCCTGTTCGTCGACGAGGTGCACCGCTTCTCCAAGGCCCAGCAGGACGTCCTGCTGCCCGCCGTCGAGAACCGCCTGGTCACGCTGATCGCGGCCACCACGGAGAACCCCAGCTTCTCGGTGATCTCTCCGCTGCTGTCGCGCTCGCTCCTGCTGCGCCTGCAGCCGCTCGACGAGGCGGACCTCTCCGCCCTCGTGGACCGCGCCCTCACGGACGAGCGCGGCCTGGCGCGCGCCAACGGCGACCTGTTCGAACTGGCAGACGACGCCCGCGACCTCATCCTGCGTCTCGCCGGTGGCGACGCCCGCCGCGCGCTCACCTACCTCGAGGAATCCGCTGCGGCAGCAGACGCCAAGGGCGGGGCGCTGATCGACGTGGCCTCGGTGGAGTCGTCGGCCGACCGCGCCGCGGTGCGCTACGACAAGGACGGCGACCAGCACTACGACATCATCTCGGCGTTCATCAAGTCCGTCCGCGGCTCCGACGTGGACGCGGCCCTGCACTACCTGGCGCGGATGCTCGAGGCGGGGGAGGACCCCCGCTTCATCGCGCGACGCCTGATGATCTCGGCCAGCGAGGACATCGGCATGGCCGCCAGCGGGGTGCTGCAGACCTGCGTGGCCGCGGCCCAGGCAGTGCAACTGCTCGGCATGCCCGAGGCGCGCATCACGCTGGCCCACGCCACCGTCGCGGCCGCCACGGCGCCCAAGTCGAACGCGGCGTACGCGGCGATCAACGCCGCCATCGCCGACATCAGGCAGGGCAAGGGCGGTCTCGTGCCGCCCCATCTGCGCGACGCGCACTACGCCGGCGCTGAGAAGCTCGGCCACGGCAAGGATTACAAGTACGCCCATGACTACCCGCACGGCGTGGCGCCTCAGGTCTACCTGCCGGAGGACCTCGTCGGAACCGAGTACTACCACCCCACGGACCACGGCCAGGAGGCCGCCATCGCCGAGCGCGTCGCTGCGCTGCGCGCGCTGCTGGGCGAAGGATGATGGTCGGCTAGAGTTACGCCCATGACGCTCATGACTGTTGGAGAGGTTGCAGGCCTGATCGCGGCGATCGCGGCCTGCGTATTCGTGGCCCTGGCCGCAGTACCGCTGCTCAAGGCCGGGCGCGCCCTCGACGAGGTGCGTCTCGCCGTCCGCGACATCGGGCACAACTCCGTGCCGGTGCTGCAGGAACTCAAGAGCACCGTGGCCACCACGAACACCGAGCTGCTGAAGCTCGGGGTCGTGACGGAGGACGCCGCCAAGGTCACCGGGCACGCCACCGTCGTGAGCGAGAACGCCGCGCAGCTGTCGACGCTGTTCGCCGCCACCCTGGGCGGCCCACTGGTGAAGACCGCCGCGTTCAGCTACGGCGTGCGGAAGGCACTCAAGGGGCGCAGGAAGTGAGCCGCCTCTTCTGGATGCTCGTCGGCATCGGCCTGACCATCTTCGTGATGCTGCGGGGCCGGGAACTGCTGCACAAGCTCACGCCGCGCGGGATGGCCGAGCAGGTCGAGAAGAAGGGGCACGAGACGGCCGCCGGCTTCGGCGACTTCATGGCCACCTTCCGCCGCGCCATGGCCGAGCGCGAAGCCGAGTTGCGTCGCGAGCTCGACCTCCCCGAAACACCTTCCAACTGATCTCCATTTTCAAGGAACCACACTTATGAAGACCTCCGATATCCGGAGCCGGTTCGTCGACTTCTTCGCGGCGCGGGAACACACCAAGGTCCCCAGCGCGTCGCTGTTGTACAACGACCCCACACTGCTGTTCGTGAACGCGGGCATGGTGCCGTTCAAGCCCTACTTCCTGGGCGACGAGCCCGCACCGTACAAGCGCGCCGTGAGCTCGCAGAAGTGCGTGCGCACGCTCGACATCGACGAGGTGGGCAAGACCACGCGGCACGGCACCTTCTTCCAGATGCTGGGCAACTTCGCGTTCGGCGACTACTTCAAGGAAGGCGCCATCCGGTACGCGTGGGACCTGGTGACGGGCTCCGAGGCCGACGGCGGATGGGGCTTCGACCCGGACAAGGTATGGGTGACCGCGCTCTACGGTGACCAGGAGACCATCGACCTCTGGCGCGAGGTGGGCATCCCGCGCGAACACATCCAGGAGCGCGGGCTCAAGGACAACTACTGGCACATGGGCGTTCCCGGCCCCGGTGGGCCTTGCTCGGAGATCTACATCGACCGCGGGCCGCAGTTCGGGCCCGACGGCGGCCCGGAGGCAGACGAGGACCGCTTCCTCGAGATCTGGAACCTCGTGTTCCAGCAGGAGGAGCTCTCCGCGGTGCGCCGCAAGGACGACTTCGACGTCCTGCGCCCCTTGCCCCACCGCAACATCGACACCGGCTCCGGCCTCGAACGCGTCGCCTACCTGAAGCAGGGGGTGGCGAACATGTACGAGATCGACGAGGTGTACCCCGTCATCGCCAAGGCGGCCGAGCTCTCAGGCAAGGCCTATGGCGCTTCGGACGTGGACGACGTCCGGTTCCGCGTCGTGGCAGACCACGTGCGCTCCGGCCTCATGCTGATGACCGACGGCGTGACCCCCGGCAACGAGGCGCGCGGCTACGTGCTGCGTCGCCTCCTGCGCCGCGTCGTGCGCGCCATGCGCCTCCTCGGCGTGGGTGACCCGGTGCTGCAGGAACTGCTGCCCGTGTCCAAGGCCGCCATGCTCGGGTCCTTCCCGGAGATCGAAGAGGCATGGGGCCGCGTGTCCCAGTCCGCCTACGCGGAGGAGGAGTCCTTCCGTCGCACCCTGCAGTCCGGCACGGTCATGTTCGACACCGCCGTCGGTGAGGTGAAGAAGTCCGCCGTCACCACGCTGCCCGGTGACAAGGCCTTCCAGCTGCACGACACGTACGGTTTCCCGATCGACCTCACCATGGAGATGGCCAGTGAGGCCGGCCTCTCCGTGGACCGCGCCAAGTTCGACGAGCTCATGAAGGAGCAGAAGGAACGCGCCCGCGCGGATTCCAGGGCGAAGAAGGGCGGGGCCGCCTCGGTGGAGGCCTACCGCCAGCTCCGCGAGAAGGGTGAGGTGCCCTTCCTCGGCTACACGGACCTCTCCGTGGCCACCAGTGTGCGCGGCATCATCGTCGACGGCGTGAACGTGGACCGGGCCACGGACGGCACCACCGTCGAGATCGTGCTGAAGGAGACCCCGTTCTACGCGGAGGCCGGCGGCCAGGATGCAGACCGCGGCACCATCGTCGGCGACGGTTTCTCGCTGGACGTGATCGATGTGCAGCGCCCCGTGCCCGGCCTGGTCGTGCACCGGGTAGAGGTGCTGGGCGAACTCCCGCTCGGCGCGCAGGTTGATGCTCGGGTCGACGCCGCAGCGCGCCACGGTGCCTGCCAGGCGCACACCGCCACGCACATCGTGCACGCCGCCCTGCGCGAACTGGTGGGCTCCAACGCGACGCAGGCGGGCTCGTACAACAAGCCCGGCTACATGCGCTTCGACTTCTCCTCGCCGAAGGGCTTGTCGGACCAGCTCAAGGCGGAGGTGGAGGCCAAGGCCAACGAGGCGATCATCGCCAACTACGCCGTGAGCGCCCAGGAGATGAAGCTGGAGGACGCCAAGGCACTCGGTGCCATGGCGATGTTCGGCGAGAAGTACCCGCCGGTCGTCCGCATGGTCGAGCTCGCGGGGCCGTGGTCGCGTGAACTGTGTGGTGGCACCCACGTCGCCAACACCGCGGAGATCGGTGTGCTCAACCTGCTCAGCGAGTCGTCGATCGGCTCGGGGGTGCGCCGCGTCGAGGCGCTGGTCAGCACGGATGCGTTCGCCAAGTTCGCGGCCGAGCGCGCGCTCGTCAACCAGCTGACCGACGCCCTGCGGGTGCGCCCGGACAACCTCGTGGAGCGGGTCGAGAAGATGGTGGCCCAGCTCAAGGATGCGGAGAAGGCGATCGCCAAGCTCCAGTCCGAGAAGTTGCTCGCCGGCGCCGCCTCGCTCGTGGACCGGGCGGTGGATGTCAACGGCGTCCGTCTCCTCGGCGTGGAGACGCCCGGGGTGGGCGGCAACGAGCTGCGCACCCTGGCGCTCGACCTGCGCGAGCGGCTCGGGAGCGGGCCAGGCGTCGTCGCGCTGATCGGTGGCGCAGACAAGCCGACGGCGATCGTGGCCACCAATGAGGCCGCTCGCGGTCTGGGGCTCGGCGCCGGTCGCCTGATCTCGGTCGCGTGCGCTGCAATGGGCGGCAAGGGCGGCGGCAAGGAGGACCTGGCCCAGGGCGGCGGAACCGACGCATCCGCTGGCCCGCAGGCCATCGCTGCTGTCCGCACGGCGCTGGAGGAGCGTGCCTGAGGGTGCGCGCCTCGGGATCGACTGGGGCAAGGCGAGGATCGGGGTCGCGGCGTGCAACGCCGGGGTCTCCTTCGCCTACCCGGTCGAGACCGTGCCGGCCGGCCCCGGCGAGATGCAGCGACTGGCGGCCATCGTGGCGGAGTACGAGCCTGGGGTCGTCTACGTGGGGCTCCCTCTCACCCTCGCCGGTGAGCGCAGCTTCGCCGCGCAATTCGTCGTGGAGAAGGCAGTTCAGCTCGCCCGGATGATCCCGGCGACACCGGTGCTGCTCGTCGACGAGAGAATGAGTACCGCGTCGGCATCCCGTAGTCTGGGCGACGCAGGTCGTCGCGCCAAGCAGCAGCGCAGGGTCATCGACCAGGCTGCGGCCGTGGAGATCCTGCAGCGGGCCCTCGACGCCGAAGGGCGAACGGGACACCCGGTCGGAGAATCTGTAGAGCTGGAGGCAGAGTGAACGCGAAGTTCACCGATAACGACGGTCGTCTCAATTGGCGCCGCCTGGGTTACACGGCGCGCAGCGCCTTTGCGGTGCTGCTGTCGCTGGCGGTGCTCATCGGCGGCGGGTGGTTCGTGTACTCGAAGGCCAACGACGCCTACGTGTCCTGGCGCACCGCCGAGGATTACATGGGGGAGGGCAAGGACGACGTCCAGATCGTCATCCCCCGAGGCGCGAGCATCACCCAGATCGGCGAGATCCTGCGCGAGGCCGGTGTCATCAAGTCCACCCGCACCTTCCGCCAGGTGGCCACGCGCAGCGGCGAGTCGGACCAGCTCCAGGCAGGGCGCTTCAACCTGAAGAAGGAACTGCCGGCTGAGACGGCGTTCAGGATGCTGCTGGATCCGGAGAACGTGGAGCGCCTGATGGTGACCTTCCCCGAAGGCACCGTGTCCGTCAGGCAGTGGCAGATCATGGAACGGCCGGCCAACTCCGTGATCGGGTTGACCTACGCCGACATGGAGGCCGCGGCAGCAGATCCCACCATCTACCCGCTGCCCGGTTATGCCAACGGCCAGTTGGAGGGCTTCCTGTTCCCGTCCACCTACCAGGTGGGGGAGCCGGCGGTCGCCTCGTACCTGATCGCCACCCAGGTGTCGCAGTTCAACCGCGTGGCGGACAAGATCAAGCTGGAGGAGGGCGCGCAGGCGCTGGGCGTCACCCCTCGCAACATCGTCACCACCGCGTCGATCATCGCCGCAGAGGTCAGCAGCGCCAAGGACCAGCCGATGGTGGCGCGCGTGATCTACAACCGCATCAACGCCGGCATGCCGCTGCAGATGGACTCCACCGTCCACTACGCAGTGCAGAGGTGGGACACGGTCACCACCACGGCCGAGGAACGCCAGAACCCGTCGCCGTACAACACCTATGTGCACAAGGGCTACCCGCCGGGCCCCATCAGCAACCCCGGCGAATCTGCCCTCCTCGCCGCGCTCAACCCGGCAGACACCGACGCGCTCTTCTTCGTGACGGTCAACCTGGACACCGGCGAGACGAAGTTCGCCGCCACCATGGAGGAGCACCAGGCCAACCAGGCCGAGTTCCAGGCCTGGTGCCAGGCCAACACCGGCCGCTGCAGCGGATGAGCGCCGGAGGGCGCTACCGGGCCGCCGTCATCGGCGACCCGGCCGAACATTCGTTGTCGCCGGCCATCCACCGTGCCGGCTACCGGGCCAACGGCCTCGTGTGGCGCTACGACGCCGTCACCGTCACGCCCGCGGAACTCGACGGCTTCGTGCGGTCCCGCCTCGACGACCCGGCCTGGGCCGGTCTCAGCGTCACCGCCCCGCACAAGGAGGCAGTGCTGGCCTACGGGGAGGCCGACGAACCCACCCGGCTGGTGGGCGGCGGCAACACCCTCGTCTTCGGGGCTCAGCCCAAGGTCTACAACACCGACGTGCCCGGCTTCGTCCGGGCGTGGCGGGCGCACCGCCTGGGGACGCCCCGCACGGCGGCCATCCTCGGCAACGGCGCCACGGCGCGGTCGCTGGTGCTCGCCCTCGCGGGGCTCAAGACCAGGGAGATCATCGTGCTGGCCAGGAGGCCGGAGCGGGCGGCGCCGATCCTGGAGCTGGCCCGTACCCTCGGGCTGCACGCCGAGGTCAGCCTGCTGGGGGAGAGCGTCGGGCCCGTCGACCTCGTGGCCAGCACCATCCCGGCCCCGGCCACGGCCGAGCACGCGACGAAACTGGCCGCGGAGGCCACGGTCGTCTTCGATGCGGTCTACGACCCCTGGCCGACGCCGCTCGGGCTCGCGGCCCGGGAAGCCGGCCGGTTCTCGCTCAACGGCCTTGACCTCCTGGCCGGTCAGGCGGTGGACCAGTTCTTCCTGCTCACCGGGCAGCGCGTGACGTTCGAGGACTGCCGTTCGGCAGCCGGTCGGGAACTCAAGAGGCGCTCCCTTCTCTGACACAATGACCCTCATGCTTCGATACCTGACTGCCGGTGAATCCCATGGCCAAGCGCTCATCGCCACCATGGAAGGCATCCCGGCCCATGTACGAGTGGGTGTCGAAGAGATCGCCCGGAACCTCGCCCGTCGACGCCTGGGCGTCGGCCGCGGGGCGCGGATGAAGTTCGAGGCCGATGAACTCACCCTGCTGGGCGGCTTCCGCCACGGCGAGACGATCGGTTCGCCCATCGCCATCATGATCGGCAACACCGAGTGGCCGAAGTGGCAGAAGGTGATGGCGCCGGGTCACGTGGACGAGGCCGAGCTGGCTGAGTTGGCCCGCAACGCCAAGCTCACGCGCCCCCGCCCCGGTCACGCAGATCTGGCCGGCATGCAGAAGTACGACTTCGACGAGGCCCGCCCGCTGCTCGAACGCGCCTCCGCCCGGGAGACCGCCGCCCGCGTCGCGCTGGGCACCATCGCGCAGGCGTTCCTCGAACAGGCATTCGGCATCACCGTGCTGAGCCACGTGGTGGAACTGGGCCCCGTGCGGGCCGGCCGCGAAGACCTCCCCACCATCGCGGACCTGGCCGCCATCGACGAGGACCCGGTGCGGTGCTTCGACGCTGAGGCCTCCGTCGCGATGCAGGCCGAGGTGGAGGCCTGCCAGAAGGAGGGCGACACCATGGGCGGCGTCGTCGAGGTGCTGGCCTGGGGGCTGCCCCCTGGCCTCGGTTCACACGCGCAGGGAGACCGGCGCCTCGATGCGAAGCTTGCCGGCGCGCTGATGGGCATCCAGGCCATCAAGGGAGTCGAGGTGGGTGACGGCTTCGCCCTCGCCCGGACCCGTGGCTCGCTGGCCCACGACGAGATCCTGCCCACCGACGGGGGTATCCGCCGCGCCTCGCACCGCTCGGGCGGCACCGAGGGCGGCATGTCCACCGGAGAGGTGCTGCGCGTCCGCGCCGCGATGAAGCCCATCGCCACCGTCCCGCGCGCGCTGCGCACCATCGACACCACCACGGGTGAGGCCGCCGCGGCCCACCACCAGCGCTCAGACGTGTGTGCCGTGCCGGCAGCCGGCGTCGTGGCTGAGGCCATGGTGGCGCTCGTGCTGGCGGAGGTGGCGCTGGAGAAGTTCGGCGGCGACTCCGTAGGGGAGACCCGCCGCAACTACGAGTCCTACCTGGCAGACGTGGCCGCCCGCGGCCTGGAGATCGGCCGATGAGCATCGTTCTGGTCGGCGCCCCCGGCGCAGGCAAGTCCACCGTCGGCAAGAGGCTCGCCCGGAAGCTGGGCAAGACCTTCGTCGACGTGGACCAGCGCATCGAAGAGGTTGAGGGCAAGCCCGTCGCGGAGATCTTCGCCGACGAGGGCGAGGCGTACTTCCGTGCCCTCGAGCAGGAGGCCACCCTGGAGTTGCTCGAGGCGTATGAGGTGGTGTCGCTCGGCGGTGGCGCCGTGATGAACGAGGCCATCCAGCAGGCGCTGCGCGACGGCGGCCACGAGGTGATCTGGCTGAAGGTGTCCATCGGGCAGGCCACGCGCAGAGTCGGCATGAACAAGGCACGCCCCATGCTGCTGGGCAATGTGCGCGGCCGCCTCATCGAACTGTTGCGGGAGCGAAATCCAGTTTATGAAGCGCTGGCCACCCAGATCGTGGAGACTGATGGTCACGGCAGTTCCGAGGTCGCCGACGACCTTGCAGCTGAACGTGGTGCTCAAGGAGGAGCGGAAGAATGAGCGTTCGCGTGGAATCCGCCCTCGGCCCCTACGAGGTCCACATCGACAGGGGCGCGCTCGCCCAGTTGCCCGGCATGGTGGGCGACGCGACGAGGGTGGCCATCATCCATCCCGAACCGCTCTGGGCGATCGCCGCGCAGGTGGCCGGGATGCTCGAGCAACGCGTCCTGTTGCTGCCGGTGCCGGATGCCGAGGCCGCCAAGACCGTTGAGGTGCTCAGCCGCTGCTGGAACGCCCTCGCCGAGGCCGGTTTCACGCGCAGTGACCTGGTGATCGGGATCGGCGGCGGCACCGCCACAGACCTGGCCGGCTTCGTGGCCGCGTCCTGGCTGCGCGGGGTGCCCTACATCAGCATCCCCACGTCGGTGCTCGCGATGGTCGACGCGGCGGTGGGCGGCAAGACGGGCATCAACCTCGACGCCGGCAAGAACCTGGTGGGCGCGTTCTACGAGCCGGTGGGCGTGATCTGTGACCTCGCGCTGCTCGACAGCCTCCCGGACCGCGACGTGCGCTCCGGCATGGCGGAGGTGCTGAAGTGCGGCTTCATCGCCGACACCCGCATCCTCGACCTGGCGCGTGAGGACCTGGCGGATGCCGCAGACGTGCGCAGCGACCGGTTCGCCGAACTCGTCACCCGCGCCGTCCAGGTGAAGGCGACGGTGGTGGCCGCAGATTTCCGCGAGGCGACGTCGAAGGGCGCCCACGTGGGGCGTGAGGCGCTCAACTACGGCCACACGCTGGGGCACGCCATCGAGGCGCACGCGCGCTACACGTGGCGCCACGGCGATGCGATCGCCGTCGGCCTGGCCTGGTGTTCGCGGGTGTCGCGGCAGCTGCTCGGGCTCGACCACGAGTCGGTCGCCATGCACGACGACCTCCTCGGCGGATTGGGCCTGCCGCTGCGCTACGAGCAGTCGGCGTGGGAGGACCTGCGCGCGATCATGAGCCTCGACAAGAAGGCCCGCGGCAACATCCTGCGGATCGTCGGCATCACGGAGTTCGGCAAGCCCGTCATCATCGACGCGCCGGATGAGGCGGCCATGGAAGCCGCCTACCGCGAACTCTGCTGACGAGGCCGACATGCACAAGGACCCCGGCAACGCACAGCGTTGCCGGGGCCCGATGTTTATGTGTGGTTACCGCTTGCGGACAGGCGGCTGGGCCGCCGTCTTGGGCTTGACCTGTAGCAGGACAGTGTCGCTGCTCGTGTTGCCGGCCGGATCCGAGACGCGGATCGTCACCTTGTACGACCGGGGGCCGGTCGGTGTTCCGCTGAGGGTTCCGTCCGCGTCGATCGTCAGCCAGGCGGGGTTGCCGAGCACGCTGTAGGTCAGGTCGGCCGAATCGTCGGTGGCCTGTACCTGCAGTGAGAAGTGCCTGCCCACCGTCAGCTTCTGGTGTGCAATCTCGGAGATCATCGGAGAGGTGACGTCCGGCTGTGGTGCCTTGATGCCCACCACGACAGGGTCGTGGTCCGACGACGCGAACTCGTCGACGGCGTGGAAATCGGTGATGTTGTAGTTGCGGCGCGAGTACTGGAACGCGATCGACTCGTCGCCGTTGATGTTCCAGACCGCCGCATCGGTGACGAGGGCCAGGGCCGCGTCATTGGCGAACACGTGGTCCAACGAGCCGAGGCGGCCGCTGAACTGGTAGGTCGCGTCCTCGGCCACGCCACCCTGGGTCAGGTTGGTGAAGCCGGCGTCCTCGATGAACTGGACCGGGGTCTCCATCGTGTACGCGTTGAAGTCGCCCATCAGGAACACGGGCTTGTCGGCGAAAGCCTCGAAGGTGTTCGCCCAGGTGCTGAGGGCCTTGGCCTGAGCCTCGCGGGAGGGGTTGGCGTTGCCCTGGCCGGTGCCGTCGTCTTCACCGGAACCCTTCGACTTGAAATGGTTCACGATCGCGACGAACGTGGTGGTGCTGCCCTTGGCCTGGAACTCCTGGGCCAGCGGGTTGCGCGCATTGGCAAAGGCGTCGTCGAGCAGGATGTAGGACGGGCCGACGAGCTGGACGGTGTCCGGGTTGTAGATGAAGGCCGTGCGGATGACGTCCTCATTCGGGGTTGCCACCGTGGGGCTGGGTGCGAACGCCCAGTTGCCGCCGGCTGCGTTGAGCGCGGCCACCAGGGTGGCGAGCGCCTTGTCGCGGGGCTGGCCCGCCAGGTAGGTGATGGCGGCGCTGTTCTCGATCTCCTGGAGGCCGACGACATCGGCGTCCAGCTTGTTGATGGCCGCGACGATCTTGGCCTCCTGATCGGCGAACGCCGATTCGGAGTAGGCACCGCGCACCTGGCAGTTGTTGGCGCCCACGGGGTTGCCCTCGCGGTCGCTGTAGTACTTGCAGTTGGCCTCGTTGACGCCGAGGTCGTCGAAGTAGTTCAGCACGTTGAACGAAGCGAGCTGGATGTCGCCCCCCACCACGGGCGCGTCGGCCGGGCGGTCGTTGACGCTGGTGATGAAGGAGACCTCTGCGCCCGTGACCTGGCTGGTGGGCTGGAAGTTCCACTGGAAGCGGTAGTCGAGGATGACCGGCTCCGTGAACGTCACCGGGGAGCCGGTGCGCATGGGCGTGGCCGCGCTCAGGTACGGCAACGGCGAGTTCTTGGCGGCGGCGTTGTTGGTGTAGTCCCAGCTGGAGCCGTCGTCGAGCGTGATCAGCTTCGTGCGGTTCTCGGCTTCGTAGGCGAGGGCCTCAGGACCGGGACGGACCACGTCGGTGGCGGTGAACAGCGGCTCGTCACCGTACGCGAGGCCGATCTGGCCGTAGCGGTTCAGGTCATAGTTGTTGGTGATGGTGTAGCCGCCGGTGGGCAGCACGAGCATGCCTTCGTAGGCTTCCTTCGCGGCGTCGGTGCCGGGGAAGGTGGTCAGCGCGGTGGGGGTGACCGCGGCGCAGTCGGCAGCGGGCGTGAGCGTGGCGTTCGCGAGCTGGGTCAGGGTGAAGTGCTCACCGGCGGTTCCCGTCACGGTGTAGCACTCGCCGATGGTGGCGTTGGCTGCGGCGTCGCCGAAGACGAAGATGCCATCAGAAGCATCGCCGGGTGCCTTGGGCGCCCCACCGGAGCCCGGGGTCTGGATGTAGGCACCGCGGAAGTTGCCGGTGGGATACGCCGCCGTGACGACGCCAGTGGTGGTCACGGTCTGGCCGGACAGGGGAGTGGCCGCGCCCGGGCCCTGGATCTCAGCGATCGGGGTCACGGTGGGCTCCGTCGGGACCGTTGTGGTCTCCGTCGGCGTGGGGGTGGGGGTCCCGCCGCCTGTGATGGAGGAGTCCGAACCCGGGGTGGGTGTCTCGGTGAAATCGAAGTCCTCGGCGTTGTTGTCAGTGTCGGATGCGCCGGTGCGGGTGATCGATCCCGGGGTGGAGTTTCCACCGGTGTAGATGGCCGCGGCGGTCTCGTTGCGGACCGCCGTGCCGTAACCAACAATGTCGATCTCGACGTCGCCGTTCAGGAGGGTGATCGCACCGTTGGTGCCGCTGGGGTTGATGCCGCAGTCGAGCTGTACCGAGACGTCTGCACCGACGGTGGCGTTGTTGGTGCCCGTGCCCACGACGAAGAACCCGCCGGGGGCGACTGTGCCCGAGAGACCACAGGTACTGCCGACGCCGGCAGTGGTGGCCGAGCTGTAGCCGAGCTTCCAGCCCGTCAGGTCGATGGCCTGGGCGGTCGGGTTGTACAGCTCGACGAACTTCTTGTTGAACGGCTGGTTGGCGCTACCGCCGCGGGCGTAGACCTCGTTGATGACGAGGTGATCTGCTGGTACCGCCTGTGCCGGCGCAGCGACGAATGATGCGGCGAGCAATGCCGCTGTCGCAGCCAGCACGGTGAGGTGCTTGCGCATGGATCGGACTCCTAGTGAAGAAACGACGTCGCCGCGGAATTGAGGCGACAGTGGCCCTCACCCTAGAGGGATGTTGTCAAGGATTTGCTCACCCCTGCGGATCGTTTAGAGGAAGTTCATCCCCTGGTACCCGGAAGTTCGTCTCCCTCCCATCGGGTGGCCCTGGGAGGCCGCCGATCCGCTGCCGTAAGCTCTTTCACATGTCAGAGGTGTGGCAAGCGCTGGGAGCGGCCCTGCGGCTGGACAGCAGCCACCTCGCACAGGTGGGCCTCTGGGCGGCCCTCGGAGTGGCCCTGATCGCGGGCGCCTCCACGATGCTCGGCCACACCGCCATCCTGCTGCTCAACCGCATCCACGGGCTGCGCCTGGTCAGCACGCTGTTGCTGAACATCGTGTCGTTGGCCACCCTCCACATCATCCAGGCGGCCGTTACCTGGGGCGTCACCTCGCTGGGGCTGCGCCGCGCCGCGCCGCTGATGCCGCTGGTCCTCGTGGGCCTGCTGTCGGTGGCGCCACTGGCTTTCGCCTTCATCCAGGCCATGCCGCACTTCGGCATGTTCTTCGGCCGCGTCCTGCAGGGCTGGAGTTTCCTCATCCTCTGGTTCGGCCTGGCCGAGGTCTTCGACATCGGGCGCTGGTGGGCGCTGGGGTTCTCCCTCTCGGGCTGGTTCGTGATGCAACTGCTGTCGCGGCTCCTACAGCGCCCGGTCAACTGGGTGGGCTCCAGGGTCTGGACGCTCGCAACCGGCCGGCCCACCGTCGTGACCTCCCGTGACATCCTCGCCGGGATGCCTGCCATGCCGGTGCTGGACCGGACTCGGCGGGAGGCGCAGGCGTGATCAGCTGGGTCCTGGGCGGGGCGGCGCTCATGGTGGCGGCGTTCGTGCTGCTGTCGCCGCTGGAGTCGCTGCGCTGGTGGGCCGACAAGGGTCAGGCGGAGATCGCCGCCACCTTCGACCCCATGCGCCCCCCACCCCAGGCCGCCGGCATCGGGCCAACGGCGTTCGTCGTCTACCTGTCCGGGGTGGCCGTGCTGAGCGGCGACACTCTCTCGGACCGCGAGGACGCCTGGCTGGCCGCGGTCGCCGAAGAGGTGCCGGGCGCCTGCATCATCTCCGAGGTGTTCCCGTACGCCGTCGACAACCGGGGGCTGCTGCACCGGACCACGATGGGCCTGTGGAAGGTGCTCGGCTGGACCCGTGAGCACTGGCACTGGAACCCCATCCACAACCTCATCAACATCCGCAACATCGCCCAGGTGCTGGTCTCCGCAGACCCACGGTACGGACCCACGTTCAACATCGGGCTGGCGCAGGAGCTGTGGCGCGCCCTGCAGCGTCACGGATACCGGCCCGGCAGCGGCACGCCCGTCACCTTGATGGGTCTCTCGGGCGGTGTGCAGATGGCACTGGGCGCCGGGTGGTTCCTGCACGCGCTCAAGGTGCCCGTCTCGCTGATCAGCATCGGGGGCATCTTCGGCGACGACCCCGGCCTGGACAGGATGCGGCACCTCTGGCACCTCACCGGCACCCGCGACCACACCCATCATCTGGGCACCGTCGCCTTCCCCGGACGCTGGCCCACCTCGCCCCTGTCGACGTGGAACCGGGCCAAGCGGGAGGGTCGCGTCAGCTTCCACACGATCGGCCCGATGGGCCACGACGGTCCCGCGGGTTACTACGGCCGGCGTTCCCTCGACGCGCAGGGTCGCAGCCATTTCGACCTGACGCGCGACGCCGTCGTCGCCATTCTCCGCGAGGAGGCGGGTGCCTGAGGGCCCTGCGCGACACGGAGTGTGGACGGATTTTTCTGAGTTGGCGCCCGATCCCGTAGAATGCTCCGTTGGCCGCAGCCCCCGATCCACTGAGGAGAACAGACATGGTCTCGACCAACGATTTGAAGAACGGAATGGTCCTCGATCTCGATGGCCAGCTGTGGCAGGTGCAGTGGTTCCAGCACCACAAGCCCGGCAAGGGGAACACGGTCGTGCGGTCCAAGCTGAAGCACGTGCTGAGCGGCAAGATCGTCGATCGCACCTTCAACGCCGACACCAAGGTCGAGACCGCGACGGTGGACCGCTCGGAGATGCAGTACCTCTACATGGACGGCGACGACTACGTGTTCATGGACATCGCCACCTTCGACCAGCTCCACGTCCCCGCGGAGACCGTCGGCGACGCCAAGGACTACCTGCTCGAGAACACCAACGCGTTTGTGGCCACCCACGAGGGCGCTCCACTGTTCATCGAACTGCCCACCTCCGTGGAACTCATCGTCACCTACACCGAGCCGGGCCTGCAGGGCGACCGCTCCACCGGTGGCACCAAGCCCGCCACGTTGGAGACCGGCAAGCAGATCCAGGTGCCCCTCTTCATCACCAACGGTGAGAAGGTCAAGGTCGACACCCGCGACGGCTCCTACCTCGGACGCGTTTCCAGCTAGATGTCTGAGCGCCCCTCCCACTACAGCGCGCAGACCAAGGCCCGCAAAGCTGCTCTCGACATCCTCTTCATGGCGGAGCAGCGCGGCGACTCTCTGAGCGAGACCTTCACCGAGCAGCGCACGCTGTCGGGCGGCGTCGTCCGCGAACTGACGCGCGAAATCGTCTTCGGTGTGGCTGAGCACCTCGACGAGATCGACGACCGGATCTCCGCTGCCGCCTCCGCGGCGTGGCCGCTGGACCGCATGCCGTCAGTCGACCGCAACCTCGCCCGCATGGCGATCTTCGAGCTCGACTACACCGACACCCCTCCAGGCGCAGTCATCTCCGAGGCGGTCCGCCTCGCGGGAGATCTGTCCACCGATGAATCACCGGCGTTCCTCAATGGCCTATTGGCCAAGGCCGCCGGCGCGAAGCCAAACACGAACTGATCTCCGAAAGAGGTAACGCATGAGTCCCGTTCCCGCATTGTTGGTCTTGGAGGATGGGCGCGTGTTTCGTGGCCGATCTTTCGGCGCCAATGGCGAGACGTTCGGCGAGCTGGTGTTCTCCACCGGCATGTCCGGATATCAGGAGACCCTGACAGACCCCAGCTACCGCGGGCAGGTGGTGCTGGCCACCGCCCCCCACATCGGCAACACCGGGTGGAACGACGAGGATGGCGAATCCGGCCGCATCTGGGTGGCCGGTTACATCGTGCGCGACCCCGCGCCCCGTCCCTCCAACTGGCGCTCCGCCAGGAGCCTCGACGACGAACTGCGTGAGCAGGGGATCGTCGGGATCTGCGATATCGACACCCGTGCCCTCACCCGCCACATCCGTGACCGCGGCGCCATGCGCGTGGGCATCTCCACGGAGACCGACAACGTGGACGAACTGCTCGCCCGCGTGCTGGACCAGCCGATGATGGCGGGTCAGGACCTCATCGGGGACGTGACCACCCAGATGCCGTACACGGTGGAGGCCAAGGGCGACACGTTGTACTCGATCGTCGCGGTGGACCTCGGCATCAAGTCGATGACTCCCACGCAGCTGGCCGCCCGCGGCCTGGACGTGCACGTGGTGCCCGCCCACGCCACCTTCGACGAGGTGATGAGCTACGCACCGGACGGCGTGTTCTTCAGCAACGGGCCCGGCGACCCGTCGACGGCTGAAGCCCCGACGGCGCTGCTGCGCGAGGTGCTGGAGGCCAAGGTGCCGTTCTTCGGCATCTGCTTCGGCAACCAGCTCTTCGGCCGCGCGCTCGGCTTCGACACCTACAAGCTCAAGTTCGGCCACCGCGGCATCAACCAGCCGGTGGTCGACCGCACGACGGGCCGCATCGAGGTCACGTCGCACAACCACGGCTTCGCCGTCGACGCGCCCCTGGAGGGAACCGTCGACACCGAGTTCGGCCAGGTGAGCGTCAGCCACAAGTGCCTCAACGACGACGTCGTCGAGGGTCTCGAACTCCGTCGCGACGGGGACCTCGTGGCCTTCTCCGTGCAGTTCCACCCGGAGGCCGCCGCCGGCCCCCACGACGCCAACTACCTCTTCGACCGGTTCGTGTCGGTCATCTCGGCCGGAAAGGACGCCTGATGCCGCGTCGCACAGACATCTCGTCGATCCTGGTGATCGGCTCGGGCCCCATCGTGATCGGTCAGGCCTGCGAATTCGACTACTCCGGCACCCAGGCCTGCCGCGTCCTCCGCGAAGAGGGCTACCGCGTGGTCCTGGTCAACTCGAACCCGGCCACGATCATGACGGACCCGGACTTCGCGGACGCCACCTACGTCGAGCCCATCACGCCTGAGTTCGTCGAGCGGGTCATCGCGAAGGAACGCCCCGACGCGGTGCTCGCCACCCTCGGCGGCCAGACGGCGCTCAACGCCGCCGTCGCCCTGCACGACAACGGTGTGCTCGAGAAGTACGGCGTGGAGCTGATCGGCGCGTCCATCGACGCCATCCAGCGCGGTGAGGACCGCGAGCAGTTCAAGAAGATCTGCCTCGGCCTGGACATCCCCGGCGGGCCGCCGGAGGTGGCCAAGTCGCACATCTGCCACACCATGGCGGAGGTCGTCGCGGCCGCTGAGAACCTGGGGTACCCGGTCGTCGTGCGCCCGTCGTTCACCATGGGTGGCGTGGGCTCCGGCTTTGCGCACGATGAGGCAGAACTGCGCAACATCGCCGGCGCCGGCCTGGCAGCCTCGCCCTCCACGGAGGTCCTCATCGAGGAATCCATCCTCGGCTGGAAGGAGTACGAGCTGGAGGTGATGCGTGACAAGGCGGACAACGTCGTCATCATCTGCTCCATCGAGAACTTCGACCCCATGGGCGTCCACACCGGCGACTCCATCACGGTGGCGCCCGCCATGACGCTGACGGACCGCGAGTTCCAGCGCATGCGCGACGTCGCCATCGGCGTCATCCGCGCCGTCGGTGTCGACACCGGAGGCTGCAACATCCAGTTCGCCGTCAACCCGGACGACGGCCGCATGATCGTCATCGAGATGAACCCGCGGGTGTCGCGCTCGTCGGCGCTGGCCTCCAAGGCCACCGGCTTCCCGATCGCGAAGATCGCCGCCAAGGTCGCCGTGGGCTACACGCTCGACGAGATCCCCAACGACATCACGAAGGTGACTCCGGCGAGCTTCGAACCCACGCTGGACTACGTGATCGTCAAGATCCCGCGGTTCGCCTTCGAGAAGTTCCCCGCGGCGGACCCGTTCCTGACCACCCACATGAAGTCTGTGGGCGAGGCGATGGGCATCGGCCGCAACTTCACCGAGGCGCTGGGCAAGGCCCTGCGTTCCATGGAGGACCCGAAGGCCCCCTTCGAGTTCAACATGCCCATCGACGAGAGCGTCGAGGAACTTCTCGAGACCGCGTCGCGGCCGTTCGACGGCCGGCTCCAGGTGGTCATGAAGGCCCTGCGCGCCGGGGCGAGCGTCGAACAGGTCTTCGAGGCCACCAAGATCGACCCCTGGTTCCTCGACCAGCTCGAGATCCTCCTCGACGTGGCCCGCCAGGTGCGCGACACGGACCAGCTCACCCCGGAACTGCTCCGGAAGGCCAAGCGCCACGGGCTGAGCGATGCCCAGATCGCCCAGCTACGCAACCTCACCACCGACGTGGTGCGGGGCGTCCGGCACGCGCTGGGCATCCGCCCGGTGTACAAGGCGGTGGACACCTGCGCCGCGGAGTTCGAGGCCAGCACGCCGTACCTCTACTCGACCTATGACGAGGAGACGGAGGTGCCCACCCGCACCAAGGAGGCCGTGCTCATCCTGGGCTCCGGCCCCAACCGCATCGGCCAGGGCATCGAGTTCGACTACTCCTGCGTGCACGCCACCATGGCGCTGCGCGAGGCCGGGTACGAAACCGTGATGGTCAACTGCAACCCCGAGACCGTCTCCACCGACTACGACACCTCGGACCGGCTCTACTTCGAGCCGCTCACCGCGGAGGACGTGCTCGAGATCTACCACGCCGAGCTGCAGGCCGGCCCCGTCGCCGGCGTCATCTGCCAGCTGGGCGGCCAGACACCGCTGAAGCTCGCCCAGATCCTCAAGGACGCGGGCGTGCCCATCGTCGGCACCTCGCCTGAGGCCATCAACCTGGCCGAGGAACGCGGCGCCTTCGGGCGGGTGCTCGCCCGCGCTGGCCTCCCCGCGCCCAAGCACGGCATGGCCGTCACCGCGGATGAGGCCAAGGCCATCGCCGCGGAGATCGGCTACCCGGTGCTCGTGCGCCCCAGCTACGTGCTGGGTGGGCGAGGCATGCAGATCGTCTACAACGACGAAGCCCTCGAGACCTACATCGCCAAGGCCACGGAGGTGAGCGAGGACCAGCCGGTGCTCGTCGACCGCTTCCTGGACGACGCCGTGGAGATCGACGTCGACGCACTGTTCGACGGCAACGAGCTGTACATCGGCGGCGTCATGGAGCACATCGAGGAGGCCGGCATCCACTCCGGCGACTCCGCGTGCGCACTGCCACCCATCACCTTGGGCGACGCCGTCATCGAGGAGATCCGCACCTCCACGCTGGCCATCGCGCAGGGCGTGGGCGTGCTCGGCCTGCTCAACATCCAGTACGCCGTGCACAGCGACACGCTCTACGTGCTCGAGGCCAACCCGCGCGCCTCCCGCACGGTGCCGTTCGTGTCCAAGGCCACGAACACCTCACTGGCCAAGGCTGCGGCGCTGATCATGATGGGCCGCAGCATCGCAGACCTGCGCGCCAGCGGCATGCTGCGCGCCGAGGGCGACGGCTCGACGCCGCGTCCCAACGCGCCGGTCGCGGTCAAGGAGGCCGTGATGCCGTTCAACCGGTTCCGCACGACCGCCGGCGCGTTCGTCGACACGCTGCTCGGGCCGGAGATGCGCTCCACCGGTGAGGTGATGGGCCTGTCGGACAACTTCGGCACCGCCTTCGCCAAGTCGCAGGACGCCGGCGGCGGCCCGTTGCCCACCGGGGGCACGCTGTTCGTCTCCATCGCGGACCGCGACAAGCGCCACGCCATCTGGCCCATCAAGCGCCTCGTCGACCTGGGCTTCCGCGTCCTCGCCACTGCCGGCACCGCCTCGGTGCTGCGCCGCAACGGCGTGGCCGCCGAAGTGGTGCTCAAGCTCTCCGAGTTGAAGGAGGGCGAGGAGTCCAAGTCCATCGTCGAGATGATCAAGTCCGGCGAGATCGACCTGATCTTCAACACGCCGGAGGGCTCCGCGTCGGGTGCCAGCACCCGCGAGGACGGCTACCTCATCCGCACCGCCGCAGTGCTGGCCGACGTGCCGTCGATCACAACGGTGCCCGGCCTGGCCGCGGCCACGCAGGGGATCGAGGCGCTCCAGCGCGGCGAGGTGGGCGTGAGGTCGCTGCAGGAATGGGCGCAGGCCTGATGAGCGGCCTCGTCACCCGCGGGCTCCGGACGGGATACCACGGTCTCAGGGCCGGCCTGTTCCGCTCCGCCGGGGGAGACCCCGAGCGGGTGCACGAGGCCATGATCGACGTGTTGGCCAAGGTCCCGGGCGGTGCCCGGGGCCGCGTGGCAGACCCGGTGACGGTGGCGGGCATCCGCTTCCCCAACCGGGTGGGTCTGGCCGCAGGCCTCGACAAGGACGGGGTCGCGGCCCAGGCCTGGGCACGTTTCGGTTTCGGCTTCGCCGAACTCGGCACGGTCACCGCGCTGGCGCAGCCGGGCAATCCCAAGCCCCGGGTGTTCCGCGCCGTCCGGTCCGAGGGCATCGTCAACCGCATGGGCTTCAACAACAGGGGAGCGGCCGCCCTCGCCACCACGCTGCGGGCGAAGGGCATCGCACGGGGCAACTGCGCCGTCGGCATCCCGCTGGGCATCTCCATCGGCAAGTCCAAGGTGACAGCCCTGGAGGACGCGACGGCGGACTACCTCACGTCACTGCGACTGCTCGCGCCCTTCGCCGACTATGTCGCCGTCAACGTCTCCAGCCCCAACACGCCCGGCCTGCGCAGCCTGCAGGCCGCGCACCAGCTGGCAGAACTGCTGGGTGCGCTCACAGACGAGGCTGCGAGTCTCAACCGCCACCGGCCCGTGCCGGTGTTCGTGAAGCTGGCCCCAGATCTCGAGGGCGCAGATCTGGCGGAGACCCTCGCGGTGCTCAACCATTCGGCGGTGTCCGGCATCGTCGCCACCAACACCACGCTGTCGCGCCACGGGCTCACCCCTCCGGACCAGCATCTGGCCCGCGAGGCGGGTGGGCTGAGCGGCCGGCCGTTGACCGCGAGGGCACTGGCATTCGTCGAGCACCTGGCGGCGTCCACGCACCTGCCCCTGATGGGGGTGGGCGGCATCATGAGCCCCGCTGACGGCAGTCGGATGTTCGACGCGGGCGCGGCGCTGCTACAGCTCTACACCGGATTCATCTATGAGGGCCCTGCGCTGGTGCGCGGGATCCAGGAATACAGGAAGGCGTCATGACCTACGCCGAGAAACTGACCGCCGCCACAGCTTCGCGTGGTCGCCTGTGCGTCGGCATCGACCCGATGCCGTCCGTGCTGGCGGCCTGGGGCCTGCCCCACAGCGTCGACGGGCTCGAACGCTGCGCCCGGGGCATCGTCGAGGGGATCGGCGACATCGTGGCCGTCTTCAAGCCGCAGTCCGCCTTCTTCGAGGCCTTCGGCTCCAAGGGCGTCGCCGTCCTGGAGCGGGTGCTCGAGGATATCAGCGAAGCCGGCGCGCTGAGCATCCTCGACGTCAAGCGCGGCGACATCGGCTCCTCGATGGGCGGCTACGCCACCGCGTTCCTGGGCGACGACGCACCCACCCGCGCAGACGCCATCACTCTGTCGCCGTACCTCGGGGTCGGCTCGCTGCAGCCGGCGATCGACGCGGCGGTGGCCGGTGGCCAGGGCCTCTACGTGCTGGCCCGCACGTCCAACCCTGAGGGTGCGGCGGTGCAGCTGGCCACCACCGGGGGCGTCACCGTCGCCCAACACGTGGTGGACACCATCGCGGCGCTCAACCCCTCCGCGGATCACGCTGTGGGTCTCGTGGTGGGCGGCACGCACGGCGACTCCGGGTGCGATCTGAGCAACTTCAACGCGTCCATCCTCGTGCCGGGTCTCGGCGCCCAGGGCGGTACCGTCGCGGGAATAGCGGAATTGTTCGGGCAAAGCCTGAAGCACGTGTTGCCCACCACGAGCCGGGGAGTGATCGGTTCGGGGCACGACAAGCTACGGGAGAAGACCACCACGCTGCAGTCGGAGATTGCGTCCCTGCTGAACTGATGGCAAAAACCACCCCTAGGGCTGAACTTTTGGGGCCAGAGGCGGTATCTTTTGGGGAGCACCTGTTCACCGTTGCCGGTGCTGTCTATGAAGGATTGAAGGGAACCCCGATGGCAATTCCTCAGTTGAGCAGCGCGCAGCTTGAAGCGGCCAGGGCGGCTGCCACAGAGGCACGTCGAGCCCGCGCGAACCTCAAGGAGCAGGTCAAGAACGGCGACCTCTCCTTCACCGATGCACTGAACAAGGCGGTCGACGACGAGACCCTGTCGCGCATCAAGGTGGTGGATCTGTTGCGCTCCATGCCACGCGTGGGTGTGACCCGGGCCGGCGAGATCATGGAGAACCTCCAGATCGCCCCCAACCGTCGCATCCGCGGGCTGGGCCGCCACCAGGTGGTCCGCCTCACTGAACTCTTCAAGTGAGGCGGCGGTAAGCTCAGGCGGGTGACTTCTTCTCCCGTGTGGGTGATCTCCGGCCCGAGCGCCGTTGGCAAGGGCACCGTCTGCGCAAAGCTGCGGTCGCTCCACCCAGAACCTTTCTATTCCGTGTCCATGACCACCCGCGCAGCGCGTCCCGGTGAGGTGGAGGGCAAGAGCTATCACTTCGTCAGCATCGACGAGTTCAGGGACCTGATCGCGCAGGGGGAGTTGCTGGAATGGGCCGAGGTCCACGGCAACTACTACGGGACCCCCCGTCAGCCCGTGCTCGCCTCCGTCGCGGCCGGACGCCCCGTGATCCTGGAGATCGACCTGCAGGGTGCGCGTCAGGTGAAGCAGAACCTGCCGGAAGCCCGGCTGATCTTCCTCAGCCCTCCGTCGTGGGAGGAGCTGGTGAGCCGGCTCCGGGGCCGCGGCACGGAGAACGAGGAGACGATGGCCCGCCGCCTGGACACGGCGAAGATCGAACTGGCGCAGGTCGACGAGGCCGATCACGTGATCGTCAATGTCACGCTCGATGAAACGGTCGCCGCTTTGGTAAGCTTAATGAGCTTGTGACCTGTCTCTGTGATCACAACGTGAAAGGATCACCTTGAACACCGTGCCCGAAGGCATCACCAACCCGCCGATCGACGACCTGCTGAAGAACGTCGACTCGAAGTACCGGCTTGTGCTGTTCGCGTCGAAGCGCGCTCGGCAGATCAACGCCTACTTCTCGCAGCTGGGCGAGGGCCTGCTCGAGAACGTCGGCCCGCTGGTCTCCGCTGCTCCTGAGGAGAAGCCGCTGTCCATCGCGCTGCGCGAGATGAGCGAAGGCCTCCTGCAGTACACCCAGATCGATCCCGAGGCCGAAGAGGCAGCTGCTGCCGCCGCCGCGGCTGCGGATCCCGCGTTCTCCTTCGTTGATCCCTTCGCGGACACCGAAGTCGCGTCTTCCTGACGCACCCAAGGGGGCGGCTTATCGCCGCCACAACAACCCCTTCTTCCACTATGCGGCTTGTTGCCGCGCTAGGAGTGCTCTGCCGTGAGCCGTCTGTTCACCTCGGAATCGGTCACCGAAGGCCATCCGGACAAGATCGCTGATTCCATCTCCGACGCCGTGCTCGACGGCCTCCTCGCCCAGGACAAGGAGTCGCGGGTCGCTGTCGAGACCCTCGTGACCACCGGCCTGGTGGTGGTGGCCGGTGAGGTTTCCACCTCCGGCTACGTCGATGTCGCCAACCTCGCCCGCAAGCGCATCCTCGAGATCGGCTACGACTCGTCCAGCAAGGGCTTCGACGGCGCGTCCTGTGGCGTGACCGTCGCCATCGGCGCCCAGTCCCCGGACATCGCCCAGGGCGTCGACGACGCCTATGAGCGACGGGTCGACGCGGACGGCGACATCGCCAGCGCCCAGGGCGCCGGTGACCAGGGGCTCATGTTCGGATTCGCCTGCAACGAGACCGAGGCGCTCATGCCGCTGCCGGTGGACCTGGCGCACCGGTTGGCCGAGCAGCTGACGGCGGTCCGCAAGGACGGCACGCTCGAGTACCTCCGCCCGGACGGCAAGACGCAGGTCACCGTCCGCTACGGCGACGACGGGCGTCCCGAGGGCATCGACACCGTCGTGGTGAGCACGCAGCACAGCACAGAGGTCACGCAGCCGCACATCCACAAGGACCTGCGCCGCGAAGTGATCGGCCCCGTCCTGGAGCGCTACGGCTTCGGCATGCCTGAGCGGGTGTTCATCAACCCCACCGGCAAGTTCGTCATCGGCGGCCCCATGGGCGACGCGGGTGTCACCGGCCGCAAGATCATCGTCGACACCTACGGCGGCATGGCCCGCCACGGCGGCGGCGCGTTCTCCGGCAAGGACCCCTCGAAGGTGGACCGCTCCGCGGCGTACGCCACACGGTGGGTCGCCAAGAATGTGGTTGCTGCCGGCCTGGCTGAGCGCTGTGAGGTGCAGGTGGCCTACGCCATCGGCAAGGCGCACCCCGTGGGCTTCTATCTGGACACCTTCGGCACCAACGCGGTGCCTGAGGAGCAGATCCGCAATGCGGTGCTGGCCACGTTCGACCTGCGGCCCGGAGCCATCATCCGCGACCTCGACCTGCTGCGGCCCATCTATTCGGACGTGACGGTCTACGGCCACTTCGGCCGCAACATCCCGTCGGCCACCTGGGAGCGCACAGACCGGGTCGACGCACTGGCGGCTGCTGTCAAGGGATGACGTGACGGGCCGGGTGGCGCGGGTCGCCGTCGACATGGCTCTGGCCCACCTGGACCGGCTGTTCGATTACGAGATTCCAGACCAACTGGTCGAGGTGGCCACCGTCGGCGCCCGGGTGAAGGTGCCATTCGCCGGAACCCAGCGCGACGGGTGGCTCATCGAGATCGCCGACACCTCTGAGGTCGCCTCGCTCGCGCGCCTCAGCAAGGTCGTCTCCTCGGAACCCATCGCCACCCCTGAGGTGTACGGACTGATCCGGGGAGTGGCAGACCACTACGCGGGGGTCTGGTCTGATGTCGCCCGGCTGGCCATTGCGCCCCGGCACGCCGCCACAGAGAAGGCCCCGCAACGCGAATGGCCGGACCCCAAACCCCTGCAGCGGGCCTCGGTGCTGCCGTCGTACCCTGCCGGTCAGTCGTTGCTCGACGCCCTGGGGGAGGGCCGCTCGCCCCGCCTGGTGTGGCAGGCGGCCGCCGTCCATGGGGGAGCGGGCGACCTGCTCGGCGGGGTGATCGAGGCCGTGGACGCCACGCTGCGTTCCGGCCGCTCCGCCGTCGTCGTCTTCCCCACGGTGCGCGAGCTCACCCCTGCCGTGGCCCGGTTCCGGGCCGTGTTCGGGCACGGTGCCGTGGGCGCGCTGGCCTCGGAGGCCGGCCGCTCGGCCCGGTACCGCGCCTATCTCGCCGCCGCGCGTGGGCAGGCTCGCATCATGCTGGGCACTCGCAGCGCCGTCTTCGCGCCGCTGCAGGATCTGGGCCTGGTGGTCGTCGTCGACGACGGCCATGACGCCCATGAGGAACTCCGCGCCCCGTACCCCCATGCCCGCGCGGTGGCCATCCTGCGGTCGGCGCGCCAGAACGCGGCCCTCATGCTGGCGGGGTACTCGCGCAGCGTGGACGCGCAGGCGCTCGTCGAGCGCGGCTGGCTGGCCGAACTCAGCCTCACCCCCACCGAGGCCCGGCGGATCGTCGCGCCGGTGCGGGCCGTCGGGGAGGTCGAGCGCGAGCACGATCCCACCGCGGCGCGCCTACGCATCCCTTCGTTGGCCTTCCGCTTCCTCCGCGACCACCTGCCGCAGGGCCCCGTGCTCGTGCAGGTGCCGATGACCGGCCACTCGGCGTCCCTCGCGTGCCAGCGGTGCGGCAACCGTGCCGTGTGCGCGAAGTGCAGCGGCCCCATGCGGGCCCGTCGCCGGGATGAGCCCGAATGCTCGCTGTGTGGATTCAAGCCCACGCGGTGGACGTGCCCGCACTGCCACACGTCGCGCCTCCGCACGCCGCTGGCCGGTGCCGCGCGCACCGCGGAGGAGTTGGCGCGCGCCTTCCCCGGGGCCCTCGCCGTC
Organism: Tessaracoccus zhenghani; assembly: GCF_055326325.1. Classification (NCBI taxonomy): domain Bacteria; kingdom Bacillati; phylum Actinomycetota; class Actinomycetes; order Propionibacteriales; family Propionibacteriaceae; genus Tessaracoccus; species Tessaracoccus zhenghani. The sequence continues at coordinate 342,449 of NZ_JBUZNQ010000003.1, read as the reverse complement.
AACAGCTCGGCCAAGAACATCCGCGACGAGATCCCCGACGAACCCGCCATCGTGGTTGCCACGCCCGGCGCCGAGCCCAGCGCCCCGTCGGGCTATGCGGGCGTGCTGATCCTCGACACCGAGGTCACGCTGTCCCGGATCAGCCTCCGGGCTGCGGAGGAGGCCCTGCGCCGGTGGTCCAACGCCGCGGCGCTGGCGCGCCGTCCCCTCGACGGGGGTTCCGTCCTGCTGGTCGGCTCAGCGACCCATCCCACGGTGCAGGCCATGCTGCGGGCCGATCTCGCCGGGTTCGCCACCAGGGAGCTCGCCGACAGGGCCGAGGCCGGGCTGACCCCGGCCGTCAAGATGGCGCGGATCGTGGGCGACGCGGATGCGGTGCGTGAGTTCCTCGACAACGACGATTGGGCGGGTGTGGATATCCTCGGCCCCACAGAGGTGGGCCCTGAACGCTGGGCTGCGCTGCTGCGCACCCCCGTCCAGGACGCCCGCGAACTGACACGGCGGGTCAAGAGCGCCGCCGCCATCCGCTCCGCCCGCAAGGAAAAGGGCCAGCTCAGTATTCACGTCGATCCCGAATCCCTGGAGGACAGATGAGGCTCGTGTTCGCCGGCACCCCCGAGGTCGCCGTTCCCTCGCTCAACGCCCTGGTCGCGTCGCAGCACGAGGTGGTGGCCGTCGTCACCCGGCCGGATGCCCCTGCGGGCCGTGGCCGCAGACTGACGCCGTCGCCGGTGGCCGTGCGGGCGGAGGAACTGGGGATCGAGGTGCTGAAGCCGGCGCATCCCCGCGATGCGGATTTCCAGGCCCGCCTGCGGGAACTCGCCGTCGACGTGTGCCCGGTGGTGGCCTACGGCGCACTCCTGCCGCAGTCCGCGCTCGACATCCCGGCCCACGGTTGGGTCAACCTGCACTTCTCCCTGTTGCCCAGGTGGCGCGGGGCGGCGCCGGTCCAACGCGCGATCATGGCGGGCGACGAGGAGATCGGAACCGCGTGTTTCCAGATCGTGCGGGAACTGGATGCGGGCGACGTGTACCTGATGGAATCGCGTCCCATGCCCGACGCCACCGCGGGTGAGCTCCTGATGGCGCTCGCGGAGAGCGGCGCGGACCAGCTCGTCCGGGCCATCGACATGGTGGCGGCAGGCGAGCGGCCCACGCCGCAGCCCACCGAGGGGCTCACCGTCGCGGCCAAGATCACCGTCGACGAGGCCCGCATCGTCTGGGCGCGGCCCGCGAAGGAACTGAGGAACCTCATCATGGGGTGCTCGCCGGACCCGGGAGCCTGGTGCGAACTCGACGGGCAGCGGTTCAAGATCTACCGGGCGTCGGTCGCCGAAGACCATGGCCTGGCGCCGGGCGAACTCGAAGCAACCAAGCGGCAGGTCTTCGTCGGCACCGGGGAGGGCACGCTCGAACTCCTCGAGGTGCAGGCCCCCGGGAAACGACGGATGCCCGCCATCGACTGGGCCCGCTCCGGCGCGGCAGGGAAGGCTCTGACATGAACCCCCGCAAGGTGGCATTCGACGTGCTGCGGCAGATCACCGGCGAGGACGCCTACGCCAACCTGGCGCTGGCCAAGCGGTTGGCCACGGCCGGGCTGGAGACCCGCGATGCCGGTCTCGTCACGGAACTCGTCTCGGGCACGTGCCGGTTGATGGGCACCTACGACCGCGTCATCGAGGCCGCCGCCGGGCGGGCGCTGAACACGCTCCAGCCCGCCGTCGTCGACGTGCTGCGGCTCGGCGCCCACCAGCTGCTGGGCATGAAGATGAAGAAGTACGCGGCGGTCACCTCGACGGTCGACCTGGCCCGCGCCACCGTCGGCCAGCGGGTCACGGGGCTCGTGAACGCGATCATGCGCAAGATCTCGGCCAAGGACCTGGACGGGTGGCTCGACCAGCTGTCCAAGAAGGCCGCTCCCCTCGATGAACTCGCCATCCGCGGCCACCACCCACGGTGGATCGTCGACGCCTACGCCGATCTGCTCACTCCAGATGAGCTGCCCCGGGCGCTCGCAGCGAACAACGAAGCGCCGCATCCCACCCTCGTGGTGCGTCCCGGGCTGGCCACGATCGACGACCTGTCCGGCGCCTCGCCCACGCGGTTCTCGCCCTTCGGCGCGACCACTGAGGGCGCCCCGGCCGAGCAGGCGGCGGTGCGCCAGGGCCGCGTCGGCGTACAGGATGAGGGCTCCCAGCTCGTTGCCTGGGCGTTGGCCCGCACGGAGGCGCCGGCAGGCCCCTGGCTGGACATGTGCGCCGGCCCCGGCGGGAAAGCCGCGCTGCTGGCCGGCCTGGCACGGGAGGAGGGCACCTGGTTGGTCGCGTCGGAGTCGCAGGAGCACCGCGCGCGGCTGGTGCAGCAGGCCCTGTCCGCCTACCCCGACGGCGCAGTGACGATCACCGCCGACGGCACCCGCCCCGCCTGGGGTCGCCAGTTCTCGAAGGTCATGGTGGACGTGCCGTGCAGCGGGTTGGGTGCGTTGCGTCGTCGCCCGGAATCACGGTGGCGCCGCCGCCCGGAGGACGTCACGTCGCTGGGCGGCCTGCAGCGCGACCTGCTCCGCCAGGCCGTCGCGTCGACGGTGCCCGGGGGAGTGGTGGCCTACGTGACGTGCTCGCCGCACCGCGCGGAGACGGTCGAGGTGGTCGACGACGTGCTTGCTGAGCACCCCGAGGTCGCCCGGCTGCACGCTGCGGACGCGCTGCCCGACGTGCCTGAGAGCGCGCTGGGAGACGATGTGCAGTTGTGGCCTCAGCGCCATGGCACAGACGCGATGTACCTCGCGCTGCTGCGCGTGGGTTCCTGACCGGTCCGCTGCCGACCTCCCGCCGAGATCGCTCTTCCGCCACTCGATAGGGTGCTGTCATGCGTATCACCCCGAGCATTCTCAACGCCGATTTTGCCAACCTCGCCACGGAGATCGGGCGGATCGGCAGCGCCGACGCCATCCATGTCGACGTGATGGACAACCATTTCGTGCCGAACCTGAGCATCGGGCTGCCCGTGGTGGAGTCCATCCGCAGGACCACGGACAAGATGCTCGACATCCACCTGATGATCCAGGACCCGGATCGTTGGGCTCCTGCCTACGCCGAGGCCGGTGCGGAGTCAGTGACCTTCCACGTGGAGGCCGCCCACGCACCCATCCGGCTGGCCCGCGAGCTGCGCCGGCTGGGTGCCCGCGCCTCCATCGGCCTGAAGCCGGCCACCCCCATCGACTCGTACGCGGACATGCTCGACGAGGTCGACATGGTGCTCCTGATGACCGTCGAGCCGGGCTTCGGCGGCCAGAAGTTCCTGGACCTGGTGCTGCCGAAGGTGCGCCGCACCCGCGAGCTGCTGGGGGACCGTCCCATTTGGATCCAGGTCGACGGTGGCGTGAGCGCGGAGACGATCGAGCGCTGCGCGGAGGCCGGCGCCGACACCTTCGTGGCGGGGTCTGCTGTCTACAACGCGGCCGACCCCGACGCGATGGTCAACCAGCTGCGCAACCTCGCCGCGGGGGCCTGCCAGCACTAGGCACTGAAATCCGCAGGATCCTCAGCGCCAGGGGTCAGTTGCCGTTCGGCTGGTCGTCGCCCTGACGGCGGCGCAGGAACTTCTCCAACTCCGCCGCGATCGTGTCGCCCGTGGCGCCCTCCACCTCTTCGGTGTCGCGGGCCTCCTCGAGCTGGCCGATGTACTCAGCGATGTCCGGGTCCTGCGCGCTCAACTGGTCCACCGCCAGCGTCCACTTATCCGCCTCGGCGGGGAGTTCCGCGTGCTGGATCTTGACGTGCAGGATCCCCTCCAGCTCCGTGAGCAACGCGTCCTGCGCCTTCGGGTTGGGCGGCGACGACACGTAGTGCGGGACGGACACCCACAGCGAAGCCGCTGGGATCCGCTCGTGCAACATCAACTGCCCGGCCACGCCGATCATGCCCGTTGGTCCGGTGTAGTCGTTGGCGTCCATGTTGTACTTCCGCTCAACCGCGGGATCACTGGTGTAGACCCCCACGGGAAGCGGACGCGTGTGCGGCGTGTCGCTCAGCATGGCGCCGAGGAAGACGACGATCTCCGGGTCGATCTTCTTGATCCGGTCCACCAGGTCCATGGAGAACTGCCGCCACAGGAGGTTCGGTTCCGGGCCCAGGACGACGATGATGTCGCGGTCCGGGTGATGCACGGCGCGCAACCGGAGCGCAGGCCACTCCACCCAGGCGCCGTCCGCGGTGCGGTGCAGCATGGGCCGCGTCTGCTGGTAATCCCAGTAGCGCTCGTCGTCGATGATGCCCGCGTCAGTGCCGGGATAGGAGTCCATCAGATGGCGCAGCAGATCGCTGGCCGCATTACCGGCGTCGTTCCAACCGGAGAACCCGATCACCACTGCGGGGTCTCGGAGACCGTCCAAAGGCGCGAACTGCATTCGTCCAGCCTACCGGGTGCGGCTAGCCTTGCCCGGTGGCTATTAATCTGAGAGACCTGTTGAATCGTCGTGTGCTTGTTGCCGATGGGGCGATGGGCACCATGCTGCAGTCGTTCGGCGACCTCAGTGTCGACGACGACTTCCAGGGGCTCGAGGGCTGCAACGAGATCCTCAACGTGACCAGGCCCGACATCGTGGCCTCCGTCCACCGCGCCTACTTCGAGGCCGGCGCAGACGCCGTTGAGACCAACTCCTTCGGCACCAACCTGGCTGCGCTTGCTGAGTACGACATCGTCGAGCGCCTCGACGAACTTGCTGAGGCCTCCGCGCGGATCGCCCGCGGCGTGGCAGACGAGTTCACCGACAAGCCCCGCTTCGTCCTGGGCTCCATGGGCCCCGGCACCAAGCTGCCCACGCTCGGGCACGTCCAGTTCGCCGCCATCCGCGACGCCTACCAGCGTCAGGTGGCCGCCATGATCCGCGGCGGCATCGACGCGGTGCAGATCGAGACCTGCCAGGACCTCCTCCAGGCCAAGGCCGCCATCATCGGCTCGCAGCGGGCCGCGGCGGAGGCGGGCGTCGACCTGCCCATCCTCGTCAACGTCACCGTCGAGACCACCGGCACCATGCTGCTGGGCTCCGAGATCGGCGCCGCGCTCACGGCGCTGGAGGCGCTGGGAGTGGACTGCATCGGCCTCAACTGCGCCACCGGTCCCGCCGAGATGAGCGAGCACCTGCGTCACCTCGCCCGCAACGCCAAGATCGCCGTCGGCACCATGCCCAACGCCGGTCTCCCGGAACTGACGGCCGACGGTGCCCGCTACCCGCTGGGCCCCGATGGCCTCGCCGACGCCCTGGGCACCTACCTGGACGAGTTCGGGCTTGCGGTCATCGGCGGTTGCTGCGGCACCACGCCTGAGCACATCCGTCTCCTCGCTGAGCGCTACAGCGGCCGTGAGGTCGCCCCGCGCGACCCCCAGCCGCAGAACTCGGCCAGCTCGCTCTACATCGAGGTGCCGTTCGAACAGGACGCCAGCTACCTCAACATCGGCGAGCGCACCAACGCCAACGGGTCCAAGGCCTTCCGTGAGGCGATGCTGGCGGAGAACTGGGATGAGTGCGTCGAGATCGCCAAGTCCCAGGCCCGCGACGGGGCGCACGTGCTCGATCTGTGCATCGACTACGTCGGCCGCGACGGCGTGGCCGACATGAAGCAACTCGCCTCCCGCCTCTCCACTGCGGTCACGCTCCCGATCGTGCTCGACTCCACGGAGCCGGAGGTCCTGCTCGCGGGCCTGGAGCACCTGGCGGGCCGCGTGATCATCAACTCGGTCAACTACGAGGACGGTGACGGCCCCACGTCACGCTTCGGCCGGATCATGCCGCTGGTGAAGGAGCATGGCACCGCCGTCGTGGCCCTGACCATCGACGAGGAGGGCCAGGCGCGCACCGCCGAATGGAAGGTGCGCGTCGCGTCGCGCCTCATCGAAGACCTCACGCAGAACTGGGGGATGGACGTGGGCGACATCCTCGTCGACTGCCTCACGTTCCCCATCGCCACGGGCCAGGAGGAGACGCGCCGCGACGCGATCGAGACCATCGACGCCATCCGCGAACTCAAGCGCCTGTACCCCGGCGTGCGCACCACGCTGGGAGTGTCGAACGTCTCGTTCGGCCTCAACCCGGCCGCCCGCATCGTGCTGAACTCCGTGTTCCTGCACGAGTGCGTCCAGGCCGGCCTCGACTCGGCCATCGTGCACAGCGCGAAGATCCTCCCGATGGACCGCATTCCGGAGGAACAGCGCCAGGTCGCCCTCGACATGGTCTACGACCGCCGCTCCGAGGGCTACGACCCGCTCTCGAAGTACCTGGACCTGTTCGAGGGCGTCACCGCGGCCTCCGCCCGCGCCTCTCGCGCCGCAGAACTGGCCGCGCTGCCCCTCGAGGAGCGCCTCCAGCGCCGCATCATCGACGGCGAGGCCAAGGGCCTCACCGCAGACCTCGACGAGGCTCTCAGGGACAAGCCGGCGCTCGACATCATCAACCAGGACCTGCTCGCCGGCATGAAGACGGTGGGCGAGCTGTTCGGCTCCGGCCAGATGCAGCTGCCGTTCGTACTCCAGTCCGCGGAGACCATGAAGCTGGCCGTGGCGCACCTCGAGCCGCACATGGAGAAGTCGGAGAGCGACACAGGCAAGGGCACCCTCGTGCTCGCCACCGTCCGCGGCGACGTGCACGACATCGGTAAGAACCTCGTCGACATCATCGTCAGCAACAACGGCTACACCGTCATCAACATCGGCATCAAGCAGCCCATCCAGGCCATCATCGACGCCGCGGAGAAGCACAGTGCCGATGCCATCGGTATGTCCGGGCTCCTCGTGAAGTCGACGCTGGTGATGAAGGACAACCTGGGCGAACTCAACCGGCTGGGCCTCGCGGAGAAGTACCCGGTGCTGCTCGGCGGCGCCGCGCTCACCCGAACCTTCGTGGAACACGACCTGGGCGACATCTTCGAGGGCCAGGTGCGCTACGCCAAGGACGCGTTCGAGGGTCTCGCGCTGATGGACGCGGTGATGGCCGTGAAGCAGGGGGTGCCGGGCGCGAAGCTGCCCGAACCCAAGAAGCGTCGCTATGCCAAGGTGGAGGTGGAGGAGGTGCCGATCGAGCCGGGCACCCGCTCCGACGTCGCCCGCGACGTCGACGTGCCCACCCCGCCGTTCTGGGGCACGCGCGTGGTCAAGGGCATCGCGCTGGCCGAGGTCGCCGCATGGCTCGACCACCGCGCCACGTTCATGGGCCAGTGGGGCCTGAAGGGCAGCAGGGGAGGCCCGTCCTTCGAGGAGATCGTCGAGACCGAGGCCATGCCGCGCCTGCGCGGGTGGATGGACCGGATCAAGACGGAGAACCTCGCCAACTTCGGAGTGGTGTACGGATACTTCCCGGTGCACTCGGAGGGGGAGTCGCTGATCGTCGGCAGCCCCGAGGACCCGCAGAAGGAGGTCACGAGGTTCACGTTCCCGCGCCAGCGCCGTGACCGCCGCCTGTGCCTGGCGGACTACTTCCGCGACGCCGACGAGGCCGCTGAGCGCGGCCCGGACGTGTTGGCCATGCAGCTGGTCACGATGGGCTCCGAGGTGGCCAAGGGCACGGCGAAGCTCTTCGAGGCCAACTCGTACCGCGACTACATGGAGCTCCATGGCCTCTCAGTGCAGCTGACGGAGGCTCTCGCGGAGCACTGGCACGACCGGATCCGCCAGGACCTGGGCTTCGGCGCCACCTCCGACATCGAGGAGGCCATCCGCAAGCAGGGCTACCGCGGCTCGCGCTACTCCTTCGGCTACCCGGCATGCCCGGATCTGGAGGACCGCGCCAAGCTCGTGGCGCTGCTGAAGCCGGAGCGGATCGGCGTCGAGCTGAGCGAGGAACTGCAGTTGCACCCTGAGCAGTCGACCGATGCCATCGTCGTGCACCACCCGGAAGCGAAGTACTTCAATGCAGGCTGAGCCGAAGGCCGTCCTCTGGGACTTCGACGGGACGCTGGTCAACACCGAGCCCGTGTGGCAGGAGATCGAGCGCCAGATGCTCGCCGAGCACGGGGTGACGTTCACCACCGAGCAGTGGGAGTCGATGACCGGCCAGGACGCGCGGCTCTCCGCCGCGACGATCGCCGAAGCCATCGGCTCAGACGACATCGACGGCCTACTGGAGACGCTCCTGCAGCGGGTGGCCGACCACCTCCGTCAGCGCGACCTGCCGTACCTGCCCGGCTCGCGCGAACTGCTCGTGGAGTTGGCGGCGTTGGGCGTCCCCTGCGCGATCGTCACCGCCAGCAGCGGGTCCGTCCTCGATGCGGCCCGCGACCGGTTGCCCCAGCATGTCTCGTTCGTCGTCACCTCCGACGACGTGGAGAGGACCAAGCCGCACCCGGAGGGATACCTCCTTGCCATGGAGCGCCTGGGCGTCTCCCCGAAGGACGTCGTGATCCTGGAGGATTCCGTGCCGGGCACCCTGTCCGGGCTCGCCTCGGGCGCCGTCGTCTACGCTGTGCCTTCTGTGCCGCTCGAGCAGCACCGCCGCATGCACATCGGCGAAGGGCTCGACGGCATCACCTGGGAGACGCTCGTCGACGTATGGCGGGCACGGAAGGAACTGGCATGAACCTGTCGGGAGTGCACAGAGGACCCCTGCAGCCCGGCGAGCGCGTGACGCTCACCGACAACAAGGGCCGCCGCAAGTCGATCCTCCTCAAGGAGGGGGCGACGTGGCACACCACCAAGGGCGCGGTGCACCACGACGAGCTGATCGGCGGGCCCGAGGGCGTCGTCGTGAAGTCGGCCGGCGGCATGCAGTACCTGGCGCTGCGGCCGCTGCTCCACGACTACATGGTGGCCATGCCTCGCGACGCGGCGGTCATCTACCCCAAGGAAGCCGCCCAGATCGTCATGTGGGGCGACATCTTCCCCGGCGCGCGCGTGCTGGAGGCCGGCGTCGGCTCCGGTGCGCTGTCGCTGGCGCTGCTGCGGGCCATCGGCCCCGAGGGCACCCTGCACTCCTACGAGCGGCGCGAGCAGTTCGCCGACGTCGCCCAGAACAACGTGCGCAACTTCATCGGCGGGGAGCACCCCGGCTGGCGGGTGACCGTCGGCGACCTCGTCGAGGCCATCACGGACGACGAGATCGACCGGGCCATCCTCGACATGCTCGCCCCCTGGGAGTGCATCGAGGCAGTGGGGGAGCGTCTCGTCCCCGGCGGCGTGCTGGTGTGTTACGTGGCCACGGCCACCCAACTGGGACGCGTGGCCGACACCCTGCGCGCCCACGGCGGTTTCACCGAGCCGCAGCTCACCGAGACGACCGTGCGTGACTGGCACGCCGAGGGTCTGGCCATCCGGCCAGGGCACGGCACGTCGAGCCACACGGGGTTCCTCGCGATCTCCCGACGACTGGCGCCGGGTCAGCAGGCGCCCATGCGCAGCCGTCGGCCGGCCCCCGGTGCCTACGGCCCCGACTACACGGGGCCCCGTCCGGCGAACATCCCCGCAGACCTAGGCGGTGCGGGCGCTCCGGTGGCGGCTCAGTCTCCAGACGAAGCGCCAACCCATGAGGGTGACGGCCAGGAATAGCGCGGCCACCAGGACGAACGCCCAGGCCGCGGTGTCGCCCGAGACGACGCGCAGTACCATGCCCACGACGAGCGTCACGCTCCACACGATGAGCCCCTCCCGCCAACCGGCGAAGGGCACCTTGGTCATCGCCACCGCAGCCCAGGCGATGAGGCAGGCCAGCAGGAACGGCCAAGCTGTGGCGAGGACGCCGAACAGGTCCAAGCCGTGGGAGGCCCGCCCGACGACGGCGAACACCAGTACGCAGACCAGATCGACAATGATTGGCACGACTCGCTTCATGCCAGCCACTATAGAAGGGTGATGATGGACAGCCCCTCCTTCATGGAGTACCTGAGGCAGGTGGCGCCGGAGACCCTCCCCGCCGCCGGCGGTGCCGCCATGCCTGCCGTGCACGGCACCACGATCGTGGCGGCCCGCTACCGCGACGGAGTGGTGATGGCGGGCGACAGGCGCGCCACCATGGGCACCGCGATCGCCATGCGCGACATCGAGAAGGTCTTCGGTGCCGATGACCTGTCGATCATCGGGGTGGCAGGCGTGGCTGGGCTGGCCGTCGAACTCGTGCGGTTGTTCCAGGTGGAGTTGGAGCACTTCGAGAAGGTCGAGGGTACGCAGCTGAGCTTCGACGGCAAGGCGAACCGGCTCAGCTCCATGCTGCGGGCCAACCTCCCCCAGGCGATGCAGGGCATGGTGGTACTGCCGCTGTTCGTCGGCTGGGACGAGCGTGCGATGCGCGGCCGGATGTTCTCCTACGACGCCACCGGTGGCCGCTACGAGGAGCACCAGTACTGCTCCGTCGGATCAGGCGCCGCCTTCGCCCGCGGGGCGTTGAAGAAGCTGCACGACCCGGACGCCGACGAGCATTCGGCCGTCGCGGCGCTGCTGCAGTCGCTGTACGACGCGGCGGACGACGACTCCGCCACCTCCGGCCTCGACCTCACGCGCGGCATCTTCCCGCTCGTGCTGCGGGCCTCGGCCGCCGGTGTCGCCCGGTGGTCCGAAGAGGGCGTGCGGGAACTCGCCCACACAATCGTCGCGGCACGCACCGCGCGTCCCGACGGCCCGAGGGGGTACGCGCTGTGAGCCTGCCGTTCTATGTCAGTCCCGAGCAGCAGATGATGGACAGGGCGGAGTTCGCCCGCAAGGGCATCGCACGGGGGCGCGCCGTCGTGGTTCTGCGCTATGCCGGTGGGATCGCGATGGTGGCGGAGAACCACTCGACGACGTTGAACAAGGTCGCCGAGATCTACGACCGCATCGGTTTCGCAGCGGTCGGCCGGTACAACGAGTTCGAGACGCTGCGGATCGCCGGGATCCGGCACGCGGATCTGCGGGGCTACTCCTATGACCGCCGTGACGTGACGGGCCGCAGCCTGGCCGGCGCCTACTCGCAGCTGCTGGGTGGCGCGTTCGCCTCCGGCGGCGAGAAGCCCTACGAGGTGGAGCTGATCGTCGCGGAGCTGGGGGAGGAGCCCACCGGCGACGTGCTGTACCGGATCAGCTACGACGGCGTGATCACCGACGAGCAGGAACTCGCGGTCATCGGCGGTGACGCCGAACGGGTCGCCGAGGTGGTGCGGGCCGGTTTCACCCCCGACGCACCGTTGGGCGACGCCGTCACTCTGGCCGGCAACGCGCTGCACTCGGACCAGCTCGAGGTCGCCGTGCTGGAGCGCGGCGAGGCCCGGCGCCGCACCTTCCGCCGCCTCAGCCGGGACGAGGTGGCCCGTGGCTGAATCGGTACTGATCCTGGGCGCCGGCCTGGTGGGCTCCTCGCTCGGGCTGGCCCTCACGCGCGCCGGCTACGACGTGATCCTCTGGGACATCGTGGCCGCCCATTCCCTGGTGGCCGCGGGGCTCGGCGCCGGCCGCATCTCGGATGAGGCCACCGACAACCCCGACATTGTGGTGGTCGCCACCCCGCCAGAGGTGATCCCCAGCCTCGTGGCGGAGACCCTCGAGAAGTTCCCGCACGCCGTGATCACCGACGTCGGCTCCGTCAAGGCCCCCATCCTGGAGGCGGTGGTGAAGCTCGCTCCGGAGCATCGCCGCTACGTGGGCTCGCACCCTATGGCCGGATCCCAGTTCACCGGCCCCCTCACCGCATCAGGCGACCTCTTCAAGGACCGCACCTGGGTGGTCACCCCGCAGGACGGGAACCTGCCGGAGGACGTGGCCCGCATCGAGAAGCTCGCCCAGGAGGTGGGGGCACGCGTCGTCACCATGCCGGTGGACCTGCACGACGAGGCGGTGGCGCAGGTCAGTCACGTGCCGCATCTGATGAGCATCCTGACCGCGAGCCACCTCCGTGAGGTGCCCACGGACAACCTGCGGCTCGCCGGCCAGGGGATCCGCGACGTCACCCGCATCGCCGGTTCGGACCCGGCCCTGTGGCGCCAGATCATCGTCTCCAACGCCGACGCCGTCCGCCACGAACTCGAGGAGGTCGCCACGGACCTGGCGCACCTCATCAGCGTGCTGGACCACCCCGAGGACCTCGAGCACTTCCTGTCCATCGGGCGCACCGGCGCCCATTCACTGCTCGGCAAGCACGGCCAGAACCCTCTCGATCTGCTCAAGGTCACCGTCGAGATCCCTGATGAACCGCGCGCCCTGGGCCGCCTGTTCACCGACATCGGCGAGCTGGGCTTCAACGTCGAGGACTTTGAAATCACCCACGACCCGGTCCGCGAGGTCGGCTACCTGCAGATCTCCGTCGAGAGCGAGGTCGCCGAGAAGCTCCGCGCCACCCTGCTGGAGCGCGGCTGGGGTGCGTGGTCATCCAACGGAGGAAATGTCTGATGTCTCTGCTGATCGCCATCGACGGGCCCAGCGGCTCCGGCAAGTCCACCACCGCAAAACTGCTGGCCCGACGGCTGGGCCTGGGGTACCTCGACACCGGCGCCATGTACCGGGCGGCGACCACCGAGTACCTGCGTCGCTATCCCGGGGGAGCCGACGTCGACTCAGTGGCCAGGCTCGTCGCCGAGGCCGCGCTGGTGTGCGGAACCACCCCGGAGTCGCCTACGTTCCACATCAACGGTCACGACGTCACCGACGAGATCCGCGAGCCGCGGATCTCCGCGGCCGTCTCCACGGTCGCCACCAACCTCGAGGTACGTCGGTTGCTCACGGAACTGATGCGCACCGTCATCGCGCAGCACGACCGGCGCATCGTCGTCGAGGGCCGCGACATCACCACCGTCGTGGCGCCTGACGCGGACGTGCGGGTGCTGCTGGTGGCGGATCCCTCCGCCCGGGTCGCCCGACGCGCGGCCGAGGTGGAGGGCAGGGCCACCGCCGCGGAAGTGACCGACCAGGTGCTCCGCCGGGATCGCGATGACTCCACGGTGTCGAACTTCACCGACGCCGCAGCGGGCGTGACGGTCATCGATTCGACCTTCCTGACACCCTCGGAAGTCGTCGACGCAATCGTCGCGCTCACACCGCCCAGCTGATTCGACTAGGCTGGGGCGCTGCCCACTCTCTTCAGGAGGCTCCCGTGACCGAGACCGTCAAGCCCATCGTGGCCGTTGTCGGCCGACCCAACGTCGGCAAGTCGACGCTGGTCAACCGTATCCTCGGTCGCCGGGAAGCCGTGGTCCAGGACCAGCCTGGCGTCACGCGTGACCGCGTCTCGTACGACGCCAACTGGAACGGACGTGAGTTCGTGCTGGTCGACACCGGCGGTTGGATCTCCGACGCGACGGGAATGGCCGCCGCCATCGCGGAGCAGGCGGAGATGGCCATCTCGCTGGCAGACGCGGTGCTCTTCGTCGTCGACGCCACCGTCGGCACCACGGATGAGGACGAAGCGGTGGTCCGCGTGCTGCGCCGCTCCCAGAAGCCTGTCGTGCTCGCCGCGAACAAGGTCGACGACCAGCGTCACGAGGTCATGGCCGCCAGCATGTGGAACCTGGGTCTGGGCGAGCCGTTCCCGGTCTCCGCCCTGCACGGTCGCGGCTCGGGTGACATGCTCGACGCACTGCTGGACGCCATCCCTGAGGCCCCGCGCGAGACCTACGAGGAGATCGGCGGGCCCCGCCGGATCGCCATCGTCGGCAAGCCGAACGTGGGCAAGTCCTCGCTGCTGAACAAGATGGCGGGGGAGAAGCGGGTCGTGGTGTCGGACGTGTCCGGCACCACCGTGGACCCCGTCGACGAGCTCGTCGAGATCAGCGGGCAGGTGTACCGCCTCATCGACACCGCAGGCATCCGCAAGCGGGTCAAGGAGGCCTCCGGCCACGAGTACTACGCCTCGCTGCGCACCCAGGCCGCCATCGAACGCGCCGAGGTGTGCATCATGGTGGTCGACGCCTCGGAGCCGGTGTCAGACCAGGACCTGCGGATCCTCAGCAACATCGAGGAATCCGGCCGCGCCCTGGTCATCGCCTTCAACAAGTGGGACCTCACCGATGAGGAGCGTCGCTACTATCTGGAACGCGAGGTGGATCGCGACCTGCAGGCGTGGAAGTGGGCACCGACGGTGAACATCTCCGCGCTGACCGGCCGCAACGTCGACAAGCTCGGCAAGGCCATCGAAACGGCCGCCGCAGGCTGGGAGTCGCGCATCTCCACCGGCAAGCTCAACGCCTTCCTCGGCCGGCTCTCGGCCGCCCACCCGCACCCCGTGCGCAGCGGCAAGCAGCCGCGCATCCTGTTCGGCACCCAGGCGCAGAACTGCCCGCCCACCTTCGCGCTGTTCACCAGCGGCAAGATGGACGAGACCTACGTGCGCTACATCGAGCGCCGCCTCCGGGAGGACTTCGGCTTCGAGGGATCCCCCGTCCAGGTCCAGATCCGTGCTCGTGAGAAGCGCAAGGACCGCGTCTGACACCGAGCCGACGGGAGATCGGATCCCGGTGCTGGGAGTAGTACGCTTCGCTCTGGAGGCGATTACCACATGGGAAACCGGGATTTCCGGATTGAACCTCAGCGCCTGACGCCGAGGGAACAGATACGCCGCTACCGAGCGCTGGCGGGCGAACACTTCGTCAACCTGAGGAACCTCTGGCCGGGGCCAGCGGACTATGGCGGTTTGAGGCAGTCGTGGCTGAAGGACCTGGTGGCCGGCATCACCGTCGGCGTGGTGGCGCTTCCGCTGGCGCTGGGCTTCGGTGTCGCCTCCGGGGCGGGTGCCGCAGCCGGCCTCGTGACGGCGATCGTCGCGGGCATAGTCGCCGCCGTCTTCGGCGGTTCCCACCTCCAGGTCTCCGGCCCCACGGGCGCCATGACCGTCGTGCTGCTCCCGGTCATCGCCAAGTACGGCCTCGGCGTGATCCCACTGCTCGCCATCATGGGCGGCATCATCGTGGTGGCCATGGCCATCACGGCCGTCGGTAGATCCGTGGAGTTCATCCCCTTCCCCGTGGTCGAGGGGTTCACGATGGGCATCGGCGTGATCATCGCGCTGCAGCAGCTACCGCTCATCCTCGACGCCCCACGCGGCTCGTCGGAATCCACGCTGGTCGCCGGCTGGCAGACCATCCAGCAGGCCGACTGGAGCCACGCCTGGCAGCCCCTCGCACTGGCCGTCGCGGTCATCGCGCTGCACCTGGTGGGCCTGCGCTACGTGCCGAAATGGCCGCTGGCGCTCATCTCCATCATCATCGCGACGGTCGCCGTCGTGCTGCTCCCCATCACGGTGGACTCCATCGGGGCGCTGCCCACCGGCCTCCCCTCACCTCAGGTGCCGGACTTCACCATGGGGATGCTGCAGGACCTGGCCGGGCCGGCCCTCGCCATCGCGGCGTTGGCCGCGCTCGAGTCGCTGCTGTCCGCCAGGGTCGCCGACGGGATGCGTCCGGATCTCACTGCGACGAACCCGGACCGCGAGCTGATGGGCCAAGGCCTGGCTAACATCGCGTCGGGACTCTTCGGTGGCCTGCCCGCCACGGGCGCCATCGCGCGGACCGCCGTCAACGTCCGATCCGGGGCCCGCACCCGGTTGTCGTCGGTCACACACGCGGTCATGCTGCTGGCCGTCATGCTGTTGTTGGCACCCATCGTGGCGACCGTGCCGATGGCCGCGTTGGGCGGCGTGCTCCTGGTGACCGCCGGGCGCATGATCAACCTGCGCCTCGGCCGCACGATGCTCACGGTCACCAGGGCGGACCGCAACACGTTCCTGCTCACCTTCGGTGCCACCGTCCTGCTGGACCTGGTGGCCGCCGTGCTGCTGGGGCTCCTGATGGCCGCCGTGATGAGTCTGCGACACATGGCCACCTACTCCGTGGTGGCCCGGCAGAACCTGCCCACCACCACGATGGAGGGCGTCGTGGACTGGAATGCGGAGCAGGAGCACCTGCGCGATGCCGTCGCGATCTTCCGTGTGGACGGCGCGCTGTTCTACGGCAACGCGCAGCGGTTCATCGACGAGGTCAACGACCTGGGCGACCACACCGCCGCAGTGATCATCCGCTGTCACCAGATGCGCATCCTCGATGCCTCCGGCGCCGTCGCGCTCGACACCGCGCTGCGGCGATTGCGCCGCCGTCACATCATCTACGTCATCCAGGGCATGAACAACACCCAGCGACGCACCTCCGTGCTGATGGGAGCCACACAGCAACGCCATCACGTCAAGGAACTGTCCGAGGCGTTGGCCTGGATCGACGACGAACTGCGCACCGGCGTGGTTCAGACGAAGATGATCTGACCCCCTGCGCTGAGCTCAATGAAGTCCGAGGCGGAGATCACGTCCTCGACCCCTTCGTAGAGGTCGGACATGACCAAGCCGTTCATGTCGAAGCTCAGTTTGCAGCCCCACAGGTGACCGCCGGCGGCCACGATGATGTCGAGGAACTCGCGCACGCCTGGGATCTCCAGGTCGTCGAGCTGTCTGGTCATCATCTTGGTCGCCATGCGCGTCATACCGGGGATGGCTCCCATGCCGGCCCACACCGGCATCGACGGCGCCATTGGCAGGTGCATGGCGGTGTTGCCCAACATGGTGAACTTCAGGTCGTCCATCGTGCGTTCGGTCACGAGGTCGAAGCCCCAGAAGGTGAAGAAGATGTGGGTCTCGATGCCCTCTCCCAACGCCGCGTTGGCCATGATGAGCGCGGGGTAGGCCATGTCGAGGTTGCCCTTGGAGGCGATGAAGCACATCTTGCGCGGCTGCCCTACGGGCTCCGCCCCGACCGCGGGGGCAGCGAAATCCGACGGCTTCAGGCGTGCCCTCCCCTCCGTCGAGGCGTCGGACGACGGGGGCCGGGCAGTCACCTGACCGAAGTCGGGGATGATCGGGTGGTCGAGGATCTCGGTCATGGCACGGCCTCTCTAGACGCAGCCCTTGGGCTTGGGGAGCCCGGCGATATAGGACATCTTCTTGGCCGGCTTGCCGGGGAAGAGACGGAACAGCTCCTTCATGTCGAAGCCACCGACCACCGACGTGCGGCGCAGGGTCGCCGTCTCCTGCCGCTCCGGGTAGTCGCTGCGCAGGAAGCGCAGCACCTTCCAGTGGTCGTCGGTCAGTGCGTCGAGGCCGGCGTACCCTGCCAGGACGCGGGCGAGGTCGTCGTCCCACTGTTCGTAGTCTGTGAGGAAGCCCTCGTCGTTGACGTCAATGACGCGGCCGCCGTCGATGCGTGTGCGTGGCACGGGATTCTCCTTCAACTCCGGGTGCCGAGGGGCAGCTTCTTGCGTGCCCACTGAGTGAGGGTGAGCCCGGCGGAGTCGCCTTCGAGGCGCTTGCCGAGCAGCATCATGTCCGTGGTGAACGGCAGCGGCCGGCCCTTGAGGAGCAGCTGCCAGTAGACCCATCTGAAGGCGAGCTTGGCCAGGTGGTTCGAGCGCGACTCGCCGAGCAGCCGCATCGGCCCGACCACCGGGAGGGGGAAGGTGCCGGTGTAGGGCTGCGTCTGGTAGTTGAAGTCCAGCAACATGCCCCTGCCGTGGCCCGTCTCGATGAAACAGTTCGCGTGACCGTCGAAAGAGTGGGGGAGGGGCTCGCCCTTCAGGTAGTGCGGCCAGTTGTCCATGAACACGTCGACCGAGAAATGCGCGACCGACCCGGCCTTCGATGTCGGCAGGGTGCCGCCGTCGCCCAGCACGAAGATGTCCGGATGGGCATCCGCCCGCATGGTCTGCTGGTCGCAGGGCACGAGGTTGAGCTCGTCCCCCAGGCCTGAACGCGAGATGTACTCCGGGCCGAGATTCAGGGGGATGGACACCAACAGGTCGTAGGGGATCCGCCGGTCGTCGTAGGAGACCAGTTCCTTCGCGTCGGTGTCGACGCGTTCGACGGCGAAGTCCGTCTCCAACGCGATGTCGCGTTCGGCGAACATCGACCCAAGCTCCCTGGAGGCGACCGGCTTGGTGAACGCCCCGTCGAGCGGGGTCACGTAGACGATCTCCACCTTGTGTCGCGACTTCCGGTCCCGGAAGAAGCCGTCGGCCAGGAAGGTGAACTCGAGCGGCGCGACGGGGCACTTGATGGGCATGTCGGTGAGGTGGATGACGAGGCGGCCGCCTCTGAAATCCCGCATGGCGTCGCGCAGGGCGATGGAGGCGGGCAGATCGTAGAAGTGGTGGACGTCAGGGCTGTCCGCCCCGGGCGTGAGGTCCGGTCTCGGCTGAACGCCCGTGGCGATGACGAGGGTGTCCCACGGCAGTTCGCGACCGTCGGCGAGGAGCACAGTCCTGCTGTCGATGGCAATGTGGTCGATCTCGCCGAGGACGAGATCCACGTCGCGTGGCAGGTACCGGCGGCGCGGCTCCACGATCTTGTCCGGGGTGTAGATGCCGAACGGCAGGAACAGGTAGCCCGGCTGGTAGTGGTGATCGTTGTCGCGGTCGATCACCGTGATGGAGAGCTCCTCTGGCGGATGGACGGCGCGCAGCTTGTTGGCCACCATCGTGCCCGCGGTGCCCCCACCGAGGATGAGCAGCCTCTTCATTGAGACCTCCATGAGTAGGAATGCTCACGATTCTATACCCCGCCCCGTATGTCGCGCCGGGGAATTGGTCAACCAGTCGGCGCATTTCCGGTACGGGTCGGCCTCGATGTGCGCACCGCGGCGAGAGGCGCTAAGCTATCCGAGTTGCCTCACGGCAGCGGGCGGGCTGTAGCGCAGCTTGGTAGCGCACTTGACTGGGGGTCAAGGGGTCGCAGGTTCAAATCCTGTCAGCCCGACCAGCAAAGGGCCTTGTCAGACCGGAAATCCGGTGGACAAGGCCCTTTTACGTGCCTGTTGCTCACAGGGCCAAGCACGCCGGGCGTGTGAAGAGGACAGGCGCGATCGGCCACCGTTGGACCTGAGCCCGCCAAGGTGCGCCCACCCCGGTAAGGCCCCGCCCGCGGTGTGGTCAGAGCCCGTGCGAAAGTACTACTCCGGCATTTCTGAAGGCGGCGGTACGGGCGTGGGTTCGGCAAGGAGCGCGACGCGGATCGTTGCGAGCCGGAGCAGGAATGTGCGCTCGTCGTACTTCTTCCGCCTGAGCCAACTCGTCACTTCACTGTTGTGTTTGCTCGCGTTGCAGGATCCGCACGCCGGGACCACGTTGTCGAGCGTATAGCGGCCGCCGCGTGAGATCGGGTGGATGCAGTCTCGCTGCAGCGGCACTCCGTGCTTCCCGCAATAGGCACAGCCTCCCCAGGCGTCGACGAGATCGGCCCACTGGGCGGGAGTGAGGTCGTTGTCGACGCGGTCGAACCTGCGCTGTCGTCTCTTCGCATAGCGTGCTCGGTTGGCCGCCGACCGTCGTGCGGCTGAGAGCTTGTGGCGTGCGGGCACCGTCCAACGGTACTGCGACCACATGATTCGCGTCGGATTGCCCCGCGCGATCCGCGGATCACGCGGTGTGGCGCAATGGCTGGTAGCGGCGGACCCTTGAAGAAACAGATCGCGACTCAGGCGATCACATGGAAGTAGGGAGGCGCCGTGTCCCACGAGTCACAGGTGGCGGCGTTGCATGAGGTTCTCGACGCGTTCAACAGGCACGATCTCGACGCCATCATGGGCCACTTCGCAGAGGACTGCGTCTTCGAGTCGCCCCGTGGAGAGGATCCCTGGGGGAGTCGGTTCGTCGGACGCGACGAGGTCCGGCGCGGCCTCGCAGCGCGCTTCGAAGGCATTCCTGATGTGCGGTACACCGGCGGCAGCCATTTCGTCGCCGGCCATCGGGGCGCCTCCGAATGGACGATCACGAGCACAACCGTGTCGGGTGAGCGCATCGAGGTGCGGGGTTGTGACCTCTGGACGTTCGACGACGAGGGGCTCATCGTCCGTAAGGACAGCTTCTGGAAGTTGCGGCAGCACGCTTAGCTGCCGTGCGGAGCCACGCGTGAGTGGCTGTCAGGCCTCGGCACGAGCGGTCGCACGCACGTTCCTCCGCGCGAAGAGGGCCAGCAGCCCACCGAGGGCGAGCATGGGGAGGCCGAACAACCATGTCTCTCCCTCCACCTGTGTGGCGAGCATGACGCAACTGGCTATGCCCAGGACTGGCAGCACGCGCGGCACGCGGTAGTGCTTGTGCGCCACCGCGTCCTTGCGCAGCACCAGGACCGCCGCGTTGACGGCTGTGAACACCACCAGCAACAACAACACCAGCGTCGAGGCCAGCACCTCGATGGAACCGAGCAGCGCCAACACCACCGACAATCCTGTGGTGACGACGATGGCGAGCCACGGCGTCTTCCGGCCGGGAAGCACCTTCGACAGGAACGACGGCAACAACCTGTCGCGGCTCATGCCGTAGGCCAACCGCGAACTCATGATGCCGGTCAGCAACGCGCCGTTCGCGACGGCGACCAGAGCGATCACCGAGAACAGCACCGGCGGAACCCCGCCCGCAGCGCGCACCACCTCAAGCAGAGGGCCGGTCGACGCGGCGAGCTCGTCGGTGGGCACGATCGCACTGGCAGCGATGCCGACGCCCACGTACACGAGGCCCGCCACCAGCAACGCCCCGAACAGTGCCCGCGGGTAGGAGCGCGCGGGATCCTTGGTCTCTTCGGCGACGTTGACGGACGTCTCGAAACCCACGTACGAGTAGTACGCCAGCACCGTTCCTGCGAGAACAGCAGCGAGCGGGCCGTTCTCGGCGGTGCCGAGCTGAGTGAGTCTCGACGGGTCCGCATCACCGCGGGCGATGACCATGAATCCCAGGACAACCACCAGCACCAGGCCGCCCACCTCGATGATGGTGGCGAGGATATTCGCGAACAGGGACTCCTTGATGCCGAACGCGTTCAGGGCGGCGAGCAGCCCAAGGAACACGATGACGGTCACGGGCACCGGCAGCGTCAGGAACTCGCCGAGATAGTCGCCGGCGAAGCCCAGCGCCAGTGCACCGACCGAGACGATCCCCGCCGCGAGCATGCAGTAGCCGATGAGGAAGCCCGCGAACGGGCCGAAAGCCCGGTTCGTGTAGTGGGAAGATCCGCCCGCCCGAGGGTACTTGGTGGCCAGCTCGGCGTAGGATCCGGCGGTCAGCAACGCCATGACCAGCGCAACCAGGAGCGGCACCCAGACCGCCCCGCCGGAAGCGGCCGCGATGACGCCGACGAGAACGTAGACCCCTGCTCCGAGGACGTCCCCGAGGATGAACGCGAACAGTGCGGGGGTGGTGACGGAGCGGTTGAGCGCCGTGTGCGTGACGTTCGACATCCCCTGAGGCTAGCCACGGAGGGGGCCAACGGCGACCGCGTCGATGCCGAGTTGGCACCTGCCGCCCCTTGCTTCGGAGGCTCACCCGAGTTCTAGAATGTGGAGTGAAGGGCAATGACGCCCTCATATGGGAGTCCACCATGGAAAGACCCAGACCGTCGTCCGCGACAGCGGAACCTACGCTTGAAAAAGCCCTCCTGACAGGGGCAATTGAGAAGCCGACCCCACCCTCCGGGACAGCCAGCGTCGACCTGTCCTGGCGCCCCCTGTACAGCATCGGCGGTTACGCGGCACTGCTGTTCGTGGTGTTGGTGCTGGTCCCCATCGTCCTCGTCTTCGTGGCGCCCTTGCCGCCCAGCCAGGGGCGGCCTCTTCTGGAGTACATCGCCGAGCACAAGGCCGTCTATCTGGTCGAGCTGGTGTCTTTCGTCGGCTTGGCGGTGCCTGCGCTCCTGGTGTTCGCCGCATTGGGCGTCGCGCTGTCCACCGTCAACAAGACCCTGTCTCTGATCGGCGGCCTCCTCGGGATCGTGTCGGAGACCATCGCCTTGGCCTTGGGCAGCAGCCCGCAGTCCCTGCATGGGGGCATGGTCGTGCTGAGCGACGCCTACGCCGGCGCGGATCAAGGCGAGCGGGCCGCGCTGGTGGCGGCGGCAGAGGCGTTGATCGCCGCGACGAACGCCGTGTCCTGGGCGGGCATCCTGACCGCCGGCGCGATCCTGGTGTTGTCCGTCGTGGTGTGGCAGGGGCAGTGGGGCCGGGCCTTGTCCGTCGTCGGCATGGCAGCCGGGGCGATAGGTGTCCTCAGCGAGGCCCTGCGCCCCATGATCGGCTCCGCCTACCTCGTCTACGGCCTCCTGTTGCCGATCTGGTTCGCCTGGGTGGGCGTGAAGCTCTTCCGGGTCGCCCGCCGCAGCGGCAACCCGTCGACGTCGGGATGAGGGCGCCAGAGCCAGAGCGCACGCACGCCCTCGAACAGCAGACGCTGTCCGGGGGGGGCGTGGCAGAGAGGGATCAGAGGGTGGCGAGGAGGTCCGCGCAGGCCTGTTCGCAGCGACGGCACGACTCCGCGCAGACGCGGCAGTGCTCGTGCATCGAGGCGTGCTTCTCGCACTCGTCAGCGCAGGCCCGGCAGACCGCTTCACAGGCGTCGAGCAGGGCTCGGATCACCTCGGTGTTGCGGGCCGTCTGGCGGGACAGGACCGCCGCTGTCGTCGCGCAGATGTCGGCACAGTCCAGGTTCGTCCGGATGCACTGCCTGAGTTCGGCCACCATGTCCTCGGCCAGGCAGGCGTCAGCGCAGGCCGCGCACGTCTGACTGCACTCAAGACAGGCCCGGATGCACTCAACCAACTTCTCCCCGTCGACGCTCGCGAGTTCCTGGGGGTAGGTGTCGAGCATGGCTTCGATGGTCAACATGTCGTCCTCCTTCCGGCGCGCGCCGGGAGTCACCGGCTGTGGACGCGCCGAGTTGCTCTGGCCTCCACGCTAACAGCGCAGATCGGTCAGGGCAGGCGATCCGCCGTGACCTAGCGGCCGGAGGCGTACTCGAACTCGACCTCCAACGACGGGTCGATGGCCGTGATGATCCCCTCGTAGAAAGCCTCGGCCTGGTCCCTGAGGAGGTCCTCGTTGGCGTCGATGTACTGGCTCTGCGCCTCGTCGTTGAGGATCTGGTTCGTCATCTCCACCGCGTCAATCTCCGGGGTGACCCAGCTCAGCACACCGTTATTCTCGGTCACCAGCTTGAAGTTCGCATCGTTGTGACCGATGAAGATGAACTCCGGAATGGAGACGGTGAAACTGTCCTCGCTGGTCTTCTCGATCCGGACGTCGCCGCCGTCGATACCGAGTTTGGCGTTGAAGTTGTACTGCAGGAACAGCGCCCGCTCACTGCCGGGTACATCGATCCCGAAGATGGTCCGACGCTCGTTCTTCTCAGCGATGCCCTGGATACCCAGGCTCAGGAGTGACACCTGTTCCTCCCGGGAGATGGCGTTGATGACCTGGCTGCTGAGGACTTCAGATCGGGTGTCCAGCGCCGATTGCGTGTAGCTGTTCCACACCTGGACTCCGACAAAGGCGACCGCGACCCCCAGCGCGATCCAGACGGTGACCTTGACGCCCTCGCGTAGCCGATCCTTCATCCGACAACCCCTATACCGCTCGTCCACTCGGAGGCGCCGCACTGCGATCCGGTTTGTCGAACGCTAGCAGTTGCCCAACCCCTGCGTGCGTTCGGGCCTGGTGGCGATGAGCATGGTCGCGGCACTCACCCTGGCCGCCACTGCCCGCCCTGCTCATCGTTTCGGGCATGCGCAACGGCCATGGGGCGCCCGTCTCGCGGGTGCCCCATGGCCGATGACCAGAGGTGGATCAGCTCTTCCCGCTCTTAGCGCGGGCGTTGGCCTCGCCCTCGGCCAACTTGGTGAGGAGCTCGTCGGTGCGCGACTCCTCGTCGAGCGACTCGCTGAGGAGCGACGCGCCGTCGTTCAGCCCGAGCATCGAGGCCCAGCGACGGAGGGTGCCGTATCGGGCGATCTCATAGTGCTCGACGGCCTGGGCCGACGAGATGAGGCCAGCATCGAGGGCCGGGCTCTCCTTGAAATCCTCCATGATTCCGTCGCCCTCGGCGATGAGACCGTCAATCGCCTCGCAGCGCTTGGACGTGGGCTGCCGGTCGATCATCTTGAAAACCTTTTCCAGCCGGGCGATCTGCTGCTCGGTCTCCTTCTGGTGGGTCAGGAAGGCCTCGGTCAACTTGTCCGAAACGGCGCTGTCGGCCAGCTTCGGCAGCGTCTTGGCGATGTGGCGCTCGGCGTAGTACATGTCGCGGAGCGTGTCGAAGAACAGGTTGTCCAGGGTCTTGTCGGCCATGATGGTCACCTTTCACTCAGGGGGATTTCTCCTTCCAACCGACGCTAATCGCTGCTCGGCGGAAGCACCTCACCCCGACGGACCAGAACCGAGCGGCGTCGGACATCTCCTTCGAGGGTGACGATCAGGTGAATTTGTGGCTACGGGTGCATGATTCCTGCGCCGAAGACGACCGGGAATGGGGTAGAGGCTGTTATTTTTATGCTGCACACTCACAGGAGAGGTCGCCCCGAATGATCCACACCGTGCACGCCCGTCACCGGCGCCACAGCGCGCACCCGGGGATAGCGGCCGGCCGAGAGGCGATACGACCGTGAGCGATGTGCGAGGCGTGCGCGCCGTGCATCCGAGGCCCCGAGGGATTCCTGTCCCTGGGGCCTCTTTTCATTCCACCTGCAACCCACATGAAAGGAACCGTGTCGCATGGGACTTCGTCTGAGGCATCAGCCGCACCGCTACATCGCCGCCTGCCAGCTCGATGAACACTTCCGCACGGCCTTCGTCGTGGGGCTCGACTACGACGTCAAGGGGGAGGTGGAATGGACCTCGGCCGTGATCGGCATCCTGGAGGGCACCTACTCTCCCTTCAAGGTGCATCCCACCAAACGCGTCCGTTCCGCAGGCGGGACCGTCGACATGTCCTGGCCCATCATCGTGCGGCTCAATTACTGGATCGACATTCCGTGGCGCAAGAGGCCTGAACTGCACCAGCGCGCCACCCGGCTGGAGATCCTGCGCCGCGACGGGTGGACGTGTGCATACTGCGGCGGGCATGCGCTCACCGTCGATCACGTGCACCCTGCGTCCCGCGGCGGCGGATGGACGTGGGGCAACCTGGTGGCGGCGTGCTCGCTCTGCAACGGTCGGAAGGGCAACCGGACTCCGGACGAGGCGCAGATGAAGCTGCTGTGGGACCCGAGTTCCTCCACCCTGGAGTACTCAGGCGTCCAGGCCGAGGTCTGGCGGATCCTCGAGTCCGAGAGCTACTGAGCCTCCGCGACTGCCCGCTCGAGCTGCGCGAAGGTGGCCTCGTCGAAGGCCACCAACCGAACCTCTCCGACGGCGGTGTCAGCCCCGTTGACGGACTCGACGGCGGCCGCGATCGCATCATCCTTGGGCCAGCCGTAGATGCCCGCGCTGATCAACGGAAAGGCGACACTCCGGGCTCCCAGTTCCTCGGCCACCTCCAGCGAGCGCTGATAACAGGAGACCAACAACCCCCGGTCGCGCTCGCCCGCGGCGTAGTTGGGACCGACGGTGTGGATCACCCAGCGGGCCGGCATGTCGCCAGCGGTGGTCCAGCCGGCGTCGCCCGTGGCCAGGCCGTGCGGAAACCGTGTGATGCATTCCTCGAGGACCGCCGGGCCGCCCGCGCGGTGAATCGCACCGTCGACCCCGCCACCGCCCCGCATGCGGTTGTTGGCGGCGTTGACCACCGCGTCGACGTCCTGTTGCGTGATATCTCCCCGGATGACCTTCACCTTGACCATGTCGACCATGGTGCCAGCACCTTAGGCTGGAGCTAGCAGGTCACCGAACCCGATGGAGCTCCCCATGGACATCATTCTCATTCCCGGACTCTGGCTGGACGGCTCCTCGTGGGAGCGCGTCACCCCCGCCCTGCTGAAGGCCGGTCACCGCGTGAGCACCATCACACCGCCAGGCCACGATGGTGCGGACCCCCGCCACGTCACCTACGCCGACCTCGTCGCGGCCATCGTCACGGAGATCGACAGCGCCAGCGGTCCCGCCATGCTCGTCGGTCACTCAGCCGCGTGCGCCGCCGCCTGGGCCGCAGCTGATCGCCGGCCTGGCCGCACGGCCAGGGTGCTGTTGCTGGGAGGTTTCCCCATCCCGGACGGCATGATGCTGTTGGACGGCTTCGAGACCAACGACGACGGCGTCCTGCCCTTCCCCGGCTGGCAACCATTCGACGGCCCGGACATCGCCGACCTCAGCGAGGGGGACCGGGCCTGGCTCGAGGGCCACATGTCTCCAGCCCCTGCCGATTACGCCCTCGGCACGCAGTCGCTGGGCAACCCGAAGCGCTACGACGTGCCCGTCGTCATGGTGTGCCCGGAGTTCTCGGAGGCCGATGTGCGCGACTGGATTTCGCAGGGCTTCGCGCCCGTGTCGGAGCTGCCCAAGGTTCGGCACCTTTCGTACGTGGAGTTGGAATCCGGCCACTGGCCGCAGGCCAGCCGCCCCGATGACCTGGCGCGCGTTCTTCTGGCGGAGGCCGACCCCACCCACAGCTGAGGGGAGTGGACGGCATGAGGAGGCCCCCGGCCGAGGAAACGACCGGGGGCCCAACTCTCGGGAGAGACTGGCCGTTACAGCTGCGCGGGCGAACCGAACATCACGATGTTGTTGAACACCCAGTCATTGCTCTGCGAGAAGGCGTAGCCGCCCGACTGCTTCGCAGTTGCGGCGTACACCGTCGTCATCGTGTAGGAACGGCACGCGCCCCGACCGGTGGCGGCCGTGTCGCACTCGGTCTTCCACTGACGCCCACCAGAGGTGAACACGCCAGCAGTGGTCGAGCTCGGATCACCCAGGGGGTTGCCCTTCCACGACTCACGGGTCATGTACGGCAGGTAGGTCAGGTTGTTGAACGCCCAACCCGACTCCCGCACGAACTGGCCGTTTTCCATCTTCACCACTGTCGCCCAGATCTCCGTGCGGCAACGCTCCGTCTGTGAGTACGGCTCACACGACGTGTTCCACTGACGACCGTTGAACGTATGTGCGCCCGGCAGCGTGTACGGGGCCGTGCGGATGAACTTGCCGCCGGGCGGCGTTGCCGTCCGTGTCGGCCGAGGGGAGGGCCGGGTCGGTGTCGGTGACGGCGACGGCGACGCGGAGGGTGTCGGTGACGGCGAAGGAGACGCCTTCGGGGTGACCGTGAGCGTCAGCTCCACCGTGGTGCTCAGACCCTGAGCGTCAGTCACGGTGACCTGGACGGGATACGCACCTGCGGCGGTGGTCGTCGTACCCGAAATGAGGCCGTCGCCATCGATCTGGAGCCCGGTCGGCAGCCCGGTGGCGGCGAAGGTGACCGGAGAGGCGTCCGCGACCCTGACCGCCAGCGACAGGGGCTTGCCGCTCTCCACGGTGGCGGAGTCCACCATGACGACCGGCGCGTTGGTGTCCGCGCCTGCGACATCGACCGAGAATTCACCCAGCGTCGTCCAAGGATGGGCCGGGTTCTGCGCCGACTTCGACACCAGCAGGAGGTACTGGGCCCGAACCATTTCGGTGAAGGGGATCCACTGCGGCGACTGGCCGGCGGGCAGCTCACCCTCCGCAACCTTCGTCCAACCTGCGGGCACCGCGCCGGGAGTGCCAGTGGTCGTGGTGGCGACGGCGCGGTCGTTGGTGGCGTAGATCTCGAATCCCTTGATCTGGCCGTTGACCGCCCCGGATGAGACGCCCTGGCGGGGGGTGAGCGTCACCGCACAGATGTCTGCTGCGTTCGCCATGCCGACGACCAGCTGATGCGGATGGGCGGGTTCGACGCCGTTCCACTGCGTGTGCCAGAACGTGTTGCCGTTGCCGTCGATGACATTGACAGCAGGCGCTCGCTCAGAAGAGTCATTCTGCTCACTCGAGACCCGCACCACCTCGCTGGGCGACGTGACGTTGGCCGTGCACGAGAAGTTGAGCGGCACGCTGGTGGTGCGTTGCCGCTCCTCACCGCTGCTGTCGGTCCACGAGGTCACGAACTCCAACACCTCGGCGCCGGAGGGGCCGGCGTTCGGGGTGATGCGGAAGGTCAGGTCACGCTCGCCCTGAGCGGCGAGGTCGCCCACCTGAGCCTCCTCGATGTCGACCAGCCAGCCCTCAGGCACGACGGGGGTGACAACGACGTTGCCGACCGCTGCGGCCTCAAGGTTGCGGATCGTGACGGGCACGCGTGCGGTGACACCTGCGAGCACTCGGCCGAGCGACCCAGCCGTGGTGGCGACGCCGTCGCCAACCAGGGCGAAGACGGTGGCCTCGCTGTGGTTGGGATCCTGCTGCGCGACCTCGGCGCCGTCCACCACGAGCGGCATGTTGGAAATCGCGTTGGCGATCGTGAAACCACCGTCGACCTGGCGGATCCACCACTTCTGCAGGTTGCCCGCTTCACGTGGCGTCGAGGTACAGGTGGTCAGGGTGGGCACTTGCCCGAAGGTGTTAGGAGCCTTCAGGTTGAGCGAGTCGCCCTCGGCCATCGCGAGGCATTGATCACCCTGGGCGATCTTGTAGTAGCCGTCCGCGGTGGAGGTGAAGTTCCACGTCGAGGACGCGTCGGTCATGGTCACGGCGGAACCAGCTGTCAGGGACGCGGCGCCGACACGAACCGCGTAGTCCCCGGGGATCAGGGGTGCGTAGTCGACGGACAGGGTGTTGGGGCCGTCGCCCAGCTCCTGTCCGAGCTGCTTGAACGCCGCGTAGGTGGCGGCCGGCCGATCGGTGCTCCACGTGGCCTGAGCGAGGTAACGCAGGGTCTCGTGGATTTGGGCGAAGAGGGCGTTTTCGGTGGTGCCGGGACCGTTGTCCGGCCACAGCACCATCTTGCCGCCCAGAATCTTGCCCGTGGTCGCTGAGTCGTCGATGGCGCGACCGTTGTAGATATGGGGGGTCCAACTCTGGTTCCAGCGCGCCTCGGCGGAGCCCCATGCGCCGTTGCGGGTGAAGTAGAGGCTGCTGTCGGTATTGACGATGTCGTTTCCGTCGCTCAGCGTCTTTTCCATGGTGCGTCCGTAGGAGTACCAGTATTCAACCATGACGTCCTTGTCGAGGGTGACGAGGTTGTCCTGGGCGGGGATGCCGTCGTTCCAGATGCGCAGGTTCGCGCCCTCAGCCTTGACGTGTGCGTTGATCTGGTTGATGAACCAGACGACGAGGTCGCTTTCCGTCGCAGTGGGACCGAACTTCTCCCGGGCAGCCGCGATGATCTGCGGATAGTTCTGGAACGAGCCGGAGCCGAGGAGGTACTCGTCAGCGCCCATGTGATACCAGTCCAGACCGAACTTCTCGATGTACTCGGAGGCGAGGTTCTTGACCACGTCGAGGGCTTCGGGCTTCGAGATGTCGAGCTGCGTCGGCTGACGCACGCCGCTGGCGTTGACGAGCTGGAGGTGGGGGAGGTTCTGCAGCCACGGGCCCATGTGTCCTGGGGAGTTGACCTCGGGGACCAGCTCTACGTGGTGCTGCGCAGCGAACTCGGCCAAGTGGGCCGCCTGCTCGTTGGTGTAGTACGACCAGAAGGTGGCCTCGGGGTAGGCCTCGGACTCAACCTTGAGCTCGATCCACAGTTCGTTCATCTTGTAGTAGGCCATCTCCTTGATGACCTGCTCGAACTTCTCCATGGAGATGTTGACGATGCATGCGCAGATGCCGACCGAGCGGATGGGGTAGGCCGGGATGTCCACGCTGCTTCCGGCCGGAATGGCCGACGTGGTGCCGGCCAGCACGGCCCATTGGACGGCCGTCTGCCCGCCGTAGAACAGACCGGCCTCGGTGGCGGCGGTGATGGCGATGCTTTCGCCCACCTCGATCCGGTAACCTTCATCGCCGAGATCGGTCTGCGAGGCATCCAGGGTCAGTGCGACGTCGCCGGTGCCGGCACTGCCGGTCGTCGTGACCACGTCAGTGTCGAGTGCTGTGCTCAGGTCTACGGCGATCTTGGCGGCCTCAGCCTCAGCGCCGGCGCCAGCCACGACCGTGGTGTCGGATGCGAACTGGAACGAGCCGGTGCCCGGCGTCCAGTCCGAAAGTCCCGGGATGGAAGCCGGGGACCCGTTCGGGGCGGCCTGGACGGGGTCTGCAGCGGCGGCTGGTGGAGCCACCGCGGTGACCGCCATGCCCGCGATGAGCGCGGTGGCGGCCAGAACCCCGAGGAACGGTCTGCGTTTCGTCATTGAACGACATCCTCTTTCGTCGACGCGAACCGGTTGATAAACCGGTTTTGTTCCCCCATCGTCACGGCACCGGCCGTTCATCTGCAAGCAGCCGGCCCAATTTCACCGGATATGACAAGAGTGAGTGCTCATTTCGCGACGAGCCCCCGGAGGACAAGTCCTCCGGGGGCTCCGACACCTCATCGCAGGGTTACCTCCAACTGGGGGCTCCGAACATCACGATGTTGTTGAACACCCACTCGTTCGACTGGCTGAAGGCGTAGCCGCCCGAAGCCTTAGGCGTCGCCGCGTACACCGTCGTCCACGTGTAGGAGCGGCACGCGCCCCTGCCCGTCGCGGCGGTGTCACACTCGGTGCGCCACTGACGCCCACCGGAGGTGAACACACCGTTCGTGGTCGAGCCGAGATCACCCAAGGGGTTGCCCTTCCACGCCTGACGGGTCATGTACGGCAGGTAGGTGAGGTTGTTGAAGGCCCAACCCGACTCGCGGACGAACTGCCCGTCCTCCATCTTGACCACGGTGGCCCAGATCTCGGTGCGGCACCGCTCCGTCTGCGAATACGGCTCGCAGGTGGTCGTCCAGTTGCGGCCGTTGAGCAGGTGCTTGCCCTCAAGGGTGTACGGCGCCGTGCGGACGAACTTCGCCGGCTGGGTCGGGGTGGGGCTCGGGGTGGGAGCGGCCTTCTTCGCCACCGTGACCTTGAAGGACACCGTGGCCTCATTCTCCTGGGCATCCCGGACGGTGACGGTCACGTTGAACACCCCGTCGACGGTGGGCGTGCCGGAGATCACCCCGGTGGCCGCATTGATCCGCACACCAGGGGGAAGCCCCGCGGCGGAGTACGTCAGCGGCAGTGAGTCGTCGGTGGCCTTCACCGCGATGGAGAGTGCGGTGCCCACCCTGCCGGAGGTCGCCGCGACGGCCTGGATGGCGGGTGCCGTCGTGTCCACGACAGTGACGGCCGTCGACGCCGAGTTGGCACCGTCTGAGGCGGTGAGCGTCACCGCTCCCAGCGGCAGGTCCTCAGGCAGCACCATGCTGGTGAAGAAGAGGCCGCTCAGATCAACCATGCCGAACGCGACGGGTTCGCCGCCCAGCGTGACGGTGACCGATGCCTCTGCCTCGAAGCCACCGCCACTCACATTCACGGACGTTCCGGCCGAGGCCGCCGCCGGAGCGACGACGACGCGCGGCGTGGGCGCGACGTCTGGCAGTTCTGGCGACGACCCGGTGAGTGCGCCGATGACTTCCAACTCCGCTGCGTGCGCCCAGGGTTGCCCGCCGGGGTAGTCCTCGGCGCCGTTGGCGTTGTCGGGGACGGCACTGAGCGACACGAGCTTGAGATAGCGTGTCGTGACGGGTTCGTCGAACGTGACCGTCTTCGGCGCGGTGTCTGCGCTCGAGAAGGAATCGGCCTTGATGAGCGAGTAAGTCGCATCCTCCGGCTGGGCGAATGAGTAGCCCTGGAGTTCGGCTACGGTGCGCTCGCCGAAGGTGCCGGCTCCGGCATGGAGCTCGAAGTCAACGATCTGCCCGTTGCAGGCGGTCGCATTGTTCGGGTATTCGCAGGTCGAGTAGCCGCGCGGTACATAGACGAAGGAGTGGACGGTCTGGACCGATCCCAGGTCAAGCACGATGAAGTGGGGGTGGGGAGTGTCATCCGGTTGCCATTGGGTGTGCCAGAAGGTGCTGACATCGCCGTCGATCGCCGCAGTCACCAGGCCATTGCCGGGGATGGTTCCGCCTTCGGCGGGTTCAGCGGAGTCCCAGGCCACCACCCCCGCTATGTCGAGCGGTGCGAGCGCAGGAGCCAACGGGATGTATGTCGCCATCGCTGCGTAGTCGCCGGAGGCCGCGTAGAGGCCAACCGTGACAGTGGCACCCTCTCCGCTGATGGGCGCGCGCAGGGTGACCGACTTGCTGGTCTCTCCCGGAGCGACCAACTGTCGGCTGGGGGAGACCTGCCAACCGGTGCTCACGTCCACCGTCAGGACGGCAAGGGAAGACAGTGCGTCGACGGAAAAGGTCATGGTCGCGTCCTCGCCGCCGACCAGCGTCTCCGGGGCGCTCGTCAACTCGAGGGACAGGGGCGGATCCTCAGCGGCCGCCTGAGGGGCCACGCCCGCAGCCAGGCCCAACGTCAGGGCGACGGCGGCGAGGATCCCGAGGAATGGTCTGTGTTTCGTCATTGAAACATCCTTCGCATCGGAGAGAACCGACCGGTGTTCACCGGATGGCGCCATCGTCTCTCTCCTGGCCCCGGGACACGCCATTTTCGCAAAACAAGGTCCGATCCTGGGTGAGATCCGCTTCACCACGCGGGCCGGAGGCGGAGGAGCGATCCACTCCGGGAGACCGGCCGCTGTCCGCTGACCGCGAACTGGGATGCCTTCGCCGCCGGAGGAGAGGGCAGTAAGTTCACGCTCACACCCTCGACTGAAGGAACACCCATGAGCTACCGCCCGGAAACCTTGGCCGTTCATGCCGGCCAGGAAACCCCTGATCCCACCACCAACTCCCGCGCCGTCCCGATCTACCAGACCACCAGCTTCGTCTTCGACGACGCCGAGCATGCCGCAGACCTGTTCGCGCTGCGGAAGCCGGGCAACATCTACTCGCGGCTGATGAATCCCACCAGCGACGTGCTCGAGCAACGCCTCACGGCCCTCGAGGGTGGCGTCGGGTCACTGGTCACGGCGTCCGGTGCCTCGGCAGTGACGTACGCGGTGCTCAACCTGACCTACTCGGGCGACAACATCGTCGCCCTCTCCACGCTCTACGGCGGCACCTTCGCCCTCTTCGCGCACACGCTGGCCCAGTTCGGCATCGAGGCGCGCTTCGTGGACCCGGGCAAGCCGGAAGAGCTGGCTCAGCACGTCGACGAGAAGACCAAGCTGGTCTTCGGCGAAACCGTGGGCAACCCCGCCCTCAACGTCATCGACCTCGACGCCTGGTCGGCCGCCGCCCACGAGCTGGGCCTGCCGTTCATCGTCGACAACACCGTCCCGACGCCGCACCTGACCCGCGTGTTCGACCACGGCGTCGACGTGGCCGTGCACTCCCTCACCAAGTACCTCGGAGGCCACGGCACCTCGCTGGGCGGGGTCCTCATCGACTCCGGGAACTTCGACTGGAACGCGCACGCGGAGCGTTTTCCGGGGCTCACCGGCCCGGACGCCGCCTACCACGGGGTGGTCTGGACGGAGGCCGTGGGCAACCTCGCCTACATCATCAGGGCGCGCACCGTCCTCATGCGCAACACCGGCGCCACCATCTCGCCGTTCAACTCGTTCCTCGTCCTGCAGGGCGTAGAGACGCTCCACCTGCGGATGGAACGCCACAGCGAGAACGCCCTCAAGGTGGCGCGCTTCCTGGAGGACCACCCCAAGGTGGATTGGGTGAACTACCCGGGTCTGGAGTCGAGCCCCACCCACGAGGTCGCGCTGCGCATCCTCAAGGGCGGTTTCGGCGGCCTGGTCTCCTTCGGCATCTCCGGCGGGCGGGCGGCAGGGCAGCAGTTCGTCGAATCACTTGAGTTGTTCAGTCACCTGGCCAACATCGGCGACGCCAAGTCGCTCGTGATCCACAACGCCTCCACCACCCATTCGCAGTTGAGCGACGAGGAACTGGCCGCGGCGGGCGTGCCAGCTGAGATGGTGCGACTCTCGGTGGGGATCGAGCACATCGACGACATCATCGCCGACCTCACGCAGGCGCTGGACCAGATCTAAACGCCTTCGTTGCCCACCTGTTCGCGCGGTGCGTTTTCCTGGTGGACACGCGTCTCCTCGACGCTGTCCTCCGGGATCGC
Organism: Tessaracoccus zhenghani; assembly: GCF_055326325.1. Classification (NCBI taxonomy): domain Bacteria; kingdom Bacillati; phylum Actinomycetota; class Actinomycetes; order Propionibacteriales; family Propionibacteriaceae; genus Tessaracoccus; species Tessaracoccus zhenghani. The sequence continues at coordinate 308,701 of NZ_JBUZNQ010000003.1, read as the reverse complement.
ACCGTCGGCGGAATGGGCGTGTTCCTCGTCCATCTCCTCGACCTCGTCGGCCTGGGGGTCGACCAGGGGCACGGACTCCGAAGCGGGGTCAGGGCGGCGATCTTCAGACATCGGTCCTCCTCAACTGGGTGGTCTTCGTCAGGCTAGCGGCTCCCCGTGTCGCCGGGAAGGGTCGGCGCCCACCAGGCACAGTGACCACACCTCGCAGTGGGTCGCCGGTTCCTGTAAGAATGGGCCGGTGACTTCCCCTGGCAGCGTCGGACTGGTCGAGACCCACTCGGCCCGCCTCTTCGACGACGGCTTCGCCACCCGCAGCGGCACCACGTTGCCCTTCGTGGATGTCGCCTACGAGACCTACGGCAGGCTGAATGCCCAGCGCAGCAACGCCATCTACATCTGCCACGCGTTGACGGGCGATGCCCATGCCGCTGGCTTCCACGAGGGCGACAGCAGGCCGGGCTGGTGGGACAACCTCATCGGCCCGGGCAGGGCGATCGACACGGACCAGTGGTTCGTGGTGTGTTCCAACATGCTGGGCGGCTGCCAGGGCACCACCGGTCCCGCGTCGATCAACCCGGCCACCGGCGAACCGTACGGGCTGGACTTCCCGCTGCTCGACATGGGTGACTTCGTGGAGGTGCACCGGGGGCTCGCCCGCCATCTGGGCATCGCGAAGTTCGCGGCCGTCGTCGGCGGCTCCCTCGGCGGCATGCAGGTGTTGCAGTGGGCCCTCGACCACCCGGAGGACCTCTCACGGGCCATGATCTTCGCCGCATCCTCGCGGCTCACCGCGCAGAACATCGCCTTCTCCGCAGTGGGACGGCAGGCGATCATGCGAGATCCGCACTTCCACGACGGCGCGTTCCTCTCGCGGGGCAGCGCGCCGGACCTCGGCCTGTCCGTGGCGCGCATGTTGGCACACATCACCTACCTCTCGGAGGAGGCGTTCCAGGAGAAGTTCGGGCGCAACGCCCAACGCGGTGAGCTGTCGCCGAACTTCGGCATCGACTTCGCCGTGGAGAGCTACCTGGAGTACCAGGGCGAGCGGTTCCTCAGCCGCTTCGATGCGCTGAGCTACCTGTATCTCACGCGGGTGATGGACTACTTCGACGCCTTCGCGGATCCTTCGGCCCTCGACCGGCTGGTTGCGGATCCGGTGAAGTTCCTGTTGATCAGCTTCACCAGCGACTGGCGGTTCTCGACCGCCCACACCCGTCGCATCGTGAGGCATCTCGAGGGCGCGCGGATCCCCACCTCGTTCCGGGAGATCGAATCCACCTGGGGCCACGACTCGTTCCTGCTCGAACTGCCCGACTACCACGCGACGGTGCGGGCGTTCCTGGACAGGGCAGCAGAGGAGACCTCGTGACCTCCAGCCTCTTCAGGCCTGACCTGGCCATCATCACGTCCCTGATCCCGGAGGGGAGCCGGGTGTTGGACCTCGGCTGCGGCAACGGCGATCTGCTGGCCATGCTGCACGCCAAGGGTTGCACCGGTACCGGCGTCGATGTCGCCCCGGACCGGGTGCTCAACTGCCTGCGCCGCGGCGTCGACGTGATCGAACTGGACCTGGACACCCAGTTGGGGGAGTTCGCCTCAGACTCCTACGACTTCGTGGTGCTGTCGCGCACCCTCCAGACGGTGCACAGGCCCCGCGCCGTCCTCACCGAGATGGGCCGCATCGCGCTGCATTCGATCGTCACCATGCCGAACTTCGCGCATTGGCGCAACCGGCTCCGGCTCATGCGGGGCCGGATGCCGATGTCGAAGGACCTGCCCTTCAAGTGGTACGACACGCCCAACGTGCACCACACGTCGCTGACGGATCTCGAACCGCTCTTCAGCAAGCTGGGCATGGTCATCGACCGTCGGATCCCGCTCGACGCCGAGGGCCACCCCCACAAGCTGGGGAACCTGGCGGCGAACTGGGCGGCCAGTTCTTCGCTCTACCTGTTGCACGCCCGCCGTTAGCCCTGGGGCGACAACACCTTCACCAAACGCTCCATCGAGCCACCGAGAGCCAGTTCCTCGCTCAGCTCAGCTGCCCGCTCGGCGTTGAGGGCACCTCTCTGGAGAGCCGGCAGCTCGAGGGTGTCGACGCAGGTGACCACCTCACGGGCCTTCACCAGGTACTCGACGTCGGCCAGGAGCTTGGACCGCATGGACGGCGACATCCCCGACCCCGGCTCGACGGCTGCTTCCACCATGGCCTCCAGGCTGGGATAGGCGTTGACCAGGGAGGCCGCGCTCTTGTCGCCGATGCCTTTGACCCCGGGAAGGCCGTCGGAGGGATCGCCGCGCAACACCGCAAAGTCGACATAACGGTCCGCGGAGAGCCCATACTTCTGGGCGAGCACCTCCGGTGTCACCAGTTCGTGCTTGGCCACGCCGCGTGCCACGTAGACGACGGAGGTCTGCGGGTCGACGAGCTGAAACAGGTCGCGGTCGCCGGTGACCACCAGCGTGGTGCCCTGGTGCCGGCGGGCGAGCGTGGCCAGCACGTCGTCGGCCTCGTGGTCCTCCGCGCCGATGATGGGGATGCCGGTGGCCTCGAGGGCCGCTCGGATCAGGGGCACCTGGATGGTCAGGTCGTCGTCGATCTGTTCGATCTCCGCGCCCGCCACCTCGACGACGCGGTGGGCCTTGTACGAGGGGATGAGCTCCACCCGCCAGTCGGGCCGCCAGCTGATGTCCCAGGCGCAGGCGATCTCGTCGGGGGAGTACTGCTGCATCAGGCGGGAGATGAAGTCGAGCGTGCCCCGTACGGCATTGACGGGGCGCCCGTCCGGCGCGCGAAAGGTGGCCGGGACGCCGAAGAACGCCCGGAAGTACAGATATGAAGTGTCGAAGATCATCAGGGTGCTCACCCGGCCATGGTGGCACACCGGGGGAGTGGGTGACTGGGGGTAGGCTTCCCGCGTGATCTCGCGACCCGCCCTGCCCGTCGGCGTCTCAGCATTGGTGGCCGTCTGCATCGGCCTGCTGATCGGCGCCGGCCAGGCGCCCATGGGCGTGTGGCCAGCCACGATCGCCGGCCTGGCGCTGTTCACCTGGTTCATGGCCGCGCGCCGCCCGGGGACGGCCTTCGGCTACGGCTACCTGATCGGTCTGGCCATGAACGTCCTCACGGTCTCGTGGGTCTCGGTGCTGGGCATCTGGGTGGGTGTGGCCCTCGTCGCCTTCCTGTCGCTGTGGTGGGCGCTGCTCGCACTGGTGGTGTCGCGGCTGGTGCGGTTGCGGTTCTGGCCGCTGCTGGTGCCCGCCGCCTGGGTGGCCATGGAGTTCGTGTCGGGCAAGATCCCGTTCGGAGGCTTCTCCTGGACCAGGCTGGGGTTCACCGTCGTGGACCAGCCGATGTCCGGGTGGCTGGGTTTCGTCGGCGTCACGGGGGTGTCCTATCTGGTGGCCCTGGTGGCCAACTCGCTGCTCTTCGCGGCGCTGGACAGGAAGCGCCGGGTCCGGGTGCTGGCAGGCGCCCTGGCCATCTTCGTGGTCGGCGGCCTGCTCAACCTGACCCCGCACGCTGATCCCGAGACGACCGTCAGCATCGCCGTCGTGCAGCCGAACGTGAACCGGCAGGAACACGGGACGGGGTCGTACGCGCGCTCCGTCACCAACAACGCGCTGAGCGAAACCGTGTTCGCGCTGGCTGAGGCCCGCACCGGCGACTGGCCCACGCTGGACTTCGTGCTGTGGCCGGAGAACGCCACGGACGTCGACCCCATCCTGGATCCGGAGACCCGCCGCATGGTGGAGGTGGCCGCGCTGTTGGCCGAGGTACCGATCTTCGTGGGCGCCGTGATGAACGGCCCCGAGCCGGACACGCGCCAGACGTCCAGCCTCTGGTGGGACCCGCTGGACGGGCCCGGCGACATCTACCACAAGCGCGATCTCGTGCCCTTCGGCGAATGGATCCCGTTCCGCGACGTGCTGCTGCCGAGGTTGCCCATCCTGCGCCAGATCGGCCGCCAGTCGGTCCCGGGGGAGGGGCCGGGAGTCGTCGACGCCCCCATCGCAGGGAACCCGCACCTCCAGGTGGGCACCATCATCTGCTTCGAACTCGCCTACGACGACACCAGCTACGACGCGGTGCGGGGCGGGGGAGAGATCATCGTCTCCCAGTCGAACACCAACACCTACGGTGGCACCTTCCAGCCCGCCCAGCAGCTGGTCATCAACCGGGTCCGGGCCATGGAGACCGGCCGCGAGGTGGTCGTCTCCACGCTCAACTCGCTCACCGGCCTCGTCGACACGCGGGGGCGGGTGCAGGGCCTCACCTCGGAGTTCGAGGCCGCCAACCGCATCGTGACCGTCCCGCTGCGCTACAGCATCAGCCTCCCGGTCCGGCTGGGCTCCGCGCCGGCCTGGGCCGCGCTCATCGTCACCTTGGCGGCTCTGGCCTACACCTACCGTCGCCGTGGACCGGAGGCCGGTAGCATTGCCCGGAACAACTCACCCCAAGGACAGCCACATGACCAGCACTGACGCGCTCGACCGGGTGCTCGTGATCATCCCGACGTACAACGAGTCGCAGAACATCGAGAGCATCACGAACCGGCTGCGCAAGGCCGTGCCGCACGCGCACATCCTCATCGCGGACGACAACTCGCCGGACGGCACCGGCGAGATCGCCGACAGGCTGGCAGGCAGCGACGAGAACGTCCACGTGATGCACCGCACAGGCAAGCAGGGCCTGGGGGCCGCCTATCTCGCCGGCTTCGAGTGGGGGCTGGAGCGCGGCTACGGCGTCCTTGTGTCCCATGACGCGGACGGCTCACACCAGCCCGAAGAACTGCCACGCCTCCTGCAGGCCATCAATGACGGTGCAGACATGGTGAAGGGCTCGCGCTGGGTGCGCGGTGGCTCGATCGTCAACTGGCCGGCGTCCCGCGTGCTCATCTCCAAGGGCGGTTCGCTCTGGACCAGGCTGATGCTCGGCATCCCGGTCAAGGACGCCACGGGTGGCTTCAACGCCTACCGCGCCACAACATTGCGCGGCATGAACCTCAACGAAGTGGCGTCGGCTGGCTACTGCTTCCAGATCGATCTGGTGTGGCGGGCCATCAAGCATGGTTTCAAGGTGGTCGAGGTTCCCATCGAGTTCGTGGAGCGCGAATTCGGCGACTCCAAGATGAACCGCAGCATCGTCGTCGAAGCACTCATCCGCACCACCCTCTGGGGCATCGACCACCGGCTCGGCCAACTCGGCCGCACCGCGTCGGGCCTGCTCGGGCGCGGACGCAACAAGGACCGTTAAGTGGCTGGCCGACGCGGCGCTGTGGCGCTCAGCGTCACAGCCATCGCGCTGCTGCTCCTCGTGGTGGCAGAAGTTGCTGCCATCATCTGGGTCGCCGGCGAGATCGGCTGGTGGACGCTCGTCCTCATGGTGGGCACCACGTTCCTGGGTTTCTACCTGATGCAGCGGGAGTGGCGGAAGGCCTGGGCGGCACTGTCCGAGGCCATTCGCTCCGGCCAGTTACCCACCGGGCGGATGGCCGACGCCAGCCTGGTGCTGGCGGGTGGCATCCTCCTGACGGTGCCCGGGCTTCTCACGGACGTCCTCGGTCTGTTGCTCCTGTTGCCCTTTACCCGGCCGTTCGTCCGCTCAGCCATCACCTGGTGGGCGGCGCGGGTGCTGAAGCCCACGTCGATCGTGGCGCCCACCGTCATCAAGGGGGAGGCCACCACGGAGGGCCCCGCCACCGACACCCTCATTCCCGGCATCACGAGGAAAAACGACGAGGCCGCCGACGGAAACGTGATCCGCGGCGACCTCGACGATGAAGAGTCGGTTTAGTTCTAGTAGAGCCTGTCAGACTCGCGCAGCTTGGCCAGCTGCTCCTCGAGGATGTCTTCCAGCTCAGGGATCGAGCGACGTTCCCGCAGCATGTCCCAGTGGGTACGCACGGGCTTCTCGACCTTCTCTTCGCCCACGACGCCGTCGGAGCGTACGGCCATGAGGCCACACTGCTTGCACTCCCATTGGGTGGGGAGTTCGGCCTCTGCGGCGAAGGTCACTTCGAAGTGGTGTCCCTTTGGACAGTCGAATCCAAGGTTCTGACGTTCTGCGAATTCGATGCCCTGCTCGTCTTCAAAAGTCTTCGAGCCGAGACCGACGCCACGCAATGCACGATCAGCCATCTTCTTCCCTCCTTCGTCTGCCAATGTCAACGAACCGGGAACCGGAAAGGTTCCCTATTGAGTAGACCACATCCCCCGTGCACGGAGGACGTCTTTGAGCAAGTCCGGCCGGTCTGTGACGAGTCCGTCGACGCCCCAGTCGATGAGGCGGTGCATGGTGGTGGGGTCGTCCACGGTCCAGACGTGGATCTTCCGGCCGGCGGTGTGGATGCGCTCGATGTTCTTCGGGGTGACGATGTCCACCGTCACCGGGCCGATCGGATGCTGGAGCGGCACCTGGTACACCTCGCCTCCGGGCGAGATGGCCCCCATGGTGAGGGCCGCGACCCCCGTCGGCGAAACCGCCGTGGGCACCTGCGGGAGGAGACTGCGGAAACGCCGGATGCGGGTCCGGGCGAACGAACCGACGCACACGCGTCGTTCCGCGTTGTGTTTGACGATGGTCTGCACCAGCGGGTCAACGGCGGTGACGGACTTGATGTCGATGTTGAAGTTGATGTCCGGGAACGTCTCGAACAACTCATCGAGTGTCGGGATGGGCTCGCGGTCGCCTACGCGTAGTTCGCTCAGTTCCGCCAGCGTGAGGTCGCGCAGTGAACCGGCGACATCTGTGACGCGGCCGAGGCTCACGTCGTGGAAGGCCACGAGGTGCCCGTCGCTCGTGGTGTGCACGTCTGTTTCAAGGTAGTGGAAACCCAGGGCGACGGCGTTGGCGAAGGCTCGTGTGGTGTTCTCGATCCCGTGATTGGCGGTCATGAACGACCCGCCTCGATGAGCCATCGCCACGAACTCGGGGGAAAGGTAGTCGGGATACACCGCCGCCATAATCGATCATCGTATGGGGTGACCACGGGTTTCGCCACCGGCCGACCGGATTGACCGCCAGTCATGCCCAAAATGGTTACAGAAGCCCCGGGATGACAAAATGGGCCAATGACCACAGTCCTGTCCATCCAGTCAGCCGTCGCCTACGGCCACGCAGGGAACTCATCGGCGGTTTTCCCGCTCCAGCGCCTGGGTGTCGACGTCTGGCCGGTCCACACGGTGAACTTCTCCAACCACACCGGCTACGGCGCCTGGCGGGGGCCGTTGATCCCGGCCAGCGACGTGTGGGAGGTCGTCCAGGGCATCAACGACAGGGGGGTGCTCGGCAGGGTCGACGCGCTGCTGTGCGGCTACATGGGGGCGCCGGAGGTCGGCCAGGTCATCCTCGACGCCGGTGCCAGGATCAAGGAACAGAACCCCGAGGCGATCTTCTGCGCTGATCCGGTGATGGGCGACGTCGGCCGCGGCTTCTACGCCCGCCCGGGCATCCCGGAATTCTGGCGCGATCACGTCGTCGGGGCTGTGGACATCATGACGCCGAACCTGTTCGAGCTGGAGTTCCTGACCGGGCGGCAGACCACGTCGATGGCCGACGTCATCGACGCGGCGCAGGAACTGCGGGCGAGGGGTCCGCGGGTGGTGGTGGTCACCTCCGTTGTCGGAGCTGACGCCTCGGCCGACGTCATGCGGATGGTGGCCGTCGACGATTCGGGCGCCTGGGAGGTCACCACGCCGGTCATCAACCGCACGTTCACCGGTTCCGGGGACCTCACCACCGCGGTATTCCTGGCGAAGTGGCTGAAGACGCAGGATTCGGGCGATGCGCTGGGCCAGACGGCCTCGGTCGTCTACTCAGTGCTGGAGGCCACGGACTCGGCCGACCACCCGGAACTGCGCCTCGTGGCGGCGCAGAACGACCTGGTGGACCCGCGGTTCGTCTTCATGGCCACCCGCCTCTGAACCCTCTCAGACCTGGGCCGGCTCGCCCCAGAACGTGTTGATGTTGGCACCCAACTTGTTGAGGCGTTGGGGAAGATCCTCGTAGCCACGGTTGATGACGTAGACGTCCATCAGGGTGGTGGTGCCACGGGCCGCGAGCGCCGCGAGCAGGAGGCAGACGGCGGGGCGCAGCGCCGGGGGTGACTCGATACGACGGCCGCGCCACCGCGTCGGACCGATGATCAGCAGGCGGTGGGCATCCATCAACTGGATGTTCGCGCCGAACTCGGAGAGCTTCTTCAAGTGGATCGCCCGGTTGTCGTAGACCCAGTCATAGATGACGCTCTGGCCGGAGGCCGTGGCGCAGATGACCGCGAAGAACGGCAGGTTGTCGATATTGAGGCCGGGGAACGGCATGGGGTGGATCTTGTCCAGCGGCGCCGTCAGGTCTGACGGGATGACCGTGACGTCGACGAGGCGGGTCTGACCGTTGCGGCTGCGGTACTCGGCGGAGCGCTGGAGTACCTGGCCCATCTCGTCCAGGACGGCGAACTCCACCTCGAGGAACTCGATGGGGCAGCGACGCACGGTGATCTCGGAGCGGGTCACGATGCCGGCGGTGAGCAGGCTCATGGCCTCGATGGGGTCTTCGGAGATGTGATACTCGACGTCGGCCTCGATGCAGTCCACACCTGTGATGGTCAGCGTGGTGGTGCCGATGCCGTCGATCCGCACGCCCAGCATCTGCAGGTAGAAGCAGAGGTCCTGCACCATGTAGTTGCCGGAGGCGTTGCGCAGCGTGGTGACGCCGGGAGTTCGGGCGGCCGCCATGATGGCGTTCTCCGTCACGGTGTCGCCGCGCTCGATGAGCGTGATGCTGCGGTGCTCCTCTGTCCTGTCGCCGATGGTGGCGTGGTAGTGCCCTTCCGTCGCCTCAACGGTGAGCCCCATCCGGCCGAGCGCCGACATGTGGGGGTGCACGGTGCGCGCCCCGAGGTCGCAGCCCCCGGAGAAGGGGAGGCGGAACTCGTCGAATTCGTGCATCAGCGGCCCGAGCAGCATGAGGATGGAGCGGGTGCGGCGGGCGGCGCGGGAATCGATGGTCTCAGGGGTGAGCTGGGCGGGGCGCTTGATCTCAAGGTCGTTGTCACCGATCCAGGTCAGCTCGACGCCGATCGAGGTCAGCACCTCGGAGATCCTGTCCACCTCCTCGATGCGCGCGATGCCCCGCAACACCGTGCGTCCGTGGTTGAGGAGGCTGGCGCAAAGGATCGCCATCGCTGCGTTCTTGGAGGTGCGCACGTCGATCTCGCCAGAAAGCTTGTGGCCGCCCTCGATCTCGAAGTTGACCGTGCCCTCGGTCACGGTCTGGATCAGTGGCATCTCCAGGGCTTCCGCGAGGCGTCCGATCATGCTCAGCGAGAGGTTCTGCTGGCCGTTCTCGATACGGTGTACGGCGCTCTGGACGGTGCCCAGTTCGTCGGCCAGCTTCTGCTGGGACCAGCCCCGCGACGATCTGGCGTCGCGGATCATCCGGCCGATGGACTCACTAGTGGCTGCACTCATCAAAACAGGTTATCTCATCGATGAGATAATCGGGGTATCGCGAGGATGGTTTGGTGTCACGGGGAGATCAAAGAGCACTAGAGTGGCGTTCATGAGCTCTGAATTCGACGTCGTTGTCCTCGGCGCTGGACCAGGTGGCTATGTCGCCGCCATCCGCGCCGCCCAGCTCGGCCTGAAGGTCGGCATCATCGAGAAGCGTTACTGGGGCGGGGTCTGCCTCAACGTCGGATGCATTCCGACGAAGTCGCTGCTGCGCAACGCTGAGTTGGCGCACATCTTCAACCATGAGGCCGATGTGTATGGCATCGAGGGCCAGGTCACGTTCAACTACGGCAAGGCGTTCTCGCGCAGCCGCGCGGTCTCGGAGCGGATGACCAAGGGCATCCACTTCCTGATGAAGAAGAACAAGATCACCGAGATCGACGGCTGGGGCACCTTCACGGACGCCAACACCATCGAGGTCGAGAAGGACGGCGGGGAGAAGCAGAGCGTCTCCTTCAAGAACTGCATCATCGCCGCGGGTGCCGTCACCCGCCTGCTGCCCGGCACCCAGCTCTCCGCGAACGTCGTGACCTACGAGGAGCAGATCCTCGCAGACTCGCTGCCCGGCTCGATCATCGTCGGTGGTTCCGGAGCCATCGGCACCGAGTTCGCCTACGTGCTGAGCCAGTACGGCGTCGATGTCACCATCGTCGAATACCTGGATCGCATGGTCCCGACGGAGGACGCGGAGATCTCCGCGGAACTGGCCAAGGCCTACAAGAAGCTCGGGATCAAGGTGCTGACCTCCACCAAGGTCGAGGGCATCGAGGACACCGGCTCCGGCGTGCGCGTGACGGTCAGCCCGGCCAAGGGCGGCGACCAGCAGGTGCTGGAGGCTGACCGCTTCCTCTCCGCGATCGGGTTCGCCCCCCGCACAGAGGGCTACGGCCTCGAGAAGACCGGCGTCGAGCTCACCGAGCGCGGCGCCATCGCCATCGACGACTTCATGACCACCAACGTGCCGCACATCTACGCCATCGGTGACTGCACCGCCAAGATGATGCTCGCCCACGCCGCCGAGGCCCAGGGCATCGTCGCCGCCGAGCAGATCGCCGGCGAGCACCCGCACCCGATCAACTACGAGATGATCCCGCGCGCCACCTACTGCCAGCCGCAGATCGCCTCCTTCGGCTACTCGGAGCAGCAGGCCAAGGACAAGGGCTATGACGTCAAGGTCGCCAAGTTCCCCTTCGCCGCCAACGGCAAGGCCTGGGGCCTGGGCGACGCCACCGGCTTCGTCAAGATCGTCGCGGACGCCACCTACGGAGAGATCCTCGGCGCCCACATGATCGGCCCCGATGTCACGGAACTGCTGCCGGAGCTCACCCTGGCCCAGGCGTACGACCTCACTGCCGAGGAGATTGCCCACAACATCCACGCGCACCCCACCCTGTCGGAGGCCATGAAGGAGGCGGCCCACGGCATCGCGGGTCAGATGATCAACTTCTGAGAGCGCTCAGGCTGCAGCGAAACCCCACGCCACCCCGGTGCCGTGGGGTTTCGCCTTTCTCCGGCTGGGCCGGGCTAGGCTCGAGGCATCATGAGGAAGGGTCGGGAGATGACTGGATCGCCGGGATTTCGCGTCGACGGTGAGGTGGCCGTCGTCACCGGGTCGTCGAAGGGGATCGGCCAAGCGGTCGCCGTCGCTCTGGCGGAGGCCGGTGCCCGAGTCGCGGTGACGGCGCGTCAGGAGGAGTCCCTTGCGGAGACGGTCGCGTTGATCGAGGCCGCTGGGGGAGTGGCGCTGGCGGTGGCCTGGGATGTGCGTGATCCGGATCGAGCAGCCCAGGCAGTCGCGGAGATCGAGGCGAAACTCGGGCCGCTCACGCTCGCGGTCAACAACGCCGGCATCGCAGGGCCCACACCGGCCCTGGACATCACGCCCGAGTTCTGGCGCTCTGTCCAAGGGACCAACCTGGACGGCCTGTTCTGGTGTTGCCAGGCAGAAGGCCGGGCGATGATCGCCAACGGGCGCGGCGCGATCGTCAACATCGCCTCGATCTCCGCCACCATAGCGAATCGGGACCACGATCAGGCCGCGTACAACACGGCGAAGGCCGGGGTGGTGCACCTGTCGAAGTCGTTGGCCGTCGAGTGGGTGCGCAACGGGATCAGGGTCAACGTGGTCAGCCCCGGCTACACCGCCACACCGATGAACTCTCCGGAGCGCGTAGGCGACCTCCTGCCAATATGGCGTGACTCCACGCCCATGGGACGACTGGCCGAACCCCGCGAGATCGCCCTGCCCGTCTTGTTCCTGCTCAGCCCTGCCGCAAGTTACATCACTGGTGCAGATCTGTTGGTCGACGGCGGCTACTGCTGCTGGTGACGGTGGATCAGACGGTGAACAGAGGATCGCCGACAGCCACGTCGGCCCCGACCGCCGCGCCCGTCACCGAATCCGGTGCGTGGTCCATGACGGCGACGACCACCGTCGTGGAGACTCCTGGCTGATCGATGTCATCCGGGTTCCAGGCGACAATGGGCGTGCCCGCGCTGACGGAGTCGCCTCTGGATGCGAGCACCTCGAAGCCGTCGCCTTGGAGTTGCACGGTGTTGATCCCGATGTGCACGAGGATGCCGACGCTGTCGTCGACCATCAGGATGAACGCATGGGGGTCGACCTTCAGCAGCCGTCCGTCGGCAGGAGCAAGGATCTGCGCGGGACCGGCCAGCGGCTCAATTCCCACACCGGGACCGACGATCTGCTCACTGAAGACAGGGTCATCTACGTCGCGCATCGCGATCACATGACCGGCACATGGCGCCAGAATCTGCATGGAAACTCCTCAGTTTCACATCATCTTCTCACGCAACTCCTTGGGCGGTCCGACGGCCCCGGCATCTCGTGCAGGCGGCAGCCCAACCGTATGACCGATAAGCAACATTATGTCACTACGCGGAACGACCGCCCCGGTTCGACCCCCATCATCGGTCGTCCGATCACTCAACGTGAGCACAAGGAGAAAAGCTCTCGGACGTGACCGTTCGCTCCGTCTACTTTCGCGGTACGGCACAACCCGGCCAACGTCGGACGGGAGCAGCTGCCGCCGTCACACCGCGACTGGTGTTGGAGATTCCTTGTCACATTCAGTTCGATTAGCGAGAACCGTGCCAGCAGTACTGCTGGCATGGGCCATTGCGATCACGGTCGCCATCAGCAGCACGGCCAACGCCGAGGCTGCCGTCATCCATACCCGCACCCTGGCTCCCCTCACAGCCGGAAACAACGTCATCACCCAGGTAGGCACCAACCGAGGTCGCGGAATGATGCGCGAATCACTCGGGATCTCCGTGAGTTCCGGTGCTGTCGTCGAAGCACGCGTGACCAACGGTGTGGGCGACGTCACCATCGCGCTCACCACAGACGATCACCAGCAGGACGTCCAACTGACCTTGCCCGTGGACGGAACGTGGCTGCCGCTCACGGCCAAGAAGGACAGCGCCGTCTTCGCACGCTCGAAGCAATGGGCCACCGCGCCGCAGATTGAATACCGCGTCGCGACGGGGACCGAGCACGTCATGCCCGAGTTCCGACTCAACAACTCTCAAGCGACCTTCGTCCAGCAGTGGGCCGGCGGCACCTCGCCCTTCGCGCTCATCGTTGACCAGGCGTTCACGATGCTGATCCCCCGCGTGGATCTGCCCAAGATCCAGGACTTCTCGTGGTCGGACTACAGCGACCTGAATCACGTCATCCAGAGCTACCGCCACCTGCTCGGCACCTACAACGGTTGGCTCGGCATCGACGACGCGCACAGCAACCCCGTGCACCACGACCTCCCGCAGGCGTACTTCATCCGCCCGGACATCAACGGCCCGGGCCTTGCCTACTACGGTCCCAACAACGCCATCGGCACGAACAACAACTCGGTGAGCTACTACCTGCAGGGCCCAGGCTCGTGGCTGATCCTCCATGAAGTCGGCCACGGCTACGACGGCATGATGACCGGGTCGAGCGGTCCCCTGGACATGCAGTTGGGCGAGGTGTGGAACAACGTGTACGCCTACCAATACCAGGCGCACGTGCTCGGCCATACGAGTAACTGGCTGTACAACAACGGCCGCGCGGCAGACCAGAAGGTGTTGGACGACGCACGCCGTAGCACCAACGGCCAGAACTTCGGCGCCATCAACGTGCGGCTTCGTCTCGACGTGCTGGCGCGAATCGCGGAACTCACCGGCGCAGACGGATTCAGCGGCTTCAACCGCTCCCTCCGCGAGTTGCGCGCAAACCCCTCCTTCACCGGATGGCCGAGCCGCACCGACCTGATCGCGGAGCACTGGGGAGCCAAGCAGGGCTATGACCTCCTCCCCTGGTTGGCCCAGTTCGGACTCCCGGTCAGCCCTAGGGTCGAGACAGCGATTCGTGACCACGCGCAACTGCCGTCGGTCCTGCCTCTGGGCGATTACTTCACCGACTACGCGATGGCGACGGCAGCGGCGAACACGTTGGGGCTGGCCTCCCCCGGCCAGCTCGTCTCCACCCTCGACCTCCAGACGCTGAGCTACGCAGGTAGCCTCAAGGCCCAGGCGAGCATCGGCGACCCGAACCGGATCAAGGGCCGTAGCGCCACGCTCTGGGCCGGTTCCCGGCTTGTCGGCCAGGCGGCCTTCGTCAATGGTGTGGCTGACTTCGGACAACTGCCGATCGGCACCTACACCCTGCGATTCCCGCAGGACTCCGCCACCGGGACGGTCCCCCAGCGTCAGAGCGTCAAGGTGAGCCAAGGCGGTAACACCGTTGCGTCTGTCGCGTACCCGGCAACGGCAACGCGCAGCGCCGTCAACGCGACGCAGCTCAGCCTGCTGGGGCTGGGCGACGGCAACTTCGCCAATGTCGTGCACGACCCCGCCACCGCCACCTTCACCGTCAACGATGGGCTCGGGGCACCCCACTCGTACTTCACGGACGAATACGCCCGCATCACGGTGACATCCGGCACGACCACGCTCTTCGACCGCAGCTTCATCGGCAACGCCGGCCGCAGCGGCATGGCTCGCTCCACCACGGTCCCCGCCTCTGCTGGAAACATCGTCACCATCAAGCACCGCGAACACAACAGGCTGGTGGAGACCGACGCCAACACGGGCGCGGCCAAGCCGAGCCTCAACGCGACGGCGATGACCACGCAGTATCAGGTCACCGACCACGGCTTGATCAAGGTGGGCGGCACGGGCAATGTCCAAGCGGAGTTTGCCGCCGCGCTCGGGGTGGCCTTGAGCGACCTCCGCGACACCGCCGACGCACAGCCCGGCACGCGACTCGACGTCGTCGCTTCCCAGCTGCGCAACGCGATCAACCAGGTGACCGACGCCAACCAACGCACCGCGCTGCTCAGCAGCTACGGCGCGCTTCTCGACGGACTCCTTCGGCCCGCCACCGTGTCGGCCGCCCAATTGGCGTTGACCAGTGCGCTGGCATCCCAGCCGGGTCAAGAGAGCTCACATCTCTTCGACGGTGATCTCACGACCGCGTTCCACTCGCCGTGGAACACGGCCGTGACACTCCCCTACAACATCGACGTGTCTCTGGGAGCGGCGCCTATCGAGTTGAGCTCGCTGGTGCTCACCCCGCACACCGGGGGCGGTTCCGGCGCAGCCAACGGCCGACCTGGTCAATACCGGGTGCTGATCGGCAACGACGCATCCTCCCTGGTGGAGGTGGCCACGGGCACCTGGGCCAATGATGCCAACACCAAGCTGGTCTCCCTGCAGGGGCAGGCCAAGTTCGTGCGGCTGCAGATCCTCAGCACATATGGGGCTCCCGCCAACACCTACGTCGCGGCTCGTGAGTTGCAGATCTTCGGCCGAGCGCCTGGGTCCCTCACGGTCACGATGGCCCGCACCGACAACATCGCCACGCCCACCGTCGGGAATGTGCTGACGTTCCGCGTCACGTACCGCAACAACACCGGGTCGGCGCTCACCGCGTTCCCTCGCTCCAGCAATCTCGCCGCGGCATTGACCACAGGCACTCCGAACTGTCGTTACTCCAACCTCGCAGCCGGTGCGACGCAGGCGTGCACGACCGCGAAGTACACGGTGACCGAAGCGGATGTCGCCGCCGGTCTCTTCCGGCCCGCCCTGGTGTTTGACGCCACCGCGGATTCGGCTGGGACCAGCGTGCTTCAAGCGGCTTTCGTCGCCACGCTGCCCGCCGTGGAGGTCGGCTGATGTGAAATGGCGCCCGGCGCCCTCGGTGGAGGCTCAACGCCACAGCGAGGACGTCGGGCGCCTTCGTCTGGCGACGCTGCTTCGCTACTTTCCCCTTGACGGCCCGTGCCCTTGGGTAGCGTGGGGCATCTGCACCCCCTGCGTGCCGAACAGAGAAGGAGCACTGACATGTTCAACTACGAAGAGATCCTCGACGACCTCCCCATGGATCAGATCGCGCACCAGGTGGGAGAACCGCGCGCCGAGGTGGAGAACGCCGTGCGCAACGCCCTGCCGGCCCTCCTCATGGGCCTCGGTGCGAACGCGCAGGACCCCGCCGGCGAGGCATCCCTGGCCCGGGCGCTGCAGGACCACGATCCCGCGTTGCTGCGCGGTGGCGTCAATCTCTCGCAGGTGGACACCGCTGAGGGCGCCAAGATCAGCCACAACATCTTCGGTCGCAACGAAGAGGCGGTAGTGAATCAGCTCGGCGGGCTGGGCGGCGGCAGCGGCCTCATCCAGAAGCTCATCCCGATCCTCGCCCCCATCGTCATGTCCTGGCTCGCTGGCAAGTTCATGGGCCGTGACGAGCGCCAGGGCCAGCCGGAAGCGACACCCACAGGACGTGGCGGTGGCGGTCTCGGCGACATCCTCGGTCAGGTGTTGGGCGGCGGCCGAGGCGAGCAGGCTCCCCCGCCGTCGACCCCGCAGACCGATCCGCAGTTCCGGGCACCCGCGCCGACGAACACCCCCGGTGCACCCACCATGCCGTTCCCGGACGAGGACGAAAACCCGCTCCCGCAAACGCAGCAGACCAACCAGCCCAGCGGCGGCGGCCTCGGTGGCGGTGTGCTCGGGCAGATTCTGGGAGACCTGCTGGGTGGCGGGCGCCGCTGACAGGGATCACCTCAGGACCTCCGTGGCCGGCCTCGCGCTCCCCCTCCTCGCGCGGGGCCGACGTTCGGACGGGAGCAATCTCTTGCTGCTCGGGGATCCCGCCCCAACCTGACGGAGGGTGCGGGGTTACGCTGGTCTGGTCGTCCATGAGGAGGCATCGTGAGCCAGAATCAGTATGATTCGGACGAATCCTACGACCCTTACACCCGGCCCCCGGCGACCCCGTCACCCCAGGCCGATGAGGCGTTCCTGCGCAGCTTCGGTCGGACGCCACCACCGGCTCCGCCGAGGACCCCGAACGCCACCTACTCGCTTCCCCGCGGGTACCGCGGCGACACCCCGGGTGCGCATGATCTCTACGAGCCGCCGATGGCCTATCCCCTGGTGCCGAGACAGGGCTACCTCCCGGCCCGGCTACCGGCCCAGCTGGAGCAGAACATGCTCCTCAACTACTGGCTCTCAGCTCTGTTCGGAATCGTGCCTGCCCTGATCTTCTTCGTGGTGGACAAGGGGAAGCACCCGTTGCAGGACGAGCACGTCAAGGAAATCCTCAACTTCGCCATCACCCGCTCGCTGGCGTCTCTGTTGGCGTTCATCCCGGTGATCGGCTGGTTCATCGCGGCGGGATACTTCGTGCTGGCGATCCTCGGCGCGCTGCAGGGCACCGCCGCCTACCGCCAGGGCCGGACCTACCGCTACCCCGCCACCATCCGCTTCCTGACCTGAGGCCTTACTCCTCGAACGGCGCCGGGTCTCCGGCGCCCACCCGGGCGACCTCCGGCACATCGCCGGTCATGTCGATCACCGTGGTGGGTTCGACGCCGCAGTCACCGCTGTCGATCACCGCTTCCACCTGGTGGTCCAGCAGTTCCTTGATCGCCCACCCGTCGGTCTGCGCCTCCTCATGGCCGGGCAGCAGGAGGGTCGAGGACAAGAGGGGCGCACCGTAGGTGGCCAGCAGATCCAGCGTGGTGCGATGATCGGGGATGCGGACGCCGACGGTGCGCTTCTTGGGATGCATCATCATCTTGGGCACTTCCCGGGTGGCCTGCAGGATGAACGTGTACGGCCCGGGCGTGGCCGCCTTCACGGCCCGGAACACCCGGTTGTCCATCTGCACGTACTCACCCAGCTTGGCGAACTCGTCGACGACGAGCGTGAAGTGGTGCTTGTCATCCAGGTTGCGGATGCGCCTGATGCGCTCGATGCCCTCCGCGTTGCCGAGGGCGCATCCGAGCGCGAAACAGGAGTCCGTGGGGTAGACGATCAGCCCACCGTCGGCCAGGATCCGGGCAGCCTGCGCGAGAGTGCGCGGCTGGGGGTTGTCAGGATGCACATCGAAGTACTGAGCCATTGATCCAGGCTACCCACGGGCCAGGAGTTCATGGCTGATCCTGGCAACTTCATCGCCTGTCAGCGCAAGGTCCATGGCGGCTGCCGAATCCGCGATGGTCTCCGGCCGTGAGGAGCCGGGGATGGGGATGAGGTGCTCGTCGAGCGCCAGCATCCAGGCCAGTAGGGCCTGCTGGGGGCTCACGCCGTGTGCCTCGCCCGTCTCCGCGAGGACCGGGTAGTTCTCGCCCACCTTCGCGGCAGGTCCGCCCGTGCCACCCAGGGGCGAGAACGGCAGGAAGGCGATGTCGCGGGCGGAGCAGTAGTCGAGTTCCTGCTTGCTTGTGTGGTTGAAGCGAGGCGAGAACTCGTTCTGGACGGCGGCGAGCCCACCGTCGCCCAGCACTTCGAGGGCGATGGCGATCTCCTCGACGTTGGCGTTGGAGATGCCCACCTCCGCCACCAGACCCTCGCGCTTGAACTGGGCGAAGGCCTCCACCTCGGCGGCGTACGTGATGCTGCGGTCCGGCCGGTGGAGGTAGTAGAGGTCGAGCCGGCTGACGCCGAGGTTCTCGAGCGTCGCTTCGAGCCGGCTGCGCAGATAGTCGGCGGAGCCGTTGCGGCCCCACTTCTCTCCCTCGGCGCGGGTGATCCCGGCCTTCGTCGCGACCACCACCTCCGAGGTGTCGCCGCTGTAGGTGCGCAGGGCCTCGGCGATGAGCTGCTCGTTGTGGCCCATCTTGTCCCACGACGGTGCGTAGATGTCGGCCGTGTCGATCAGGGTGATCCCGGCGTCCAGGGCTGCGTGGACCATCGCGATCCCCCTGTCGCGCGGTGCGCCCTCGAACGAGGCCGGCATTCCGCCCAGTCCGATGGGTGAAACGGAGAACTGTCCAATGCGTCGTTGCTGAGCTGCCATGTCTCTGATGCTACTTGCCCCGGAGCGGGTCGACCGGGGAAGCACGTTCAGCTGTCACCGAAATCGTGCCCGGGATGAACGGAAGCGAGATGTCGGCCAACTCGACGGCGCAGGTGATGGACACCAGGACCGACGCCTGGCTCCCGAGCGCCCTCGCGACCCCGGACGCGTCGGTGTCCACAGCCGTGTGCCGGCACGCCACGTTGCGCTGCAGCAGAGCCCGTTCGACGGCGGAGCGGGCCTCCCGCTGGGCGGCGGGCACGCTCCGCTCCAACGATGCTGCCCTCGCTCCGGCAGCCGCGGCGGCGCCGACGTGCTGTTCCGCCAGCACCCCCCGCGCCAGCGTCAGCAGCAGGCCGATGAACAGCACCAGCGCAGGCAGCACGACGGCGGCCTCGACCGAGACCGCGAGGCCCCGCTCCCCACGGATCACGACTGCGTCACCCGCTCCGTCGTCACGACGACGGTCCGGCTGATGTCCCGTGGCCACACCACGACGACCGCCCGTCCGGTCACCGTGGCCTGGGTCAGCCGGGCGCCGCGGGTGACCTCCGCAGCAATACCAGTCAGGGAGCCGTTGGAGGCGGCCTGCAGGGCGGCGGCTCGCCCCTCCCCCGCCGTCGCGCCCTCCACTGCTGCGACGGAGGCGCCCTGCTGCGCTGCGGCGATGGCGCTGCCCTCCGCCCACGACACCATCGCCCACTGGAGCAGGGCGAGGAACAGGCCGAGACCAACAGGTAACAGCAGGGCGGCCTGCACGGAGTTGCTCAGCCCACGCTCGTCTCGATGTCGCCCCATGCCGCCATCCTGCCAACGGGAGGGGTCACGTTCCGGGTCCGCGAACGGCCTGTGGATAAGGCCCCCATGAGGAGCCTCATTCGACGGTGCAATAGGCTGGCCTGTGACGCGCTACGCGTCGCACCACACATGAAAGGACACTCATGGTCAAGAAGGTAGCCATCCTCACGGCCGGCGGCTTCGCTCCCTGCCTTTCCTCGGCGATCGGCGGACTCATCGAGCGCTACACCGAGGTCGCGCCGGAGGTTGACATCATTGCCTACCGCCACGGGTACCAGGGCCTCCTCCAAGGCGACTTCCTTGTCGTCGACGACACCGTCCGCAAGAACGCCGCTCTCCTGCACAAGTTCGGCGGCTCCCCCGTCGGCAACTCCCGCGTCAAGCTGACCAACGCCAAGGACCTCGTCAAGCGCGGCCTTGTCGAAGAGGGCGCCAACCCGCTCCAGGTGGCCGCTGACCGCCTCGTCGCCGACGGCGTGGAGGTGCTGCACACCATCGGTGGCGACGACACCAACACCACCGCCGCAGACCTGGCCGCCTACCTGGCCGAGCACGACTACGGCCTGACGGTCGTGGGCCTGCCCAAGACCATCGACAACGACGTCATCCCGATCCGTCAGTCGCTGGGTGCCTGGACCGCGGCCGAGCAGGGCTCGATCTTCGCGCAGAACGTCGTGGCTGAACACAACTCCGGCTCGCGCATGCTGATCGTGCACGAAGTCATGGGCCGCCACTGCGGTTGGCTGACCGCCGCCACCGCGCAGAAGTACCGCGAATGGCTGAACGAGCAGGAGTGGCTGCCCGAGATCGGCCTCTCGAAGGACGCGTGGGACGTGCACGGCGTGTACGTGCCGGAGGGCGAGATCAACATCGCCAAGGAGTCTGAGCGCCTCAACAAGATCATGGATGAGGTCGGCAACGTGACCATCTTCCTGTCTGAAGGTGCCGGCCTCGACTCGATCGTCGCCGAGATGGAAGCGGCCGGCGAAGAGGTGCCGCGCGACCCCTTCGGCCACGTCCGCCTCAACGACGTGAACCCCGGCGCCTGGTTCGCCGACCAGTTCGCCAAGAAGCTCAACGCCGAGAAGGTGCTGATCCAGAAGTCCGGTTACTTCAGCCGCTCCGCCGCTGCCAACGACGCAGACCTGGCGCTCATCAAGCAGTGCACGGATCTGGCGGTGGACAAGGCCCTCGCCGGCGAGCCCGGCGTCATCGGCCACGATGAGGAGAACGGCGACGTGCTCTCCGCCATCGCGTTCGACCGCATCAAGGGCGGCAAGGCCTTCGACATCAACCAGGACTGGTACAAGGAGATGCTGGGAGCCATCGGCCAGGAGTTCCCCGCTCCGGCCCAGGCCCACTGAGCACACCCATACCCGCCCACTCGTCCTGAACGGACGCTGAGGGCACAGACCGGCCGCCCGTCAGGGCGGCCGGTTTCTGGTTCTCAGCGGCGCAACACGAAGCGCACGAGGCCGACGAGCAGCGCGCCGATGCCCAGGCCGGTGGCGGCGCCGACGCCGTACCCGATCCCCAGGTTGGCCTTCATCCCGCGGGCCGCCACGTCTTGACGGACGTAGGTGTCCGGGTCCGGTTCCGGAAGCGCAGCTGCGGCGCCGCGGAGATCGTCGAGGGGTTTGGTGGCCGCCCAGCGCTGGCTGGCCCGTCGCGCGGAGAGGACCGGCTCGACGTCGGTGTCGATGTCGATCTCGTTGGCCAGCCCGGAATGCTCATCTGCGTACTTGCGGGCGTTCTCGGCCTGCCAGACGTGATCGGTGCCCACCCACGCGGCGGTCATCAGGATGATGGTGGCCAAGAGGTTGAACACCAGCATCATCACGATGATGGGACCGAACACCCCGACAGCCGCGTTGCCGCCGAAGACACCCATGATGAGCCCAGCCACCGACTGCAGGATGGTCAGCAGCGTGGCGCCGATCAGCGTGCCGATGAGCCAGGCGCGGGGCCGCGCCGCCCTGCGCGGCATCACGATGAACAGGAACGCCATCAGCAGCCAGCTCACCACGAACGTCAGCCCGACGGTGATGAGTCGCCACAGGATGCCGATCCCCGGGACGTCCTCCCAGCCCAGCCAGCCGATGACCTGTTGGCTGAGCCCGTGGCCCACCTGGGACACGCCCACGCCGACGCCCATGGCGATGAGCAGGCCGACGAAGATCGCCAGATTGATGAGCAGCTCGACGAAGAAGTTGGACTTGACCGTGGCGTCGGAGAACTTGTCAGCCCACATGACGCGCACGGCGCGCTTGAGGTTGCCCACCCAGTTGGTTCCCGAGTAGGCGGCGGTCAGCAGGCCGATTCCGAAGATGCCGCGCCAGCCGGAGAGCGTCTCTGTGATGAACTCCCCGATGTCCTTGCCGACGCCCTCGTCACCGAGCTGTGCGGTGATGGCGTTCTGGACCTGTTCCAGGAGATCTGGGCGCAGCACAGTGAGCGTGAGGCCCAACATGGCGAAGGCGAACATGAGGATGGGCACCATGGACAGCACGGTGAAGTAGGTCACGGCGCCGGCGAACTGTGGACCCATCCGCTTGCCGTAGCGCTCGTTGGCCGCCATGGCATGGGCGACGACGGGCTTGCTGGTGATCTTCTCAATCCAGTCCTTCACACGAAGGACCCTACCGGGAAGCGGTTGCTACGGGCAGACCCTTTGGGGTCAGGCAGGTGCTCAGACGGCCCTGGTACGGCGGCGCATGGCCAGCTCGTCCGCCGGATGATCCTCGGCGGGCGCGTCGGAGATTCGCTCCCCGGGCAGTTCGGCGAGGGTGCCCTCGAGCTCGCGCCAGACGCTACTGACGGAGATCATGAACATGCCCTGCCCGCCGCGGGACAGGTCGAAGAGTTCGTTCGCGGACGTCACTTCGTAGACGCTGAAGCCGTCTGACACGAGGGTGAGTTCCGTCAGGTCGTCGACGCCGCGCTCACGCAGGTGCTCGATGGCCAACCGGATCTGCTGCAGCGAGATGCCCACGTCCAGGAACCGCTTCACCACGCGCAGGAGCAGGATGTCGCGGAAGGAGTAGAGGCGCTGGGTGCCAGAGCCCTCGGCGTTACGGATGGAGGGGACGACGAGCCCGGTGCGGGCCCAGTAGTCCAGCTGCCGATAGGTGATGCCGGCGACGCGGTGCGCGATGGGGCCCCGGTAGCCCGTGTCGCTGGGCACAGGGGCGAAATCGCCGTCAAAGAGCACTTCCTGCAGCGCTGCCTTCTTGGTCACGATTCCTCGCTTTGCTCACCGCGCCGGTGGTGGATCACCGACGACTCTTATGACGCTAACCGTCGCTCCGGCCGCGGGTCAACGACACGCCCAACACCGGTGATATTTACACTGATGTGGTTCGACCTCAGCTTGAGGGTTGCGCGTCGTAGGTTCAGTGCTCGGGGTTCCCGTCGTCCTCGAAATCCTCAGGGGTGACTCGGTCCAGGAACGCCCGGAAGGCCTCCACCTCGTCTGTGGGCGCGGTGTCCACCTCGACGCCCACCCGGTCCATCAGGGCTCGCGGACACTCGATGCGCCAGCCGAGCCGGACGGCCACTGCCACCAGGTCGCTGGGCCGAGCGTCGATCTCGTGGCCGCCGGCATGCAGCGAGGCCTGGTACACCCCGTCGTCGACCGACTCGATCACGACGATGCCCTCGCCAGGTTCCAGGAGTTGGAGGACGGCGCCGAGCAGATCATGCGTCATGGGCCGCTCCGGCTGCTGGCCCTCCATGGCTACAGCGATGGCCGCCGCCTCAGGCGCGCCGATCCAGACAGGCAGGCAGCGGGTACCCCCCTCCTCCTGCAACAGCAGCACGGGCGGGTCCTCCGGAGAAATGATCCGGATGCCGAGCACTTCAAGGCCGATCATGGACACACATTAGCTCAGTGAATCTGCCCGTGAAGCAGCGCGGCGTGTGCCTGGAGCACTGATCTGTAGAGGTCGCGCACCACCTCAGGCGGCGGGCCCTGCCTGCGCCGGTACTGCTCGAGGATCTGCTCGACGAGGGCGGCCTCCATCGCGGCTGCCTGCTGCAACACCCGCATCTGGCGGAGGTCGACCCCGTAGTCTGCGAGCTTCTTGGCGGAGCGGGCCAGCGCCACAGCCTCTGGGCCGTACAGCTGGGAACCGCGCCGGGGCTGGATGATGCGCAGCCGCTCCAGCTGGATCAGCGCGGCCTCGCCGAGGCCGGACTCCGCGAGCACCTGGCGCCGGGCCATGAGCCCTACCCCCGTGCTGGGGGTCCGACGCTGCCTCGGTTCCGACGACTCCTCCACCGGGTGGGCATCGTGGTCCGGCGGCTCTTCACCGCGGTCGATGGCCTCCAGTTCCTCACGGATCACCTTCAGCGGTAGGTAGCGGTCACGCTGCGCACGCAACACGTACAGCAGCCTGTCCACGTCCTGTTGGGAGAATCTGCGATAGCCGGACGGCTGTTGCCTGTCCGGTGAAATCAGTCCCTCTGTTTCGAGGTACCTCAGCTTGGATACGGAGATGTCAGGGAACTCGGGACGGATCATCTCCAGTACGACGCCGATGGTCCGCGCCGCTCCCGACATCAGCCCAGTCCGGGCTCACTCAGCGAGATCGTGGCCCGGTACTTTCCGATCTGGATCTCGTCACCTTCGCGCAGCACGGTGCGCCCGTCCAAGAGCGTGCGGTTGACGTAGGTGCCGTTGAGGCTCCCCAGGTCCTCCAGGTACAGCTTGCCGCCGCTGCGGACGAACTTCGCGTGGTGCCTTGAGACGGTGATGTCGTCGAGGAAGATGTCCGATTCCGGGTGGCGGCCGACATTGGTGATGTCCGAGTCGATGAGGAACCGGTTCGAGTTGCCCGGGCCACGGTTGACGATCAGCAGGGCGTTGCCGGCGGCCAGGGTCTTGGCCGCTTCCCGCTCCTGGTCTGTCAGCTGTACGGATTCAGTGGGTTCCTCAGCCGTGACCGGGAACATCGTGGTGGTGTCACCGGTGGGGTCAGTCAGCGAGGCGCCGCAATTGCTGCAGAACCTTGCCTCGACCGGGCTCTCAGATCCACAAGTGCGGCACTTCATCGGAGTCACTTCCTCGTCTCAGCGGGGTGGGCTCATTCCCCTGTCCAGGCCATTTGAAAGGCTACGTGAGGAAACTTATCACCCGTGGGCAAGCCTGTTAACGGGGGCGCGCGAACTGCGGCTCCGCAATTTCCACCACGGAGGAGATGTCGACGGCCTCCAGTTGCTCGATCGTGACCCTGCCGCCGACCCGTTCCCCCTCGATCTCACTCACCAGGCCGCCACGGAACCGTGCGCCGGCCTCCAGGGTGGCCGGGTCGCCGATCGCATCGATGACGTAGGGCTCAGCCAGGGCAACGCCGTCGGCCGTCACCGCCCCGGTCTCGTCCGCAGAGAAGTAGGAATTCATCACCAGCCGGACGGCGTCGTTCAGCTCGATCACCTCAGCACCGGCGTCGCGCAGCTCCTCGACGGCGTTGAGCAGCAGTTCGGCTGTGACGCGCTCGCCCGGGTCCTGGATCTCGATGCGGATGCCGGGACCTACTGCAGGGACCGTGCCGGCGATGATGCGGGCCTGCTCGAGACGCCGCGCGGCCTCCTCGCGCGCCGCCTGGTCGCGGTCTGCGCCGCTCAGCAGTTCCGTGCGCGAGCGCTCCAGTTCCCGCACCTGTTCCTCGAGGCGGCGGGTCTCACCGGTGACGTTGTCCAGGAGTTGGATGAGGTCTGCCTGCCGGACGTTGGCGAACTCCGGCTGGGTGGCCTGCGAGCGCAGCGTCAACACGACGATCAGCGCGGTCAGGAACAGCGCGAGCCCGACGACGAACTGGCCACGGCTGGGCCGGAAGAAGTCGCGCAGGAGACTGCGCTGGGTCTTAGCGGCGGCCCGACGCGGCTCCCGCGCCTCGTCCACCGGCACCTCTTCCACGGGCTCAGGCATGCAGGACCGCCCTCCGGATGGCTGCGGCATTCGTGAAGATGCGGATCCCGAGGACGACCACCACGCCGGTGGAGAGCTGGGACCCTACGCCGATCTGGTCGCCGACAAACACGATGAGGCCTGCGATCACGACGTTCGACAGGAAGGAAACGAGGAACACGCGGTCTGAGAAGATGCCCTCGAGATAGGCCCGGGTGGCGCCCAGGATGGCGTCGAAGGCCGCGACGATCGCGATGGGCAGGTAGGGGGCGAGCACCGGCGGCAGCGTGGGCTGGAGGACGACGCCGAGCACCACGCCGGCGATGAGTCCGAGAATCGCGTACATGGAATGTCCCCTACTTCTGTTTCGCGTAGCGCACCGTCATGCCGGGGTCAGCCGGAAGGGTGAGGTCGTCGTCGGCCTGGGTGATGGTCATGGACAGCCCGTAGTTCTGCACGATGAGGTGCCACCACGCTGCCCCGGTGGTTTCGTTGAATCTGGCCTGGAGCGTATCAGGATTGCCGATGACCTCCAGCCGGTACGGCGGGCTGAGGGACACGTAGTCAACCGTGATTGCGGCACCGGCGCTGCGGATGGGGGTGAGCACACTGAGCCGCCGGCCGTTGACGCTGATGGCCTCCGCCCCAGCCTGCCGCAGGCCGTTGACGAGGCGGGTGAGGTCGCCGTCGAGCACCATGCCCTGAGCGGAGGTGGCGTCATCTGCGTCGTCCACGGTCACGATGATGCCGGGGCCCGTGACGGACGAGGCGCCGGAGAGCCTGTCCAGGAGCAGGAGGAGGTCCCGTTCAGCGGGGTCTCCGAGGGCTTCGGCGCCTAGTTGGCGAACCTCGTCCTCGAGCTCCGAGGCGGTGTCGCCGAGGACGGCCTGCCGCTCCCGCGCGCCGG
This sequence comes from Tessaracoccus zhenghani, assembly GCF_055326325.1. Taxonomy (NCBI): domain Bacteria; kingdom Bacillati; phylum Actinomycetota; class Actinomycetes; order Propionibacteriales; family Propionibacteriaceae; genus Tessaracoccus; species Tessaracoccus zhenghani. The sequence continues at coordinate 282,271 of NZ_JBUZNQ010000003.1, read as the reverse complement.
CCACTCGGTCGAGCAGTTCCTGGCGCTGCTCGGCCGCGCTGCCTGTGCTGCGGGTGGTCTGGAGGACGGCGACGGTGAGCAGGATCACCACGAGGGCCACCACCACGGCCAGGCGTGCCGGCCGGTTCCGGGGGGCGGTGGTGCTGCGGTACTCCGGCTCCAGCGCCTCTGCCTGCAGGTCTGTGAGCAGGCTCATGCTGGCATCGGGGCGACGCCTCACCGGGCCTCCCGCCCGAGCAGAATCGTCTCGCGCACATACAACGAACCCGCGGCCCAGTACGCGACGGCGCCGGCCCAGCCGAAGCTCCACCCCGTCCAGTGCGCCCAATCCCAGCCCAGGGACGAGCCTGCCCCCAGCAGGATCAGCGGGAAGGCGAGGAGCAGCAGCATGGTGCCGGCCTTCCCCACCCAGTTCACGGGCAGCGCAACCAGGCCGTGGCGCTTGAGCACCGGCACCAGGAGCGCCAACATCACGTCGCGGGCCACGAGCACGACCACGAAGTAGACGGGCACGATGTCGCGCACCAACAGCGCCACCAGGGCGGCGAGGATGTACAGCCGGTCTGCGACGGGGTCGAGCTTGGCCCCGAGCGGGCTGCGCTGCTTGAGGCGGCGGGCGAGGAAGCCGTCGAACCAGTCTGTGGCACCGAACGCGGCGAGCAGCGTGACGGCCGCGACATCCTGCCCGGAGATGATGAGCCAAGTGAACAGCGGGACGCCGAGGAGCCGGATGAAACTCAGCACGTTGGGCAGGGTGAGCACCGCGTCAGTGTCGAACTCCTGAGGAGGAACCAGCGATGCTTGCACATTGCCAGCCTAGGCCATCGCGCAGACAGGCCCGCGGGTTTTGCCGCGTCGCCTACCTGCCTGCGAGGGCACTGGAGTAGACGTCCTCGATCTGGGGGCCGACCACATCCCAGGAGAAGCGCCTCGCGGACTGCCAGGCCAAGACAGGGTCCGCCGGGGAGGCGAGGCGCGCGCGCAGCTGCGCCGACGCCGCGGCCAGGTCGTCGGGCGGGAAGAAGGACGCCACCGCGTCGTCATCGACGACGGCCCGGAAGGCGGGCAGGTCGCTGGCGACCACCGCGCAGCCCCGGGCCAACGCCTCGATCAGGATGATGCCGAAGGACTCCCCGAAGCGGTTGGGGGCCACGAGCACGCGAGCCTCGGCCAACCAACGGTTGCGTTCCTCGTCGCTGAGGGCGCCGAGTTCGCGGACCTGCGGCGCTCCCCCGGCGCCGGGGCCGATGGCCACAAAGGTCGCCTCGGGAACCAGACCGGCCAGTGCCGCGAAGGTGGGGTACCCCTTCCGCGGTTCGTCGAGCCGGCCGAGGAACAGCACCACGTCGCCCTGCTTCGCCGCCGGCGGCCCGGCCGGCACCTCCACCGCGTTGGGCACGACGACGGGAGCCGCGCCCGTGACGATGCGCGCCGTCTCTGCGGCCGCTTCCGACACCGCGACGCTCTGGCGGGGCGGCAGCAGTGCCGCGCGGAGCCGGAGCGGAACCGCGAGGAGGCCGGGCCGGAAGTGGGCGTGGTGGGTCACCACGAGCCTGTCCCGAGCCGACCGCGCCGCCGCGTAGGCGACTCCCGGCGTCAGCGGCTCGTGGACGTGGACCAGATCGGCGCCGTCGATCGCTGCGCGTGTCTCCATCGCCTGATCGGGCAGCACCCCCAGGTGCGCCACTGCGCCGTTGAACGGCAGGCTCACCGCCCTCCCCAGCAGGTGCACGTCGTCGCTCGACGGCCCCGTGCCCGGTGCCACCACGAAGGCCCGGTGGCCACGGCTCCTGAGCCAGGCCGCGAGCCCCAGCACGTGCGTCGCGACGCCGCCCGGCTGGTCCAGCGAGTACGGGCACACGAGCGCGACGCGGAGGCTCACACGAACACCTTGCGCAGCATCAGCCAGCTCTCCGGGTGTCGCCGCACGGCATCGGCGAAGACCTCCACGGCACCCGTCATCAGTTCCTCGGCGCTGTCGCCCCCGATGGGTTCCGAGACTTCCAGCCTGAGCCGGTCACCGTCGAAATACGTGGTGGTGACCCGGAGATCGGCCCCCGTGCGCCGCGCGAGGAGCGCCGGACCCGCGGGCACGCCCACGAGCGCGTCGGCCCCCGGCCACGGCACCTTGAGGCCCCGGGAGGAGAGGTCACGGTCAGCCAGCAGGCACACCAGCCTGCCGGCCTTCACGTCCTCGGCCAGCAGACGCATCACATCCGGCTGGTCGACGGGGTAGATGATCATGCCCATGCCGGCGCGGGCCTCGGCGAAACGCTCGTAGACCCCGTTGGGCAGGCGTTCGGCGACACTGACCACCTTGAGCCCGGCCCTGGCCGCCCAGGCACCGGCGAAGTCCCAGGAACCCATGTGGGGCAGCGCCACGACGAGCCCCGGACCTGCCACCGAATCCCGCAGCCTGGCCAGGTGGTCGTCGTCGATCGACACGACCCGGAGGATCTCCTCGTCGCTCCACCCCGCGAGGCTCAGTGACCACAGGTTGTTGCGGATCCAGTTGGTCAGCAGCCGAAGGCGTTGCCCGCTCGTCGGCCTGGCGCCGGTTGCGTGCTCCACCGAATCCGCCCACGCGTCGACGGCCGGCAGCCGCTTCAGCGAGACGAGTGGCGCGGCAAAGCGCGCGAAGGCGTCGCCGAGCCGCCGGGGCACCCGTCGGCCCACCGCCCAGACAGCTGAGCTGAGGTCCACGTCAGCGGTGCCAGGCCTCGGCCAGCAGCCTGCGGGCGTCGCCGAGGAGTTGTGGCACGGCCTTGGTCTGGGCGATGACGGGCATGAAGTTCATGTCGCCCTTCCAGCGCGGGACGATGTGCTGGTGCAGGTGCATGGCGATGCCCGCCCCCGCCACGTCGCCCTGGTTCATGCCGATGTTGAAGCCGTGGGGCTTCGAGACGGACCGCACCACGCGCATCGCCCGCTGTGTCAACTCGGAAACCTCGCGGGTCTCCTCAGGCGTCAGGTCCGTGTAGTCGGCGACGTGCCGGTAGGGGCACACCAGCAGATGCCCGGGCGAGTACGGGAACAGGTTCATCACCACGTAGGCATGCTCGCCGCGGGCGACGACCAACCCGTCGTCGTCCGTGCGCTTGGGTGAGGTGCAGAAGGGGCAGTCGTGACCGCCCGTGGGTTTGCCCTCCCCCTCGATGTAGACCATGCGGTGCGGGGTCCACAGGCGCTGGAACGCGTCCGGCACACCGGGCAGCGTGCCGGACGCCTCAATGTCGTCCATGGTCACTCGCCGGCGGTGGGCGACTCGTTGGAGCGCGACCCGATGAAGTCGACGATGGTGGTCACCGCGTCGTCGACACTCACGGCGTTGCGCTGCGACCCGTCACGGAACCGGAACGACACCGTGCCGCCGTCGCGGTCCTCGCCGCCGGCGATCAGGATGAACGGGGCCTTGCCCTGGGTGGCGTTGCGGATCTTCTTGCCGAACCGGTCGTCGGAGGTGTCGAAGTCCACCCGCACGCCCTTCGCCTGGAGCTGAGCGACGACGCCGCCGAGGTACTCGTCGAACTCGGAGGCCACCGGGATCGCGGTGACCTGGACCGGCGAGAGCCAGGCGGGGAACGCGCCGGCGTAGTGCTCGATGAGCACGCCCATGAACCGCTCGATGGAGCCGAACTTCGCCGAGTGGATCATCACCGGCTGCTGGTGCGAGCCGTCCGAGGCCGTGTAGTGCAGGTTGAAGCGCTCCGGCTGGTTGAAGTCGTACTGGATGGTCGACATCTGCCAGGTGCGACCGATCGCGTCCTTCGCCTGGATGGAGATCTTCGGGCCGTAGTAGGCGGCACCGCCGGGGTCTGCGACCACGGGCAGGCCGGAGTCGCGGGCGATGCCTTCGAGGATCTCGGTCGCCTCTGCCCACTGCTCGTCGGAACCGATGAACTTGTCCTTCTTCTTGCCGTCCTCGTCGCGGGTGGAGACCTCCAGCGCAACGTCGGTGAGCCCGAAATCGTTCAGCAGCGACAAGACGAAGCGCAGCAGGTGGCGCACCTCGTCCGGCGCCTGTTCCTTGGTGCAGTAGCTGTGCGAGTCGTCCTGCGTGATGGAGCGCACGCGGGTCAGTCCCTGCACCACGCCCGAGGCCTCGTCGCGGTACACGGTGCCGAACTCGAAGAAGCGCAAGGGCAGGTCACGGTAGGAACGGCCACGCGACGAGAAGATCAGGTTGTGCATGGGGCAGTTCATGGCCTTGAGGCGGTACGCCTGGCCACCCTTGACGACGTTGCCCTGCTCGTCGCGCTCGGCGTCCTCCAGGATGGGGGGGAACATGCCATCGGCGTAGTACGGCAGGTGGCCGGAGGTGTAGAAGAGTTCCTCCTTGGCGATGTGTGGCGTGCCGACGTAGTCGAAGCCCTCCTGGATGTGGCGGGTGCGCACGTAATCTTCCATTTCGCGCTTGATCACCCCGCCGCGGGGGTGGAACAGCGGGAGGCCCGAGCCCACCATCTCGTGGAAGCTGAACAGGTCGAGTTCGGTGCCGAGCTTGCGGTGGTCGCGCTTGGCGGCCTCGTCCAGCCGCGTCTTGTAGGCCTGCAGTTCGTCCTTCGACGGCCACGCGGTGCCGTACACGCGCTGGAGGCCGGCGTTGCGCTGGTCCCCGCGCCAGTAGGCGGCGGAGGTGCGGGTGAGTGCCCAGCCGTTGCCGAGGTAACCGGTGTGCGGGATGTGGGGGCCCCTGCAGAGGTCCTTCCACGCCACCGAGCCGTCGCGGTTGAGGTTGTCGTAGATGGTGAGTTCGCCGGCGCCGACCTCGACGGAGGAGCCGTCGTCATCCGAAGCGCTGGACTTTGCGGAGATGAGTTCGAGCTTGAACGGCTCGTCAGCCAGCTCCGCGCGGGCCTCTTCGTCTGTCACGACGCGGCGCACGAAACGCTGGCGTGCCTTGATGATCTGGCCCATCTTCTTCTCGATGGACTTGAGATCTTCAGGGGTCAGCGGGTCCACCTGGAAGTCGTAGTAGAAGCCGTCCGTGATGGGCGGGCCGATACCCAGCCGCGCGTCGGCATGCAGGTCCTGCAGCGCCTGCGCGGTGACGTGGCCGCACGAGTGGCGCAGGATCGAGAGGCCCTCCGGGCTGTCGATGGCGACCGGCTCGACAACGTCGCCGTCGGCCAGTTCGCGCTGGAGGTCCAGGAGTTCCCCGGCGACGCGCATGGCGACGACCGTGCGGTCCTCACCGAAGAGATCGAGCCCCGTGGTCGTGGTAGTCAGCTCCACCTGTTCCGCCTGGTCGTTGCGGTGGACGGTGATGACTCCACTCATGGGGCACTCCTTGTGGTGTGGTCGGTTGGTCTGACGCCCCCATTGTGCCGCGTGGAGCTCAACCGTGGTAGTTGGGTCCCATCACTGCCGCGCCGTCCTGATCGCGCCGATGGAGGCGACAATGACGCAGGCCATCGCCACCCATTCGGGCCAACGCAGCCACTCCCCCAGCACCATCCAGGCGAAGAGTGCGGCCGCAGCGGGCTCGAGGCTCATGAGGATCGAGAACGACGCGGCCTTCAGGGAGCGCCTGGCCTGCAGTTCCATGGCATACGGGATCACGGTGCTGAGCAGCGCCACGGCGGCCATGACACCGAGCACCCTGAGGTCGCCGAATGCGCCGTCTGCCAGCAGAGTGCCCGGAACGGCCAGGGCGGCGGCGCCGATGAGGCTGCCGACGGTGAGCCCACTCATCCCCTCCCACCGCCTGCCCACGGGGCCCGCCAAGGCGATGTAGCCCGCCCAGAGGGCGCCGGCAGCCAGGGCGAACACCATGCCGAGTGGGTCAACGACGGTGGGCCCCGCGCCCAGCAGCACCACGCCGGTTGCCGCGAGCGAGACCCAGAGGATGTCCAGCCACCTGCGTGAACCGAGCACGGCCAGGGCCAGTGGGCCGACGAATTCGAGCGTGACGGCCAGCCCGATGGGGATGCGCTGGAAGCTGAGGTAGATCAGCATGTTCATCCCCGAGAGGCACAGGCCGTAGGCGACGACGACCAGCCAGTCGCCACCGCTGCGTCCGGTGACCCGCGGCCGGGAGAAGGCGAGGAAGATGACCGCGCCGATGAGGGCCCGCAGGAACGCGAGGGTGACGGGATGGGCCGAGTCGAAGATGGACTTGGCGATCGCCGCCCCGAACTGGACGGAGGCGATCGCGATCAAAACCAGGACGACGGGTCGGGGCACGGCCCGACTCTACGCGGGGTTGGGTGATCAGCCGGTCAGCGCCAGACCCGCGGCCCCAGGATCTGAAGCGCCAGCCGCGTCGGCTCCTCGACGCGTCCTCGGTCGTGCCTTCTTGGCACATCATGGGATCTGGGCGCATCCGGATGGCTAGCCTCGGATCATGAACCACGTTCCTTCCGCTCAGAGAGTGTTGGCCGTCATCGCGCATCCGGATGACGAATCCTTCGGCCTCGGCGCCGTCATCGACCACTACGTCTCAGATGGGGCTCGGGTTCAGGTGCTGTGCCTCACGAAGGGCGAGGCCTCCACCCTGGGGGCCAACCCTGAGCTGAGCGCCCAGCGCGAACTCGAACTCAGTACGGCGTGTCAGGCACTGGGCGTCGCAGCCTTCGAGCTGTGCGACTACCCCGACGGCGGGCTGGCCGCGGAGGATCCAGCCACCCTCGCCGCACGCGTCAGGATGAGCGTGGCGGAGTTCCATCCCGATCTCCTGCTGACCTTTGACCCGCTGGAGGGCGTCACCGGTCATCCGGACCACAGGGCGGCCACGGAGGCCGCCATCACCGTGGCCAGGGAGCACGGTCTGCAGATCCTCGGGTGGGCGCTGCCAGAGGGGGTCGCCGACGCCGTCAACGAGGAGTTCGGGACCGGCCTGGTCGGCTACCCGAAAGGTGACCTCCACCATGCGCTCCCCGTCTCCAGGGACGCCCAGATGGTGGCGGTGCGGGCTCACACGAGCCAAGCGGTCCCCGGCAGCCTCCTATGGCGCCGGCTGGAACTGCTGGGCGACAGGGAATACCTACGGCGTCTCTAGGACCTCAGCGGGGAACGCGCGGGTCCGGAGCCGTTCGATAGTGCCGAAGCGGCCCTCGGCATGTGGGAGGCTCACCTCGCGGAGGTAGCCGGCCACCTCTGCGGGACCGTGCTGCTCGAAGTGCTGGATGAGGCTGCGGATGTCGTCGGGATGGCGGTTCTGGCTCATCTTGGCCTTCGCCTCGATCCGGTCGATCTCGAGTTCGACGCCGACGATGGCGCGCGACATGAGGCCCAACTTCTCCGCCCCGACGGCGTCGAGCACTTCGGGCCCCTCCATACGCTCGGTCAGGGCGCTTGCGGCGCGAAGCGCTGCGTCGGGACTCGGGTCGATACGCACGGGGCCCCAGGCATGGATCGTCAGGTAATCCCAGGTGGGGACGTTGGGCAGTTCCTGGTTGGTGGCGTACCAGTGGGGCGAGACGTACGCGTCGGCGATGTCCAAGATGGCCATCCCACGGCCGGTGATCGGGGTCCGGGCCTGGGGGTTGTTGCGCACCAGGTGGGTCACCAGCACGCGGGATCCACCGCGGGATTCGCAGTGCATGGGGACGAAGGTCGACAGCGGTCCGTCTTCATGGACGGTCACGAGATTGCCAGGACGCACCTCGGCGAGCAGTTGCTGCAGGCGGTCCTCTGGAAGGCTGAAGTGGTCTGGCACGTGCACGCAGCTACCCTAGGCGCTGGCCGTGCTGGCGCCGCCCCCGGGGCGGGTCATTTTCTGTCCACCGCGCCCCGTCCTGCATCATTGTCCTTGCATGAGAGGAGACACGTGCTCACAATTCTCTGGGCGATCGGCATCACTGCGGAGGGAATGACCGGGGCCCTGGCCGCCGGCAGGGAACGCATGGACCTCTTCGGCGTCATCATGGTCGCGCTGGTCACGGCGCTCGGCGGCGGATCCATCCGCGACGTCCTGTTCGGGCACTATCCGCTCACGTGGGTCCGCGACCCCGAGTACGTGTTGCTCGTCGTGCTCGCAGCCGTCATCACCATCTCTATCGCCGGGATCATGAAGTACTTCCGGCAACTGTTCCTCGCACTCGATGGTCTCGGTCTGGTGGTCTTCTCCATCCTCGGAGCGCAGGTGGCCCTCGACATGGAACTGGGCATCATCATCGCGGTCGTCGGTGCCGTGGTGACCGGCGTGGCGGGCGGCATCATGCGGGATCTCTTCTGTGACCGGATCCCGTTGGTGTTCCGTGAGGAGTTGTACGCCTCCGTGTCCGTCATCGCCGCGCTGCTCTTCGTGGGTCTGTTGGAGGTGGGCGTCGCCCACAATGCGGCGGTGGCCGTCACCCTGGCCGTCGGTTTCGCCCTGCGGATGCTGGCCATCAAGTTCCGCTGGCGGTTGCCCGTCTTCGAGTACCAGGATTCAGCGGTCGACGGGCGCAAAGCCCTTCGGAAGGTCGCGCTGAGCCTCCGCAGCCTCCGTCTGCTGCGACTCCAGGACCGCCGGCCGGTCATCGACGACTGAGCGCTGCCGCCTCAGTTCACTGACGCGTCGGCTCAGGGAGATCACGTCCAGGTCCCACACGACGCGCTCCGAATCAGTCGTGAGGTCGACGGGGATCAAGCCCGCGGAGCCAATGGGAAACCCTAGCGACCCATTTCCGGGAAGGGTCGTCCCCGAACACCACGATGTTGAGTGTGGAGCATCAGCCCCAAAAAAGAAAAGACACCCGGCATGGCCGGGTGTCTTCTGGTGGGCGGTACTGGGTTTGAACCAGCGACCTCTTCCGTGTCAGGGAAGCGCGCTACCACTGCGCCAACCGCCCGAGGTGGAGACGGGATTTGAACCCGTGTACACGGATTTGCAGTCCGTTGCCTCGCCTCTCGGCCACTCCACCGGGTGGAGGGTTACCCTCCCCTTGTGGGTCTGGGAGAGACCTTGATCTCCGAGCGGACGACGAGATTCGAACTCGCGACCCTCACCTTGGCAAGGTGATGCTCTACCAACTGAGCTACGTCCGCCTTGCGCTACCGCTGCTCCCCTTCCGGTTTGCCGCGTTCGGCGCGTAGAGAACATTAGTCCACGGATTCAGCAAAGTGCAAATCGCCGGTTCCTCAGCGCGATCAGGCGCTGACCCATTCACCCAGCCAGTCCGCGATCGCCTGCTCCACCCGCTCCGGCTCCCGGCTCAGGGTGTGCGTCCCGTCCACGAGGACGACGCGCCTCGTCGCACCCTCCTCCGGGAGCCCGAACGGGTCTTTCCTGCCTTGGACGACGAGCACCGGCGCCGACACGGAGTACAACTCGGGGCCCCGGTCCGCGCCCTTGGGCGACACGAGCGGGAAAGCGAGGCACAGCACCGCCGAAGCACCCACCTCAGCCGCGGACCGGCACGCCACCCGCGCCCCGAACGAGCGACCACCCACGACCAGGACGCCGCCGGGCACCTGCGCCCGGAGCTGCCCGACCACCTGCACCCACGCCCGCTCGGCGTTGGCGATGGGCGGCGTCACCCTGCGACCGGCGACCCTGTAGGGCTGCTCCACCAGCGCCACCACGCAGCCCGCCTCCAGACCCGCCTTCAGTGCGGCCCTGAGATCTGCGGTCTCCACTCCCCCGCCGGCCCCGTGCCCGAGCACCATGAGGCCCGCGGCGCCTGCCGGATAAGACACGTGAGCCCGCGCATTTCCCATGGTTGTGGGGACCTCCAGGACCTCAGTTCGCATTCTGGTTTCCGATCCGCTAGAGTTTTTCTTCGCTAGGGCGATTGGCGCAGTGGTAGCGCGCTTCGTTCACACCGAAGAGGTCGGCGGTTCGAAACCGCCATCGCCCACTCTAGTGGGGCTTTCCGACGCTGGTTTTGCCCACCGAGGGCCCGGAGGAATGAGGCGATGACAGCACCCGCGATCGTACTCGTGGCCGACGGCCCCGACGACGAAGCTGTGAACTCCTCCCTCGAGGCCATCCTCGAGGACCTCCGCACCGCGCGCAGGGACCTCCGGGTCTTTCTCGGCCGCATCGGCGGCCCCGAGCCCCGGCTCGAAGACGTGGTGGCCCAGCTCGTCGCGGACGAGGTGGCAGAGGCGGTGCTGATCCCCCTGGACCTGGTTTCCGCAGCAGATCACGCCCCCGTGCTCGACACCTTCCAGCGTTCTCCAGACATCCACCTCGCTGTCAGTCGCCCCGTGGGCCCGGCCAGCGAACTGCTGAACATCCTCGACGAACGGGTCAGGGAAGCGTTGCACCGCGGCGGCGCCCTCGAGATCGACGGACTCATCCTCGCGGCGCCTGCCGGCGGCGACGTCCGTGGCTCGTCGTTGCTGGCCCGTCGCGCCCGCCAATGGTCGGCCCACCACCGCATCCCGGTTCAGTTGGCGGTCGACGAGGGCAGCGGCAGGGCCACCGCCTCCGCGGTCGCCGCCCTGCGCGGACAGGGGCGTCGTCACATCGCCGTCGGAGGCGTCTTCCTGGCCCCCACCCCGGACTACCAGGCCCACGCCCATGCGGCGTTGCGCGCCGGGGCCATCGCCGTGACCTCGCCCATCGGCCCCACTCCCCATCTGAGGCAGCTCATCCTCGCCCGCTATGCGTTCGGCGCGATGGAGCTGCTCGACGGCACCCCCACCCAGTTGTCCGCGGAGGTCCTGGAGGGCGAGGAGGACTGATCAGCTTGCGATGGCGATTATCATCGTCTTCATGACTGACCAGTACGTCCCGAAGCTGATCAAACCGGATACCGAATGGCGCGAGCAGCTCAGCAAGATGGAGTACCACGTCCTTCGTGAGGCAGGTACGGAGCGGCCGTTCACCGGTGAATACACCGACACCGAGGACGAGGGTGTCTACGAATGCCGGGGCTGCGGCGCGGAACTGTTTCGCAGCAATGAGAAGTTCCACTCCAACTGCGGCTGGCCCAGCTTCTTCGCCCCGCTGGCGGAGGAACGCGTCCGCTACATCGAGGACAGGTCGCTGCCCGGCCGCCCCCGCGTCGAGGTGCGGTGCAGCAACTGTGACGGGCATCTGGGCCACGTCTTCGAGGGCGAGGGTTACGGGACGCCCACCGACCTGCGTTTCTGCATCAATTCCGTGTCCCTGAACCTGCGCCGTTCCTGAGCAGGGCTTCTCGGCGCGCCACCACCGAAAAGCGTGGCGCCGCGCTTAGAGTGGCGACGTGCCCGCGAATGTCACCAGCATCACTCCAGAGCCGTTCAGCCGCGCTCTCCGGGAGTTGACGGCCATGAACTGGCGTTCCGGCATCACCGCGGACGAGATCGGCTCTCCGCAGCGCATCGCGCCCTACTCGGTGGCCATCGCCGCCGAACTGCTGGACGACGACGAGCCTTTGGCAACCGGGCGCCTGATCCTGCTCCACGATCCCGCGGGCAACGACGCATGGGCCGGCACCTTCCGCCTCGTGACCTACGTCCGCGCCGAGGTGGACCTGGACATGGTCACAGACCCTCTTCTCCCTGAAGTGGCGTGGTCATGGTTCACCGAAGCGCTGGAGAGCCACGGCTGCGACGCCTCGGCACTGGCCGGCACGGTGACCGCCTCGTACGGTCGAGGGTTCGGCGAGATGGTTCAGGAACCGGACAGGGCCGACGTCGAACTGCGCTCCTCCTGGACTCCCCAACTCGACGGCGCACACTCCCTCACGCCCCATCTCGCGGCCTGGCAGGATCTGCTCGGACAGGTGGCCGGGCAACCTCCCCTGCCGCCGGGCGTGGCCACCCTGCCGGTGGGCCGCAACCTATGACATATGTGAACAGCAGCCGCGAGCCCCTCAAGCCCGTCGTCGACACCCCTCAACTCCTGGCGGAGTGCCTCACTGCCCTGCGCGCCGGCAGAGGGCCGGTGGCCTTTGACACGGAGCGTGCGCACGGCCACCGGTACTGGGCGAAGGCCTACCTGCTCCAGATCCGCCGTGAAGGCTCGGGGACGTGGCTGATCGATCCGATCGCCTTTGAGCAGGACGGGGAACTGGCTGACCTCAGCTCACTCGTCGACGCGTGCGGCACCGCCACCTGGATCGTCCACGCCGCCACCCAGGACCTGCCCTGCATGCAGGAGATCAACATCATCCCGCCGCGGATCTTCGACACCGAACTCGCTGCGCGTCTCCTGGCAAAACCCGGTGCATCGCTCGGAGCCCTCCTCGAGGCCGAGCTCGGGATCAAACTCCGCAAGGCGCACTCCGCCGACAACTGGTCGCGGCGACCGCTGCCCGAATCCTGGTTGATCTACGCCGCACTCGACGTGGACTACCTCCTCGAACTGTCCAAGGTGTTGGCCACCCACCTGGTGCTGGCGGGGCGGGAAGAATGGTCCGCGCAGGAGAACGACGACATGCTGGCGCGTTTCAGTACGCCGCCGAAGCCCCGCGAGGACCCCTGGCGGCGCCTCAGCGGCCTCACCACCCTCAGGACGCCGATGCAGTACGCGGTGGCCCGCGAACTGTGGCTGGCGCGGGACGAGGTGGCCAGGCGTCGCGACAGGCCGCCAGGCTGGATCCTCCATGATTCGGCCGTGTTGGCGGTCGCCGCCCTGGCCCGCGACACGGTACCGAGCGCGGCGCAGGTCCAGAACCTCCCGGGCTTCAGCTCCCAGCCGGGGCAGCGCTACGTGCGGCACTGGCTCGCCGCACTCGAACGTGTGCGGCACCTGCCGCCCGAACAGTACCCGGCCAAACACCTGCACACCCCCGGCGTGCCGCACCCCAGGTCCTGGGACAAGGCGAATCCTGAGGCAGCGTTGCGCTGGGCAGCGGTGCGGCCCGCCGTCGACGAATTGGCCTGCGACCTGGGGGGCCTTCAGCCCAGCCTGATCGCACCGCCCGCAGTGTTGCAGGAGGCGCTCTACCGTCATTCAGAGGTGACGCGAGAGGTGCTCCTGGAGCTGGGCGCCCGGCCGTGGCAGGCGGACTTCCTGGCCCCCGCCATCGCGGAGGCGCTCGGTCAGGCCTGAGCGTCCTCGACGGCGACGTCGGCCATCTCGGTGGAGAGCAGGTCACCCAGCACCGACAGCGCCGTGGCGGCCGCGGTGAGCCCGATGCGCTCCAGCACTTCGTCGCGTGAGCCGTGCTTCAGGAATTCCTTGGGGATGCCGAAGTTGCGCACCTTCACCGGTGCATCCTCCATCGCCAACTGTGCCCCGAGCCGCTGGCCGACGCCACCGTCGACGAGGTTGTCCTCCAAGGTGACCACGAGGTCGTAGCCGCTGGCCAGCGACACGAGGTCTGGGCTCACCGGCAGGGCCCACAGCGGGTCCACGACTGCGGCGGACACGCCCTGGTCATCGAGGCGTTCGGCGAGATCCAACGCAGCTCCCACGAACTGCCCGTAGCCCACGATGAGGACCTTCGCCTCTTCGGGCCGGACCAGCACGTCGACGCGGTTGATCCCCGCACCCACGTGGGCGATCTCCGGCATTTCGTCCGGCAGGCGTTCCTTCGAGTACCGCACGACGGTGACCGCATCGTCGACCTCCACGGCATGGTCCAGCGCTGCCACCAGGCGGGTCTGGTCGCGCGGTGCGGCCAGTTGGAGGTGCGGCACGATGCCCATGAGCGTCATGTCCCACATGCCGTTGTGGCTGGGCCCGTCCGTGCCGGTCACCCCGGCCCTGTCCAGCACCAGTGTGATGCCGGCCTTGTGGAGCGCCGCGTCCATGAGCACCTGGTCGAAGGCCCGGTTCAGGAACGTAGCGTAGAGGGCGACCACCGGATGCAGGCCGGCGCGCGCCAGGCCGGCCGCGGAGACCACTGCGTGCTGTTCGGCGATACCGACGTCGAAGATCCGGTCCGGGAACGCCGCTGCGAACCGACCCAGCCCGGTGGGGTTGAGCATGGCACCGGTGATGGCCACCAGGTCTGGGCGTCGCTGACCGAGCTGCACGATGGCTTCGGCGAACGCGTCCGTCCAGGTGGCCTGCACCGTCGCCGACAGCGGCTCTCCGGTGAACTCGTTGATCTTGCCGACCGCGTGGAAGCGGTCCTCCTCGTGCTCCTCGGCGGCCTGGAAGCCCCGGCCCTTGCGCGTCACGCAGTGCACGATCACCGGGCCACCGAACTGGCGTGCCTGTTCAAGGTGGTTGGTGAGGGCCGTGATGTCGTGGCCGTCGATGGGGCCGGTGTACTTGATGCCGATGTCCGAGAACATCGTCTGGGGCGCCAGGACGTCCTTCACGCCGGTCTTGAAACCGTGCATGAGGTCATAGACCGGCCGCCCGAACACGGGGATGCGGTTCACGCCGCGCTTGATGACGCTCAGCGTCTTCTCGTAGCGGTGGTCCGTGCGGAGGCCGGCCAGGTGGTTGGCCAGCCCTCCGACGGTGGGTGTGTAGGAGCGGCCATTGTCGTTGACGATCACCACGAGACGCAGGTCGCCGGCGTCAGCGATGTTGTTGAGGGCTTCCCAGGCCATGCCGCCGGTCAGCGCTCCGTCGCCGACGACCGCCACAACGGTGCGATCCTCCCCCTTGATGCGGAACCCCTTGGCCAGGCCCTCGGCCCACGAGAGGGCCGATGAGGCGTGCGAGTTGCGCACCCAGTCATGTTCCGATTCGTCAGGTTCCGGGTACCCAGAGATGCCCTCCTGCTGGCGGAGGGTGTCGAAGAGAGGGGCCCGGCCGGTGAGGATCTTGTGGACGTAGCTCTGGTGACCGGTGTCGAAAATGATGGGATCTGACGGCGAATCGAAGACCTTGTGGATGGCCATGGTCAATTCGACGACGCCGAGGTTCGGGCCCAGGTGGCCACCGGTGCGGCTGACCTTCGTGATCAGGAAGCGCCTGATCTCGTCAGCCAACTGCACCAGTTGTTTCCTGGACAGCGCCCGCAGGTCATGGGGGCTGTGCACCGAATCCAACAGAGACATGCCGTCAATAGTAGGCCCTAAGAACCAATGGGCCGGGCCAACGTGCGGGCGGAGGTCACAGCCGGGGGACGAAACGCACGTCCCGGAGCGCCTGTTCGACGAGCTCCACTCCCCTGGCCACACGGATCAGCCGGGCCTCCTCCTGCTGCAGGACGACCGCAGCCTGATCCACCGTTGCGGTGTCCACCACACCCGACAACGAGGTGCGTACCCCCGCCAGACCGCTGCGCGTCGCCACCAGTTGGGCCGCGACGAATTCCCGCGCCATCCGGGCCAGCACGACAGGGTGACGGCGCAGCACCTGGTACCCCCGGTACTCCGACGGACAGGAGTCGAGCAGGAAAGATTCCGCCGTCTTCAGCCAGCCGCTGGACCCCGGTGGGCGCACGGCTCCGGGCCAGCCCGGCGGCACGTACACACGGATGACTTCATCTTCATCGAACATACCTTCTATTGAAGCTCAACGCCCGGACAAAATCGAGTGCCTGCTCCAATCGACCTCACCGCGAGGTCAGGGGTTCAGCTCCGGATCTCCGGCGTCCCCTCCGTGCTCCCCTTCGCGGGGCCGGTGAACAAGCCAACGATCAGCGCTGCGACAGCGCCGACCAACACGAAACGCTTCATCGATGCGAACATGTGATCCTCCAATCGGTTCCCTCCAAGCAGAACCTGACCAGATGACGCGGCGCCCACGGCGACGTGAACTGCGGATGTCGGTCAGATGACGATGTTCAAACCCTCCCGGGCACGCCAGGGGATGCCCGCAGAAGCAGGCAGCCCCCGCAGCCGGCATCGCCGAGCTGCAGGGGCCACTCTCGTGAGCGGGAGCTTGCGCTCCCCCGTTCAGCGTCTGCTACTTGAACATCACGATGTTGTTCAAGACCCACTTGCTGTCCTGGCTGAAGGTGAAACCGCCTTCGGCTCTGGCCGTGGCCTGGTAGACGGTCGCCATGGCGTAGGAGCGGCAACCGTTGCGGCCGGTGGCAGCCGTGTCACACTCGGTGCGCCACTGACGCTGGCCGGTCGGCGACGTCCAGGCGGTGTTGTTCGCCAACGGGTTCTCTCCCCAGGCCGCCCGGGTCATGCGCGGCAGGTAGGTGAGGTTGTTGAACGCCCAGCCGGTCGTGCGCACGAACTTGCCGTCCTCGATCACCACCAGGGTGGCCCAGATGTCCGTGCGGCAACGCTCCGTCTGCGAGTAGGGCTCGCACACGGTGTTCCAGTCGCGTCCATTCAGGTTCTTGTGCAGGCCGGCCTGGGTGTACGGCGCGGTCGCCTTGAAGAAGTCGGAGGTCTGCCCGGGCTTCACGGTCTGCCCGGTGGTGGGCGTGGCGGTCACGCTGGGCTCAGCGGTCGGGGTGGGTTCAGCACTCGGTTCCCCGGCAACGCGCGAGATCAACCACTCCGAGGGATCCAGCGGGCGGTCGACGAGGCGGGTCTCGCCGAGGCAGCCGAGGAAGCCGCTCTGGCGCTGGCCCGCGTAGGAGCCTGCTCCCATCACCCAGGGCTGGTTCCCGTCGGTCCCGATACCCAGGGCGTCCTTGACGTTACGCAGGATCGGCACGCAGTTGATGTACATCGTCACGGAATGGTCGGCAGGATCGTTGACAGTGGCGATGTGCATCCAGTCGGCCAGGTTCACGATCTCGCCGGACCACGCGGAGTAATCACCCAGGAACTCCTCGCCCCGGGATTCAAGGAAGGAGAACTGCACCTCACGCAGGCTCGACAGGGCCCAGGCGAACGGGGGTTCCTCCATCTCCGAGAAGTAGTACTCGTCCACGTTGCCCCGTTGGCCGTCGCGCGACAGCCAGGCCATCCAGGCGTTGAGGTTGTTGTCGAACCCGGGGTCGATCTTGACGAAGGTCTCGAACGTGAAGCCGTTCTCGAACTCCTCCAGGTTGGCCGGTGCGTCCGCGGCCGTCGTGAAGTACGACGCCACGTTCCCGGTGCTGGAGGCGTTGTCGAAGCACACCGACCCGAAGTTGGACGAGCCAGCGGCATGGTCAGGCGTGAACGTCACGTCGGATTCCTGCGCACCGGTCACCGCGCCCTCGTTGAGCTGGGCGCGGGTCATGTCGTTGAGGCCGGTGACGTCAGGAATCACTGTGCCGGTGGGCGCCACGGTTTCCGCGTCAACGACGGGAACGCGCCAGTGGGCGACGGTGCCGTCCACCACCGGGTAGTCGTCGGCGGCGGTTGCGTTGCTGTACTGCGTGGGCTCGGGCGCGTCGAAGCCGGCGAAGGTGCCTCTCAGCTTCTCCGTGTAGGAGGGCTTGTCCACGGCGCCGACCTTCAGGCCCGGGAACCGCTCGGCGAAGTCGAAGGGGATCTCGAAGGTGCGGGCGCCGCCCTCCAGGATCGGCTGGTCGAACTCGTTGAGTTCTTCAGCGGGCTTCTCCGTGACCCAGTTGGAGAAGGTCAGTTGCGAGATGAGGTTGTTCGTCAGATCGAACTCGACGAGACCCATGTATCCGTTGCCACCCATGTAGGCCATCTGGTGGTCCATCAGGATCTGATGCACGGGGTTGCCGAAGCTGTTGGTGCGCACCATGTGCGCCGCGCCATGGTGGTGACCGTTGAAGGTCAGGAACACGTTGTCGTGCTGGGTGATGAGGTTGTCGAAGACCCTGTCGCCGAACGCGGTGTGGGTTGCGGTCTCACCGTCGGTGTCGACGTTGATGAGCTGATGCGAGGTCAGGATGGTCGGCACTTCCGGGTTGGCGGTCAGCTGGGCATCGGCCCAGGCGAGCGCTGCATCGGAGGCGCCCCAGGTCAGCGCAAGGACGGCGAACTTCTGGCCCTCGACGGTGAACTGGTGGTACTCGTGGGACCCGCTGGCCGCGTCTCGCTCGACGAGCGACTCATTCAGCTTTGCCCGCTCAGCGCCGAAGGTGTTGAGGTACTGGTAGCTCGGCATGTCGTGGTTGCCACCGATGACCGAGTGGTTGATGTCGGCATCCTCGAGCACCTTCATGGATGCACCGGCGACCTCCCACTCCTGCGCCTGGTTGGCACGGTCGACGAGGTCGCCCAGGTGAAGCACCATCTGGGTGTTGTATTCATCGGCATGGTCTGCCCAGAACTGCGTCTGTGACGCGAAGGGGTTCGAGCCGTAGCGCTCCATGAACAGGTCGCCCTGGCCAGCGGTCGCATATCGCGAGTAGAACTGCGTGTCGGGCAGGATGCCTAGGGTGAACCTCGCGGCCGTTGCGGCCGTTGCGGCCGTTGCGGCCTCGGCCACGGGGAGGGTTCCGAACAGCCCGGCGGTGAGTGGGACCGCCAGGGCGGCTGTGAGGAACCGCTTCATGGGTGACAGCATTATGCTCCTGATCCATTGGTTGATGTGTCGCCTCGATCCAACTTCTTTGAGATGACAAATCGCCCTACGGCAGGTAAACGCCTGATGACCAGTGGGAAACGCCACGGAATTGTCCTGTCGACAATTCTCGGGACCAGTGCGGCAACGACACGAGAACCGGGCCGGCTCCCGAAAGGGAACCGGCCCGGTTGGTCTGTGCTCAGATCAGGCGTTGGCCAGATTACGCAGCACGTACTGCAGGATGCCGCCGTGCTGGAAGTAGCTGCGCTCCCCCGGCGTGTCGATGCGGACGAGAGCCTCGAACACGGTCTCCTTGCCGTCGGGGCTCACCGCGGTGACCTTGACGGTCTTCGGCGTCACATTGTTGTTGAGCTCGGAGATGCCTTCGAAGGAGAAGGTCTCCTCACCGGTCAGGCCCAGGGAATCGGCGCTCTCGCCCGCCGGGAACTGCAGCGGGAGGACGCCCATGCCGATGAGGTTGGAGCGGTGGATCCGCTCGTAGCTCTCGGCGATGACGACCTTGACGCCCAGCAGCGCGGTGCCCTTGGCCGCCCAGTCACGCGAGGAACCGGAGCCGTACTCCTTGCCCGTCAGCACGACGAGCGGGGTGCCCTGCTCGGCGTAGTTGACGGCAGCGTCGTAGACGGCGGTGACGGGGCCGTCGGCCTGGGTGAAGTCACGCGTGAAGCCGCCCTCGGTGCCGGGTGCGATCTGGTTGCGCAGCCGGATGTTGGCGAACGTGCCGCGGATCATCACTTCGTGGTTGCCGCGACGGGAACCGTACGAGTTGAAGTCACGACGCTCGACCCCATTGGCCGTCAGGTACTCGCCGGCGGGCGAGTCTGCCTTGATGGAGCCGGCCGGGGAGATGTGGTCCGTGGTGACCGAGTCGCCCAGCTTCAGCAGGACCCGGGCGCCGGAGACGTCCTCGACGGGCGCCGGGTCGGCCGGCATGCCCTCGAAGTACGGGGGCTTGCGGACGTAGGTGGAGTCGTCCTCCCACTCGAACGTGTCGCCGTCAGGGGTGGGCAGCGAGCGCCAGCGGTCGTCGCCGCTGAACACGTCGGCGTAGCGCGAGGAGAACATCTCCGCGCTGATCGACCCGGCGACGACCTCTTCGATCTCCGCCTGGGTGGGCCAGATGTCGGCCATGAACACGTCATTGCCGTCCTGGTCCTGGCCGAGCGGCTCCGAGAAGAGGTCGATGTCCATCGTGCCGGCGAGCGCGTAGACGATGACCAGCATGGGGCTGGCCAGGTAGTTCATCTTCACGTCCGGGTTGATGCGACCCTCGAAGTTGCGGTTGCCCGAGAGCACCGCCGAGACGGCGAGGTCGTGCTCGTTGATGGCCTCGGAGACCTCGGTGATGAGCGGACCGGAGTTGCCGATGCAGGTGACGCAGCCGTAGCCGACGAGGTTGAACCCGATGGCGTCGAGATACTGCGTGAGGCCGGCCTTCTCGTAGTAGTCCGTGACCACCTGTGAGCCCGGCGCCAGCGAAGTCTTGACCCACGGCTTGCGGGTGAGGCCCTTCTCGACGGCCTTCTTGGCCACCAGGGCGGCACCGATCATCACGCTCGGGTTCGAGGTGTTCGTGCACGAGGTGATCGACGCGATGGTGACCGCGCCGTGATCGAGATCGAAGCTCGAGCCGTCTGCCAGCGTGACGGGCACCTTCTTGACCACACGGTCAGGCGAGGCGCCGTTCCCTGCGCCGTGCGGCGCGGGCGAGTTGTCCGTCTCGCCAGGAGTGGGCTCGGTGGGGTCCGAGGCGTCCATCGTGGAGTTCACGGCCCTGTCGTAGCCGTTGTAGTCGGCCTCCGGCTCGCCCACGTAGGCGACCAGTTCCTGATGGAACGCGGTCTTCGACTGGTCCAGCCTGATGCGGTCCTGGGGGCGACGGGGCCCGGCGATGGACGGGACGACGGTGGAGAGGTCCAGTTCGATGTACTCGGAGTAGACGGGCTCGATCGAGGGGTCGTGCCACAGGCCCTGGGCCTTGGCATAGGTCTCGACGAGGGCGATCTGCTCCTCATCACGGCCGGTCAGGCGCAGGTAGTCGGTGGTCTTCGCGTCGATCGGGAACACGGCGATGGTCGAGCCGTATTCGGGGCTCATGTTGCCGATGGTGGCGCGGTTGGCCAGCGGGACCTCGGCCACGCCGTCGCCGTAGAACTCGACGAACTTGCCGACCACCTTGTGCTCTCGCAGCATCTCCGTGATGGTCAGCACGAGGTCGGTGGCGGTGGTGCCTTCGCTCAGCCTGCCGGTCAGCTTGAAGCCGACGACGCGCGGGATGAGCATGGAGACGGGCTGGCCCAGCATGGCCGCCTCGGCCTCGATGCCGCCCACACCCCAGCCGACGACGCCGAGGCCGTTGACCATGGTGGTGTGCGAATCCGTGCCCACACAGGTGTCGGGATAGGCCTGCACCACACCGTCGATGCTGCGGGGGAAGACGACGCGGGCCAGGTGCTCGATGTTGACCTGGTGCACGATGCCGGTGCCGGGCGGGACCACCTTGAAGTTGTCGAACGCGGTCTGGCCCCAGCGGAGGAACTGGTAACGCTCGCGGTTGCGCTGGTATTCGATGTCGGTGTTCTGCTGGAACGCGGTGGGCGTGCCGAAGACGTCGGCGATCACGGAGTGGTCGATGACCATCTCGGCCGGCGACAGCGGGTTGACCTTGGAGGCGTCACCGCCGAGGGCGACGACGGCCTCGCGCATGGTGGCCAGGTCGACGACGCAGGGTACGCCGGTGAAGTCCTGCATGATCACGCGCGCCGGCGTGAACTGGATCTCGTGGTCGGGTTCCGCAGTCGGGTCCCAGTTCCCCAGGAACTCGATGTCTTCCTTGGTGATGTTGGCACCATCTTCGGTGCGCAACAGGTTCTCCAGGAGGACCTTGAGGCTGAAAGGCAACTTCTCGGAGCCCGGCACGGAGTCGAGCCGGAAGATCTCGTACGAGGTGCCGTTGACGTCGAGGCTCGACTTCGCCCCGAAACTGTTGACGCTCATCCTTCTCCTTTACTTGGCTGACGCCAGATTATCTTGATATCAAGATACCGCACAAGCTCCGGGCACGCGGCGGCGTCGCCATCTTCCGCTCATCCTAGGGGGTCGGCCGCCGCCTAAGAGGCTGGGTGGAGGATCGCGACGCATTCAATGTGGTGCGTCATCGGGAACAGGTCGAAGCCCCGGATGGAGACAGGCTCATAGCCTTCGGCGGCGAACGTCTTCAGGTCGCGCGCCAGCGCAGCCGGGTCGCACGCGACGTAGGCGATGGCCCGTGGGCGCCGGGCCGCCACCGCCCGAACCACGCCGGCTCCCGCACCCTTGCGCGGTGGGTCCAGCACGATCAGGTCCGCCCACTCCGGCAACTGCCGGTCAGCGCGCTCGACGGGCAGGGCGTAGAACTCGCCCTCTGGTACGTTGCGCCTGGCCAGTTCAACCGCCCCACGGCCGGCCTCGACCCCCAGCACCAGGCAACCGGCGTCGGCCAAGGCACCGGCGAACAGGCCGACGCCGCAGTAGAGGTCCATGGCCCGCTCCCCCGGCTCGGGACGTAGCCCGTCCAGCACGGCTCGGCTCAGGGTTTCGGCGGCGGCCGGGTGCACCTGCCAGAATCCGCCGGCGGCGACGGTGTAGGTCCGTCCGAGCACCTTCTGCTGCACGGGATCCGGTCCCTTGAGGCGACGACCGCTGATCAACGTCACGCTCCGGTCCGCCACGGTCACCTCCAGGTCGACGCCGGGATCTGCGAACGCCTGCAGCTCCTCCACGGTGGGCCCGGGGGCGGCGATGAGGCAACCCTGGTCCGGCAGCGGCACGATGTCGTGCGAGCGCCGGGCCCGGAGGCCGACCGAGCCGTCGTCGACGACGGCGTAGCGAACGCGGGTGCGCCAGTCGAGCAGACCTCCGGGCACCGCCTCGACTTCGCCGTCCCAGGTGAGTCCGGCGAGCCGCTCGAGCTGCTCGGCCACCACCGCTGTCTTGAGGGCGAGTTGCGTGTCGGCATCGGCGTGCTGCCAGTCGCAGCCACCGCACCTGCCTGCGATGGGGCAGGGCGGGACCACGCGCCCGGGCGCCGCGTCGAGCACCTCCGTCACGCGGCCGCGGTCGAACTTGCTGCCGCGGTCCGTGATCTCCAGCCGGACCCGCTCCCCGGGCAACCCGCCGGTGACGAAGACAACCTTGCCGTCGAGCCGCCCGACGATGTAGCCACCGTGCGCCACGCGCTCCAACATGACCTCAGTCATCATCTACCGATCCTTGGTTGCGACGCGCGACGGGTGAGGTCGCGGCGCCTGCCTGAACTGCGCAACTGGTAGGGCACCGACGTCACCATGACACCCTGCATGAAGTGCAGCCTGGTGCGGATGAGCAGCGCCGTCTGGTTGTGCAGCAGCTGTTCCCACCAGTGTCCGACGACGTACTCGGGGATGTAGACGCTGACGACGTCGCGCGGGTTCTCCGAGCGAAGCTCGCTGACGTAGCGGATGAAGGGGCCCGTGATCTCGCGGTAGGGAGACGCGATCACCTTGAGCGGAACGCCGAAGTCTTCGTCCTCCCATTCGTCCAGGATCTGCTCCACCTCGTCGTCGTCGATGGCGACGGTGACCGCGGTGAGCGTCGTGGGTCGCGTGGCGCGTGCGAACGCAATGGCCTTGACCGTGGGCAGGTTGACCCGCTGCACCAGGATGACCCCGCGCACCCGGCTGGGGAGGGCGCGATCAGATTCCGGCGTGAGGGCCAGTTCCCTCGACACCGCCTTGTAGTGGTTCGAGATGGCGAGCATGACGAGGAACATGGCGCCCATCGCCACGAGGGCCAGGTACGCGCCGTGGGTGAACTTGGAGACCAGCACCACGAGCAGCACGATCCCGGTGAGGGAGGCGCCGATGAAGTTGATCACCCTGCTGCGCACCATCTGGCGGCGTTCCGCGGGGTCGTGCTCCGTGCGCAGCGCGACGGTCCAGTGCCGCACCATCCCGACCTGCCCCACCGTGAAGGAGATGAACACCCCGACGACGTACAGCTGGATGAGGGCCGTGACCGAGGCGTTGAAGGCCAGCACCAGGGCGATGGCGCCCAGCGACAGCATCACGATGCCGTTGGAGTACGCCAGCCGGTCACCGCGCGAGTGCAGCTGCCGTGGGAGGTACCCGTCTTTGGCCAGGATCGACGCCAGGGAGGGGAACCCGTTGAAGGCGGTGTTGGCCGCGAGGAACAGGATCAACATCGTGGCAGTGATCATGATGTAGAAGCCGGGCTGGAACCAGTCCATGAACACCACACGGGCCAACTGCCCCGTCACCGTGGTGGCGGCGCTGTGGATGGTGTTGCCCGCGGCGTCGACGTAGTGGGTGCCGGTCAGCTCGTCGATGAGGTGCACCTTGGTGAGGTTGGCCAGCGAGATGATGCCCACCAGCATGGTGATGGCCATGAGGCCCAGCAGCGCCAGCACCGTGGCGGCGTTGCGGCTCTTGGGCGGCCGGAACGCCGGCACCCCGTTACTGATGGCCTCAACGCCGGTCAGCGCCGCGCAACCCGAGGAGAAGGCGCGGGCCAGGATGGCGATCAGGGCCCAGCCGGCCAGGTCGGCCGCGCCGTCGGGCCGCACGACGATCAGGTCTGCCGTCTCCGACTTGAGGTCATGGCCGAGGACGAAGATGCGCAGGAGACCGATGCCGATCATCGACAGCATGGAGACCATGAAGACGTAGGTCGGGACCGCGAACGCGCTGCCGGACTCGCGCACGCCGCGCAGGTTCACCAGGGTGAGGAACGCGATCACGCCCACCGCCGTCCAGGCTTCGTAGCCCTCCAGGAACGGCGCCATGGCCTTGGCGTTGATCACGCCGGCGGAGACCGACACAGCGACGGTCAGCACGTAATCCACCATGAGGGCCGACGCGACCGTCAGCGCGGCGTGCCGGCCGAGGTTCTCGCGCGCCACTTCATAGTCTCCGCCGCCGCTGGGATAGGCGTGGACGGTCTGCCGGTACGACGCGACCACCACCGCCACGACGATGGCGACCAGCAGGCCGATCTCCCAGGAGAAGAGGAAACCCGCCATGCCCGCCAGGGACAGCGTGATGAGGATCTCGTCGGGCGCATACGCCACGGAGCTCAGCGCGTCGGAGGCGAACACGGGCAGCGCGATGCGTTTCGGCAGCAGCGTCTCGCCCATCTGGGCGTTGGCCAGACGTCGTCCCACCACCATGCGCTTGAGCGCCGAGATCACGTTCACAACGCTCAACGTAGACCTGTTCCCCCCAAATGTCATCGGCGCACCCTGGTGCTATGTTCTGAACACACGGGTGCTCATCCCGACCGTCGGAGGAGACAAGGGTGCATATCGTCATCATGGGCTGCGGCCGCGTGGGGGCCATGCTCGCCACGGGTCTCGAGAAGCGGGGCCACAGCGTGGGGGTCATCGACCAGAACCCTGAGGCGTTCCGCCGGCTGGGCAACGACTTCAAGGGAATCACAGTGGAGGGCATCGGGTTCGACCGCGAGGTGCTGGAGGCCGCCGGTATCCGCCGCGCAGACGCCTTCGCCGCGGTCAGCTCCGGCGACAACTCCAACATCCTCTCGGCACGCGTGGTGCGCGAGAACTACCACGTCAGCAACGTGGTGGCCCGCATCTACGACCAGGGCCGCGCCGAGGTGTTCGAGCGGTTGGGCATCCCGACCGTCGCGACGGTCAAGTGGACCGTGACCCAGATGCTCCGCAGGCTGCTCCCCGCAGGGAGCCAGCCGGTGTGGTCAGACCCCACCGGCGACGCCCGCCTCATGCAGATCCACGTCCACAACGGCTGGGTGGGCCGCCGGGTCAGCGAACTGTCAGCTGCCGCAGACGCCCCCATCCCGTTCCTCCTGCGGGTGGGACGCGGGCTGGTCCCGGACCGCGACACGATCTATCAGGACGGCGACCTCATCTTCGTCGCCTGCTACACCGAGCGGGTCGATGAACTCGAGACGCTCTTCGCCAACGCCCCCGGCCGGAACTAGGAGGACGAGATGCGCGTCGCCATCGCGGGAGCAGGCAACGTCGGCCGCTCCATCGCCCGTGAACTGATCGCCAACGGCCACCAGGTCCTTCTGATCGAGAAGGACCGCTCCGCCATTCACCGCGGTGCCGTCCCTGGCGCCACCTGGCTCGAGGCTGACGCCTGCGAGCTCAGTTCGCTCGAGGAAGCGGAGTTGGACCGCTACGACGTGGCCATCGCGGCCACGGGTGACGACAAGGCCAACCTCGTCCACTCCCTGCTCGCCAAGACCGAATTCGGCGTGCCCCGAACCGTTGGCCGGGTCAACCACCCGGGCAACGAGTGGATGTTCGACGACCAGTGGGGCGTCGACGTCTCCGTCTCGACGCCCCGCCTGATGTCGGCCCTCGTCGAGGAGGCTGTGTCCACGGGCGACCTCGTTCGGCTGCTGACCTTCACGAAGTCCACGACGCATCTCTCGGAGATCCGGCTTCCCGTGGGTTCACGCTTCATCGGCCACCGCATCCGCGACATCCAACTGCCGGGCGACGCGGTGCTGGTGGCCATCATCCGCGACGGCGCCCCGCTGACCCCCGAACGCGACCGTGCGTTCGAGGCGAGCGACGAGCTGCTGTTCCTGGTCACCCAGGAATCAGAGCCTGACCTGGCCGAGCTCTTCGACCCGGAATCAGAGCCCGAGGAGAGCTAGGGGATGATCTCGAAATCCGGGTTGTAGATCACCGGATTTCCGTCCTCGTCGGCGAGCCTGCCGGCAACGCGGATGTGGCGCCCCGGCATCAGGCATTCGAGCCGGCTGCGGCCCATCCAGATCAACCGGACGGTGCCGGAGCCGTCGTTGACCTCCGCCTCCAGCCAACCGTTCTCGGCATCAGAGGTGATGGAGACGATCTCGCCGCGGAGCGTCACTCGACTGCGCGGCTCGCACCGTGCCAGTTGCTGTGCCCCGCTGTCCTCGGCGCGCTGGATCAGCTCAGTGGCCTCCAACTCCTCGATCGGGGTCACCCAGCGCCGCAGCCGCTCCCGGAGCGACGTACGAGTCATTTCTCAGTCCTCCTGCGCCGCCTGCTGCTGGGCCTGCTGCGGCACCGTCATGGGGAGCAGGCTGCCCGGTGCTGCCGGCGCGGTGCCGCGACGGACGACGAGGGCGCTGAAGAACTCGCGCAGCGCCACCTGGACGTCTTCGTTGTTGGGCTCGAACGTGGCCTTGCCGAGGAGAACTCCCCGGAGCACCCAGCCGGGGCCGGGCACCAACCAGGTGCGCGACACGTGCATGGCTGGATTGCCGTTGGGGTCTGTCATGGGCAGCGACCGGCGGACCTCAGCTCCGAAGGGACCCTCGACCAGTTCGATGCGCCCCTTCTGCTGCTGGGTGGCGCGGATGATCTCGGAGCGGATCTCGGGCACCATCGACGACTTTCCCGGGCCGGCGAAGACCGCCACCTCGAGGGCCGACTGGTTCCCGTCGCCCACGAGGAGGGACTGCACGGTGTTGGTGTCCTTGTTGACCTGCAACTGCAGGGACATGCCTTCGAAGGGCGTGAGCACGAGCGTACCGAGATCCAGGCGCTGCACCTCGTCGGCGTCGGCCTCGAGGTCCACCTCTTCGATGTCGAAGGGGCCCCAGTCACGGTCGAATTCGGCGTCCCACAGGGCCGCCTGGGCCTCGATCGGCGTCACTTCGGGCTGCGCCTCGGCTTCTGCCGGGCGGTCTTCCGCTTCTTCCGCGATGCGCTCGTCCACGACGTCAGTGGTCGGCCGGTTCTGTTCGGCCTCAGCGGGGCGCTTCTTGCGTCCGAAAATCACAGGTCTTCCTTCTGATCTCAGGGTGTGGTGAAACCACCAGTTGAACCATACCCACCGATCCCGCGCGAAGTCTCATCGAGATCGTCCACGGGTGTGAAGGAGGCCGTCACACAAGGCATGATCAGCAGCTGCGCGATCCGGTCCCCGGCGCTGAGCCGGATGGGGTCGTGCGGGTCGAGGTTGATGAGGCACACCTTGATCTCACCGCGGTAGCCGGCGTCGATGACACCGGGTGAGTTGACGATGCTCAGCCCGGTCCGCGCCGCGAGCCCTGAGCGGGGCGTGACCAGACCGACGTGACCGTCGGGGATGGCCACCGACACGCCGGTGCCCACGAGGCGGCGCTCCCCCGGCGCCAACACCGCGTCCTCCGTCGTGCGGAGATCAGCGCCGGCGTCGCCCGGGTGCGCGTAGCTGGGGAGGTGCCCGTCGGCAGCGACGGTGTTGATGTTCATCGCGCAATCTCGCTGAGCGCTGCGGCGAGTTCGGCGGGGCGCCGGGTGCTGACGAGCCACCGCGAGTGCGGGTCTGCCGGATCCGCCAACTCCACCCGCACCAGGCCGTCGATGAAGGGCCTGGTGAAGAGGAACTCGCGATTGTCGGCGCCGGGGCCGAGCGCCTGGCGGGCCGCCTCACCCTCGAGCGCGGTCACCTCGCCGATGTAGTCCCGCTCGAGCCTGTTGCGCCCCGCGGTGAAGGCTTCGCCGTCGACGCTCAGGCGGGTGGCGCTGTAGGCGACAAGGCCCAGCCCGACGCCCACGAGGGTCAACGCGATGACGCTGATGGCCAACCACAGTTCGAGGTAGGCGAGCACGGCGACGGCGATACTTGCCACGAACAGGAGGCCGATCACGATCCACCACCAGGGGATGTGCAGGCGTTCGGAATAGCTCACGACAGTCACCTTAACCCGTGGGCATAATGGGCATGGATCTGGTGCCGTCGAAAGGAACCTTCATGGCAATGACCGAGAAGATCATGTGGAAGCTCTACGCGGGAGCTGCAGGTGCCGTCACGACGATGGTGGTGCAGAAGACCATCACGAAGGTCTGGGAGGCCGCCACCGGTGAGCCGCCGCCGGACCCCAATGATCCGGAGGCCCCGCTGGTCAACGGCCTCATCTGGGCAGCCGCCAGCGGCCTGGGGGTGGGAGTGGCGCAGCTCGTCATGAACCGCTACGTGCATCGCCGCTGGATGGCCAATTTCAGCCACAACGGTCCGGGCAAGCTGCGCTCACGCCTCACCTGATCCAGCTGTCAGACGCAGTCGACGCAGTAGTACTGGCCGTTGCGTTCCTCCGCGAGCTGCGGGCGGGCCTTCACGAGGAAGCATGAAGCACACGTGAACTCGTTCGCCTGCCGCGGCAGGACGCGCACGGTCAGTTCTTCATGGGAGAGGTCAGCTCCCGGCAGCTCGAAGGATTCGGCCGCCTCGACCTCGTCCTCGTCAACCTTGCCTGAGTTCTTGTCAGCGCGACGCGACTTCAACTCCTCAAGCGAATCCTCGCTCATCTCCTCGTCGGTCTTGCGGGGAGCGTCGTAGTCCGTTGCCATCCGTGTATGTCCTTTCGTTGCCGCGATCGCGCTATGTGTACCACATCCCGCCAAAATGTGGGATACCCGCTCGGCACCTGTGTCTGGGAATGTGCCCTCCCAGCGCTCTGCCTACCGCGCGACGAGGGCGTACGCTGGTAAGTTGTCCCAGACAGTCGCCAGCCGTACGAGGAGCCCAATGGACCACTCTCTGACCCCACGGGAGATCCAGACCCGTGTCCGTGCGGGTGCCTCCATCGAGGACCTGGTTGCGGAGAGCGGAATGCCGGCCGAGCGCATCGACGCATTCGCCGGCCCCGTGCTCGCCGAACGCGAACATGTCGCCCAGACGGCCCAGGTGTCCACCGTGCGCCGTCGGGGCGAGTCCGGCACGCACAGGCGTCTCGGCGAACTCATCGCCACGAGGCTCCGCACGCGCAGCATCGACGCCGACGACGTCACGTGGGACGCATGGCGCCAGCCAGACCTCAAGTGGCGCATCGTCGCCCGCCTCGCCTCAGAGGTGGAGGCCGAGTCAAGGGTGGCCGAGTTCGTGTTCGACCCCAAGGGTCGCTTCTCGGTGGCCCACAACTCCGACGCCCGCTGGATGATCGGCGAGGAGGCGCGGGGCGACGCTCCCCCCGAGGAGGAGAACACCATCGACTTCCACGATGAACTCGCCCTGGTGCGGGCCACGCAACCCGTGACGCACCCCGGCGACGAAGTGCCTTCGTCGGAGTTGATGCACGACGGCAACGAGGACACCTCCGAACTCGACAGCCTGTATGACATGTTGAGCGGCATCAGCGAAGACTCGGTGCGCATCTACACCGGCATTCTGGACCCTGTGCAGGAGGAGGCCCCTGTGGTCGCACCCGAGGTGCAGGCCGACGAGGAACCCGTCGTGGATGAACCCGCTGAAGACCTCACCGCCCCCGAGAACCCGGCCGAGGAGGCACCGCAGGATGAGGTCACGACGGTGATCGAGGACGAGCCGGTGACCGAGGTGGCGGAACCCACCCAGGACGCCCTCGTCGAGGCTGAGGACGAGCAGCAGAAGCCCAGCCGCCGTCGCCGTCGGGCGAAGGTGCCCAGCTGGGACGAGATCATGTTCGGCGGCCCCACCAAGTAGCAGGCGGGGGCCACAGCACGAAAGAACCCCCCGGGCTTCAAGCAGTTCTGCTTGGAAGCCCGGGGGTTTCGCTTCAGCTACTGGTCAGCTGACCGCCTGAGCCGCGCGGAACGCGCGGCCCAGGTCAGGATCAGCCTCGCTTCTCGGGACCTCCGAACATCACGATGTTGTTGAAGACCCACTCGTTGCTCTGCGAGAAGGTATACCCACCCACAGGCTTCGCAGTGGCCGCGTACACCGTCGTCCAGGTGTAGGAGCGGCACGCGCCCCGACCCGTGGCCGGGGTGTCACATTCCGTCTTCCACTGCCGACCGGCAGAGGTGAACAGGCCCTTGGTAGTGGACTCGAGATCACCGAGCGGGTTGCCCTTCCAGGCCTGCCGGGTCATGTACGGCAGGTAGGTCAGGTTGTTGAACGCCCACCCCGACTCGCGGACGAACTGCCCGTTCTCGACCTTGACCACCGTGGCCCAGATCTCCGTGCGGCAGCGCTCCGTCTGCGAGTAGGCCTCACATTCCGTGAACCACTGACGACCGTTGAACTCGTGCTTGCCCGGCAGCGTGTAGGGCACCGTCGGGACGAACTTGTCCGAGGCCGGCGTGGTCGTCGGCTTGCCCGAAGGCGTGACCGTCGGCTTGACCGACGGCTTCACGGAGGGCTTGACCGACGGCGACACCGACGGGCTCGGCGACGGCGTGGCCCCCTTGGCAACGGTCAGCGTGAAGCTGGCCGTCCCCGCGTTGGAGGCCTCATCCGTGACGGTCACCACGACGGTGAACGCACCCGACGCCGACGGCGTACCGGCGATCAGCCCGGTGGCCGCGTCGATGGTCACGCCGGTCGGCAGCCCGGTGGCGGCGTAGGTGAGGGTTCCCGGACGCTCGTCCGTGGCCCGCACCTGGATGGACAGCGCAGTGCCCACGGTGCCGCTCTGGGCGCCGATGGCCTCGACCACCGGGTCAGTGACGTCAGGTCCGCAGGGGACGGGCGGGGCCCAGGTCTCCGGCACCGGGGTGACGACCACCGGGGGCTCGGTCGACACGGAGCGGAACTCCAGTTCGCCGATGGTGGCGTGCGGATCCGTCGTGGAGTGGTTCTCCGTGATCACGATGCGCACATAACGCGCCGACACATCGAGGTCGATGTCCGTGGCGGCCCTGCCCGCGGGCAGCGTCTTGGCCATCGGCTCCGACCAGGTCACGTTGTCGTCGCTGTAGGCGATCGTGTAGTTCGACACCTGCCCGTTGTTGCTGTCCTGACGCGGTACCCAGGTGAGCCAATCGAGGTCGTAGACCTTGCCCAGATCGACGTTGATGGTGTGCGGCATCGGGTCGTTCGGGTTCCACGAGGAGTGCCAGAACGTGTTGCGTGCACCGTCGACCAGAGCGGTCGCCCTGCCGTCGGGGGCAGGCTCGTTGAGCGCCTGAGACGAGGCGGTGGCCGTCGCGCCGGTGATGAGTTCCCCGGTGAGCGGCGCCCACGGCGAGTCAACAGTGATGACCTGCTCCGAGAAACGCCCGTCGACATCGGTCACGCGCAGCAGGTACTGACCGGCGAGCGTGCGGTACACCACCGGCATCGTCAGGTGGGCGCTGCCGTCGTCACTGATCCAGAAGCGACCCTGGATCGACGGATCCTCGAACTTCGTGTCGTTGGCGCCGGCGACCTCGATAGGGTCCTGGCTGAACTGGACCGTGGCGAGGCTGTTCGGCGTGAAGCCGGCCAGATCCGCGACGATACGGGTGTTGTCCTTCATGGTGGCATTCTCAACGCTCACCGTCGGGGCGACGCACACGTCCGGTGCCCAGGCGACGGGCGCGGTGTACCCGGCCTCGACAGCCACCTTGCCGGTCACGACGCGGCCGTCGGAGAACGTCACAGTCGCGTCGAACGAGCCTTCGGCGGCATAGGCGTGCTCGGCACCCACCAGATAGCGCGAGCCTGAGTGCACCGGGGTGCGCTCCTGGACCGGCGTGAAGGTGGCGTCCACCACTGGTGAGCCATCACCGAAGTCCACGGTGGCGGTCAGGGGGGCTGTCAGCTCCGAGTTGCTGCGGCCGTCGGCGTCGTCGACGGTGTCGACCTGGATCGACGTGCCGTCAGCCGAGACCTTGGTTCCCGGGGCTGCGATGGTGGCAGGTTCCACGAGCATTGCGGTGCCCGGGGCTGCCTTGGCGTCCACACCCGCGGCTGCAACGTCCCACGCAACCTTGGGGCTGTCGTAGAAGTTGGAGTCCCTGGCCAGCAGCCTGGCGCCCATGGGCTCCATCCGCTTCATGAACTCCGTCACGTCGCGCTGCGCCTGCGGGGTCCAACCGACCTCCGCGTGGGACATGGCGCGCGGGAACATCATGAATTCGTTCTGCGTGCCACGACGGATGGTCTCGGACCACATCGGGCCCTCCATGCCCAGGAGATCGTCTTCCGTGACAGCCGGCAATTCGGAACCTGCGGGAGGCACGACGACCGTCAGCGGGTTCCAGGTGTAGTAGTGATCGAGATCACCGATGCCGGCCCAGGTGAGGCCGATGGGCGTCTTGCTCGAGTACTTCATGTCCAGGTAGGCACGGTTGGACGCTGACACGACCACCTTGGCACCGGCCTGGATCGCCTCGTAGGTGCGCTGGGTGCCACCCACCCAGTACTGGACGACATCGCCCTCGGAGAGGCCCGCGTCGGCGAACTCGTTCCAGCCGATGGCGCTTTTGTCCAGGCCGCGGATGATGGTGATGACCTGGCGCACGAACGCCTGGAAATCGGCGTGCGGGGTGGCGTGGGTCTCATCGCCACCGACGTGGATGTACGGGCCAGGTGTCATCTCGGCCAGTTGACCGAAAACGTGCTTGAGCGCAGTCCAGGTCTGGGGGTTGTTGACGTCCAGAGTGGATTCGCCGACGTTGCCGTTGTTCTGCTCGACGGTGTTGCCGTAGACGGTGGCGAACGGCCGGCTGCCCGTGCTGTTCAGCTCCGGCAGGGAGTGCAGCATCGCACCGGTGTGGCCGGGCACGTCGATCTCGGGCACGATCGTGATCTGGCGCGCCGCGGCGTAGGCGACGATGTCACGGTACTGGTCCTGCGTGTAATAGCCGTTGCGCCCGATCTCCTGCCGATAACCGAAGTCCTTGCCGGCCGTGGTCTCCGCCATAGAGAGGTTGCCGCCGATGCGATGTAGGCGGGTGTAGTCGATCTCGTCGCCCTCGACGCGACCCTCGTTGGTGATCTCGATGCGCCAGCCCTGATCGTCTGCCAGGTGCAGGTGGATGCGCGAGATCTTCACCGACGCAAGGGTGTCGATGATGTTCATCAGTTCGTCGACCTCGATGAAGGAGCGGGCGACGTCGATCTGGGTGCCGCGATGCACGTAACGCGGCGCGTCTTCGACTGTGACCGCGGGTGCAGTCCACTCGGTGTAGACGGTGTCAGGTGAGTAGATCATCGGGGGCAGCAACTGAAGGAGAGTCTGAGCGCCGTTCCAGAGGCCGTGCTTGGCCTTTGCAGTGATCGTGGCGCGGCCCTCGGCCGTCACAAGCTTGTAGGGCTCATCCGTGCTCGGGGTAGCAACGACGGGAACCAGCGCGGGGTCCACCACGAACTCGATCGCGTTACTGTCTGCAGCAGCCACGATGGGCAGTGCATAGCCAGTGGCCGCCCGCAGTTGCGCGGCGAGCAGTTCGGCAATGGGGGCCGCCTCACCGGAGGCGACGATCCGGGTGTTCGCGTCGAGCGTGAAGGGCTGGCCCTCGTCCTCAGTCACCTTGACCGGCAACGGAACCAGGTTCACTGCGCCTGACGGTGGGGCCGGCGGGGTGGGCTCGGCGCCGTTCCAGACCTCGAACTCGTAGAGCGACACGCCCCACTTCGAGCCTCCGATGGGCGTACGGTCCTCGGCCTGCATGCGCACATAGCTCCATGTCTCGCCGGTGGTGGCGGCGTTGAGGGTCTGCTTGTCCAGCCCCGCCGTGCCGGCTGCCGGGCACGTGGGCCGGATCGACGCGGTAGCGTCGCTCCAGATGGTCCCGTCATTCGACACCTGCAGTTTGTACTGCGCGGCGCAGGCGGCTTCCCAGTAGATGTTGACGTGGTCGACGACCGTGGGCTGGGCCAGCTTCACCTGGAGCCAGGCCTGGTCGGAGTGGTTCGAGGACCACCGGGAGTTCATATCTCCGTCTGTCGCGTTCTCCGCGACCCAGGTGGTCGTCTCATTGCCAGAGGCACTGACGACGGCACCGTTGGAGGTCAACGCGACGTTGGTTCCGATGTCCTCGGCCGACGCCATCGTCGGCGCCACCATGGCGGCGACTCCGCTGAAGGCGACAGCCAACGCGGACACCAGGGCCGCCAGGCTCCTGGACTTTCTTCGCACGTGCATCTTCGCACCCTTATCTCCCTAGGCGCGCCACGGAACTGTGGCACGGTTTTCCTGCGATCCTCCCCGACCCTTCGGGGCATTGGGAACCGCGGACGCCGTATTGCGAAGGGCGAGTGCGCGTTTGCGCAGCGGGGTCAGTGGCTTGTCACAGGGCACTGTCGTCGAAAGGCAACGGATCCGGAGACAGCGTCGCCCGAGCCCTCGTCGCCGTCATCCGCCGACGGTGGTGCATGCGGCACAGCACCTCGTAGCGCACCTCTTCGCCCGCCGCGGTGTCACCCACCACGACCTGCGAACCCTCGGTGACCATCAACCCGTCGACGGTGCGCGCGTTGTGCGTTCCGCGGGCGCCGCACCAGCACAGCGGCCCCAGCGACAGCATCTCGAGCCTGTCTGCCAGCTCCACCAATCGTTTGGAGCCCGGGAACAGCTCCGTGCGGAAATCGGCGAGGATCCCGAACGCGTAGACGTCGAGTTGGAGTTCGTCGACGATCCGCCCCAACTGGTCGATCTGTTCCGCCGTGTAGAACTGGACCTCGTCACACACCAGGTAGTCGACGATGCGGCCGCTGGTCAGTTCGGTGATGACGTAGCGCCAGAAGTCGAACTCCGCTGAGACCTCGATGGCGCGGGCGCTCAGCCCCAGTCTGGAGGTGATCACGCCCTGCCCCGCCCGGTCCTGAGAACTGAAGACCCGTCCCCGCCGTCCATGGGTGGAATGGACGTGGTCCAGTTGCAGGGCCATCGTGGACTTGCCACAGTCCATCGGTCCGCTGTGGAACACAAGTTCAGCCATGTCTCCTCGGCATCCTGATCGCTTCTTCGTACACCTCGACGTAGGCGTCGGCCATGTCCGATGGCCGCAACCGCACGTCCACCTCGCGGTATCCCCGGCGCAACGCTGCAAGCCGGCCGGGTTCCGCCATCTCCCGTAGCCCGACGGCCAGCGCCTGCATGTCCGGGGCCACCAGGCGGCTGGTGGCAGGACTCAGTCCAGCGGTCAGCCGGTCGTCGCAATACAGCACCGGCAGCTCAGCGGCGCCGGCCTCGAGGATGACCATGGGCTGTACGTCGAAACGGTACGAACTGAGCACCATCGCGTCCGCCATCAGGTACTGCTCGGCCACGGCCTCGCGCTCGGAGAGCGCCCCGAGGAACCGCACGCCCGGCCCGGCGAGGGTCTCCAGACGGGCGCGCTGGTCGCCGTCGCCGACAATGACCAGTTCGGCACCGGGGATCCCGGCCCGGTTGAAGGCCCGGATGGCCACGTCGAGGCGTTTCTCCTTGGCAAGTCTGCCGATGCTCAGGAAGCGCACTGCGCTGCTGTCGGTCCTGCGCGGGGCCTCGACGCCGACGAAGGTGTCGGCCGACGCGTTGCGGATCTCCCGGCCAGCGATGGGCTGCGCGACGGCGGCCTCGATGTTGTCCAGCATGTACTGGGCGGGACTGGTCACACGATCGACGTGGGCCGCGATCCACCCCAGGGAGCGCCAATCCATCCGCGTGAAGAAGCCGTTGTTGTCCGGCTCCGCGGTGCGGGGCGGCAACGCCGAAGTGAAGCGCGGCGGCCGTTTGGAGGCCAGCGCCAGCGCGCGGGTGACCAGCACCTCGTAGCCGAGCGACCCGAACACGGCCTTCACCGGCAGCGTGCTGTGGGTGCCGGCGATGTTGGCATGGAAGGTGTGCACGTGCGGGATGTTCTGCAGGCGCGCCAGGCGGGCGCCCAGCACCACCGCGCCCCGCTCCGTCTGGGAGTGCACGACGTCGAACGCGGCCCTCGCGGAGATCCTGCGGGCCAGACGCTCCGTCGGCTGCAGCACACTCAGGTGCGAGGGCAGGCCCTCTCTGTACAGCACGGGGCAGGCGATGGTCCGTGCCCCGGGTGGCGGCACCAGGTGCCGGTCCGGCGCGATGAGGGTGACGTCGTGACCGAGGCGGGTGAGCTCCTCCAGTTGCGTCTGTACGGATCTGGAGATGCCCCCCGAGGCGGGGAAGAAGTCGTCGATCAGGATCGCGATGCGCAGGCTCACCGGCCACCCCCGTGCATCAGCAGGGGGACCTCCATCTCGGCCGCGGTGAGGGAGCCGTGCATGCCCACCAGGGAGAACTCGCCGGGCGTGGCGTACGTCATCGCCGCCCAGGTACCGGTCATCGCCGCCACGACGTCCCCGATGCGCGCGGAGCTCATGTTGGACACGTTGGGTCCGAACCAGCCCGCCTCGATGGCCTCTTCACGACGGAGCACCAGCGCCCGCTCACCGAACACCGATTCCCAGGCCCAGGCCAGGGCCCGGGGGTCCTCGCCGTAGACGTGGCGGAATCGGGGCTCGCCGCCCAGGTGCGAGTAGCCGGCGAGCCGCGGTTCATCCTCGACGATGACGCGGGTGTCCTCAGGGACGTTCAGCATGCCGTGGTCGCCAGTGATGAGCAGACACACCGACGGCGGCAGGGTCTCCACGAGGTGGGCGACGTAGTCGTCGATGACGGCCAACCGGTCGAGCCACTGCCAGCTGCCCGTCCCGTGGGAGTGGCCGTCCGAGTCGAGGAGCCGTTCATAGAGGTAAACGACGTCCGATTCGCGCAGCGCCTCCGTCACGTGGCCGGTGATCTCGTCCACATCGCCCTCATTGGCCACCGGGAACAGCCGGGTACCCGCGAAGGCGACCCTGGTGAGTGCGCTGCCGGCGAACCGCTCCAGCGTCACGGCCGCGCTGGGCCGCCCCTGGGAGGCCAGGCGCTGGAACACGGTGGGCTTCTGAGCGAACCCCTCGATGTCGTCGGGGCCGCCCTCCCAGGTGAGCGAATTGATGACCCGGCCCACCGTCGGCTCGTAGAAGCTGTAGCCCATCACCCCGTGCTCACCCGGCGTGGCGCCGCAGCCCAGCGACGTCAGCGACGTGGCGGTGGTGGACGGGACGGAACAGGTGAGCCGGTGGCCGCGGTCCAGGAGGCCGGCCATGGTCTCCGCGTGCGCGGCGTGCTCCCTGAGCTGGTGCCAGCCGAGCCCGTCGATCAGCAGCACGACGTACTGCCGGGCCTCGGGGATCTCGATCAGGGGGATCTCACCATCGAGCCGAGCCACGACGCTGGGCAGGAGGTTGGCGAGCGACAGGTCCCCGTAGCGAGGATCCACGAACGTGAACATCAGGCGACCACCAGCTGGAGGGCGGCGCCGAAATCCACGAGTCGCTTGGCGTTCTCACCGTCCGCCGCGGGGCTCATGCGCACGGTGATGTCGTCGGGCTGCAGCACA
The DNA here is from genome assembly GCF_055326325.1 of Tessaracoccus zhenghani. Taxonomy (NCBI): domain Bacteria; kingdom Bacillati; phylum Actinomycetota; class Actinomycetes; order Propionibacteriales; family Propionibacteriaceae; genus Tessaracoccus; species Tessaracoccus zhenghani. The sequence continues at coordinate 245,018 of NZ_JBUZNQ010000003.1, read as the reverse complement.
CCCGTGTAGCCGTGGTCCGCCTCGCAGGTGGGGTCCTCACACGTGGCCGGGCCCAGGTCGAGCCGGCGAGCGGCGCCCCAGACGATCGTCAGCCAGGCTTCGTTCAGCCCGGAGCGCGTCTCTGGATTGGCCATGGCCCGCGTCACCACGACGGAATCGATGGCCCGCAGCGCGACCACCTCAGAGGTGGCGAGCGCCTCTGCGCGGCCGCCCTCACCCTCGTCGATGTGACAGATCTGCAACTGCTGCTCCGTGAGGACCAGCACCGTCATGTGCCGGTGCAGTTCGTGCCCCGCGAAGGTGGCCTCGTGCTGCACGAGGTAGTGCAGCACCGGTCGACCCTGCAATCCCATCAGCACCGTCTCGGCAACGAGGCTGGGATAGAACCCGCATTCGGCGATCTCGTCAATGAGGCCGGTGGGGAGAGTCTGGTTGTCGGCGGTCACCGGGCCATTCTGTCACGGAGCCGGATAGGTTTGGTTCATGGCCTCTCGCCCCTTCATCGCAGCCCGCATGGAAGACCGACTCAACTCGCTGTTGAACAGCGCGCTCGGCCGCAGGGGCTGGCAGGAGTCGATCATCTCCTACACCGGCTACGGCACCAGCGAGCAGTTACGCATCCTCGCCCGGGTCGTGCTGCGCCCGTCCGACACGCTGGGCATCGTGCAGGCAGCCTCTGCCCTCATCTACCGCCGCGGCTGGCGCAACTTCATGGCCGCCGCCAAGGTCAACGCCATCGTGTCGGTGGTGATCGGCGACGTCCGTATCCCCGTCCAGGCAGACAGAGGCGGCTTCATCGACGTGCGCGTCCGGAACCCAGGGCTGGCGCCGGGCTGGCACTCGGTGACCCTCGAGGGCGAGGGTGGCGCCTCCGCGCTGGCCAGCGTCCAGGTGATCGGCGACGACGTGGACTTCGGCATCGTCAGCGACATCGACGACACCATCCTCAGCACCTCGCTCCCCCGGCCAATGCTCGCCGCCTGGAACTCGTTCGTGCTGACGGAACAGGCCCGCCAGGCCGTCCCCGGGATGGCGCGGCTGTACCAGCAACTGCTCGCCCAGCACCCCGGCGCACCCATCATCTTCATCTCGACGGGGGCCTGGAACACGTTCCCGATGATCAAGCGGTTCATCGCGCGGCACGGGATCCCGCAGGGCGCGATGCTGCTGACGGACTGGGGCCCCACCAACACCGGCTGGTTCCGCAGCGGCCCGGACCACAAGCGTCGCTGCCTGCGCGAACTGGCCCGTGACCTCCCCAACATCCGCTGGGTCCTCGTCGGCGACGACGGCCAGCACGACCCGGACCTGTACGCCGAGTTCGCCAGCCTCCAGCCCGAGCATGTCCGCGCCCGCGCCATCCGCCAACTGACGCCCGGCGAGCACACGTTGGCCCACGGCCTTCCCATGGAGGTGCCGCAGAGCGACGAAAGGTGGGAACCCGACACGGCGCCGGAGGTGCGTGCGCCTGACGGCGACGGTTTGGGCGATAAGCTCTCCAGGTTGCTGTAGTCCCACAACCTGAGGAGAGCGCCCGATGACCAAGCGGACGATCGACGACGAACTCAATGAGGAAGAACACATCCTCGACGTCGACGTCACCCAGGAGATGGAGACCAGCTTCCTGGAATACGCCTACTCGGTCATCTACTCCAGGGCACTGCCGGACGCCCGCGACGGACTCAAGCCCGTCCAGCGCCGCATCCTCTACTCGATGGACCAGATGGGGGTCCGACCCAACGTCAGCCACGTCAAGTGCGCCCGTGTCGTGGGCCAGGTCATGGGCCTCCTGCACCCCCACGGCGACACCGCCATCTACGACGCGCTGGTGCGCATGGGCCAGACGTGGTCCGTCCGCCTCCCCCTGATCGACGGGCACGGCAACTTCGGCTCCCTCGACGCCGGCCCGGCCGCCATGCGCTACACCGAATGCCGGATGGCGCTGCCCGCGCAGGCCATGACCCGGGGCATCGACGAGAACACCGTCGACTTCAAACCCAATTACGACGGCAAGGAGACCGAGCCCGTCGTCCTGCCGGCCGCGTTCCCCAACCTGCTGGTCAACGGCGCCGCGGGCATCGCGGTGGGCATGGCCACCAACATCGCGCCGCACAACCTCGTCGAAGTGATCGCCGGCCTCCAGCAACTCCTGAAGAACCCGGGCATCGAACTCGACGAGCTGATGCGCCACATCCCCGGCCCGGATTTCCCCACGGGCGGCAAGATCGTCGGGCTCGACGGTATCCGCGACGCCTACGCCACCGGCCGCGGTTCCCTCAAGCTGCGCGCCACCACCCGCATCGAGAAGGTCAGCCCCCGGCGCATGGGCATCGTGGTGACCGAACTGCCCTACATGATCGGGCCCGAGCGCATCATCGAGCAGATCAAGAAGGGCGTCCAGGACAAGAAGCTCACCGGCATCGCGGACGTCAAGGACCTCACGGACCTCGCCCACGGCACCCGCCTGGTCATCGAGGTGAAGAACGGCATCAACCCCGAGGCCCTGCTCGAGCAGCTCTTCAAGGCCACCAAGCTCGAGGACACCTTCGCCATCAATGCGGTGGCGCTCGTCGAAGGCCAGCCGCGCACGCTCACGCTGAAGGAGATGCTGGAGGTCTACCTCGACCACCGCCTCGACGTCACCCTGCGCCGCACGAACCACCGGCTCACCAAGGCCGAAGAACGCATGCATCTGGTGCGCGGTCTCATCATCGCCATCGCCGATATCGACGACGTGATCGCCATCATCCGTTCCTCCGACGACGGCGCCCAGGCCAAGGAACGCCTCATGGGCGCCTTCGACCTGGACGATCTGCAGGCCACCTACATCCTCGACATGCAGCTGCGGCGCCTCACCCGGTTCTCGACCATCGAGCTGGAGAAGGAGGCCGACGAACTGGCCACCACCATCGCCGGCCTGCGCGAGATCATCGAGGACCCGGCGGTGCTGCGCCGTCTCGTCAGCACCGAGCTCGCGGCGATGGCCAAGGAGTTCGGCACCCCGCGTCGCACCATCCTGCTGGCCTCCTCCGGCGTGCCCACCACGGTGAAGGCGGCGCCCCTCGAGGTGCCGGACCATCCATGCTGGGTGCTCCTGAGCGGCACGTGGCTGGTGGCGCGCACCAGTGACTTCGGCCCGCTCCCCACCGAGGGCCGGGCCGCGCACGACGTGGTCATCGCCAGGGTGAAGACGAGTGCCCACGGCGAATTCGGGGTGTTGACCAACCGCGGCCGCGTCCTCCGCTGCCGCGCCATCGAGTTGCCCACCGTCCCGCTGACGGCTTCGGGAACCAGCCTCCAGGGCGGCAGCCTCGCCCACGAACTGTGGCCCCTCGAGCCCGGTGAGCGAGCGCTGGGCCTGACCACCTTCGATACCGAGTCTCCGGGGCTGGCCCTCGGTACCCGTCAGGGCATCGTGAAGCGGGTCCGCCCGGATCTGCTGGTCCGCGACTCGTGGGAGGTCATCGCCCTCAAGGACGGCGACGAGGTGGTCGGCGCCGTCGAGCTGCACGACGAGTCGAAGCATCTGGCCTTCCTCAGTACCGACGCCCAGCTGCTCCATTTCCCGGCGTCCATCGTCAGGCCCCAGGGCCGCACCGGTGGCGGGATGGCCGGCATGAAGCTGTCGGCCGGCGCCACCGCCGTCTGGTTCGGCGCGGTCGACCCCGCCACGGACGACGTGGTCACCATCTCCGGCTCGTCGACCTCGCTGCCCGGTACCGAGACCGGCCTGGCGAAGGTCACGGCGTTGTCCGAGTTCCCGGCCAAGGGCCGGGCCACGGGCGGCGTGCGCGCGCACCGCTTCCTGAAGGGCGAGGACACCCTCCTCATCGCGGCCATCGGCCCACGCCCAGTGGTCGCCGCGGCCTCCAGCGGTTCGCCGGTCGAACTGCCCCGCGAACATGGACGACGCGACGGCTCCGGCACTCCGCTGTCCCAGCCGGTGACGATGCTGGCGGGCCGTGATGCGGGCGTCGCTCCCCGGACAGAAACCGGCGACACCCTCTTCGGGGAGTAACATTTCCGCGACGAAGGGATGCACCTCGCATGAGCGACTTTGACGACCTGATGGCGGCCAACAAAGCCTACGCAGCGGATTTCACCGATGGTTACTTCGACGGCATCGCCAAGGCGGGCGTCTGCATCGTGACCTGCATGGATTCGCGCATCGAGCCACTCGACATGGTCGGGTTGCGGATCGGCGACGCGAAGATCCTGCGCTCCCCCGGGGGACGGGTCACCACGTCGGTGGTCACCGGCTGCGTGCTGAGCGTCCAGCTCCTCCAGGTGGACCGCATCATGGTGGTGCCGCACACCCGCTGCGCCATGGCTTCCGGCACCGATGAGGATCTCCGCAGGGTCATCTCCGCCAAGACCGGCACGGATACGTCCTGGCTCTCGTTCGGGGCCAACCCTGATCAGGCTTCGCGGCTCCGCTCGGACGTGGACATGATCGCCAACCACCCGCTGATCAAGGGTCACGCCGAGGTCGGCGGCTTCATCTACGACGTCGACACCGGCCTTCTGACCCAGGTCCTCTAGCTCGCTGCTCGCCACCTCGGGGGCTGCTGTCTAGCTGAGCGCGGCGAGCGCGTTGCGCACGTGCTCCTCGCTCAGTTGGGCGGCGCGCTCCCCGTCGCCGGTTTCCAGGGCGTCGACGATGTGTACGTGTTCTTGGACCAGCCTGGCGCGTAGTTCCTCCCAGTGCGCCAGGCGCTCTTCAGCGCTGAGGATCCTCTCAGCCACCGCCTCGCGGATCGCGATGGTCATGTCGCGGATGAGCCGGTTCTCGCCGGCCGCGGCGATGGCGACGTGGAACGCGGTGTCCAGGTCGTTGAACGCGGCGGGCCGGGTCACGGTGACCATCTCCTCGGCGAGGCGCCTCACCTCTCCCATCGGCTGGCCCACGGCAGCCAGCGCGGCGGCGCGCTCCAGCACCACGCGTGTCTCGGTGATCTCGGCGAAGGAGACTGCCTCCAGCGCGACGTGCAGTTTCAGCATGCGGCCGAAGGCGACGCCCTGCCCCGTCCCGACGGTGGTGCCTCCGGCCCGCCCGGTGGCCGAGCTCAGCACGCCCTGGGCCTGCAGCACCTTGATGGCCTCACGGACCGCGCTGCGGCTTGCCCCGAGCTGGCTGGAGAGCTCGCGCTCGTTGGGCAGCCTGTCACCGGCTCCGAAGCGCCCGGCGAGGATCTCGCCCGTCAGGTAGTCGAGCGCGTTCTCAAAGCCGCCGGTGGTCATAGCACCCCATTGTGTCCCATCCAGTTGACAGCCGCGTCTCCAGAGCTTATGGTCTGACCATTAGTAATGGTCAGACCATATGAACGACGGAGTTCACCGATGTTGCTGGAAACCTTCCAACCGGTCACTAACCCCCTGGGCGCCCAGTGGCTGTCCGCGCTCGTGGCGGCCGTCCCGGTGATCGCGATGCTCATCACCCTCGGCGCGCTGCGCTGGAAGGCCCATCTCGCCGGCCCCTTCTCCTGGGCGACGGCCGTGCTGGTCGCCGTCACTGCCTTCGGCATGCCGCTGACCACCGCGCTGGCCACCAGCGTGCACGGCTTCGTCTACGGGCTGTTCCCCATCATCTGGATCCTGCTGACCGCCATCTGGATGTACGAGGTGACGGTGGCCTCCGGCCGCTTCGATGACCTGCGGCGCACCTTCTTCCTCATCTCGGATGACCCCCGGGTCCTGGGCCTCCTCATTGCGTTCAGCTTCGGCGGCCTCCTCGAGGCCCTCGCCGGCTTCGGCGCCCCCGTCGCCATCACCGCGGCCATGCTGATCGCGATCGGCTTCTCGCCCCTGCGCTCTGCGCTCATCGCGCTGCTCGCCAACACCGTCCCCGTCGCGTTCGGCGCCGTCGGCCTTCCGGTGCTGATGGCCGCCAAGACGGGCGGGTTCGACGACGTGCTGGCCATCTCCCCCATCACCGGCCGGCTGACCGCACTGCTGTGCCTCGTGGTGCCCTTCCTGCTCCTCGCGGTGATGGACGGAAAGCGCGGCCTACGTGAAGGCTGGCCCTTCGGCCTGGTCGTCGGCGTCACCTTCGGCATCGCCAAGTGGATCGTGTCCGCCACGCCCCTCTACAACCTCACCGAGGTGTTCGCCGCCGTGAGCAGCGTCATCGTGGCCATCGCCTTCCTCAAGGTGTGGCACCCGAGGGGTGGCGCGGAGGCGGCCCAACGGATCGGCATCAAGATCGACCCCGCCGTCGAGAAGGACGCACCGGTCGATGCCCGCCGCACCTCGGGCGAGGCACTGACCGGAGGCCGGATCATGATGGCACTGGTGCCCTACCTGCTCGTCATCGTGGTGTTCGGAGTCGCGGCGCTGCCGCCGGTGAAGGCCGCGCTGGCCGCCACCGACGTGAAGTTCGCCTGGCCCGGCCTGGGCGGGCTGCTGGACGTCGCCGGCAACCCGGCCGCCCACCAGTCCTACACGCTCGCCTGGGCGTCGACGCCGGGCATCCTGCTCGCCTTCGTGGCCATCGTCACCGGCCTCATCTACCGGATGGGCATCGGAGAGATCTTCGGCGTGCTGTGGACCAACGCGAAGAAGCTGCGCTTCGCGATGCTCACCATCGGCAGCGTCGTGGCGCTGGCCTACGTGATGGGCGACTCGGGCCAGACCCTGGCGCTCGGCCTCTTCTTCGCGGGCGCCGGCGCCCTCTACCCCTACGTGGCCCCGGTCCTCGGCTGGATCGGCACCTACGTGACCGGCTCCGACACGTCGGCCAACATCCTGTTCTCCAGCCTCCAATCCGGAGTGGGCGCCGAGATCGGCCCAGGCTCGCACCTCGGCACCGAATCGATGCGCGCGCTGCTCGTCGGCTCCAATGCGGCCGGCGGCGTGGTGGGCAAGATGATCTCGCCGCAGTCGCTGACGATCGCCGCCACCGCCATCGGCATCGCCGGCGCCGAGTCCACGATCCTGCGCCGCATCATCGGATGGAGCTTCGTGCTGCTCGCCCTGCTGTGCCTGCTCTCCGGGCTCATGTCCACCCCCGTGCTCTCCTGGCTGCTCCCCTGATCCCCGAAAGGCCACTGCCATGAACGTCAACCCCCACGTCGCGTTGTTCGCTACGTGCATCACCGACACCATGAAACCGTCGGTGCCCATCGCCACAGTGCGACTCCTCGAGCGCCTCGGGTGCCGCGTCTCGTACCCGGAACGCCAGACCTGCTGTGGGCAGATCATGACCAACACCGGCTACTGGGACGAGGCGGTGCCCACCGTGCGCAACTACGTGCGCTCATTCGGGGACTATGACTACATCGTCGCCCCCTCCGGTTCCTGCGTCGGTTCCGTGCGGGAGCAGCACCCCATGCTCGCCCGCCACGCCGGCGATGCCGGCCTCGAACGCGACGCGACGGCGACGGCGGCCCGCACCTACGAGCTGAGCGAGTTCATCGTCGACGTGCTCGGCGTCACCGACGTGGGCGCCTACTTCCCGCACCGCGTGACCTACCACCCCACCTGCCATTCGGTGCGGGTCGCCAAGGTGGGCGACCGCCCCCTGAGGCTGTTGAGGGACGTGCGCGGCATCGACCTGATCGACCTGCCGAAGGCCGAGGAGTGCTGCGGCTTCGGCGGCACCTTCTCCCTCAAGAACCCTGACGTGTCCATCGCCATGGCCTCCGACAAGGCCCGCCATGTGCGCACCACCGGCGCCGAGTACCTCGTGGCCGGAGACCACGCGTGCCTGATGAACATCGGCGGCGTGCTGCACCGCGGCCGCTCCGGCGTCAAGACCATCCACCTGGCCGAGATCCTGGCCGCCACCGAGGAGGACGCGCGATGAACCGCCGCACCCCTGAGCCCGGCTCGTGGCTGGGCATCCCCGAGTTCCCGCAGGCAGCGAAGGCGAGTCTGCAGAACGCGGAGCAACGCAAGAACCTCACCCACGCGACGTCGACCATCCGCGCCAAGCGCATCGTCCGCGCCTCGGAGGTGCCCGAATGGGAGGAGCTGCGCACCGCGGCGGCCCAGATCAAGGACCGCGTGGCACGCCACCTCGAGCGCTACCTCCTGCAGGCCGAGGAGGCCATGACAGCAGCCGGCATCACCGTGCACTGGGCACGTGACGCGGCCGACGCCAACCGCATCGTCACGGACATCGCCAAGGCCAAGGGCGTCGACGAGGTGGTCAAGATCAAGTCGATGGTCACCCAGGAGATCGACCTCAACGAGCACCTCGAGGCCGAGGGCATCGCCGCCTGGGAGACGGACCTGGCCGAACTCATCGTGCAGTTGGGCCATGACCTGCCCAGCCACATCCTCGTGCCCGCCATCCACCGCAACCGCTCCGAGGTGCGCGAGATCTTCAAGGAGGAGATGGGCCGCTACGGTAGGCCCGCCCCCGAGCCCATCTCCGACGACCCGGCCGAACTCGCCGAGGCCGCCCGCCTGCACCTGCGCGAGAAGTTCCTGCGCGCGAAGATGGCTGTCTCCGGCGGCAACTTCATCGTGGCCGACACCGGCACGCTCGTCATCGTCGAATCCGAGGGCAACGGCCGCATGTGCCTGACCCTCCCCGAGACGCTGGTCTCCGTCGTCGGCATCGAGAAGGTGCTCCCGACGCTGGAGGACCTGGAGGTCTTCCTCAAGTTGCTCCCCCGCTCCTCCACCGGCGAGCGCATGAACCCGTACACCTCGATGTGGACGGGCGTGACGCCCGGCGAAGGCCCGCAGGACCTCCACGTGGTGCTGCTCGACAACGGACGCACCGACGTCCTGGCCGATCCCGAGGGCCGCGCTGCGCTGCGCTGCATCCGCTGCTCCGCCTGCCTCAACATCTGCCCCGTGTACGAGCGGGTGGGCGGCCACGCCTACGGGTCGCCGTACCCCGGCCCCATCGGCGCCATCCTCGGCCCGCAACTGCGCGGCATGGACGACGCGAACACGCGCGCGCTGCCGTTCGCCTCGACGCTGTGCGGCGCCTGCAACGAGGTGTGCCCGGTGCGGATCCCGTTCACCGACATCCTGGTGCACCTGCGCCACAAGGCCGTCGAACGCAAGACGGCCAAGCACCCCACCGGTGAGCAACTGCTGATGAAGGGCGCCGGCTGGGTGATGAAGGACGGCCGGAACCTGGCGTCGGTCCAACTCGGCAGCCGCTTCGCCGGCCGCATTTTCCGCGGCAAGTGGCTCGGCCCCATGCCCATCCCGCTGGCCTCGCGCTGGCTGCAGGCCCGCGACGCCGAAGCCCCACCCACGCAGACCTTCCGCCAGTGGTGGAAGGACGAGCACGAAGGAGACGAACAATGAGCGCACGCGAAGAGGTGTTGCAACGCATCCGCCGAGCCACCCAGGACGTCACCGAAACGGATCCGATGGTCGACGTGCCCGTCGACTGGGTCTACGGCCGCCCCCTGGGCACCAAGGACGTGATCGCGGACTTCGTCGAGAAGGTCGAGGACTACAAGGCCGCGGTCCGCCGCTGCGCCCCCGACGGGGCGGCGGCCATGATCGTCGAAGCCCTGGAAGCGTTGGACACGAAGAGCATCGTGGTGCCGGCGGGGTTCCCCGAGGCGTGGATCGCAGCGCTCCGACATGCCGGCTTCGCGCTGCACCGCGACGACCCGCAGTTGACCCACGCCGAGCTGAACGCCATCGACGCGGTGGTGACGACGGCGGCGGTCGGCATGGCTGATTCGGGCACGATCGCCCTCGACCACGGCGAGGGTCAGGGCCGCCGCGCCCTGACACTGCTTCCGGACCGCCACATCTGCGTGGTGCACGAGTACCAGGTGGTGAGCGACGTTCCCGAGGGCATCGCCCGGCTGGCTCCGGCGATCCGCGAGCGTCGCCCGGTCACGTGGTTGAGCGGCGGCTCAGCGACGAGCGACATCGAGTTGAGCCGGGTCGAGGGCGTCCACGGCCCGCGCCACCTCTCCGTCGTCCTCGTCGCTGACTGACGCCGGCTCAGCAGGCGGGAACCAGCGTCAGGCGTCGATGCGATCCGCTTCAAGGGCGTAAGCACCCTCGATGATGAACTCTTTACGAGGAGCCACTTCGTTGCCCATGAGGACCTCGAAGACGCGCTCGGCAGCTTCCGCATCGTCGACGGTGAGCCTGCGCAGCATCCGGTGCTTCGGGCTCATCGTGGTGTCTGCCAGCTGGTCCGCGTCCATCTCACCGAGGCCCTTGTAGCGCTGCGGCTCCTTGAACTTCTGTCCCCGCTTGGTGAGTTCGAGCGACTTGCGCTGGTACTCGGCATCTGAGTACGTGTAGATGTACTTGTCGTAGCCCTTCTTGGGGTTGATCAGCTCGAACCGGTGCAGCGGTGGAACGGCTGAGAACACGCGGCCGGCCTCCACGAGGGGGCGCATGTAACGGAAGAAGAGGGTGGCGAGCAGGCAGCGGATGTGGGCGCCGTCGGAATCCGCGTCCGCCATGAAGATGATCTTGCCGTAGCGGGCCGAATCCACGTCGAAGGAGCGGCCGGACCCGGCGCCCACCACCTGGATGATCGAGGCGCACTCGGCGTTCTTCAGCATGTCGCCGATGGAGGCCTTCTGCACGTTGAGGATCTTGCCCCGGATGGGCAGCAGCGCCTGGAACTCCGAATTGCGGGCCACGTTCGCGGTGCCCAGTGCAGAGTCGCCCTCCACGATGAACAGTTCGGTGCTGTCCACCGCGGTGGAGCGACAGTCCTTCAGCTTGGGCGGCAGCGTCGAGGATTCGAGGGCGTTCTTGCGGCGTTGGGTCTCCCGGTGCGCACGTGCCTGCACGCGCGTGCGCGCGGCCGAGACAACCTTCTCCTGCAAGGTGCGTGCCATCTGTCGCGTCTTGGGGGAGGTGAGGAACTTGCCCATCTCCGACTCCACGACGCGCGCCACCAGCCGGTTGACGGCGGGGGTGCCCAGCACCTCCTTGGTCTGGCCCTCGAACTGCGGCTCGGCCAGACGCACCGTCACGACGGCGGTCATGCCTTCGACGCAGTCTTCCTTGACCACTTCCTCGCCGGCCTTCAGGAGCCCGCGGGTGCCCTCATAGGACTTGACCAGCGCACGGGTGAGGCCCCGCTCGAAGCCCTGCACGTGGGTGCCGCCCTTCGGGGTGGCGATGATGTTCACGAACGACTTCAGCACCGTGTCGTAGCCGGTGCCCCAGCGCAGCGCGATGTTCACGTCGAGGTCGCGTTCCACGTCGGTGGGGGTCATCGCGCCACTGTCGTCGAGCATGGGCACAGTCTCCACGAAGGAGTCCCTGCCCTCCAGCCGGATGATCTCGGTGAGCGCGGCGTCCGGCGCCAGGAAATCAGCGAATTCGGTGATCCCGCCCACGTGCAGGAACGTTTCGACGGCGGGCTCACCGGCGCGCGCATCCGTGACCTCGATCTTGAGGCCGGGCACCAGGAAGGACGTCTGACGCGCGCGGTCATGGAGGTGGCGGAGGGACAATTCGGCGTCTGCGAGGAAGATCTGCCTGTCCGGCCAGTACCGCACGCGGGTGCCCGACTTGGCCTTGGCAACCTTCTTGATCTTGCGGATGCCGCTGGCGGGGGTGAAGTTCGCCTCAGGACCTTCGCCGTCGAAGACGCCGGGTACGCCACGGCGGAAGCTCATCTCCCAGGTGCTGCCGTCGCGGTCCACCTGGACATCGAGGCGCGACGACAGCGCGTTGACGACGGAGGCGCCGACGCCGTGCAGGCCGCCGGTGGCCGTGTAGGACGAGTTGCCGAACTTACCGCCCGCATGCAGCTTGGTGAAGACCACCTCGACGCCGCTGAGCCCGGTGCGGGGTTCCTTGTCCACCGGCACACCGCGGGCGTGGTCGTGCACGCTGACGGAACCGTCGGCGCCCAGCATCACCTCGATCTCCTCGCCGAAGCCGGCCAGGGCCTCGTCCACGGCGTTGTCGATGATCTCCCAGAGGCAGTGCATGAGACCGCGGGTGTCCGTCGAGCCGATGTACATGGCAGGCCGCTTGCGCACGGCCTCGAGCCCTTCGAGGACGAGAAGGTTCTTCGCCTCGTAGTCACGGGACAGCGGTGGGGTCTTCGGGGTCTGCACCCAGACAGGGTACCCGTGCGCACCGACGGACCGTGTCAGTGAAACGCGGGCGCGGCGCCCAGGGAACATTCCGCCCCCCAGGTACGTTGATACATGAGAAGGTAAGAAAGATAAGGCAGGAGGCCATGATGACCGAACTCGCAACGGATCCCACCCTGACCGCTGTCGATCGCTGCGATCGCTGCGGCGCCCAGGCCTACCTGCGCGTATTCCTCCAGTCCGGCGGTGAGCTGCTCTTCTGCGCCCACCACGCCGCTGCCCACAAGGAGAAGCTCCTTGAGGTGGCCACCCGGATCCAGGACGAAACCAGCAGGCTCAACCAGAACTGAGCCAGCGCTGAATGAGGGCCCGCGCAAGCGAGGCCCCGGCAGGGAGGATCACCTCACCCGCAGCCAAGGCGGCGGCGAGATCTGACCGGGTGTAATACGCACCCTCAGAGATCTCGTCGCCGTCCACTGTTATCTGCGCATCTTCGGCACGGGCCTGGAACCCGAGCATCAGTGAACGAGGCATGGGCCACGGCTCGGAACCGAAGTACGTCAGGGACGTCAGCCGCGCCCCCACCTCTTCGTGCACCTCGCGGTGCACCGCCTGTTCAACAGACTCGCCCGCTTCGATGAACCCTGCGATGACCGAGATGCGTCCGCGCGCCCACTGCGCCTGCCTGGCCAGCAGCAGCCTGTCGTCGGGATCTGTGACCGCCACGATGACGCACGGGTCGATGCGGGGGAACTGGAGTGTTCCGCAGCCGGTGCAGATGCGCCGGGCACCGGCCTGATCCGGCCTGGTGGCCGAACCGCAGTTCTCGCACGGCGGCTGCCCGGCGTGCCACCGGGCGAGCGCGACGCCGGTGGCCAACGGGTCAAGCGAATCCGGCTGGGTGTCGCGCCAGCTCATGGCCTCGCCAGAGACAGCGTCGACGCCGCGGGCGAACCACGCCACACCCTCGACGATGCCCAACAGGATGTCCTCGGGCTGCCTCGCCCCCGGCGACCGCAGCGGGCGTGGGCGTCCCTGTTCCGACGCGATCGTGCCCTCGGCGTCCACCTCGACGACCACGGCACCCCGCCACAGCGCTTCCACCTCTGCTGCACCGCGCCCGATGGGCAGCCGGTCCAGCGGGGAGCGATCCAGCCACCTGCTCATGCTTCAGCAACCTCCAGGGCCCGGTCGACGAGGCCGACGGGGGCCTCCACGAACCTCAACTGGTCCGTCAGCACATGGTAGAACGCCGCACCCACTGCGGCCGGATCCACTCCACGGGCCTCCGCCCAGGCCTGCCGGTACACCGCGAGCTGGAGGGGATCTGCTGCCTGGTTGGAGGTCTTCCAGTCCACGACGAGGTACTCGAGTCCGTCCCGGGGCCAGGCGTAGACAGCGTCGATGCGACCGCGCAGCACGTGCGGGCCCCGGCGCATGAGGAACGGCACCTCCACGCCCATCGGCATCCGGTGCGCGAACTGACCGGCCTCAAATGCTTCGATGAGCCTGGTCAGTTCCGCCGTGGCCGCCGTGGGTTGCGCCTCCAGTTCCTCCAACGAGGCGGGGAGGAGGAAGCGTTCCTGGAGCCATTCATGGAACCTGGAGCCCACGCGGGCGGCCGTCGAAGGTCTGCGGGGCATGCGCCGCAGCAGTCCGGCCGCGAACGCGCTCTGGTCTGTCTGAAGGGCGATCAGCGCGGTGGCCGACAGCCCGTCCGGCAGCGCCACCGAGCGGTCTCCGCGGCGTTGGGCCAGTTCGGTGAGGTGCCTGATGCTCTCGTCCCAGGCGGCGACAGTGGCGGCGTCCTCGTCTGCTATGACACCCGACTCCCACGTCCATCTCAACTGGTCCTGTTCGGTGGCATCGGCCAGTTCGGTGGCTCGGGTGATGAGCTCAGCGGCTGCCGCGCGCCGCGCGATGCCGTCCTCGTCGAGTTCGACGGGCCAGACGGCCCGGACCGGCTCTGCCGGGATGGGGTTGGTATCCGAGGAGCGGGTGGCGTTGTCGAGGTCCGTGCCGGCCGCCTCGCAGAGTTCGCGGATCACGGTGAAGTACGGGGACTCTGCCCGGGGACGGATGTTGCCGGGCGTCCAGAGGTGGGCCGAGGCCAGCAGCAGGCGTTTGGCGCGGGTGGCGGCGACGTACGCGAGCCGGTCCTCCGAGAGGCGGTGTTCGTCCTTCAGCGCGTCGCGGTACGCGTCGATGCCCTTCTTGGTGTGCTCCCCCAGTTGCGGAATCGAGCCCGCGTCGCCCCGCAGCGGCCCCGGCAGCACATCGGCCCGCTGGGGCCACACTCCGGACCTCGACTCCGACGGGAAGACCTTGTCCACGAGGCTGGGCAGGAACACCGTGTCCCACTCCAGGCCCTTGGCGCGGTGCACCGTCATGAGCTTGACCGAATCCTCCTCGCTGGGCACGGCCTGCATGAGGCCTTCGCCTTGTTCGGATTCGGCGTCGAGGTAGGCGATCAGGCCGGTGAGGCTGCCGTCGCCATCCACGTCGACGTAGCTGGCCACCTCTGCGACGAACCTGGCGACCTGGGTGGTGTCGGCGCCGGTGGCGATGAGTTCGGCCTCCAACCCGAGGGTGGCGATCACCCTGGTGACGAGGTCTGCCACCGGCTCGGAGGCATGCCGGCGGAGGGCGGTGATCTCGTGGTGGAAGCGGCCGAGCCGCCGGCGGCCCTCCGCGCTCAGCGGCGCGTCCCCGGGGTCTGCCACCGCGTCGAGGAGGCACACCACCTCGCCCGGGTCTGCCTGCGTGACGGCCCTGATGAGGTCGTCGCTCTCCGGGGTGCCGATGGCGGATTGCGTTGCCAGTTCCCGTGCCCGCGCCCCCAGCACCTCCATGTCGGTCAGCCCGAGGTTCCACCGCGGCCCCGTGAGGAGCATGGCAACCTCCGGATTGGCGGTCACGTCGTCCAGCACGCGCAGCGTGGCAACGATGGGGGCCACTTCCGGAAGGCCCAACAGCCCCCCGAGGCCGACGATCTCGACGGGCACGTCGCGGTCACGCAACGCCTCGAAGATGGGGGCGAGCGCCGCGTTACGCCTGACCAGGACGGCCTGGTCCTTCCAGGACCGGCCACCGTCATGCTGCGAGATGACAGTCTCCGCCAGCCAGTCGACCTCGTCGCGGAAGGTGTCGAACATGGCCGCCGCCACGGCGCCGGCTGGCGCCCCCTGGGGGGCCACGAGCGAAACGCCCTCCTCGCCAGGAGCAGCATGCAGCCCTGAAGCCAGCGAGTTGCCCACCTCCAGGATGCGGTGACCGCTACGCCGGTTGATGCTGAGCGTCTGGCGTTCGGCGGGGGCACCGTCTGAGCGACGGAACTGGTAGGGGAACTCGAGGATGTTGCCGGAGGCGGCGCCCCGCCATCCGTAGATGGCCTGGTAGGGGTCTCCGACGGCGGTGACGGGGAAGCCCATGGCATCCGAGTTCACCGGCCCCGTGAAAAGGCGGCGCAGCAGTTCGGCCTGGGCGGAGGACGTGTCCTGGTACTCGTCGAGGAGCACCACCCGGAACCGGTGGCGCAGTTCGCGGCCCACATCCGGGACCTCTGTGACCAGCCGGACTGATTCGCGCAGCTGGTCCGCGAATTCGACGACGCCGAGGCGGCGCTTGAGTTCCTGGTAGCGCATGACCAGCGAGAGGAGTTCGCGACGCTCCTCCGTTGCGTCCAGCGCCTTGGCCACGTCGCGCATGACCTTCCCCCGGAAGAGGGGCGCGTCGAGGAAGGCCGTCTCACTCCGGGCCGACTGCTCGAGGATCTGGCGGGGGGTCACCAGGTGGGAGGCCATCTCCGCGTCCAGGGAGAGCACCCGTTCCGGGATGGAGTGGTGGCTGAGGCGGCTGATGCTCCGGAAGGGCCCCGGCGCATCCGCCACCACCCTCGTGGCGAGGCGGAACCGGCTGGCGCCGGTGATCATGACCGGGTCCTTGTCGATGCCGATGCGCAGGCCGAACTCGCTCACCAGGCGGGCGGCGAAGGAATCGTAGGTCATCACCAGTTCGGCGCCCTCGCCCTCCGCGCCGGTCAGCACCCTGGCGCGCGCAAGCGCATCAGCCACCCTGCCGGCCAACTCTGCCGCCGCCTTGCGGGTGAAGGTGAGTCCCAACACCTGTTCCGGACGGACCTGACCGGTGCCCACCAACCAGACCACCCGCGCGGCCATGACGGTGGTCTTCCCACTGCCTGCGCCGGCGATGATCACAGCCGGCTCGAGCGGCGCGGTGATGCACGCCAGCTGCTCGTCCGAGAACGGAATGTCCAGCGCGTCACAGAGTTGCTGAGGATCTGTGAACAGCCGGGAACGGATGGGGTGGATGGTCATCGGTGGCCTGTCTTCCCCGGCGCGGCGAGTGCCGGGCACGAAGCCTTGAACGGGCAGTAGCGACATGCGGTGCACTCGGCCGCCTCGAACCGGCCACTCCGGAGGATGTCCACGGCGCTGGCGATCCTGTCATGCACCCAGGTGGGCCCCACTGTGAGTTCCTCCCCCTCGATGGCCGGCACGTCGTCGATGGATGGCTGTTCCACCATCGACGGGAGCGTTTCGCCGCCACGCAGGAACATCAGGGCGGGCGGTGCGACGCCGGCACTCTGGCCCGCAACGTCGTTGAAGGCGCCCAGGCTTGCCGCCAACTGGTATATGCCGAGCTGCGGGTTGTCCACCACCTCCGGTGGCCGCTGCACCTTCCTGGCCGTCTTGAGGTCCACGACGCGGAGCCTGCCGTCGGCGGTGCGCTCGAGCCTGTCGACGGTGCCCCTGAGCACCACCCGTTCCCCTGCCACGTCCAGCCCCACTTCGAAGGACTTCTCGACGGCCAGGAGCTCGTGCGGGTTGGTGGTCTGGTAGTTCGCGAAGCGCTCCACTGCGGCAAAGATCTCCGAGCGTTCAGTGGCGGACAGCCACTCGGTCTCGAACGGGATCTTCTCCCAGACCTCGTCCAGCCTGGCGTGCATCTGTGCGGCGGTGAGCCCCTCGGTGGCGGCATGCTTGGCCACGACGTGGACCACGTCGCCCACCGAGGCGCGGGACTGGCGGGACGGCTCCGCCTGAGCGCGTCTCGAGAGGAACCACATGCGCGGGCAACTGAGCAACTGCGCCAGCGAGGACCCGTTGAGGTGGATGGGGCCACGGTGTTCGTGCGCCGTCCCGCTGGTGTCGCGCATCCCCCACCAGGTGCCGGGCGAGGCTCCCGGGAAGGCCGACGCACCGTCGGGGTTCTGCACCGTGGCCATGGCCGCGAGCCGCAGCGCCGCGGCGCGCCGGAGCCCCGGTGCCGCTGTGTCATCTGTCATGACCCGCCGCAGTTCCCCCACCAAAGCCGAAGCGGACAGGAGTTGGCCCGGCCGACCGTTGACGCGGTGGGCCTCCGCTCCGAGCTCACCGAGGAACCGGGAGGGGCGCCCGCCCTCCCCGTCGACGCCCTGCACCGCCGAGACGTGCAGACCGGCGCGGGCACGGCTACAGGCGACGTAGAACAGTTGCCGCTCAGAGGACAGGTGTGATGCCTGCCCCGGGGCGGCGAGGCCGTCGGGGCCGAGGCGATCCGGGTCTACGAGCAGCCCGGCCCGGGTGAGGCGGGGCCACAGCCCCTCCTGGACGCCGATCACCCAGACGCGTTCCCACTCGAGGCCACGCGTGCGGTGCGCCGTCACCACCCGGACGCCCCGGCCGCCGATGTCGAGTTCGCGGCCGGTGTCTGCCGGGATCTCCTGACCGGACAACTCGGCGATGAAGGTGCGCGCACCGGCGGCACCGCGCAGGTCATCTGCGCGCGAGGCCTGTTCGAACAACTCGACCATGGCGTCCAGATCCGCGTCCGCCCGGCGGGACCCCCGCAGAGCGCGCTCCCGCAACTGCTCCGGCCACCCGGTGGCCGACCACAGGTGCCACAGCACCTCCTGTACCTCTGCGCCCCGCTCCGCCAGCGCCGTCCCCTCGGTCAGCAACCCGGCCAGGGCAGCGGCCTGGGCCGCTTCTGGGAGGTCGATCCCCTCCAGCAGCGACGGCTCGGAGAGAGACCGGCTGAGGAGCACCGCCGACGTCCCCTCCGTCCGATGCCGGGCGAGGAGCGCGCGACCCAGCCGTCGCTGGCCCACGCCGTCGAGGCCGCAGAGCGGCGAAGACAACAGCAGGCGGGTCTCGTCCGCCTCCGGAGCGCCACCGTCGGCGCAGATCCGCAGGGCGAGCAGCAACACGGAAACGGCCGGTTGTTCGGCCAGCGCGATCTCGTCACCGGAGACATCGACGGGGACGCCCAACCTGACGAGCTCCTTGGCCACGGCGCTCAGTTGCGCGCGCCCGGCCCGGGTCACCACCACCAGGTCTGCCCAGGACAGACCGTCCTGCGCCACGGCGGACCTCAACTGCGCGGCGACCTGCGCCAGTTCCGCGGATTCGTTGTCGTAGACCGACACCGTGACCTCGCCGCCACCGAGCACGGCCCCGAGGGGCGGTGAGGCCAGGCGCTGATCTAGGCGTTGCCGCAGGACCTCCAGCGACTCCGCCAGCACGGCCCGGCTCCGGAAGCCGCCCGTCAGCTGCGCCCGGCGGGCACCTGGAAGAGCCGCCAGGTCAGCCATTGCGGTGGGGCTGGCGCCGCGGTAGCCACCGATCCGTGAGTGCGGATCCCCCACCGCCAGCACCGGCAGGCCCAACCGCGCGAGGTCTCCGACGAGACCAACCTGTGCATGGTCCGACTCGTGCGCGTCATCGACGAGGACGGCGTCGAACGCGGCACGCACTCCCCCGGCGACCGACTGCTCGGTGAGCAGCAGCCGCGTGCGGTAGACGAGTTCGGCGTAATCCAGCGTGCCTGCGAAATCCGCGACGGTGAGGTATTCCTCGATGAAGACGGCTGCGGCCCGGAACAGTTCGTCCCCACCCGCCGTCGCCATGCCAGCGATGGATTCGGCATCGAGTGACAGCTGGCGCGCCCGTGCCAGCACCTCCCGCAGTTGGCGGGCGAACGCCCGGGTGCCGACCGCGGCCCTGAACTCCTCCGGCCACGCATCCGGGCCCATCCCCTCCAGGAGTTCACGGATCCGGGCCTCCTGCTCCGGCGCCCGCAGCAGGCGCCACGGGCTGTCCTCGTGGGGCCGGAACCGGCGCAGCAGGCCGAGCGACAGACCGTGGATGGTGGTGACGTGCGCCTCGGTCTGTGCCCTGTCGAGCCTGCGGGTGATGTCACGGCGGAGCGTCTGCGCTGCGGCTCGCGAGTGGGCCAGCACGATCAGTCGCTCCAGGGGGGAACCCGCCGCGACCCTGGCCGCAGCAGCCTCGGTGATGAGTGTGGTCTTGCCCGAACCGGGGCCACCGAGCACGACCGTGACGCCGTTGGCGGGCGCCGCCAACTCCGCCTGCTCGGCCGTGAGTGCCGGCATGACGACATGGCGGGGCGGCACCACTCGGAAACTCATGGGCACCATGCAACCATCCTGGTGCGACAAATTCACACCGGCCCATGTCATGCTGGGATCAGGAGGCCGGGCATGAACGAGCGGATCACCACCGAGATCGACGGGTTGACGCTGAACCTGAGCAATCTGCACAAGCCGTTGTTCCCCAGCGGGTTCACCAAGGGCGAACTGATCAACTACTACGTCGAGATCTCCGAGGTGCTCCTCCCGCACCTGCGGGACCGGGCCCTGACCCGGGTGCGCTTCCCCGACGGCACCACCGGCGATTCGTTCTACGAGAAGAACGCACCCGCCGGCACCCCGGACTTCGTCCAGACCGTCGACGTGGCCACCAGCGCCGGCACGGTCAGCTACGTGACCGCCACCCAGCGGGCGGATCTGGCCTGGTTGGCGAACATCGCGTCGATCGAGCTGCACACCCCGCAGTGGCGCACCACGGAAGCCACTGCCCACGAGGACGGCATCGTCATCGACGGCGAGGACGAGCCGCGGGCGACCTCGCTGGTGGTCGATCTCGACCCCGGCCCCGGCGTCACGCCGGACGAGATCGCCAAGGGCGCCATCATCGCCGCCACGACGCTGGCTGAGGTCGGGCTGGAGTCGCACCCCAAGAGCTCCGGGAACAAGGGACTCCAGCTGACTGTGCCCATCGCGCCCACCCCCGCCTCAGAGGTGTACCAGTTCGCCCAGTCGTTGGCCCGGCACCTCGCCCAGCGACATCCGAAGCGCTTCGTGGCGACTATGGCCAAGAACGCCCGGGCCGGGTTGGTCTTCGTCGACTTCGCCCAGAACCTCGCGGCCCGCAACACGGTGGTCGCCTACTCCGTCCGCGGCCTGGAGGTCCCCTCGGTGGCGACCCCCCTCACGTGGGAAGAGGTGGCGGCCCTGGGCCCCGACACGCCGGTCCGGACACATCCCACCGCCATGCTGGAGCGGGTGCAGAATCTAGGCGACCTCTGGCACCCCACGCTGCCGACCGCCACGAGCCCGGCGCTGCCCGGCCCCCTCGCCTGACAGGATGGTGTCCATGACGGACCAGTCGACACCGCAGCCCCGCTCCGAGCGCGCACATTACGTGCGTGAGCCCGCCCCCTGGGTGGCCGGGTGCAGCGACACCGGCCGGCGGCACCGCTCCAACCAGGACGCCATGTGCCTGGCGGTCCGGACAGAACCCCGCTCGGAGGCGGTGCTCGCCATCGCCGACGGTGTCACCACCGCCCACGGTTCCGAACTGGCCTCGTTGGTGGCCACGGAGGCGACGGTCGAGACGCTGATCACCGCCCTGAACGCCGGGACGCCGGCCAACGTGGCCTTCGTCCAGGCCTTCGCGGTCGCCAACGACGAGGTGCTCGCCGCGGCTGAAGACCCTTCGGCGTGCACGCTCATCGCCGCCGCGATCCTGCCCGGCATGATCGCCGTCGGCAACATCGGCGACTCCCGTGCCTACTGGTTCAGCGACGACGGCTCAACAGACCTCCTCTCGGTCGACGACTCCATGGCGCAGGCGCGCATCATGCTGGGCATGTCGCGCGACGACGCCGAGCAGTCCAACCAGGCGCACGCCATCACCAAGTGGCTGGGTCGCCAAGCCACCAACGTCACGCCGTCGGTCGTCACCCTCCAGCCCCAGAGCAACGGCTGGCTCATGCTCTGTACCGACGGGCTGTGGAACTACGCGAGCTCCCCGGAGGACATGTCGGCGCTGTTCAGCGCCTGCGTCAGCCGCTACCCGAACCCTCCCGCGCTGGCCGAGTCCCTCGTCGCGTGGGCCAACGATCAGGGTGGCAAGGACAACATCACCGTGGTGGTCGCACGCATCGAGCAGTGACGCCTGGCCCTTGGCGGCGCCGCTAGAGTTGGCCGCATGGAGATCAAGATCGGCATCACCGACGTCGCCCGCGAAGTCAGCATCGACACCACTTCCTCGTCCGACGAGGTCATTGCGCAGTTGCGGGAAGCGATGGAGAACTCAGGGCTCCTGGAACTGACGGACGTGAAGGGCCGCCGGGTCGTCATCCCCGCCTCACGCGTCGGCTACATCGACATCGGCAGCGCCAGCACGCGAACCGTAGGCTTCGGAGCGGTCTGAGACACCGGCTGCGGTAGAGTGGGCCCTCGCGGGCGCACTCTGCCCGTCTCCGGTCGCGGCTCCCGCGCCGTGAGCTCACTCGAAAAGGTCAGTACCCTGAGCGACAACGAGATTGCAGGCAGCGACACATTCGCTGACCTCGGCATCCACGAATCCATTACCTCGGCGTTGGCAGAGACGGGCATCGTCCATCCCTTCGCCATCCAGACGCTCGCCATCCCGCTCGCCCTGCAGGGCGCCGACGTGATCGGCCAGGCCCGCACCGGCACCGGCAAGACCCTCGCCTTCGGCGTCAGCCTGCTGCACCGCATGGTGACCCTGTCGGACGGCGAGAAACCCGCGCACGGCAAGCCCCGCGCCCTCGTCGTGTGCCCCACCCGTGAACTCGCGCTGCAGGTCGGCCGTGACATGGACATGGCGGGCAAGCATCTCAAGATGCGCGTCCTCACCATCTACGGCGGCACCAGCTACGACGAGCAACTCGGCACGCTCGCCACGGGCATCGACATCGCCGTCGGCACCCCTGGCCGCCTCCTGGACCTCGCAGACCGCGGGGCCCTCGACCTGAGCCACGTGCAGGTACTCGTCCTCGACGAGGCCGACGAGATGCTCGACCTGGGCTTCCTGCCCGACATCGAGCGGCTCCTGCGCAAGACGCCCAAGAACCGCCAGACCCTGCTGTTCTCCGCGACCATGCCGGCGCCCATCCTGGCGCTGGCCCGCGCCACGCTGAACAAGCCCATCAACATCCGCGCCGAGGGCCACGACGCAAAGATGACCGTCCCGGACATCGAGCAGTTCGTGTACCAGGCCCACGACCTCGACAAGCCGGAAATGGTCGCCCGCCTGCTCCAGGGCCGCGAGACCACGAAGGTGATGGTCTTCTGCCGCACCAAGCGTGCCGCGCAGCGACTCACCGATGAGCTTGTCGATCGCGGCTTCGCCGCCGCTTCCATCCACGGCGACCTCAACCAACAGGCCCGCGAGCGCGCGTTGAAGAAGTTCCGCTCCGGCACCATCCAGGTGCTGGTGGCCACCGACGTCGCGGCCCGCGGTATCGACATCCCGGACGTGAGCCACGTCGTGAACTACGAATGCCCCGACACGGACGCCACCTACGTGCACCGCATCGGGCGTACCGGCCGCGCGGGCAACAACGGCGTGTCCGTGACCCTCGTGGACTGGCAGGATCTGCACCGCTGGAAGATGATCGCCCAGATGCTGGACCTCGAGCTCGCGGAGCCGGCAGAGACCTACTCGTCATCACCGCACTTCTACACGGACCTCGACATCCCCGAGGGCACCAAGGGCCGCGTGCCCGGCACCATCGCGGCCAAGGAGCGGGCTGAGACCAGCCTCCGCGGCACCGGCGAACGTCGGGCCAGCCAGCGCTCCGCCGCTACCGAGGCCGGAGCCCCGCGCCGTCGTCGCCACCGGGCGACGGAGGCGGAGGGCGACCAGCCGGCGGCCCAGCCCGCGGCGGAGCGCAAGCCTCGGCGTCGTCGCCGTCGCACCCGCGCCGGGGTTGAGGTCAAGCCCGAGAGCTGAGCCTCAGCTCAGTAGGACATCTGCATCGCCGACCGGACCTCATCGAGGGTCTGGTCGGCGATTGCGTTGGCCCTCTCATTGCCAGCGGCCAGCACTGATTCCAGGTGGCCGGAGTCTGCCTCGAGCTCGGCCCGACGGGCACGGATGGGGGCGAAATACTCGTTGACCGCCTCGGTGACGAGCTTCTTGAGCCCGCCGCCACCACCGTCGCCGACCTCGGCCGCAACGTCCTCCGGCTCCCTACCGAGGCACAGCGCCGCGAGGTTCACCAGGTTGGACACCTCAGGACGGTTCGCCGGATCATAGGTGATGTGGCGGTCCGAGTCCGTGACGGCGCGCTTCAGCAGCTTGGCGGTCTCGTCGGCGCTCATCCGCAGCTCGATCGTGTTGCCCTTGGACTTCGACATCTTCGTGCCGTCCAGGCCGAGCACCGTGCCGGACTTCGAGAGCAACGCCTCCGGCTCCGGGAACACCGGCCTAGACGCGTCCGCCCGGCCGTACCGCTCGTCGAAGCGACGGGCGATCACGCGCGCCTGCTCGATGTGCGGCAGTTGGTCCTTGCCCACGGGCACCAGGTTGGCCCGGCAGAAGAGGATGTCTGCCGCCTGGTGCACCGGGTACGTGAGCATGAGCCCGGACATGGGGCGCTCGCCCGTGTCGTCGAGTTCAGACTTCACGGTGGGATTGCGACGCAGTTCGGCGTCGGTCACGACGGAGAGGAAGGGCAGCATCAGCTGGTTGAGGGCGGGCACCGACGAGTGGGTGAAGATCGTCACGTCGGCCGGGTCGAGGCCGATGGCCAGGTAGTCAGTGAGCAACGAGTAGACCCGCTCACGTAGGGGGCCCACACCGTCGCGATCCGTGATCACCTGGTAGTCGGCGATGATGACAAAGGTCTCCACGCCCTGCTGCGCCAGCCGGACGCGGTTCTGCAGCGAACCGAAGAAGTGGCCGATGTGCAGGTGCCCGGTGGGGCGGTCGCCGGTGAGGATGCGGAACTGCGACGGATCCTTGGCGAGGGCCGCTTCGATCTCCTTGCTACGCGCGGTTGAACGTGCGAGCGACGCGTCGATGTCGAGGGAGATCTCTTCGGTGGACATAGGGTTAACCTGCCTGGGGTGAGTGGGTGTGGCCCAAGCTTAGCCAACCGTGCCGGGTCAGACGATCTGGCCGCCCCTGCGCCTGATCCTGGCGAGCAGGTCGCGGAAGCCGGACTTTCGCGTCAGGTTGGCGCCGAGCGGGTTGTTCTTCTTGCCCAGGCCGTGGTAATCGCTCGACCCCGTGCGCAGCAGCCCGAGGCGGCCACCCATCTCGAACAGGAGTGAGCGGGCGTCGTCGTCGTGGTCCGGGTGGTCCACCTCGATGCCCTCCAACCCGTAGTCCCGCACGAGCTGCTCCAGGTAGGGCGCGTCGATGACCTCGCGTCCCTTGCGCGCCCACGGATGGGCGATGACGGCGACACCCTTGGCGCCGTGGATCAGTTCGATCGCCCGCTCGAGCGACGCCGCATACCGCTTGACGTAGCCGGGCCGGTCCTCGTCGAGCCACACCTTGAAGGCCTCGTCGCGGTCCGCGATGTAGCCCTTGGCCACCATCGCATCCGCCACGTGGGGACGGCCGATGGCCGGCGCGCCCATCGCCACCCGGTTGACGTCGTCGATGGTCAGTTCCAGACCTGCGGCGTTCAGCTTCTCGATCATCATGGGCAGGCGGTGGCTGCGGCCGTGCCGGATCCGCGCCAGTTCCTCGCCCAGGTCACGGTCGTAGATGTCGCAGCCGTACCCCAGCAGGTGCACCGCGCGACCCTCC
Organism: Tessaracoccus zhenghani; assembly: GCF_055326325.1. Taxonomy (NCBI): domain Bacteria; kingdom Bacillati; phylum Actinomycetota; class Actinomycetes; order Propionibacteriales; family Propionibacteriaceae; genus Tessaracoccus; species Tessaracoccus zhenghani. Next base: position 220,141 of record NZ_JBUZNQ010000003.1, on the reverse strand, counting down.
ACCTCCGTGGACATCTCGATCCCGCACAGGACCTTCAAGCCGATGCGCTTGCCCGCCTCCTGCGCCTCGAGAACTCCGCCGAACGTGTCGTGGTCTGTCAGCGCGATGGCGTCGAGCCCCGCCTGGAACGCCTTCATCACCAGCGTTGTCGGCGTGTCGGTGCCGTCCGAGACGCGCGAATGAGTGTGCAGGTCGATTCTCATGGCCCTCATCCTAGGGACTGGCGAACCCGCTTTTGGCTGGCCGTGGATAAGTCTCACGGGCAAGTAGTCTGGGGTCATGGATCTGGACTACACCCACACTTATGCCGCAGACCCCGAGCGCGTCGTCGGTCTCCTCCGCAATGAGGACTTCATCGCCGATGTCGCTGTGCACGCCGGTGCCACCGAGCACAGCGTGGACATCACCCCGGACGCGACGACGCTGATCATGTCGCTGCCGGTCCCCGCCTCCATCGCCAAGTTCATCGGTTCCTCCATGAAGCTCAAGCAGGTGTTCCGCTTCGGCGACGTGGCTGCAGACGGCAGCGTCCGCGGCACCGTGGACGTGGACGTCCCCGGAATGCCCGTGGACGTGACGGCCGACGCCGAGATGCTCCCCCAGGGTGACGGCACCACGCAGGGCCGCTATACGGGTGACCTGAAGGTGAAGATCCCCCTGGTGGGCAAGAAGGTCGAGGCGCAGGTCGAGCCGTACATCCGTGACGCCTTCGCCGGTCTGGAGCGCCGCGCGGCTGATTGGCTCAGCCGCTGACGTGAGACGGCGGCCTCAGCCGGCCTTGCTGGCTGCAGCCTCCTCGCGCCGCTTCTTCGCAGCCTCGACTGAGGCCTTGAGCGCAGACATCAGGTCGATGACGTCGCCCGTCGGTGCAGACCGGTCCGTCTGCTCCGGCACCTCAGCGCCCGCAAGCTTCGCCTCGACGACCTCGAGAAGCGCGGCGCGATAGGAATCTGTGTACGCCTCCGGGTCGAACTCCCCCTCCAACTGCGCGATGAGGAGCTTGGCCATCTCGATCTCCGCATCCGAGATCTTGACCTCCTGCGACGGCGCGGCGAACTCGCCGTTGCGCAGTTCATCCGGCCAGTACATGGTGTGCATCAGCAGCAGGTCGCCCTGTGCGCGGATGAGCGCCAGCGATTCCCGGCTGCGCAACGCGACCTTGACCACGGCGACCTTGTTCTCCTTGGCGAGCGCCTCGCGCAGCAGCACGTAGGGTTTCTGCCCGGCTGCCTCAGCCTCGAGGAAGTACGTGCGCTGGAAGAACGTGGGATCAACCTCGTGCTCGTCCACGAACTGCACCACGTCGACGCTCCTGAGCGTGCTCAGCGGGAGGTTCTCGAAATCCTCATCCGTCAAGATGGCGAGGCGCCCGTCTGCGGCCTCATAGCCCTTGGCGATGTCCGCGAACTGGACCACCTCGCCGCACTTCTCACAGACGCGCTGGTAGCGGATGCGGCCCCCGTCGGTGGAATGCACCTGCCGGAAGCTGACATCCTTGTCCTCCGTGGCCCCGTAGAGCTTCACAGGGATGGAGACCAGCCCGAAAGACACCGAGCCTTTCCAGATTGAGCGTGGCATGTCAGCTACCTCCCTGGTATTCGACCTTGTCATTCCAGAGTAGTTCGTGGTTCTCGAGGAGTTCCTGCACCTGCGGCTGTCCCCATGCCTGATCGATGGTGAGCCCCTTGGAGATGGCTGCGGCGTCAGCCACGTCCACCCCCGGTTCCTCGGAGAACCAGGCGATCATGGCGCGTGCCGGGCACTGGGCAAGCATGACCTGGCCGTTGGCCGGGTCCTCGCCGGGCAGCACCGCCGCCTCATCGACCTCTGCAACGACGATGGTGCGCTCGCCGTGCTGCGCCAGCCCCGCCACCGACGCGAGAACCATGGCGGCGTGTTCGGCCGCTTCGGACTCATCATCACCGTACTCCAGCTCCGCCAACAGTTCGGGCGTGACGGTGTAGGCCGTCCGGTTCTCGACGGCGGGCTCGCCCAGGAGCATGCCGAGCTCGTCCGACGCGATGGGGATGAACACCAGTTGACGCTTCACGGACCCCACCCTAGTCCCGCACTGTGACACAGAGGAGGGGTCTGCTGCGCGGGCCCCGGAATTCGGGTAGGTTCGAGGTGCCATGAAGCTCTTGTCACGCCTCGTCGTCGCGTTCCTCACCGCCGTCACGCTGGTCGCCTGCGGCGCGCCCTCCGCTCCCCCGCAGACCATCAAGCTGGAGATCACGGACCCTCCCGCCGCCACCCGACGCATCGAGGTGGCGCTCGGCGCTGAGGTCACGATGCGCATCACGACGGCCATCGCGGACCACGCCCACCTGCACGGCTATGAACTGGAGGAGTTCACGGAGCCGGGACAGACCATCGAGTGGACGTTCACCGCCGACATGGCAGGCAGCTACGAACTGGAGTCGCACACCACCGACAGCATCTGGGCAGACGTGGTGGTGTCGTGATCCCGCTGCACGGGATCGCCTCACGCTCAGACCTGCCCCTCCCGTTCGGTCTGGTCGTGGCCGGCGGGGCCGTCGTGCTGATCATCACGTTCTGGGTCGCCATCTTTGCGTGGAAGCGGCCCCGGTTCCAGGAACAGCAGGGGCGCGAACTGCCCCGACTCACCCGACTCGTCGACTCCCCCGTCGTCTCCCGCACGCTCAGGGTGGTCGTCGCCCTCGTCTGGATGCTGATGGCCGCGGCCCTGTTCTTCGGCGTCGACCGCATCGACAACCCCGTGTTGGGCTTCGTCTACGTCATGGTGTGGGTGGGGTTGGTCCCGCTGGCGCTGCTGCTCGGCCAGGTCCACCGTCGCACGAACCCGCTGCGGCTCCTCCTCCGCTTCAGGGGTGCCACGGCCCCGGCGCCCTTCCAGTCCGCGGCATCGGTTCTTCCCGCGGCCCTCGCGCTGTTGGCCTTCCTCTACCTCGAACTGGTCCAGCCCGGTGGCGCGACGGTGCCCGTGCTCCGCTGGTTCGCCGTCGGATGGCTCGTCTGGGTCACTGCAGGCGTGCTGCTGCGGGGCCAGCGCTGGATCCAGCAGGCAGAACCCTTCGAGGCCTATGCGACGACGGTCGCCCACATGTCGCCGTGGGCCCGCAACGCGCGCGGCGTCATCCTCTGGACCAATCCGGTGCGGAATCTTGCGTCCTGGCGCGCCCCCCGGCACTTGGCGCTCTTGGCCTCCGTGCTGCTGGGCGGCACCCTTTTCGACGCACTCTCCAACACCGGCCTCTGGGTCCGCGGCACCCAGGAGCTGGACGGATGGCTCTGGCCTGTCAGCACGCTGGCGCTCCTGGCCGCCGTAACGCTCATCTACGGGCTGTTCTGGCTGGGTACCCGGCCGTACCGGGGGCTCTCGATGGATGCGCTCGCTCCCGGGCTCGTCCCGCTGGTGGTGGGCTATGCGCTCTCGCACTACGGCACCATGCTCTACCTCGAGGGCCAGCGCACCCTCATCCGGTTCAGTGACCCGTTGGGCCGTGGCTGGAACCTCTTCGGCACCATCGAAGCCGCACCGGACACTGCGTTGTTCATGTACCCGACGTTCATCGCCGTGGCGCAGGTGCTGCTCATCGTCGGCGGGCACGCGCTCGGCGTGCTGGTGACGCACGACATCGCGTTGCGGAGCGCCCCGGCCCAACTGAGGATCCACCTGCCCCTGCTCACCATGATGGTGGTCTTCACGGTGGGCGGACTGCTGCTGATGTTCGGCGGCTGAGCTTCACAGGGTGTTGTCCGACGGGCCCGAGGTGTTGTCCGGATCCAGCCGGGTGTTGTCCGTTGCCAGTGCGGTGTTGTCCGTTGCACTGAAAGGCGTGACCCGGGAGAGGGCCGCCATCTAGCGTCTCCGGCATGAACTCCTCCAGCATCACGCCCCTGCGTCCGTCCCCCGCCGCCCAGCAGACACCGCCCCAGGCCGTCCGCCTGATCCACGTGCTCCTCGAAGCGATGGCAGGCCGGAGAGCCCTCCATCAGGTGCGGCCGTTGCTGTCCGCCACGTCGTTCATCCGGCTGGCTTCCTACGCCGACGCGGGGCTCTTCCGCCGGATGGCCATCGGCCCGCTCAAGACCCAGATGCCCACGCCCCGCGCGGTGGAGGCGACGGTGTCACTCCTCTGTGCCTCGCGCGTCATCAGCTGCGCGATCCGCCTGGACGTGCACCGGGACCGGTGGGTCTGCACGGAACTCGCCGTGCTGCGCCCAGCCGCCATGATGGCGGCCTGAGGATGCCTCAGACCGCTCCGGCGGGCCTGCCGTGGCAGACCTTGTACTTCTTGCCGGAACCGCAGGGGCAGGGCTGGTTGCGGCCCACCTTCGGCTCCGACTTCGTCACGGTCACCCCGGTGCGCGTGGCCTCACCGGTCTCGTCCGGCGCAGAGTAGGAGAGGTTCCTGTCGCTCTTGCGCTCAAGGCCCCTGGCCAGTGCGGCCGGGAGTTCCTGCTGGGGTTCCTCAGCCGGGACCTGGATCTTCGGGGTCTTGACCTTGTGGGCCGTCTTGGAGGGCAGGCTCTCGGTGAGGGAATCGACACCGACCGCAGACCCGTCGCCGTCGGTGACCAGCCCCACGTTCAACTGGGGCTCGGCCGCCGGCGCAGCCACCTCCAGGTTGAACAGGTACCCCACGACCTCTTCCATGAAGGCGTCCATCATGGCGTTGAACATGTCGCCACCCTCGCGCTGGTACTCGACCAGCGGGTCGCGCTGTGCCATTGCACGCAGGCCGATGCCCTCGCGGAGGTAGTCCATCTCGTAGAGGTGCTCACGCCACTTGCGGTCGAGGACCGTCAGGAGGACCTGGCGCTCCAACTCGCGCATGGTGTCCTCACCCAACTGCTCCTCGCGCTTCTTGTAGGCGGCGTCCGCGTCCTCGAGGAACATCTCGACCAGTTCGCCCTGCTCGGGCAGGTCGTCGGCGATGTCGTCCATGTCGATGGTCACCGGGTACAGCGTCTTGAGTTCGGTGAACATCGTCTCGATGTCCCAGTCCTCCGGGATGCCGACGGTGTGCTGACGCACCACGTCGCTGACGACGCGCTCGGTGGCGGCCTTCAGCTGGGCTGAGACGTCGGCGCCGTCCAGCACCTGGCGGCGGTCGCCGTAGATGGCGTGGCGCTGGCGGTTCATCACGTCGTCGTATTTGAGGACGTTCTTGCGCATTTCGAAGTTCTGACCCTCGACCTGCTTCTGCGCGCCCTCGATCGACTTCGACACCGACTTCATGTCGATCGGCACGTCGTCGGGGACCTTCATCATGAGCAGCGCGCGCTCGAGCAGTTCGGGACGGAACAGGCGCATGAGGTCGTCACTGAGCGACAGGTAGAACCGCGATTCGCCCGGGTCGCCCTGGCGACCGGAACGGCCACGCAGCTGGTTGTCGATGCGCCGGGACTCGTGACGCTCTGAGCCGACGACGTACAGACCGCCGAGCTCAACGACCTCTTCGTGCTCCACCTTCACCTGGTCCTCGAGCGCCTTGAGCGTCTCGTTCCATCGGGCTTCGTACTCCTCGGGCGTCTCCTGGGGGTCCAGGCCCTCCTTGCGCAGCTGGAGGTCCGCGAGGAACTCGGGGTTGCCGCCCAGCATGATGTCGGTGCCTCGGCCGGCCATGTTCGTCGAGACCGTGACCGCACCCTTGCGGCCGGCCTCCGCGACGATGGCGGCTTCGCTCTCATGGTGCTTGGCGTTGAGGACCTTGTGCGGGACGTTGGCCTTCTTCAGCAGCGCCGAGAGCACCTCGGACTTCTCGACGGAGGCCGTACCGATGAGAACAGGCTGGCCCTTGGCGTGCCGCTCCGCGATGTCGCGGACGATGGCCTCGTACTTGGCCTCCTGCGTACGGTAGATCAGATCCGCCTGGTCGACGCGTACCATGGGCCGGTTGGTCGGGATGGGGATGACGCCCAGACCGTAGATCTTCTGGAACTCGCCCTCTTCCGTCTTCGCGGTACCGGTCATGCCGGCCAGCTTCTCGTACATGCGGAAGTAGTTCTGCAGCGTGATGGTGGCCAGCGTCTGGTACTCGTCCTTGATCTTGACGCCCTCCTTCGCCTCCAGCGCCTGGTGCAGACCCTCGTTGTAGCGACGGCCGGCCAGCGTGCGGCCGGTGTGCTCGTCGACGATGAGGACCTCGTCGCCCGCGAGGACGTAGTCCTTGTCGCGCTTGAACAGTTCCTTGGCCTTGATGGAGTTGTTCAGGTAGGAGATCAGCGGGGTGTTGGCCGACTCGTAGAGGTTCTCGATACCGAGACGGTCCTCGACCTTCTCGATGCCCGGGGCCAGCACGGCGATGGTGCGCTTCTTCTCGTCCACCTCGTAGTCCACGTCGCGGCGCAGCGTCAGGGCCATCTTGGCGAAGACCGGGTACCACTCGTGGTTGTCCTCCGCGGGGCCGGAGATGATCAGCGGCGTGCGGGCCTCGTCGATCAGGATGGAGTCGACCTCATCCACGACCGCGTAGTGGTGGCCGCGCTGAACCATGTCGGCCTTGCGCAGGGCCATGTTGTCGCGGAGGTAGTCGAAGCCGAACTCGTTGTTCGTGCCGTAGGTGATGTCGCAGTTGTAGGCGGCACGGCGCTGTTCGGGGGTCATCGACGTCAGGATGGCGCCCACCTCCATGCCGAGGAAGTGGTGGAGGCGGCCCATCTGCTCAGACTGGTACTTGGCGAGGTAGTCGTTCGTGGTGACGACGTGCACACCCTTGCCGCTGAGTGCATTCAGATAGGACGGGAGGGTGCCGACGAGGGTCTTGCCCTCACCGGTCTTCATCTCGGCGATGTTTCCCCAGTGGAGGGCCGCGCCGCCCATGAGCTGCACGTCGAAGTGACGCTTGTCGAACACGCGGACCGACGCCTCGCGGACGGCGGCGAAGGCTTCCGGCATGATGCGGTCCAGGGACTCCCCGTCCGCGATCCGCTCACGGAACTTCTGCGTCTCTTCGCGAAGCTCTGCGTCTGACATCGCCTGGAACTCTTCTTCGATGGAATTGACCTGGTCGGCCACCTTCCGCAGCTTTCGGAGCTGTGCTCCCGAGCCGAGGCCGCTCAGAAAGTCCATGATTCCCACGGGGCGCATCCTTCGTGTCGCGTTGCGTGCCGGGCCGGTGCCGACTACCGCCAGCCATCCTAACCCCACTCGCCAAGGGGCGCAGAACAGCGCTCGCCCCGACTTTTCGGTCGGGGCGAGCGCTGTGGGGCCGTGGGGCTCAGCTCACATCGAGCTGGATCACGCCGTAGTTGTAGGCCTTGCGGCGGTAGACCACAGAGGGACGGCCGGATTCCGCATCCTGGTACAGGAAGAAGTCGTGGCCGACCAGTTCCATCTCATCCAGCGCCTGCGCCAACGTCAGGGGCGCAGTTTCGAAGACCTTCTCGCGCACGACGAGCGGGCCGTCGCCGGTCACCACGAGCCCGGCGACGTTCGTGACGGGCACGCCCTGCTCCTCCTCCTCGGTCGGCTCCGGTGCGGGAGCGAACTCGGGAACGGCGCCGGCGCGCAGGCCACGGTGGGTCTTGCGCCGGTCTGCCGCCCGACGAAGCTGGGACTTCAGTCGGTCGAGGGCGATCTCAAATGCAGCGGTCTTGTCTTCGGCATTGGCTTCGGCACGGATCACGGGTCCCCTGCTCCGCAGAGTCAACTGGACCGTGGTCGCGTCGGACGGATTCTTCGTCCCCTCGGATGCCTGGAATTCGACTTCAACCCGAATGACCCGGTCACGCAACCGTTCAATGGTGGCCAAGCGCTCGCTGACGAGCTCCTTGACTTCGGGGCTGATCGTGCATTGACGACCTGTGACGACGATGTCCATTTTATCCTCCGTCTATCAGGGCTTATGCCCACTGACGACTTGCTACACGACAGGGAGGGATCCCGGTCGGTATGCACAACGCCGCAGGTCGCCCAGCGAGCTGGGCCTGCGGCGTGTCCATGGACCAACGCTACCCTCACCCTCAAGGGTGCGTCACGCGTTTGGGGGTGTGTCCCGGAAGTTTCTCCGCCTGGGCGATCACGGCGCCTCCCCACACCGGTACGCCCGCCGCCCGCAGCGCGCGGACCGATTCCCGGAGCGAGGCACCCGAGGTGGCGACGTCGTCGACCACGACGGCCGGCGCCCCGTCTGCCAGCGCCACCATGGAGTGCGCCAGGTTGCTGCTGCGCTGGAGCTTCCCCAACCCTGACTGGTCCTCCCCCGAGCGTGACCGCGACAGCAGCGGCCTCCATGGCAGCCCACAGCGCCCGGCGGCCCGGGCTGCGAGCCGCCGTGCATGGTCGAATCCCCGTTCCCGCACGGCCGAGGGTCGCGACGGCACGGGCACCAGAACAGCGTGGGACGGGGGATCGAGCCCCGCCACGGCCCGGGCCAGGAGGTCCCCCAGCGCCGCGCCCAGGTGCAGGGCGCCATCATCCTTGTACCGGGGAATCACGTGTTCGAGCACAGGGCGGTACTGACATGCCGCCACCAGCGGCACGTCGAGCCCGCGTTCGATCAGTTCCGGCGGGTCCGCGAGCAGTCCGCGGCAACCGGAACACAACCCCCAACCCGGGGCCTGGCAGCCGGGGCACGATGCTCCGAGGAGCAGGTCAGCGGCGGCGTGGAAGAAGGTCAGCACACCCCCACTGTGGCCAACGCGGGGGCCGCTCCACCCTTGTCCACAGATCAGCCCGGATAGGCCACCGCCGTCACCTCGTCCGCCAGGCGGGTCCACCGGGTGCGTGCCTCGTAGCGCCAGGTCACGTCCAGGTCGGTCGTGACCGCGATGGGTCCGCCCCCCAGCCGCACGTTCGACGCGATGTCGACGATTCCGCCGGTGATCGCGCCCAGGTCCTGCACCACTGAGCCGTCCAGCTGCGCGGTGAAGATCGAGCGCACCCCCGCGCTGGTGGCGGCCACCGCCAGGGAGGTCTCCGCCTGCCACGTGGGCGCCACCGGGTCCGTCAGTGCATCACCGGCCGGCGCGACGATCTCCAACGGCCGCCACTGGGTGGCGGTGACCGGGTTGGCCCCCAGGAGGGAGGCCACGCCGAGCGTCGGCACCCCTCCGACGTCTGCCACGATCAGGACCCGTGCGCGGGAGGGCGACACGGAGAAGTCTCTGATCCGGCCCACTCCCACCTCCGCGCTGACCAGTTGCGCCTGGCCCGCACGGTCGATGGTGGCCATGCGGGGGGTCCCGCTCATGTCGTCGCCCAGGAGCCACAACGTGCCCAGCACGAACTGAGGAGAGCGCAGGTTGCTCAGCGGGAGGTCCACCTGCGAGACGGGGCCGCCCAGCCCACCTGTGGACAATTCGGTGCGGTCCTCGTTGATGACGGCCATGCTGCCCCCGTCGACGGAGACAGCCACGTCCGCCACCCGGAAGCCGATCTCCGGCATGATCTCGAATTCGTCCTGGCCGGTGATGCGACCCACTCGTGAGCGACGCACGCCAAACAGGTCCGTGGCCGCCGCGCGGGACAGCACCTGGTACCCCTGTTGCGTGGCCAGTTCGAGCACGCCATTGGCCGAAGCGCCCGGGATGGGTACCGTCCGGCCGCCCTCCCTCGTGACGATCATGCCCGTGACGCGCGGGATGGACGTGAGCGTCCACAGCAACTGGGCGCCCAGCCGGCGCAGGTCGTCGTCGCCCAGGACCACGGGCAGCCGGGCGAGGTCCACGGTCACCACGCCGCTCTGGTCGATGGTGGCGCCGCCATCCCCGAGCCTGACCCCCCGCGGCAGCGCGTCGATGACCGAGCGGTTGATCTCCTCGGCCGGCCCCTGGAACAGGGCCTGCAGCACGTTGCTGGGGGTGAGGAGCGATTCGGGCAGGTGAATGGGGTCTGGCACCACGTGCGCTCCGACGCGGCTCATGAAGTAGAGCGTCACGCGCGAGTAGTAGCGCTCGAAGTTGTAGCGGGTCAGCAGGAGCCCGTCGGGCGGTGCGCTGATCCGCCACTGGCCCTCCTGCTCGACTAGCCCGAAATCATGCTCGAACGGTTCGGTGTGCGCGGTGTAGCGATGGGTCGCGTCCAGGTGTCCGATGACCGTGCCGGTGGCCGCCGCGGCATCCATCCCGCCGGTGACTTCGCCATCGAACACGACCGCGTCGACGGGGGCCCAGCCCGAGGCCGCCTCGCTCGTGAGGTACTGCCGGGCGATGGCGTACTCGCCGTCGGGGTCTGCCATGGCCTGAAGGAAGCCCTCGACGAGACGCACCGGCGTCATATCCTCGCTCGGCGGCTCCGGGGCGATGTCGATGCCCCGCGGCTGCGCGGCCAGAGGCACCTGCTCGACGGGCCCGGACGTCGCAATGGTGGTGCAACCGGTCAGCGACAGCAGGAGTGCCGTGAGGGCGGCCACAGCGCGTCTCATGCGCTCACCTCCTTGTCATCAGCCGGTACGACGGCCAGCGGCGAGCTCGTCAGCTCGTGCCCTGACTCCCGCGGCAGCGTCAACCGGAATTGGGCACCGCGCCCCGGCCGGCCCCAGGCCGTCAACCACCCGCGGTGCAACCGGGCGTCCTCCATCGCGATCGCAAGCCCCAATCCCGTGCCACCCACCAGCCGGGTGCGACTGGGATCTGCGCGCCAGAACCGGTCGAAGACGCGGGCCGCGTCCTCCGCCTTGAAGCCGACGCCGTAGTCGCGCACGGTCACCGCCACCGCGTCGTGGTCCGAAGCCACCCTGATCACCACCGGCCTGCCCTCGCTGTGCTCGATGGCATTGGTGATCAGGTTGCGCAGGATCCGCCTGACCCGACGGGTGTCGACCTCGGCGGTGGTGTCCTCGTCCACCTGTTCGAACCGAAGCTCGACGCCCAGGGCCCCGGCCATCGACCGGCTCCCTGCCACCTCTGCGGCGGCCAGCGACGCGACGTCGGTCTCGTCGAGGGCCAGGACTGCCGCACCCGCGTCGAACCGCGAGATCTCCAGGAGATCCGCCAGCATGAGGTCGAACCGGTCGATCTCGAGGCTCATCAGTTCCGCCGAACGCGCAGTGATGGGGTCGAAGTTGCTACGCGCATCGTGCAACACATCCGCGGCCATCTTGATGGTGGTCATCGGGGTGCGCAGCTCGTGGGACACATCGCTGACGAAGCGTTGCTGCAGCGTGGACAGCGTCTCCAGCTCACGGATCCGCTGCTGGAGCTCAGCGGCCATCCGGTTCATGGAGGTGGCCAGCAGCGCCAGGTCGTCGGTACCACGCACCAGCATGCGCTCCCCCAGTTGGCCGGACGCCAGCTGCAGCGCGGTGGTGCTGGCCTTCCGCACCGGCCTCACCACCTGCACCGTGACGAGATAGGAGATCAACCCGAGTGCTGCCACCAGCGCCACGCCGGCCGCGATGACGGCTCCCTGCAGGGCGCTCAGGGTCTGCAGCTCGGTGGTCATGGGAAAGATGTAGAACACCGGGAAGCGCTCCCCGGTCTCGCCGATCAGTGCGGCGCCGATGGCCCAGCCGGGCTCCGGCTGCATCGTGGGGTCGGTGAAGACCACCCGCGTCGGGGTGATGAACATGCCCTGGTCCTGCTCCACCCGGTCACGCAACCCGACCGGTACCGACTCCGCGCGGATGCCGGTGGAGGTGAGGCTGGAGACCGGCCCCTGGATCACCACCCGGTACTGCGCCGCTTGGGCGTCGGCGAGGTCCGCCAGCCGGCTGAGCGATTCATGGATGGCGGCGCCCCGCGCCTCTGGCGTGCGCAACTGCTCCTGCATGAACGCGTAGACGCCCGACGCCTCGTTCAGCGCCGCCTGTCGCTTCGTCTCGACGACGCCCGCCGTGGCCTGACGCATCAGGACGACCCCGGCCAGCGTCATCAAGACCATTGACAGGCCGAGCGTCGAGATCAGCACCCGCAGCGGCAGGGAACCCCACCAAAGTGCCTTGAGCCCTCGCGCGGGACGTGCCCGGGTGCTGTCAGTTCTGCGTTTCACCGGCGCGGTATCCAATGCCGCGGACCGTGATCACGATTTCGGGGTGTTCCGGGTCCTTCTCGATCTTGGCCCGCAGCCGCTGTACATGCACGTTGACCAGGCGGGTGTCTGCCGAGTTGCGATAGCCCCACACCTCGTCGAGGAGGGCCTCGCGGGTGAAGACGTGGGCCGGGCGGCGTGCCAGGGCCAGCAACAGTTCGAACTCCAGTGGGGTGAGGGGCAGGTGTTCCTCGCCCCGCTTCACGAGGTGGGACGAGACCGAGATCGCCAGGTCTCCGATGGTCAGGATGTCCGAGCCCACTTCCCCGCTGGTGCGGCGCAAGCGGGTACGGATCCGGGCGATGAGTTCCTTCGCCTTGAACGGTTTGGCCACGTAGTCGTCGGCCCCCGCCTCGAGACCGGCCACCACGTCCGAGGTGTCGGACTTGGCGGTCAACATGACGATCGGTACGCCGGATTCGGCGCGGATGTCGCGGCAGACGGAGACTCCGTCGCGCCCCGGCAGCATGAGGTCGAGAAGCACGAGGTCAGGACGGGACTGGCGGAACTCCTGCAACGCCTCGTTGCCCGTCCCGCACCGGACGGTCTCGAACCCCTCCTGGTGCAGGACGATCTGCAGCATCTCTGAGAGCGCCGCGTCATCGTCCACCACCAGTATCCGGGCTTTGCCCTTGGCCTCGGTCACCCCAGCCTCCTTGCTCTGCCGTCAATGGTAGCGAGAGGCCGTAGCCGTCACACTGCGGTCATCCGCAGCGGGCCTCCCGGCATGGTGTGCAGCATCCGCAACGTCTCGGCGTTCTCGTCGAAAATGGTCGCGATCCTCAGCGAAGCGTCTTTCCACCCATCACCGCGGTGCAACGCAGCGTAGCGGGTTTCCAGCTGGCCCAGAATGGCCTCGACCTTACGCATCCGCCAGTTGCGGGCACGCGGCGACGTGGCCGAGGGCCCTGTCCTGGCGACGGCGCACTGCAACTCGGTGGTGGCGCACATGGTCACCGCGCGCTCCAGCAGCATGTTGGTCACCATCCTGGCCTGCTTGCAACCCGTGACGATGCGTTCGACGCTCTCCGCGAAGGCCAGTTCCTTGCGCTCCTTACGCGTCACATCCGCCACGTGGCTGTCCTGCCCGTCGCCGGTCCATTCGCTGTTCCGGATCCGGCCCTTGTTCGCGCGGACGGTTGCCACGATCTGTTCCTGCTGCTGCACGACGGTGCCCCACTGGCCCGCCGCCTCCCCGAGGAGATCAGGGGAACGCCTGCTGGCCCCCAGCCAGGCGTGGTGGGCGCTGATGGCCGTCAACCGGGAGTTGATGCTGATCCAGAGTCCCACCGCCTCCGCTGCGATCCAGGGTGCCCGGATGGTCTGGCCCAGGTTCTCGAGGCGGCTGAGGACGAGGAAGTTCTCCACCACGTCGTTGCGCATCGCCGTCCAGGCGAGGCTGCGCGCGGAGGACAACGAGTTGCTGATCGCGTCATAGCGTGGGCTGCTCACGAGTTCATCCCTCCGAGGCTGTCAGTGGCCTGCGTTTCGTTCTGGTCGTAGTTGTTGGAGGCGGCGTCCAGCGCCATCGCTTGAGCTTCGGCCTCGAGCCCAGCGTCTGAGGCGGCCTGCACGCTGCTCTCCACCGCGGTGCGGTAGGGCGGCACCGCCTCAGTCATCACGCCGAACATGGCTCCGGGCTCCGGCGTGGACATGATCGTGTCCTGCATGGGCTTCGACCGGTCCGCGAGGTCGCTCCAGTTGGTGGATTCCCTGCGCAGTTGATCTGTGTTCACCGAGTAGTCGGAACCACCGGTGGAACTGTACGTGGAGGTGGGCTGCCCGAAGGAGGTGCTGCCCGATGGGCGGGTGCCCGTCTGGCTGCCCGTGCTGGTGTACGTGGGGCTCGTCGAGGTGTACGTGGTGCCGTCCTGGGGACGCACGCCCGTCTGGTGGCCCCCGTCGTACTCGAAACCACCGCCAGACTGCGAGCCCGGCGAGTTGGTGCTGGGATCGGTCTCCGAACCGCTGGCATCCCCGGCGGCCACCGGACCGCCCGGGTAGTAGCCGGTCGACGGGGCCTGGGTGCCACCCGGCCCGCTGCTGCCGGGCAACGTCGTGCCTGGAACGGTGGTGCCGGGTGCCGTGGTGCCGGGTGCCGTGGTGCCGGGCGCCATGGCGCCCGGGGCGTAGGAGCCGCTGCCGGGTCCCTGCTGGTAGACCGACTGCAGGCCGGTGGCCTGGACCCCTGCGGTGGGAGCGGTGTTCTTGCCATCCCGCTGGCGGACCTTGCTCAGTGGGGTGTCCGGGACGCCGTCTCCGTCCGTGTCGACGAGCGGGTCCTCGATGATGCGACCGTCACTGTCCACTGCGACCAGCTGATCGAGACCGCTGCGACGGAGGGCCTCCCGGAGCTGCTCCGCGTCTAGAGAGTCCTCCGTGCCGGCTGCCATCAGGCCCCCACCGGGCGCCGTGAAACCGCCAGGGCCGAACATTGCCCCGGACGCACCGGAACCCGAAGGTCCGAACAGCGACGGGCCGGCGAGCCTGCCGGCCTGCGCCCCCTGCAGCATGGTGGGGATGCCACCACCCGCGGCGCCGGGGCCGGCCGACATCATGGGCTGCATGGCGCCCGCCCCACCCGGGGCGGCGCCCACGCCACCCACGGTGGCGTTGGGAGGCATCATCGCGGGGGGCATCGCTCCTGCCCCGCCGCCCTTCCTCCCACGGGTGCCGGAACCGCGCAGTGCCATCGCGGCGGCCTTCCTCCGTCGACGGTCCTCGCGGTTCTTGTCCGTCTCGGCGCCCGTGACTTCGCCGGGAACGGCGTATTCGTCCTCGTCCAGCGCTCCCCAGGGATCCGCCGCCAGGGGTCCGTCGATCCGGGCATGCAGTTGGGGTGAATCGAAGCGTACTTCGTCGCCCTTGTTGTGGTCCGTCATCGGGTTCCCTTCGCCATGATGGTGAGCAGGTCTCGCTGCGCCTGGAAGAACTCGCCGGCCAGTTCCTCGTGTTCGCCGGGCACGAAATGGGGCGGGTGGTAGTTGCCATACGCGCTGCGTGCTGTCTGCACCACAGCGGCTGAGATGTGGTCGGGGGTGGCGGTGCGCAACCAGTTCCGGTCGAACCGTACGGCCTCGGCCAGGCCCGACCAGGTGAGCGACACGGAGACGGGACCACGCTGGGCCACCGTCTTCTCACCGTCGATGTCCGCCCACCTGATCTCGTGGTCCGGCCTGTCCCTGAGTGCCGCCTGTCGCTCGCCCAGGGCCACGATGCGCTCCTGCACGGCGTCGAAGTCATCCCACGTGAGGGGCGACTCGGGATCCGGAGTTGGCTCCGGTAGAACGGCGAAGTCCAGCGGATCAGAAGCACCGGCGGATCGAATCGAAGCGGCGAAGAAGGCCTCTTCGAAGGCGTCCTCCAGCGTGCGGTTGGGTCCGAGGATCTCACGCCAGCGCGGTGAGACGTGCACCTTCGTGAGTTGCCGGACATCCTCGTCAATCCAGATCCGTACCGCCAGCCGGGCATCGGCGAAACCGTGCGAGGGGTGCCATTCGTCCGAGTCGTCGGCGACGGCGGCTGCCTCAGCGACAACGTCTGCGGGAGGAGCCAGGATCTCGTCGTCGAAGTTGTCGTCGGTCACGAACGGCCCTCCTCGGTAGCGGCATACCCCCGAAGTCTTACATGCGCAGGGGTCACCTCGGTGACCCGCGATGGTCAGTTCAAAGCGGGTTCTTCCGTCCAGGTGGACCATCTTCCGGGGAGGCCGCCCATGCGTCGCAGCACGCGGCGCCACAGGCCGTCCGGATTGCCGAACACGTCGTCGGCGCGCACCTCCGTGCGGAACCAGGAGCCGCGGATCAGTTCGCCCTCGAGTTGGCCGGGCGACCACGAGGAGAGACCGACGAAGAGCCGCAGACCGACGAAGGAGGATTCGAGCAGTTCACTCGGGAAACGGAGGTCCACCAGCCCCACCTCGCCGGCCAGTCGTTCCCAGCCGGGCGGTTCCACATCCTCTGCGGCCGGCTTGCCCAGGGCCAGCACCACGTCGCTGTTGACCGGGCCTCCTTCGAAGAGGATGCCAGGTGGGCTGAGAAGCGGTGCGAAGTGAGCCGCGGCGGCCTCCGGCGGCATGTCCGAGACCACGTTGAGACAGACGCCGACGGTGCCCTCGAGGTGGTGCTCGACGATCAGGACGACCGAGCGGTCGAAGTAGCCGCCGCGCCCAGGTTGGGTG
This sequence comes from Tessaracoccus zhenghani, assembly GCF_055326325.1. Lineage (NCBI taxonomy): Bacteria > Bacillati > Actinomycetota > Actinomycetes > Propionibacteriales > Propionibacteriaceae > Tessaracoccus > Tessaracoccus zhenghani. The sequence continues at coordinate 204,002 of NZ_JBUZNQ010000003.1, read as the reverse complement.
GCGACGAGCAACTGACCCACGGCGATCGCACCGGTATGCATGCCCACCACCCTAACGGTCGCCCGTCACGAGGGCAGCAAAAAACCTCGTGCCCACCCGCTGGTCAGCGGATGGGCACGAGGCACAGGGGTGGAGGTGGCGGGAATTGAACCCGCGTCCTCAAGAGATGTTCCAGGACTTCTCCGGGCGCAGCCGACATTGTCGTTTTCTCGGTCCCTGCACTCTTCGTCGGCAAGTCGCAGACAGACCCAGCATCAGTTAAGTCCCGAGTAGCCCCTGATACGCAAGCTACTCAGCAAGCCTTCTAAATGAGGCCAGGTACCGGACCGAAGGCTCGTCCGGGCTGACCCTTCGGTCGCTGATCAGGCAGCGAGAGCGAAGTCAGTGCTGTTGTTGTTGGCACTTATTGGTTTCCACGCAGCGTTTACGAGATAAACGTGGATCCTCGGCCCGCTTCTCCTGGGACTACCGTCCCGAGTCGAAACCAGTCACCCCCTGTTGAGTTGTTCACACCATTCTAGCGCATGTCAGCGAATCGCCTGCTTCGGCCGCTGCGTCCTGACGAGCAGGAACGGCTCGAGCCGGCCGGTGCCGGACTGTCCGTTGAACGCACGGACGGACGCCCAGATCGTGCCGCCGAACCAGGCCAGCCACGCCAGGAACATGAAGCCCTCCGCCCCGAACACGATCCCCAACAGGAACGCTGCGGCTGCCACGGCAGCCGCCGTCAGTTGCAGACTGAGGGCCCGGCTCGCCTCCCACCAGACGCGGCTGCCCGGCGTGGCCACCGCCTTCACGACGACAGGCCCGAGGAACCAGGTGAAGAGGCCCGACAACTGGGTCAGGCCCGCCCCGAGGTTCTCGGCAGGAGCCGGTTGACCCGGCCTCGGACGGGTGAGCACAGCAGGGGCGATGCGGGCCAGCCCCACCAGGGACCGGTTCAACTCCACGCGGTCGCGGGCGTTCAACGCGAGGTCGAGGCGTCGATCCAACTCAGCCTCGTCGATGGAGCGGTCCGCGTAACAGGCCTGCAGGTGGTCCACTGCACGGTCTCGCTGCTGGTCGGTCACTCCGGGGAACTGCTGGTACTCGCTCATGTATCCATTGTCGTCGGAGGGTCGCCTCGGCAGTACCGGGAAGCACCCTGAAAACGACCCTGGACGGGCCCGGGTGAGGGTCTCAGCGGTTGTTGTACTTGTTGCGGTGCGCCAGGGCCCGCTGCATCTCGCGCTGGGCATCGCGCTCGGCGATGGCGTGGCGCTTGTCCCAGTCCTTCTTACCGGTGGCGACGGCGATCTCGACCTTCGCGTAGCCGTCCTTGAAGTACAGGGACAACGGGATGAGCGTGCGGCCGGAGTCGTCGGTGGCGCGGGAGAGTTTCTCGATCTCCTTGCGGTGCAACAGCAGTTTCCGGGTACGCCGGGCCGAATGGTTGCGCCAGGTACCGAACTCGTACTCCGGGATGTTGGCGTTGATCAGCCAGGCCTCGCCCTGCTCATCGACGGTGGCGTACGCCTCCGCGATGGTGGCGCGGCCGGCGCGCAGCGTCTTGACCTCGGTACCCGTCAGAACAAGGCCGGCCTCGAACACGTCACCGATGTGGTAATCGTGCCTGGCCTTCCTGTTCTGTGCGACGAGCTTCTTTCCGGTCTCCCTGGGCATCCGGTAATTAAACCACGCCTCAGTTGAACCAGCCGGACAGCGGGTCCACGACCCGGCCGTTCTGCCACACCATGAGGTGCAGGTGGCAACCGGTGGAGTAGCCCGTGGAACCGACGTAGCCGATGACCTGGCCCTGCTTCACCCGGGTGCCCACGCCCACGATGTAGTTGGTGGCGTGGTTGAAGCCGGTCGTGACATAGGACCCGCGGACATAGCCGTGGTCGATCATCAGGCGGTTCCCGTAACCACGGTTGAAGTAGCGCTCCGTCACGACGCCGTCCGCGGGCGCACGGAGGGGGGCGCCGCACGCCGCGCCGAAGTCGGTGCCATCGTGCAGCTTGCGGTAGCCCAGCACGGGATGCAGGCGCATGCCGTACCTGGAGGTCAGGCGACCCTCGACGGGGCGGATGAAGACGGAATTGTTGCGAGAGGAACTGGATGACTTCTTCGGCGCTGAAACGGCTGCCGCGGCCTGCGGTTTGGGGGCCGGCTTCTTGGCGGCCGCCGCCTTGGCTGCGGCTGTCTGTGCGGCAGCGTCACGGGCCGCCTTGTCGCGGGCAGCCTTCTCGCGAGCAGCCTTCTCTGCAGCTGCCTTCTCTGCAGCTGCCTTCTTCTGAGCTTCGATCCGCTGCTGGATGCGCTTCTCGACGTCGGCGTTCTCGGCCACGAGTTCACGCTGACGCGTCTCCTCGGCAACGACCTGCTGACGGGCGCTCTCTTCGGCCTTGTCCCTTGCGACCACCAGGTCGGCGACCTGGGCCCGCAGCGCCTCGGCCTGCTCCTGCACCGACTGCTTCTCATCGAGCTGACGAGCGGCGGCCTGCCGGGCCTCGTCGGCGACATCGCGGGCGGCGTCGGCGACCTGGCGGGCCTCGTCGGCAGCCTGCTGGGCAGCATCGGCGCGCGATTCCGCGTCCTCGAGGGAAAGGCGGCGCATCTCCAGCTCGTCGAGTTGCACCGCCGAGGAGGTCATGAGGTTCTGGGCCAGCTGCGCACGCTGGTTGAGGTTCGACGCGTTGACGTCGGTGAAGATCAGTGCGAGGTTGACCAGGCCGGTGCTGTGCTGGGTGGTGACCAGGATCTCTTCGTTGAGCCGGCGGTTGACCGAGTCGAGGGCAGCCTGGGCCGCTGCGACGTCGGCCTTGGCCTGGTCGAGTTCATGGTTGGCCACTTCGAGCTTCTCGGTGGCGACGTCCAGTTCCTGTTCGGCGGTGGCGAGCTCGTCGGCGCGCTGCTCGTCGAGATCCTCCGCGGCGCGGAGTTCTGCCTCGGCCTTGGCCAACTTGGCGCCTGCGTCGGCCAGCTGTGCGCGGGCCACCCGCGCGTCCTCGACGGCGGAGTCCCGCGCGGCCTCAGCGTCGTCGATGACGGATGCCTGGCGCGCGATCTCGCGTTGGAGGTCGGCCTTGCGGTCGGTCAGATCATCAGCCTGGGCTGGTGACCAACTCGCGAATCCCAGGAGGACTGCCAGCACGCCGGCGACGATGCCACGGGACAGACCTGGGATCCATGTGCGAACTGCGGGCTGGGGGGGAAGGTCCCGGTTCACGCTCGTCTCCTTATCAGATACGCAGATATCTTCTGGTTGCGAGCAGCGTCGGGATGATGGCGAGGCCAACACCTACCGCTGCAATGGACACAATGGCAGCCGCCAGCTCTCCCCAGCCAATCCAGGGTAAAGCGGCGATTGAGGTTCGGGCGTTCTGGTCGATGATGAACCAGTACCCCAGCGTGAGGGTTGCCGCGGCGATGACGACACCGATGAGGGCGGCGACCAGCGCCTCCAGGAGGAACGGCAGGAGGATATAGATGTTCGACGCGCCGACCAGGCGCATGATGCCCATCTCGCGCCGCCGCGAGAACGCGGCCATGCGGATGGTGTTGACGATCTGCAACGCAGCCGCCAGCAGGAGCAGCAGACTCATGGTGATCGTGGCCCACTGCAGGGCCCCGAACCACTTGAAGATGGGCTCCAGGATGGAGTTCTGGTCCTGCACCGCCTGCACGCCCTGGAGCCCGCGGGCCTCGCTGGACACGCCGGCGTAGTTCTCCGGGTTGCTGAGCTTCACGCGGAAGGAGTCCTGCATGTCCTCCACGGTGCGGGAGTTGACGGCCGGCGAGTCCCTGAAGACGCGCTGGAACTCAGCCAGCGCCACTTCCTTGGACTCGTAGACCACCTCGGAAACCTCCGGGTTGGCCTCCAGCGTCTGCTGGATGGAGTCGCGCTGCGCGTCGGTGGCGCCCTTGCCGGGCTCGCAGCGGCCGCCCTGGGTGTCAGGGGTGCAGAGGAACACCTGGACGGTGATCTTGTCGTAGAGGGTGCGCTTGGTGAGGTCGACTTCCATCGACGTCAGGAGGCCCGCCCCGAGGAGTGCCAGTGAGACGGACATGGTGACGACAACCGCGATCGTCATGGCGATGTTGCGCTTGAGACCGGACCAGGTTTCGCGAAGTGAATGCCGCATGATGTGTGAACTCTCCCCTACGCCGAGCCGTAGATGCCCTTGGCCTGGTCGCGGACGAGTTCCCCGTCGCGCAGTTCCAGGACCCGGCGACGCATCTGGTCGACGATGGACGAATCGTGGGTGGCCATGATGACGGTGGTGTCGACCCGGTTGATCCGATCGAGCAGTTTCATGATGCCCACCGAGGTTTCGGGATCGAGGTTGCCCGTGGGTTCGTCGGCGATGAGGATCTTCGGGCGGTTCACAAAGGCGCGGGCGATGGCGACGCGCTGCTGCTCGCCACCGGAGAGTTCCTCGCAGGGCCGGTCCTCCTTGCCGGCGAGGCCGACCATCTCGAGGGTGTCCGGGACGACGCGGCGGATCTCCCGGCCGGGGCGCCCGATGACCTGCAGCGCGAACGCCACGTTCTCATAGACGGTCTTGCCGGGGAGCAGCCTGAAGTCCTGGAAGACCGTGCCGATCTGGCGACGGAGCCCGGGGACCTTCCACTGTGCGAGCGTGCTGAGGTTCTTCCCCGCGACGTACAGGGTGCCCTTCGTCGGGCGGTACTCGCGGAGGATGAGTCGCAGGAAGGTCGACTTGCCCGAACCCGACTGCCCGACGAGGAAGACGAACTCTCCCCGGGCGATCTCGAGGTTGACGTTCCTCAGGGCAGCACGTTGCTGTCCTGGATAGAACTTCGTGACGTCCTCGAACGTGATCACAGGGGCACTCCGGCGGTTGGGGAAGAAGCTGAGAAACTCTCAGCGCGAACGAGTCTAGGTGAGCTGGGCTCCCCACTGCCCAGCGACACGCCGTGGGTCAGGCGCCCATCTCGGCCTGCTTGCGCCAGCGGATGCCGGCGTCGATGAAGCCGTCGATGTCGCCGTCGAAGACTGCCTCCGGGTTGCCCACTTCGTGCTCAGTACGCAGGTCCTTGACCATCTGGTACGGGTTCATGACGTAGGAACGCATCTGCGCACCCCAGGAGTTGCCGCCGTCGCCCTTGAGCGCGTTCATCTCCTTCTCGCGCTCCTGACGCACCCGCTCCAGGAGGCGAGACTGGAGGACCCGCAACGCGGCGGCCTTGTTCTGCAGCTGCGACTTCTCGTTCTGGCAGCTCACGACGATCCCCGTGGGGAGGTGCGTGATGCGGACGGCGGAGTCCGTGGTGTTGACCGACTGCCCACCGGGGCCCGACGAGCGGAAGACGTCGATGCGCAGATCCGCCTCGGGAATGTCGATCGAGTCGGTCTCCTCCGTGACGGGGAGCACCTCCACGCCGGCGAAGGAGGTCTGACGGCGGCCCTGGTTGTCGAAGGGTGAGATGCGCACGAGCCGATGGGTGCCCTGTTCGACCGACAGCGTGCCGTAGGCGAAGGGCGCCTTGATGGCGAAGGTGGCCGACTTGAGCCCCGCCTCCTCGGCGTAGGACGTGTCGTAGATCTCGGTGGGGTACCCGTGGCGATCCGCCCAGCGCAGGTACATCCGCATGAGCATCTCGGCGAAGTCTGCGGCGTCGACGCCACCGGCCTCGGCACGGATGGTGATCAGGGCGTCACGCGGGTCGTAGTCTCCAGAGAGCAGGGTGCGGACCTCGAGGGCCTCGATGTCCTTGCCGAGCTTGTCCAGTTCGCGGAGGACCTCTGCGGTGGTGTCGGCGTCGCCCTCCGCCTCGGCCAACTCGAGCATCAGTTCCGCGTCGTCGAGACGCGAGCGGAGACCGACGAGCCGGTCCACCTCGCCCTGCTTCGCGGAGAGCTGGCTGGTCACCCGCTGTGCGTTCTCCTGATTGTCCCAGAGGTCTGGGGCCGCCACCTGCTCCTCGAGTTCGGCGATCTCGGCGCGGACCTTGTCAAGGTCCGCGACGGCCTCGATGGAATCGAGGGAATGGCCGAGGTCGGCAAGGCGGGAGGAGAGATCATCATTAGCCACAATCGATCATTCTACCCCGCGGCGCTGGTTTCGCGCTGTCCAGCGTGTTTGCCGGGAGCCGGCCCAAGCTCAGGTAAGACTGGAGGCAATGTTTGGGCACGCCCCTGACCAGCGGTTATTGTCGCAGCCGACGGCCTGACAGTGACAACACGATGAAGGACGAGACTTGATGAAACGGATCGGCGCAGGACTTGCGGCGTTGCTGACGGCGACGTTGGGCATCGTGGCACTGCCACAGACCGAAGCGGCCGCAGAGGTGGATGTCTACACCACGCCCGGCATCCACCTCCTCAACGGACGCGAATGGCGCACCAGCTGCGAGCCCTACTCCTCGACGGTTGACCGCTGCCGAGCCGAGATCAAGGCGACGGTGGTGAAGGTCGAGGCCGGCCAGTTCGTGGAGGTCACCGACTGGGCGTTCAACAACCTCACGTACAAGCCCAGCCCCCGCTCCAATTGGAAGGGCAACCCCCTCGGGGAAGCCGGCGACTACGTCATCGACGGGCGGCAGTGGCGCACGGAGTGCGACACCGCACAGACCGGCAACAACGCGTGCCGCAGCTACATCCTGACCACCGTCTACGGGGTCAAGACCATGACCCCGCGCACCTACGAGCAGTCCAACCAATGGGTGTTCAACAACATCGTGCGCTTCAGCGTCGCGCCCCCGCCGACCGTGCCGCCCAAGCCCACCTTCTGCAACGCCGCCCCGCTGCCGGCCGGTTTCGCGCTTACGGACACGGGTCGCCCCTACGTCATCAAGGCGCCCTACACCCCCGTCGACATGTACAACCCGACCTCGATCAGCAACTTCATCAGGAACACCTCCAGGGCCAGCAACGACGCGACGACGGCCAAGGCGCGCGAGGACCAGAAGTGCCTGGCGCTGCTCGCTGCGGGTCACCTCATGAACGGATCGGAAACCACCAGGAACGCCGCCGGTGAGATCGTGCGCTGGTTCCCGTACATGTTCCGCTTCAGCGCCAACCCCACCACGGACGACCTGACGGCGCCGTGGCATTCCGGCCTCGCGCAGGGTGGCGTCCTCACCACGTTCACCCTGCTGACCGACCTGACCGGTGACCGCTCGTGGCTCACCCGCGGCGCGGAGACGTTCCGCAGCTTCGAGGTGCCGGTGTCGGAACCCGGCGGCATCCTCAACCGCGACACCGAGCACGGTTTCCTCTGGTTCGAGGAATACCCCACCACCAAGAACGGCCAGCCGCTGCCCACCACCGTGCTCAACGGCCATTTGGAGGCCCTCATCGGGCTCAACCTGTGGCACCGGCGCATGGTCGCCGAGCAGTCCGCCGGCCGCACCCCCGTCAGCCAGCCGGCTGAGATCAAGGCCCTCGTCGACGAGGCCCTCAGCACGTTGGAGCCCATGCTCAACGTGCACGAGGTGGACATCGACGGCGGCACGCTGACCAGTTACGACGCCGTGCGGGGCTATCCCGCCGCACCGCTGCGGGTCAATGGCCCGTCGACGTTGAAGGTGACCTCCGCCGCCCTGAATAACAAGGCGGTCACGCTCCCCCGCACCTCGGACACCTGGGACCGCGACGCCTACCTCGTCAACGGCACCTTCGCCACGGTGAAGGACGGCATGCCCGAGGGCTGGACAAGGCTCGGAAGTTCCACCTACTCAGGGCCCACGGGCGGCTACTACCGCATCCGCTCGGGCGGCAACGCCTGGCAGGGCCTGGAGTTCGGTTGGGCCGAGAACCCGGACAAGGGCATTCCCTCGAGCTGGCTGCAGGACGTCGCCGGCAAGCACATGACGCTGACCATGCGCGCCTCCATCTCCTACCCCAGCGGCAAGGCGGGGGCCTCAGGTCGCATCGCGCTGTACGAGCAGTGCGGCGCGGACGTGAAGCTCCACTACGAGAACGTGCTGCGCGGCAGCGGGCAGTGGGCCGACTACACCTTCGGCTTCAACGCCCCCAAGGCCGGCTGCAATCTGCGGGTGCAGTTCATGGTGAGCCCCTACAACCGCGACGACACCGTCTTCCTCCTCGACGACGTGCAGCTCAGCTCGCAGCAGACCATCGGCTCGTCCCTGAAGCCCGCCTACGACCTGAAGGTCTACCGCACGCCGGAGAACATCCTGTCGCTGACTGGTTCGGGCAGGGCCACGGTCCAGGCCCACTACAACGGTCGCTGGCAGGATTTCGCCACGGTCGACCTGACTGCGGAGCGCGTCGACATCGTGATCCCGGAGCGGTTCACCGGCCGCAACATCCACCTCGGCTACCACGAGACCCACGTCGGTGAACTGATGGCGCTCTACCGCGCCTTCCCGCAGCACGGGTACCTGCTCGAGTACGCCCAGCGCTGGGCGCCCATGGCGCCCTCCGTGCACCACACGGTGCCCAAGCCCACTACCACCACCACTTCCAGGGTGGGCACGAGCACCATGAGCATCGAGAGCGTCATCGACGAGGCCTACGAGTACCCGCTCGTCGACCAGTTCACCGGTCTGCCCTACGAGGAACTCGAGATGCTCGACGAACTCGCGAAGCCGGCGAAGTGATGCGGCGCCTCGGCACCATCCTGGTGGCCGCCGTCGTCGCGTTGCTGGGCGTCGTGGTTCCCACTCCCGCTGCGGCCGACGTCGACGTGTACACGACGGAGGGGACGCACAACGTCAACGGCCGACTGTGGCGCACGGACTGCTCCATGTACTCCACCACCGTCGAGCGGTGCCGCACGGAGATCCAGGCCACGACCGTGACGTTCAGCGGGAGCCGCTACGTCGAGCAGCGGGGATGGGTGTTCAACAACCTCACCTACAAATCCAGCCCGCGGGCCTCGTGGTCCTTCATGAACCCACTGGTCACCCCCGGCGACCACACGGTCAACGGTCGACGGTGGCGCACCGAGTGCGACACCGCCTGGACGGGTTCCGGGGGCTGCCGCTCCCAGCTCATGGCCACCGTGATCGAGAAGGGCTCCACCGGGCAGTACCAGACGGTCAACAAGTATGTGTTCAACAACATCGTGCACGTCACCCCGGTGCCGTGCGTGGTGTCCCAGGCCCAGCTGCGGGCCGATGTGAAGATCCCCACCACCGTGCTGCAGGGCTGCACGAAGTCTGCACAGAACGCCACCTGGGCGGCCGTGGACTTCCCCGTGGTGTTGCCCGACGGCTACCGCTTCATGTCCACCGCGTTCTACCGGCTCTCCGGCAGCACCTGGCGGCTGGCCGTGCGCAGCAGCGCGAACTGGCAGATCTGCCAGTGGGCCCGTGACAACGGCGCCCCGCAGGACCTGGTCACCAAGCACCTCGCGTTCTGCGCGCGGTGAACCCGGTGTGCGCCGAACGCGATCGCCTGTCACAATAGGGGTCGCCGTTCGGCGTTTCGGGCGCATAGCTCAGTTGGTTAGAGCACCTGCCTTACAAGCAGGGAGTCGGGGGTTCGAGTCCCTCTGCGCCCACCATCCCCGACACCGAGACGAGGTTGAGCGATGAATGCCACAGACTTCTCCATCACCCGGTGGACGATGCGGCATTCCGGCACGAACGGCTATGTCTCGTCCTGGGGACCCATGCTCTCCGGCGTGACTCCGGTGGCCGCCCCCTAGTCCCGATCGCCCCTTGCGGGCCGGTCGGGCGATGCTTTCCTGGCGATCCGACCGAGAGACACCCCCATGGACAACACCCGACGCTTCTTCCCCCGTTACGGCTCCTTCACCGAGGCGCTGCGCATCGGCGCGGTCCTCCGCAAGGAGACCGTCGGCGGCATCCTGCTCGTTGCAGGCGCCGCCCTTGCCATCATCTGGGCCAACTCGCCCGCCGCGGAGTATTACTTCGCGCTGCGTGACTTGGAGATCGGCTACGAACCCTGGCACCTGCGCCTCAGCATCGGCGCGTGGGCCGCCGACGGGCTGCTGGCCATCTTCTTCTTCCTGGTCGGGCTCGAGTTGAAACGCGAGTTCGTGGCCGGCGACCTGCGCAGCGTCCGTACGGCCATGGTGCCGATCGCGGCGGCTGTCGGCGGCGTGGTTGTGCCGGCACTCATCTACGCGGCGATCGTGCGTCCTTATCCGGGGCTCCACCACGGTTGGGCCATCCCCACGGCAACGGACATCGCGTTCGCTGTGGCGGTGCTGGCGATCATCGGATCGCACCTGCCCTCTGCCCTGCGGATCTTCCTCCTGACGCTCGCAGTGGTCGACGACCTCCTGGCCATCAGCATCATCGCGATCTTCTACACCGACAGCGTCCACTTCGTGCCGCTGCTGCTCGCGCTGCTCGCCATCGCTGTCTACGGGTTGGTCGCGCAGCGCTACCGGGGGTTCTTCGGGCTGCGACCAGCCGCTGCCTGGTTCGTCCTGCTGCCCATCGGAGCCGTCGCCTGGGCACTGATGCATGCCTCCGGCATCCACGCGACCATCGCCGGCGTCCTGCTCGGCTTCACCATCCCGGTGCTGCACCGCAGCAGCGCACCGCCCGAGGTGCAATCGCGCGCCGGCCTCGCCGAGGAGTTCGAACACCGCTTCCGCCCCCTGTCCGCAGGCTTCGCGGTGCCCGTGTTCGCGTTCTTCTCGGCAGGGGTGGCGCTCGGCGGCTGGGACGGCATCAGGGAGGCCGCCATGCACCCGCTGACGCTCGGAGTTGCGGCCGCCCTGGTGTTGGGCAAGCCCATCGGCATCGTGACGACGACCTGGCTCATCACGCGGGCCACGCGGACCAACCTGGACCCGGCGCTCCGATGGACCGACCTGATCGGGGTGGGGTTGCTGGCCGGCATCGGTTTCACCGTGTCCCTGTTGGTCGCGGAGCTGAGTTTCGAGGCGGGCACCGTCGAACACGACACCGCCAAGGTGGCCGTCCTCGGCGCCTCCGTCATCGCCGCGATTCTGGCCTCTATCCTTCTCAGCGTGCGCAACGGCCGGTACAAGAGGATCCAGGCCCGCGACCAGAGGGACGCGGACCGCGACGGCGTGCCCGACGTCTACCAAACGGGACCAGAAGACATCACCTGATGACGCGGAGATTCCCAGGCCGGGCCGCCCTCCTCGCCGCCATCGCGGGGGTGGCGGGAGTCACCACCGGAGCAGGCTTTGAGCCGCTCGGGTGGTGGCCGCTGTCCATCCTGGGAGTGTTCGTGCTCGGTGTCACGGTGCGTCGGGCCCGCACCTTCCCGCAGGCCATGGTGGTGGGATCCGCTTTCGGGTTCGGCCTGGCCGGACCGGCCCTCGCCTGGATGTCCGTCATCAGCGACGCGGCCGCCGTCGGGCTCGTCCTGCTCACGGCCTCCTGGTACAGCGGCCTCGGCGCCCTGCTCCACGTCGCCAACCGCAGCCGGTGGTGGCCGCTGCTCGCCTCGGGCGCTTGGCTCGCCGTGGAGTATGGGGCCGCCCACTTCCCGTTCGGCGGCTTCGGCTGGCTGCGGCTGGGCTACGCGATGATCGACTCGCCACTGGCGGGTCTGCTCCCCGTCGTCGGCGTCGCGGGAACGAGCCTTGCCGCCGCTCTGCTCGCCAACCTCGCCGCCTGGCTCGTGGTCGGACGATCCTGGCGCCGCCTCGTCCCCGTCGTGGTGGGAGTCGCGCTCGTCGCGACTGCGGCGGCACTGGGCGGCGCGGTGCCACCGGCACCCGCCGATCGCATTGCCGAGGTCGGTTGGGTGCAGGGCGGCGCCCCTGGGGGTGGCGTGTACGGGTTGGGTCCGCTGAGGAGCACCACGAGCAACCATGTCGAGGCCACGACGGACCTCGCCGCCGCGATCGCGGCAGGCAGCGAGAGCCGGCCGGATTTCATCGTGTGGCCCGAGAACTCCACCGACCTCGATCCGGGCACTGACCCCGAGACCGGCAGGCTGGTCGAGACCGCGCTCGCCACCGTCGGGAAGCCCATCCTCGTGGGCGCGATCCTCGACGGGCCGGGCGCCGACCAGCGGCGCACCGCGAGCCTCTGGACGACCCCCGACGGGGAGGTCGGCCCCACCTACGTCAAGCGGTCCATCGTCCCGTTCGGTGAATGGATCCCCTTCCGCGACGTGCTCCTCCCCCTCATCCCCGACCTCCGCTACGTCGGTAGGCAGTCCGTGGCGGGGGCGGAACCAGGGCTGCTGGACGTCCGCCTTGCGGACGGCACGACGGTGACCCTGGGGGTGCTCGTGTGCTTCGACGTCGCGTTCGACGACGTGGCCCACGACCTGGCCGGCGCAGATCTCCTCGTGGTGCAGAGCAGCAACGCGATGTACCAGGGCACGGCCCAGATCGAGCAGCAGTTCGCGATCACGCGGGCCCGGGCGGCTGAGTTGAGGCGCGAGGTGCTGGTGGTCACCACCAGTGGCGTCTCAGGGGTGATCGACCCCTATGGCCGGGTGACATCACGGGAGACCGGCCCGGGCGCCGCCTACGGGGTGGAGAGCCTCCCCGTGCGCAGGGGGACCACCCCGGCCTCGTGGCTGGCCGGTCCGCTCGACCTCGTGGTGACCTCATTGGCCGTCCTGTGGCTGCTCGGGGTGGCCATCGCGCCGAGGAGCAGGGCGTGGAGGAAGGTGTCCCCCGCCAGTTCCGGGTGATAGGTCGCGGCGATGATGGTGCCTTGACGCACCGCGACCGGCTCGCCGTCCCTGGCGGCGACCACCTCAACGTCGGGCCCGGTCTCCTCGATGCGCGGCGCGCGGATGAACACCCCGCGCGCCGTGGCACCGCCCCGGAGATCCAGGTCCGCCACGCCTGAGGCAAGTTGGGCACCGTAGGCGTTGCGTCGGACCGTCACGTCCAGGCCACCCACCGTCGGCAACCCTGCCAGGGCTTCGGGATCTGCCACCCGGTCCGCCAGGAGGATCAGTCCGGCGCACGTTCCGAGGACGGGCAGGCCGTCGTCGACGCGTCGCCTGATGGCGCTGAGCAGCCCCGAGGGACGGGCCAGCCGCGCCATGGCTGTCGACTCCCCCCCGGGCAGGACCAGCGCCCCGACGGTGTCCAGATCCGACAGCGTGCGCACGCGCACGGCGGAGGCGCCGAGCCGTTCGATCAGCTCGACGTGCTCCCGCACTGCGCCTTGAAGGGCGACGACACCGACGATCACCAGCCGCGCTCCGCGAGGCGGTGCGGCGCGGCGAGGTCGGAAACGTTGATGCCGACCATGGCCTCACCCAGCCCCCGGGAGGCTTCCGCGATGGCCGCGGGATCGTCGAAGTTCGCCGTGGCGGCGACGATGGCCTGGGCCCGCTTCTCAGGGTTGCCGGACTTGAAGATGCCGGAGCCGACGAACACACCGTCGGCGCCCAGCTGCATCATCATGGCGGCGTCCGCCGGAGTGGCCACCCCACCGGCGACGAACAGCACGACGGGCAGCTTGCCGGCGCGCGCCACGCTGCGGACCAGCTCGAACGGTGCTGCCAGTTCCTTGGCGGCGACGAACAGCTCATCCTCGGACTTGGCGCCGAGCTCCCGGATCTGGCCCTTGATGGTGCGCAGGTGCTTCATGGCCTCAGAGACGTCGCCGGTGCCGGCCTCGCCCTTGCTACGGATCATCGAGGCACCCTCGGTGATCCGACGCAGCGCCTCCCCCAGGTTGGTGGCGCCACAGACGAACGGCACGGCGAAGCGCGACTTGTCGATGTGGTGCACGTAGTCAGCCGGCGAGAGCACCTCTGACTCGTCGATGTAGTCGACACCGAGGCTCTGCAGCACCTGGGCCTCCACGAAGTGCCCGATGCGGGCCTTGGCCATCACGGGGATGGACACGGCGTTGATGATGCCGGAGATGAGGTCCGGGTCGCTCATACGGGCCACGCCCCCCTGCGCGCGGATGTCGGCGGGTACGCGCTCCAGCGCCATGACGGCGACGGCGCCGGCGTCTTCCGCGATGCGCGCCTGCTCCGGGGTGACGACATCCATGATGACGCCGCCCTTCAGCATTTCGGCGAGGCCCTTGTTGACGACGGCGCGGTCTTCGGTGGTCAGGTTTTCGGTCATGGTGGCAATCGTCGCGCTCCGGAGCTGGCCCAGTCCAGATCCAGTTCTCACCAGTTGGAATGGGCCAGTTGGGTCGACATTGCATTAGGCAGGCGCGAAAGTTCACCCCTCACAGAGGTTGCTGTAACTCTTCGAGCACCGAATCTCATGCTGCTTGATGGTGTCCCGGGTCCCGTCGGCATATTCCACTGTCGCACCCTGGACGAGGAGGTGTTCGATATCTCCACAGCCGTACTCCAACGTGTACCCATAGTCACTCTCGGAGTACCTTTGCCCCGGTGCGATAGGCCCCACGATGCGCAACTCGTGTCTTGTTTCACCTGCGACGTCCGATTCGACATCCTCTAGCTGGTTGTAGAAAGACACTGAGAACCACACATAGTTCATCGTCTTCGAGGAGATGTTCGTAAAAGCTGGCGTCACGAACAATTCGCATCCGCTGCTGCTCCCGTCCTGCTCCTCCCACCAACCGCCTTCCAGACGAATAGCGTTCTCCCTGCGTTCTTCATCGGCACGCGCCTGTTCCGCTGCTGCTTGAGCGGATTCGACCCTCTGCATTGCGGCCGCCCGGTCTTGATCGCACTTGTCCGCCAGAAGAGCCAACTCATCGACACGCTGAATCAGCGCTCTTCGGGTAACGACGAGACCCTCGATTTCGGTTAGCGCAACCTTGAGTGTGTAACAATTCTCGGCGCTGAGCGCCCGGTCGACCATCTCTTGCACGCCTGAAACCGCCTCCAACTCGGCGTCGCTGCGCTCCCGTTCCAACTGCGCCACGCGCAGCTGCACCACTGCCTGCTCGAGTACGTCGAGGTTTTTGATCTTCCTTTGCAGTTCAGGCTCCAACTTGTCGAACGCTTCCTGGGCCCGTGCAATCTTCCGCTCCGATCGGTGGGTCACCAAGCCGATGTTGTCGATCCGCTCTTCGGCGGCAGCTATCGCTTGATGATCGGCGGCGACCTGCTGCGCGTACCAGAACCCACCACCGGCAATGCCTGCGAGCACAGTCACCAAACAAACGACCGCGACTTTGAAGGCAAGGGAACGGTGGCGCCGCGGTCCGGGGGGAGGCGTTTCCGACGCTGGCGGAGTCCAGAACTGAGCC
Organism: Tessaracoccus zhenghani; assembly: GCF_055326325.1. Lineage (NCBI taxonomy): Bacteria > Bacillati > Actinomycetota > Actinomycetes > Propionibacteriales > Propionibacteriaceae > Tessaracoccus > Tessaracoccus zhenghani. Next base: position 188,915 of record NZ_JBUZNQ010000003.1, on the reverse strand, counting down.
TGCTGCGGAACTTCCACCTGCGGTGGTAGGAAGTCAAGACGCGGTGGTTCGTTGCCCATGGGACCCTGTGATTCTTCTCCAATGGCGCCTGACATGACGCGCCTCCCCCTCTAGCGGACAGTCTGCGACCGCACCGACTCGCGCAGGCGCTGTTCGGTGCCCGCTTTCAACGCTTCATCATCTCGCTGAACTCCAGCACCGGAGTGAAAATGGGCCTAAGACCTGGCCGTGATCATCTTTTCTGATCAATGCAGAACTTGCCGCGTCGCAACGACAGATGGAGTCCAGCGCGTAAGAGAAGTACATTGGAGCCCGCGCTGGACTTGAGGAGGTGGCATGGCCAACCCGTATGGACGTCGTGGCCTTCCTCCCGAAGAGGCGGTCCCCGCACCACAACGGCAACCGTCGCCGCCCCCGCGGCCGTCCCCCAGGCCGGGCACCCCCCGCCGGGGGATCGTGCCCCAGGATGACGGCCGCGACGGCGACACGCGCCGGGCGTGGTTCACCGTCGCGATCCTCCCGCTGGTGATCGCCGCGGTCGTCGGCGTGTTGTGGCTCGTCTTCGGCGAGCGTGGCGACGGCGGCACGACCGCCCTGCCAGCCCCGGTCAGTTCGAACTCCGAGCAGCGCACACCCAGCGCCACGCAGTCCGAGGAACCTTCGGTGGCGCCGAACGAAGCACCGCAGACGCCCGCTGACGGCGATCCCAGCCCCACACCGGCCGCTGACACGACCACCGCCGCCCCCGCGGCGGCGGAGAGCCCCCAGCTCCCGACGGGACCGGAGGAGGAGCCCAGCCCGGTGTCGTCGACCCCTGGGGGCGTCCGGCTCGAACTCAACGGCACCGTCCTCGACATGCCCCCCGGTTGGCAGCTCTACGCAGACGAAGTGGTGCAGGACGAGAGGCGCCTCGTCCGCATCCGTGAACTGACCACGGACGTGCGGATCCAGGCTGTCAGCCTCACCAATGTCACCGGATCGCTCGACGAGGCCTGTCTGGAGCTCATCAGCGACCACCGGCAGCTGTTCACTGGCGTCGCCGAGGGGCTACCGGTCACCGTCCCTCTGACCGGCCAGGGCCAGGGCGTCTCCTGCAACTTCACCGGCACCCGCGCCAGCGACGGGGTGTCCAACCGGGTGGAGTTCACCATGTTGCAACTCGACGACGGCACCACGCTCGTGTTCCGCGACACCATCCCCTCCACCGTCCCGGAGGATTCGCCCGCGCTCTCGCAGCTGGTCACCATGGAGTGTGCGGCCGCTGAGAGCTTCGGGATCTCGGTGAATCAGTGCGCGCTCACTCCTGGCCAGGCCGACGGCTGAGCTGGTCGAAGACGGGCCGCAACGCCATCCACCACTGCTCCCGCGGGCGCTGAGCGTCCCAGTCCATCCCATCGGTCACGGTGCGCAGCGGGGCCAACAGCCCCGGGGCCGAGCTCGACGCCGCGACATAGTTCGCCTGGCCGGCCCTGAGTTGCTCGTCGACGTTGGACACCGCTGTATAGGCCAGCCGCGTGGCGTTGATCCTGTCGAACGGCGTCGGGCTACCGCCCTGCTGCACGTGCCCGATGACCGCCTGCCGCACGGAGTAGAGCCCCTTGCCTTCGGCCTCGAAGAGCCGAGCCACGACATCTGAGGTGTAGTGCTCGCTGGCTTCCTCGCCCATCACGGCGAGGTAGAACGAGCGTCCGGACTCGAACGCGTCGACGAGCGCCTCCACGTCGGTGGCCAACTGCTCCAGCGTCAGGCCCGTTTCGGGCAGGTACGCCTTCTCAGCGCCCCCGGCGATGCCGCCCACGAGGGGCAGGAAGCCACAACCCCGGCCCATCGTCTCGACGACGAACGCGCGCTTGCTGGCGGATGCCGACATGCGCACCATGTCGATGGAGTCGACGACAGTGTTGAGCGCGGTGTCGGCGCCCACCGCCATGGGCCAAGAGGGCAGGTTGTTGTCGATGCTGGCCGGCAACAGCGCAATGGGGATGTTGAAGGCGGGATAGCGCTTGCGTTCGCGTTCCATCATGTCGACGGTGGCGTAGGCGTGGAAACCGCCCATGACCAGCAGGGCGTCGACGCGGTGCTCCTCGAGCGAACGGGCCATGGCGTAGAGGTCTGTCTCGGTGGGCACGTAGCGGCGCGTTCCGAAGGCGGCGCCACCGGTGTTGGCCATGCCCTCCACGTCGTGCCAGTACACCTCGTGCAGGTCGCCGCCGACCAGGCCCGGGACCCCACCCTGGACGGCGAGCATGTGGTAGCCACGGTCCAGGCCGGAGCGGACCGCCACCCTGGCCAGCTGGTTCATTCCCGGCGCGAGCGCGCCGGCGTGCATGATCGCGATGCGCTTGGCGTCAGGCGCCATCTCGACGGTGGGCCGGGCCTCCGTCAGCACCCGGTAGATCTCGATCATCGTGGTGAACCCGACGCCGCGGGAACGGACCGCGGAGTCGTACTCCCCGGCCTCGATGAACTCACCGATTCGGTGGGTGTCCTCCACCGCCTTGAGCAGCGGGACGGCGATCACCTTGTCTCGGTGCACGCCGACGAGCACCGGCTCCGTGTCCTCCTCGGCCAGCAGGACCTGGCGGACCGCCTCGACGCCACACGCGGTGGCCATCCAGCGGTCGTACGCTGACGGCGTGCCGCCCCGCTGGACGTGGCCCAGGATGGTGATGCGGGCCTCCTCGCCGGTGCGCTCGCGCAGCACTTCCTGGACGCGTTCCGCGGTGATCCGTACACCGTCGCGGTCTGCGGCGCCCTCGGCGACGACGATGATCGAGTCGCGCCGCCCGGCTTCGCGGCCCCGGGCCAATACCTCCGTCATCCGGTCCTCCCACCCGGCACGCGGCGGGGATTCGGGGAGGAACGTGTAATCGGCGCCGCCGGCGATGGCGGTCATGAGCGCCAGGTAGCCGCAGTGCCTGCCCATCACTTCCACGACGAAGGTGCGACGGTGCGACTCCGCGGTGGAGCTGATGGCGTCGATCGCCTCCGTGATGCGGTGCATCGCGGAATCGGTACCGATCGTCATGTCGGTGCCCACCATGTCGTTGTCGATCGAGCCGACGAGGCCGGCGATCCGCAACCGTGGGTGGGACATCGCCTGCTCGGCGCTGATGCGCCCGGCCGCCCGCAACTCCTCGACGTACTGCGGCCAGGCCAGGCACAGCGCCCGGCTGCCGGTCAGCGACCCGTCGCCGCCGATGACGATGAGCCTGTCGATGCCCCGCTCGATCAGGTTCTCGACGGCCTTCAACTGGCCGTCGCGGGTCCGGAATTCCACGGAGCGGGCGGTGCCGATGACGGTGCCGCCCTTCGGGAGGATGCCGGAGACGTCGCTCCAACTCATCTGGGTGATGTGGGCGCCACCTGCGATGGCGCCCTGCCAGCCCTCCTTGATCGCGAAGACCTCAGCTTCTTCGTGGATGCCCGCCCGCACAATGGCGCGGACTGCGGCATTCATGCCCTGCGCATCGCCGCCAGATGTCATGACGCCGATGCGGGCCGTCATCGACGTCCGCCCTTGGGGCGCACGACCTTGGTGGCCTGCCAATCAGATGCGACGTTCGCTGTACGGGTGAGGGAGAGCCCGGCGATGGTGACTCCTTCGGCCACAGAGGCCGCGTCGATGAAGCCGGAGCGTCCGACCTTGGGGGTGAGCAACCAGATGTAGCCCTCGTCGCCGAGGTCTGTCATGGCGTCGACGAGGCCGTCAGCCACGTCTCCGTCCTCGTCGCGCCACCACAGGATGGCGACGTCCACTGCCTCGAGGGGGTCTTCGACCATCTCTGCATCAATGGTGTCCATGATGTCGTCACGCAGGTCGGCGTCGACGTCCTCGTCCCAGCCGAGTTCCTGAACGACCATCCCGGGTTCGAGCCCGAGTAGGTCTGCTCCAGCCATCCCTTCGTGCGTGGGGTCCTTGTCTTGTGCGATATCCACGCCCCAAGCCTGCCAGATGCGGCGCGGGATTTCACTTGGGGCTCAGTTGCGATGCAAAGGCGGGACCGGTCTGATCGACCGGCCCCGCCTTTCTGCGGCTACTCAGGCAACCTCAGGAGTCGCCACCCGCGTTGCCGGAGGTGCCCGCGGTGACGTCGTCCAGGCGGTACTTGTCGTACGCCTCACTCGCCCATTCCTGCGGGATGTCGCCCTGGTGGGCGAGCTGCTGCAGGACGGCCACGGCGACCGACGGGCCGTCGATGTGGAAGAAACGACGGGCGGCCGCGCGCGTGTCGGAGAACCCGAACCCGTCGGCTCCGAGCGTGGTGTAGCTGCCCGGTACCCACTGGCGGATCTGATCCGGCACGGCGCGCATGTAGTCGCTGACCGCCACGACGGGGCCGGGGCGGCCTTCGAGCTTCTGCTCGACCCAGATCTTCTCGTGCTCGGCGAACGGCTCCGTGAACTTCTTCGCCTCGGACTCGAGGCCCTCGCGACGCAGCTCACCCCAGGAGGTGACCGACCAGACGTCGGCGACGATCCCGTAGTCCTTCTTGAGGAGTTCCTGGGCCTCGAGGGCCCACGGCACGCCGACGCCCGAGGCGAGGATCTGAGCGCGACGTGCGTCTTCGCCCACGCCGTCGAAGTCGCCGGGCTTGAGGAGGTACATACCGCGGAGGATGCCCTCCACCTCGACCCCCTCAGGCTCGGCGGGCTGCACGAGGGGCTCGTTGTACACCGTGAGGTAGTACATGACGTCTTCCGGCTGCTCGCCGTACATGCGACGCAAGCCGTCCTTGACGATGTGGGCGATCTCGTAGCCGTAGGCCGGGTCGTAGCTGACCACCGAGGTGTTGGTGGAGGCCAGGACCGGGGAGTGACCGTCCATGTGCTGGGTGCCCTCGCCGGTCAGCGTGGTGCGCCCGGCGGTGGCGCCGATCATGAAGCCGCGCGCCAGCTGGTCAGCGGCTGCCCAGATGGCGTCGCCGGTGCGCTGGAAACCGAACATCGAGTAGAAGACGTAGATCGGGACCATGGGCTCGCCGTGGGTCGAGTAGGACGACCCTGCGGCGGTGAAGGCGGCGACCGAGCCGGCCTCGTTGATGCCCGTGTGCAGGATCTGGCCGTTCTTGGCCTCGCGGTAGCTCAGGAACAGCTCGTTGTCGACGGGCGTGTAGTTCTGGCCGTGCGGGTTGTAGATCTTGATGGTCGGGAAGAACGCGTCCATGCCGAAGGTGCGCGCCTCGTCAGGGATGATCGGGACGACGCGGGGAGCGAACTCCTTGTCGCGCATGAGGTCCTTCAACAGACGGACGAACGCCATGGTGGTGGCCACCTGCTGGTTGCCGGAACCCTTGCGGGACGATTCGTAGCTCTTGTCCGGCGGCAGCGAGATGAACTTGCGGTCCCCACGACGCTCGGGCAGGTACCCGCCCAGTTCCCGACGGCGGGCCTGGAGGTACTGGATGCGCGGGTCGTCCTGACCGGGGTGCAGGTACGGAGGACGGTACGGGTCCTCCTCGAGCTGCGCGTCGGTGATGGGGGCGTCGACGCGGTCGCGGAAGCCCTTGAGGTCGTCGAGCGCGAGCTTCTTCATCTGGTGCGTCGCGTTGCGGCCGGCGAAGTGCTTGCCGAGGAAGTAGCCCTTGATGGTGTGGGCGAGGATGACCGTCGGTGCCCCGGTGAACTCGGTGGCTGCCTTGTAGGCGGAATACACCTTGGTGTAATCGTGGCCACCGCGCGAGAGGCGCCAGATCTCGTCGTCGCTCCAGTCCTTGACCATGGCCGCGGTGCGCGGGTCACGCTCGAAGAAGTGCTTGCGGACGTAGGCTCCGTCGTTGGCCTTGAAGGTCTGGAAGTCACCGTCGGTGGTGGCGTTCATCAGGTTGACGAGCGCACCCTCGGAGTCGTTGGCCAGCAGCGGGTCCCAGCCGCGGCCCCACACGAGCTTGATGACGTTCCAGCCGGCGCCGCGGAAGAAGGCCTCGAGTTCCTGGACGATCTTGCCGTTGCCGCGCACCGGGCCGTCGAGTCGCTGCAGGTTGCAGTTGACCACGAACGTGAGGTTGTCGAGCTCCTCGTTGGCAGCGATCTGGAGGGCGCCACGCGATTCGGGCTCGTCCATCTCGCCGTCGCCGAGGAACGCCCAGACCCGCTGGTCCGAGGTGTCCTTGATGCCGCGGTTGTGCAGGTAGCGGTTGAACTGCGCCTGGTAGATGGCGTTGATGGGCCCGATGCCCATCGACACCGTCGGGAACTCCCAGAAGTCCGGCAGCTGGTGCGGGTGCGGGTAGCTGGGGAGGGCGCGCAGGTCGCCGTCGACGAAGTGGCTCTTCTCCTGGCGGAAGCCGTCGAGGTCGTCCTCGTCGAGACGGCCCTCGAGGAACGCGCGGGCGTACATGCCCGGCGATGCGTGACCCTGGAAGAAGATCTGGTCGCCGCCGCCGGGGTGGTCCTTGCCGCGGAAGAAGTGGTTGAAGCCCACTTCGTAGAGGGTGGCGGACGAGGCGTAGGAGGCGATGTGGCCGCCGACGCCCACGCCCGGGCGCTGGGCGCGGTGCACCATGATGGCTGCGTTCCAGCGGAGCAGACGACGGATGCCGCGCTCGAGCTTCTCGTCGCCGGGGAAGGCGGGCTCGCGGCTGGCGGGGATGGTGTTGACGTAATCCGTACCGGTCAACGACGGCACGCCGATGTGGCGCTCACGCGCGCGTTCCAACAGCTTCAGCATCACGTAGCGGGCGCGGTTGCGGCCGCCCGCGTCGATCACACCGTCGAGGGACTCCAGCCATTCGGCGGTCTCCGCGGGGTCGATATCGGGCAGATTGGTGGGCAGCCCATTGAGAATGGGTCCGGCCTCGTTCTGACTCACGAAGTATTCCTCTCGATGTCGGCAGGTCAAGCGCCAGAGGCGCGATGGCTCAACATTACCGCGCAGCGGCGGTTGTGATATTCACCCTATCCACCGGTTGACCCTGCCGCTGCCGACCGACGTCAACGGTGCCGGTTGGAGTGCCTCAGGAGTTCCTCCGCAGGCCAGGTCGTGATGATGCGGTCCGGGTGGATGCCGGCTTCGGTTGCCCGGGTGGCCCCCAGGGGCAGGTAGCCCAACTGGTCCGGGGCGTGCGCGTCGGTACTGATGGCGAACAGGCAGCCGATGTCGTTGGCGAGCTCCAGTAGTTCGAGCCGGGGATCGGCCCGGTCCGGCCGCGAGTTGATCTCGATGGCGACGCCGAACATTTCGCAGGCGGCGAACACCAGGTCGGCGTCGAAGCGTGACTCGCCCCGCCAGGAACCGTCGGAGCGGCGTTTCCTGCCGGTGCAGTGGCCCAGCACGGTGGTGTGCGGGTTGGCGACGGCGGCGATCATGCGCCTGGTCATCGTGGCTTCGTCGTCGTCGAGCCTGGAGTGGACGGAGGCGACGACCACGTCCAGCCGGGCGAGGAGGTCCGGCCCCTGGTCCAGGGCGCCGTCAGAGAGCACGTCGACCTCGATGCCCTTGAGGATCCGGATCTCGCGCTGCTCCTGGATCTCGTCGATCTCGTCCCACTGGGCCAGCAGGCGCTCGCGGCTCAGCCCACGGGCCACCTTGAGGCGCGGCGAATGGTCCGTGATGGCCAGATACTCATGGCCCAGCGCCTCCGCGACTGCGGTCATCTCCGCGAGGCCGGCCCCGCCGTCGGACCAGGTGGTGTGGGTGTGGAGGTCGCCGCGCAGTTCCATCCCGCTCACACCCCGATGCCGAGGCCCGCGACGCTACCGAGCACGGTGACGGCCGGGGGCCGGATGCCCGCCTCCGCGGCGAGCGCCGCAATGCCGGTCGCATCGCCGCGCACCACCTGCATGGTGGGCAGGCCCGCATCGGCCACCACGGCGGCGGGCGTGTCCGCGGGCAGGCCGGCCGCGATGAGGGTGGCGGTGATCTCCGGCAGGTTCTTCACCCCCATGAGGATGACGATGGTGTTGCCCGCCGTGGCGAGCTTGTCCCACGCCACGTCGTTGCGTTCGTCATTCGGGCCGACGTGGCCCGCCACGACGGTGAAGCCGGTTGCGACGCCGCGGTGGGTCACGGGGATGCCGGCCAGTTCCGCGGCGGCGATGGACGAGGAGATGCCGGGGATGATCGAGACGGTGATACCGGCCTCCTGGAGCGCCAGCCACTCCTCTCCCCCGCGGCCGAACACGAAGGAGTCGCCTCCCTTGAACCGCACCACGTCGCGCCCCGCGGAGGCCTGTTCGATCAGGATCTCGTTGATCCGCTCCTGCGGCGTGAACGGCCCGCGCGGCACCTTTCCCACCTCGATGAGTTCGGCGCCGGCCTTGGCCTCATCGAGCAGTTGTAGCGGGACGAGGCGGTCGTAGACGATCACATCGGCCCGTTGGAGGGCTTTCAACCCGGCGACGGTGATGAGGTCAGGATCGCCAGGGCCACCGCCGAGCAGTGTGACGTGGCCGGTGCTCGTTTCGTTCATGGGCGCACAGCCTAGTGCGGCGACGCCTCAGGCTTTGACCTGGTCTCCCATGAAGGCGTCCACGTCGGCCTTCGTGGCCCGCAACTTGGGGTCGTGCTTCAGATAGTGGGCCGTCTCCCGGGCGATCAGGCCCGAGAGGACGAGGAGGCCGATGAGGTTCGGCAGCGCCATGAGGCCGTTCATGATGTCGGAGAACGACCAGACGATGCCCAGCGGGACGGTGGCGCCGATGTAGACCACGACGGTGAACGCGATGCGGTAGACGATCGTCATCCTCGCCCCGAAGAGGCGCTCCACGCAGCGGTCGCCGTAGTAGGACCAGCCGATGATGGTGGAGAACGCGAACAGGATCACGCCGATGGCCACGACGTAGCCGCCCCACTGGCCGGGTAGCCCGTGGCTGAAGGCCATGGAGGTGAGGACGGCGGGGCTCGCGTCGGCGTCCCACACACCGGTGGTGACCAGGACCAGGCCGGTGCAGGACACGACGATGAGCGTGTCGATGAAGGTCTGGGTCATCGAGACGAGGCCCTGGCGCACCGGGTGCGTGGTCTTGGCCGCGGCCGCGGCGATGGCCGCCGATCCCATGCCGGACTCGTTGGAGAAGATGCCGCGGGCCACACCCATCTGGACCGCCAGCATCAACGAGCCGAACGTTCCGCCGGCGATACCGCTGCCGGTGAACGCCTGCCCGAAGATGAGGCCGAGCGCGGTGGGGAGCTCCGCGAAGTTCACCACCAGGATGTAGAGCGCCCCGAGCACGTAGAACACGATCATGACCGGGACCAGCGCCGCTGTGACGGTGCCGATGACACGGATGCCGCCGAGGATCACGAGTCCCACGAGGACCGCCATCACGATGGCGGAGATGGTGACGGGCACGCCGAACGCGTCGTGCAGGTTGGCGGCGACCGCGTTGCCCTGGGTCATGTTGCCGATGCCGAAGCTGGCCAGCACCGCGAAGACGGCGAAGACGATGCTGAGCGCCACACCCCAGCCACCGGGCAGCGCCTTCTTGAGGTAGTACTGCGGGCCGCCGGACGACTCGCCCTTCGCGTCGACCGTGCGGAAGCGCACCGCGAGGAACGCTTCGGAGTACTTCGACGCCATCCCGACCAGGCCGGTGACCCACATCCAGAACAGGGCGCCGGGGCCGCCGATCGCGATGGCCGTGGCGACGCCCACGATGTTGCCGACGCCGACCGTGGCGGCCAGCGCCGTGGTGAGCGCCTGGTATTGCGAGATGTCGCCGTCCTCGGCGTCCTTGTCGTGCCGCTCCAGTAGCGCGAGCCGCAGGGCGGAGCCCAGGGTGCGGAACTGGATGCCGCGCAGCTTGATCGTCAGCCAGAGGCCGGTGAGCAGCAGCAACGGGATGAGGAGCCAGGGTCCCCATACGAACCCCGCGACAGCGTCCAGAATCTCCTGCAGCCGATCCATGGTGGGTCCCTCCGTGTGCGTTTTCACCGTTGACGGAGACAAGCTAGCAACCTGCGGGCCCGCCCGGGGGCGAATTCACCGTCGTGTCGCGCAGCGTTTTCAGGCAGGCAGGCGGAGGAGGTAGGTGTCGTGCACCCACCCGTGATGCTGCTGGAGTTGGGCGCGCAGCGCCGAGATCTCGTCGATGACCTTCGCCAATGGCCCGTTGGCGAGCACTTCGTCATCCGAACCGAGGTAGGCCCCCCAGTAGATCTCCAGGTCCGGGAACTCCGCGACGAGGCCACGGCAGGCCAGCGCCGGGTCCTCGAACACCACGACGTCACCCAGGTCCGGGCGGTATTCGGCCAGCAGGCGCTGACCGGTGGTGAGGTGCACGGGCGCACCGTGCAGCGCCAGTTGGTGGGCCGCGGCGAGCACCTGGAGGGCGCTCACCCCCGGGATGACCTTCACCTGCAGCGACATGGAGGCGCGCAGCGCGTCGATCACGCGCAGGATCGAGTCGTACAGCGCCGGGTCCCCCCAGGCGAGGAAGCCGACGACCGTGCCGTCCGGCAGGCCGCTGAGGATCTGCACGTAGGTGGCCAGCCGTGCGGCGTCGAGGTCGTCGTCGGGGTACTGGTGGGCGGGGTCGAGCACCGTGATGATGCGGTGCGCGTGCCGCACGTGCCGGCGGATCAGTTCGCTGCGGCGCCAGACCAGATCCGAGCGGTCCTCCCGGTGATCCGCCACCACGAAGGCATCGACGCGGTTCATCGCCTCGACCGCGTCCAGCGTCAGCTGGCCGAAACCGCCGGGACCCATGCCGATGACCAATACCTCGTGACTCACGGGGACCACCCTAGCGACACCACTAGGCTGGCCGGATGGATCCCCGTCCCGGCACCGCCCCTGCGCTCATCTCGTCTGCACGTGCACGCTCAGGGTTGCTGAAACGGCTCGCCGGCGCCACGTCCGAGATGAACACGGCGACACTGACCGCCCTGGTGGCACGCCACGAGTGGTTCGGACAGCTGGACGCGGAGTCGCGCTCCTGGATCGGCGTCCTCGCCCGCTCCGGCATCGACGGGTTCGTGACCTGGTTCTCGGGCGAACCCTTCGTGCCCGAATCCGTCTTCGACGCCGCCCCCCGCGCCATGGCCCGCCGCATCTCGCTGCAGCAGACGGTGGACCTCGTCCGCACGACGACGGAGGTGGTGGAGGAGCAGATCCAGCACCTCCTCCCCCGCGGTGACCGCCAGCCGCTCCAGTTCGGCATCGTGCACTACTCGCGGGAGATCGCCTTCGCGGCCGCCGCCATCTACGCGCGCGCCGCCGAGGCCCGCGGCGCCTGGGATTCCCGCATCGAGGCCACCATCGTCGACGCCGTCGTGCGGGCCGAGACCGACGAATCCGTCATGTCGCGCGCCTCGACGCTGGGCTGGGACACGGATTCGAAGGTCGCCGTCGCCATCGGTGGCGCGCCGGAGACCGACGTGCTCGACGGTCTGCGCCGCGCCGCGGCGAAGCTCTCGTTGGAAGTGCTGGCCGCGCCGCAGGGCGACCGCCTCGTGTGCATCTTCGGCGGCGACCGGGTCAGCGACCCGGTGGAGGCCTGCGAGCGGATCAGCCAGTTGCAGGAGCATTTCGCGCCTGGCCCCGTCGTCGTCGGCCCCACCGTCGACAACCTCGCCGGTGCGCCCAAGTCGGCCCGCGCAGCAGCCTCCGGGTACCGCGCCGCCAAGGCCTGGCCGGAGGGCCCCACCACTCTGCTGTCCGAGGACCTGCTCCCCGAGCGTGCGCTGGCCGGCGACGGCCACGCCCGCCGCATCCTGTCCGGCGAGATCTACCCGTCGCTGGCGGCCAGCAAGGAACTCCTCGAGACGTGCGTCGGGTTCCTCGACTGCGGCTCATCGATGGAAGCCACGGCCCGTGCGCTCTTCGTGCACCCCAACACCGTGCGGTACCGCCTCAAGCGCATCCAGGACGTGACCGGCTACAACCCTGCGGATCCGCGCGAGGCCTACGTGCTGCGGCTGGCCATCACCCTCGGCCGCCTCCACGGCTGAAATCACCGCCGCGCAATTCACCGCTACCGACAACGCTTCCCCTCGCCACCGCGCGTGCGGGCCGACATGGTGTTGTCGGGAAGTGACAACGGCGGCAGGGGGATTTTCGTGACATTCGATCCCGCTTCCCGGACGGCGAGCAGGCAGGGTTGTCATGTGCTTGTCATCGTCGCGCCCGGACAGGGTGCCCAGACCCCCGGATTCCTCGCCCCCTGGATTGCCGACCCCGCGCTCGCTGAGCAGTTGGCGCGGCTGTCCGAGGTGAGCGGCATCGACCTCGCCCACTACGGGACAGAGGCCGACGCCGACACCATCCGCGACACCGCCATCGCCCAGCCCCTCCTGGTCGCCTCGGCGCTGCTGAGCGGCCGGGCGCTGCTCGGCGACGACGCGGCCACGGTGGGTTTGTTCGCCGGGCACTCCGTCGGCGAACTGGCCGCCATGGCGCTGGCCGGTGCCATCACCGACGAGGACGCGCTCGTGCTGGTGCGCGAGCGGGGCCGGGCCATGGCGGAGGCCTCCGCCGCGCGGCCCACCTCCATGACCGCCGTCATCGGCGGCGACCGCGACGAGGTGCTGGCCGCCATCGAGGCCGCGGGCCTCACCCCCGCGAACAACAACGGTTCCGGCCAGATCGTGGCCGCGGGCACCGTCGAACAACTCGAGGAACTCGCCGCCAACGCCCCGAAGCGGGCCCGGTTGTTCCCCCTGAGCGTGGCGGGCGCCTTCCACACCGTGCACATGGAGCCCGCCGTCGCCCACCTCACCTCAGTGGCCGCGGGCGTGACGCCCGGCGAGCCCGTGACAGCCCTGCTGTCGAACCGGGACGGGGCCGTCGTCGGCTCGGGCGCCGACGCGCTGCAGCGGATGGTCAACCAGGTGGCCAACCCCGTGCGCTGGGACCTCTGCATGGAGGCCATGGCCGGGCGCGGCGTCACCGGGCTGCTCGAACTCACCCCTGCCGGCACCCTCACAGGCATCGCCAAGCGCAACCTCAAGGGCGTCGAACTGTTCAACCTCAATACCCCAGACCAACTCGACGAGGCCCGCAGCTTCGTCCAGAACCACACCGAATCGGAGTGACCCAGTGGCACTGAAGACCGCAACCGGCGCGCAGTACGCGCGAATCCTGGCAGTGGGCGGCGCACGTGGCAGCCGCGTCGTGACCAACGAAGAAATGTGCACGATGATCGACTCCACCCCGGAGTGGATCCAGCAGCGCACCGGCATGACCGAGCGTCGCTGGGCCGCCGACGGTGAGGACGCCGAGACGCTGGGCGTGGAGGCCGCAGCCAAGGCCATCGAGCGCGCCGGGCTCCAGCCCGCCGACATCGACGCCATCATCGTCTCGACGGTGTCCCATTTCATGCAGACCCCCTCGCTGGCTGCGATTCTGGCCGCGAAGCTGGGCATGACCGCCCCCGCAGCCTTCGACATCTCCGCTGCGTGCGCCGGCTTCTGCTACGGCGTCGGTGTCGCCGAGGGCCTTGTCCGGGCAGGCACTGCCCAGCATGTGCTCGTGCTGGGCGTCGAGGTCCTCTCGCGCTACACCGACATCGACGACCGCTCCACCGCGTTCCTGTTCTCCGACGGAGCCGGCGCGGTTGTCATCGGCCCCTCGGACGAACCGGCCATCGGCCCCACCGTCTGGGGCTCCAAGCCCGAAGCGCACGACGTCATCGAGATCGACGACTGGCGCACCCTCGAGGCCGGCACCACGCCCCACATCCACATGGATGGCCGTGAGGTCTTCAAGTGGGCCACCGGCTCCATCGTCGAGAAGGCCGTGGAAACCCTCGAAGCCTCGGGCCTGACGCCCGAAGAGCTCGACTGCTTCATCCCCCACCAGGCCAACAACCGGATCACGGATTCGATGTTGCGTCACCTCAAGCTGCCCGAGGACGTCGTGGTCGGCCGCGACATCATCCGCATGGGCAATTCGTCTGCGGCTTCGGTTCCGCTGGCGATGGAGGCCCTGCTCAAGTCCGGGCAGGCCAAGAGTGGGGACAGCGCTCTGATCATCGGTTTCGGCGCGGGCCTCGTGTTCGCAGGCCAGACCGTCATCCTGCCCTGACCCCTACACTCAACCCATTCCCACCACCAGAAAGTAAGGAGCCATCATGGCCAGCACTGAAGAGATCCGCGCCGGTATCGCCGAGGTCGTCAACGACATCAACGGCAACGCGGTCGAGGACGTGACCCAGGACAAGTCGTTCGTCGACGACCTCGGTGTCGATTCCCTCTCGATGCTCGAGATCATCAACGACCTCCAGGACAAGTTCGACATGGAGATCCCCGACGAGGACGCCAAGAACCTCAAGACCGTGGGCGACGCTGTCGCCTACATCGAGCGCGGCGCCAACTGACGAAGTAGAACCCCGTGAGAGACCGGTTCCCGGTTTCTCACGGGGTGCACCAACCGGGTGCTGGGTGTCCCGTGAGACGCCGGCTCTGACCCCGCTCCCCTCTCACCCCAACTCATCCCACGCCTCTGAGGAGAAACATGTCCGACGCGATTGTGATCACCGGCATCGGTGCCACCACGCCGCTGGGCGGCGACGTCACCAGCACCTGGGAAGGCCTCCTGGCAGGCCGGTCGGGCGTCACCGCCCTCGATGAGGAATGGGCGCAGGACCTCCCCTCCCGCATCGCCGCCAAGGTCGCCGTCGACCCGAGCGAGGTCATCGAGCGGGTCGAGGCCCGCAAACTCGACCGCTCCACGCAGCTAGTGCTCGTCGCCGGCCTCGCGGCCTGGGCCGACGCCGGCTTCGGTCTGGGCGAGGACAACCCTGTGGACCGCGACCGGTTGGGCGTCGTCTGCGCCACCGGCATCGGCGGTCTCCAGTCGCTGCTCGGCAACTGGGACGGCATGCGCGACAAGGGTCTGCGCGGCGTGTCCCCCTTCACCATCCCCATGCTGATGGCCAACGCCCCGGCCGCCAACCTCGGCCTGAAGCTCGGCGCCCGCGCCGGCATCCACACCCCCGTGTCCGCCTGCGCGTCATCCAACGAGGCGATCGCCTGGGGCATGGACATGCTCCGGCTGGGCCGGGCCGACATCGTCGTGGTGGGCGGCGGCGAGGCCGTGATCCATCCGCTGCCGCTGGGAGCGTTCGCCAAGATGCAGGCGCTCTCGCGCCGCAACGACGAGCCCACGCGCGCGTCGCGACCGTGGGACGTGGACCGCGACGGCTTCGTGCTCGCCGAAGGTGCCGCCATCATGGTGCTGGAGCGCCTCGATGCGGCCAAAGCCCGCGGGGCGAAGATCTACGGCACCGTGCGCGGTGCGGGCATATCCGCGGACGGCCACGACCTGGTGCAGCCGGACCCGGACGGCTACGGCCAGTCCCTCGCGATGACCCGTGGCCTCCAGGAAGCCGGCCTGACGCCGGCCGAGATCGTGCACATCAACGCCCACGGCACCTCGACCCCTCAGGGCGACGTGACGGAAGCGGGCTCGATCCGCAAGGCGCTGGGCAGCCACGTCGACCATGTCGTGGTGAACTCCACCAAGTCGATGACCGGCCACCTCCTCGGTGGCGCGGGCGCGCTCGAGACCCTGGCCACGGTGCTGTCGCTGAAGAACCGCATCGTGCCGGGCACCATCAACGTCGACAACATCGAGCCCGATCTGGGGATCGACGTGGCCACGGAGAACCGCACGCTGCCCGAGGGTGACCTCGCCGCCGTGAACAACTCGTTCGGCTTCGGCGGCCACAACGTGGCCGTCGTGGTGAGCAACGAGAACATCACTGACTGACCTCCTGCTGAACCAGTTCGGGCCTGTGCGGCGAATGCTGCACAGGCCCGAACTGTTCGCTGTCCAGGGTCAGACGACCTGGTGCAGCCAGCGCACGGGGGAATCTTCGGCGGCGTAGCGGAACACGTCGAGTTCCTCGTCCCACGGCACGCCCAGCAGCTTGTCGAGCGCGTGGTGGATCGGTTCGCCACCCAGGGCGTCGTTCGCTATGGCGTGGCGCAGGCGGTCCTCGGGCACGAGGATGTCGCCGTGCACACCCACCTGGGCCGTGAAGGCTCCGAGCGAGGGGGTGAAGCAGTACCGCTGGCCGTCCGCGCCCGCCGTCGGTTCCTCGGTCACCTCGAAGCGTAGGTGTCCGATCTGCGCCAGGGTCGACGACAGCACGGCGCCGGAGCCGACGTTGCCCGCCCAGGAGTATTCGGAGCGACGCGCGCCCGCCTCTGCAGGCTGCTGCGTCCAGGAGAGTTCAATGCGGCGGCCGAGCGCCGACCCGAGGGCCCATTCGATGTGCGGGCACAGCGCGGCAGACGCGGAATGAATGAGGATCATCCCCTGCGCCTGGCTACCCGTGTGACGAGCGTTCATCTCGGTTGTACCTCCTGGTTGGGCTGGATTGCCTTCCCCTGCGATCGAGCCCAGCCAGGCGGTGTGCCCCCATTGTGCCCAGGTTTCCAAGCGACACGCAATGCGATAGACAAGACCCATGCGTGCGAGCCTCGAATCCGTACTGAACTACCCGGACGCCATCTCCCAGGTGCAGGCCACCAGGAACGGTGTGCTGTGGCTCGCCACGATCGCCGCTGAGGACGGCCGCGTCACCGTGCGGCAGCGCAGCCACGACGGCGCGGTCAGCGATCTGACCCCGGAGGCCAACGTCCGCTCCCGCACCATGGAGTACGGCGGCGGTGCCTACTCGGCCAACCGCGAACTCCTCGTCTACTGCGACGACCGCACCCGCCGCGTCTGGCTGCTCGACGCCGACGGCACGCGGCGGCCCCTCACGCCGGCGGATTCCCGGTACGTCTACGGGGGCCTGCACCTCAGCGTGGCCAACGGTTTCGTCCTCGCCGTGCGCGAGGACCACTCTGCTGAACCCGAGCCCCGCACCGAGATCGTCACCCTCAGCCTGGACGACGACGAGCCGGACGCCGGGCGGGTCATCGCCACGGGTGCCGACTTCTACGCGGGGCCGACGGTGGCCGGGCACTTCGTCGCCTGGTACCAGTGGAACCACCCGGCGATGAGCTGGGACACCGCGGAGGTGTGGCGGGCGCCCATCGGCGACTGGTGGGACGCGGACCTGCTCTACGGCCGCGACGGCGTGTCCGCCCAGTACCCCGTCGGGCTCCCCGAAATGGAGGCGTGCGCCTACGTCACCGACGAGTCCGGATTCTGGAACTGGCGCGTGCACCACGGCAACGAGTGGCGGGTGGACCGCGACTGCGCCGGCCCCACCTGGGTGCTCAACCGGCCCGTCGCGGCCGTCACGCGCGACAACACGCTGGCAACGGTCCAGTACATCGACGGCAAGGGCACTCTCGCCCTCTGGAACGTCGAGACCGGCGAGGTGACCGAGCCGCTGGTGGGCACCACCGACATCGAATCCATCGCCGCGTACGGCGACTGCCTCTATGTCGTGGCCGAATGGGCTGACCGGCCTGCCACGCTCGTCGAGTTGCGCTCCGGTGGCGGCAACCTCGCGCTCGCGGGGCCTTCGGGCATCGCGGAGGAGTTCGTGGCCGCCCCCTCCGCCATCTGGGCGGAGGGACCGGCCGGTCCGGTGCACTCCTGGCTGTACCGCCCCGAGCTCACCAACCCGCCCATGATCGTGCTCACACATGGCGGCCCGACGTCGATGGCCACCGCCTCCTACAACGCCGCCACCCAGTTCTGGGTGTCGCGCGGGTTCGCGGTGCTGGATGTGAACTACTCCGGCTCCACGGGGTTCGGCCGGGAGTACCGCAACCGCCTGCGCGGGCGCTGGGGCGACCTCGACGTCGACGACGTGGCCGCCGCCGTCTGCGAGGTCACCGGCCAGGGGCTGGCAGACCCCGCCCGCGTCGCGATCACCGGCGGCAGCGCCGGCGGCTTCACGACGCTGCGCTCGCTCACCACCACCGACGTCTACGCCGCGGGCGTCAGCCGGTACGGCATCGGGTACCTGCCCACGCTGGCCACCGACACCCACAAGGCGGAGTCGCGCTACCTCGACGGCCTGATCGCCCCGTGGCCGGAGGGCCGCGACCGCTACGAGGAACGCTCCCCCATCAACCACCTCGACAACCTGAGCACCCCCATGCTGGTGCTCCAGGGCCGCGACGACAAGGTGGTGCCGCCCGCCCAGGCGGAGCAGCTCGCCGACGCCGTGCGGGCCAAGGGCCTTCCGCTGGCGCTCGTGATGTTCGACGGCGAGGGCCACGGCTTCCGGGGCATGGCCGCGCGGCGTGCGGCTCTCGAAGCTCAGGTCTCCTTCCTGGAGCAGGTCTTCGGCATGCGCCACAGCAGCGACGTGCCGGTGCTGGAGATCGAGAACCTCGACTGACCCTGTCCTTGTCGGCTCGGCAATGCCTTCCCTTCTCCCCCGTGGGGCGTGGATAATCCCCACAAGGGGCAGGGGGGAACATGCTGCAACGTCCGGAGGAACCACGCGTCCTGGCGGCAGTCAGGCAGGAGCTCGCCGGCACGCACGACGCCGTCGTCGCGCAGCAGGCGGGCGGCGCGCCCCCACTGCACGAGGTGCTGCGGGACCCTGAGGTCTTGGCCACGCTCCTGGAGATGACCCGGGGAACCTGCGCCTACTGCGAACGGCCCGTGGAGGCGCACGGCAGCGATGCGGCGACCACCACGCAGCACCGCCCGGCATGGGGCGCCGTCGGTGTGGGACGGTTCGGCCGACCTCGCTGCCTACGGATGGCTCGCCTACAGCTGGGAGAACCCCTTCCCCGCCTGCCCGGACTGCATCCGCATGCGCGGCACCCGCTTCCCGGTGGTGGGGACCCGTGCCACGACGCCCGAAGAACTGGTCGACGAGGAAGCCCTCCTGCTGGATCCGCTCCTCGACGATCCGGTCCTGCATCTGCGGCACGCACCGGACGGCACCGTGCAGCCCCTCACGGAGCGGGGCCGGGTCACCATCGACCTCCTGGCGCTCAACCGAGAGGCGCTCGTCCGCGCCAGGCACGCGGTGGGTGAAGGAGAGTGGGACGCCGACGACGAGTCGTTCCGCACGCTGCGTCGACAGACGGGCCGGAGCACGATGCGGTTCGCGATGGCGGAAGCGCCGCCCGTCGGCCCCGAGTTGCCACCGACGCCGAGCCAGGGATACGACCTGAGCTCCGCCGTCGCGGGTCAGGAGCAGTACTTCGGAACGGCGCAGTGGATCGAGCGCGTGGTCATCAGGAACTTCCGGCCCATCCGCGACCTGGACCTCGACTTCTCCAGGTCCACCAGCGGCCGGGGGCCCTGGACGGTGCTGCTCGGCGAGAACGGTTCCGGGAAGAGTTCGGTGCTCCACGCCCTCGCTCTCACGCTGATGGGCGGCGACCAGCGGCGCGCCCTGAGCATCGACGCCCGAGCGTACCTGCGGCACGGGGCGCGCAAGGGCTTGGTGCAGGTCTACCTCTCCGGCCGCACCGAACCGCTCGAACTCGCCTGGGCGAAAGGTGACACGGAGTTCACCGGCCCCGAACCCGTCCCCGCCCTGCTGTTGGGGTACGGCGCCACGAGGCTCCGGACGCGGGGAGCGCCACCGGGCCCGGACGACCGGGTGGTGCGGGTCGACAACCTCTTCGACCCACTGCTCCCCCTCACGGACCCCACAGCCTGGCTCCTGACCCTCGACGACGCGACGTTCGGTGATGTCTCCCGTGGCATCCACGGGATGCTCGCGCTGGACCCGTCATCCGGCCTGGAGCGTCGGCATGGGCGGATCATCCTGCGGCAGGGTAGCTCGATCTCCGACCTCGCCTCCCTCAGCGACGGCTACCAGTCCATGGTGGTGATGGCCTGCGACATCCTCCGCAGCGTCCTGCGGCTGTGGAGCCACGCCTCGCTGGCAGAGGGCATCGTCCTGCTCGACGAGATCGGCGCGCACCTGCACCCCCGCTGGCGACTGCGCATCGTCGGCGCTCTCCGTGACCTGCTGCCCCGCGTGCAGTTCGTCGTGACCACGCACGACCCCCTCTGCCTCCGTGGCATCGTCGACGGGGAGGTGGTCGTGGTGCGGCGCAACAACGACGGCGACGTCATCACACTGACCGACCTCCCGCCGGTGACCGGCATGAGCATCGAACAGTTGCTCACCTCTGAACATTTCGGCCTTGGCAGCACCGATGACCCCGAGGTCGCGGAACTGTGGGAGCAGTACTACAGGCTGAAGGCCCTGACGAAGCCCACCGACGAGGAGGCGGTGCGGCTCGAGCACGTCCGCTCCCGGCTCGACGCCCTGGAGCAGTTGGGCACCACCGAACGTGAGCGGCTGCTCCTGGCCTCGGCGGACGACTACATCGCCTCCCGCCGCCAGAGCGGCGACGCGGAGGCACCCACCACGGCTGAGGTCACCGCCCGCCTGACGGCGCTCTGGGATGAACACCTCCCCCGGAGTTGGCGATGAGGCGGGTCAAACGTCCGAAGCCGCCCAAGAGTTCGTCGAGCGTGGAGACGCTCCGGGAGCGCGAGAAGATTCTGAGCTATTACCAGCGGTGGGACGGCAGGACGCCCTACGCGACCACCGGGTTCCGCGCCTACAAGGCCGATGACATCAGGCCCACGCTGACCGAGGCGTTCTTCGGGAAGTGCGCCTATTGCGAGACCTACTACGCCTCCAGCCAGCAGATGGCCATCGAGCACTACCGGCCCAAGGGTGCCGTCACCATCAACGGCACCCTGGTGCCGCCCGGCTACTACTGGCTCGCCAGCGAATGGACCAACCTGCTGCCGTCGTGCACCGACTGCAACAGCGGCCGCAGGCAGGAACTCCCCGGTGCCGAAACGCGCACCGTGGGGAAGGCCAACGCGTTCCCGCTCGCGTCGGAGACCACCCGTGCCACCGCCCCCGGCGAGGAGCGCCGCGAGAAGCGGCTGGTACTGCACCCCTACCTCGACTTTCCGGAGAGGCACCTGACGTTCACCTGGGGCACCGGCACCGTCGAGGACGGCTGGGTCGGGCCACGGCGGGGAAGCAGGAAGGGCGCCGCGACCATCGAGGTCTGCGCCCTGCAGCGTCGCGGCCTCCGTCGTGCCCGGCGCGAACGGCTGGACCTGCTCCAGGCGCATCTGCGCAGCGCACTGGACGCCCAGCGAAACGTCCAACGCCACCCGGACGACGAGGCCCTCGTGGAACAGTTGCGCCGACGGATCAGCGACATCAGGCAGTTCACCAACGACGACGCACCGTATGCGGCCATGTGCCGTGAAGTGGTCGACGACTTCTTCGAGCATCAACTCACCATGTGACGACAGGAGCACCATGACCAACGGCTACGGGAACCCCCGCCTCACGTGCGACATCGTGATGAAAGGCGGCATCACCAGCGGCGTGATCTATCCCCGCGCGGTGGCTGAACTCGCCCGCACCTACCGCCTGAGCCAGGTGGGCGGCGCCTCCGCCGGCGCCATCGCCGCAGCGGCCGCAGCGGCCGCCGAGCTGGGGCGGCACACCGGCGGCTTCGAGGAGCTCGACCGGATGCCCGCCGAGCTCGCGGAACCAGGCCAGGGGGGAAGGTCCACGTTGGCGACCTTCTTCCAGCCGACGCGCACCGCCGCGCCGCTGTTCCACGTCCTCTTCGGGGCTGCGGAGGCCACCGGCAACAAGACGCGTGCCATCATCAGCGGGCTCCTGCGCCACTTCCCCGCTGCGGCCATCCTGGGGGCGCTGCCCGGGTTGGTGCTCATCGCCCTGGGATGGCTGGGCGACGGCGTCGGCGCCGGGGCCGCGATCGTCGGTGGCGTGCTCGTCCTGCTCGTCGGTGTGGCGGCCGCCGTCGGCTGGGCGGTGCTGCGACGGTTCGGGCGCGTGGCCGCGGACGGCTACGGGATGTGCACCGGGATGCCCGGTGACGACGCGGGTCAGGGCGCCGCGCTCACCCCCTGGCTGCACGCCAAGATCCAGTCGTTGGCCGGCCGCGACCCCGCCGCTCCCCCGGTGACCTTCGGCGACCTGCGACGCGCCGGGGTGACGCTCCGCACGATGACCACGAACCTCACCAGACACCAGCCCATGGCGATGCCCTGGAGCACCAGGGAGTTCTTCTTCGACCCGGAGGAGTTCCGCGGCCTCTTTCCTGCTGAGGTCGTCGACTGGATGGTCGCGCACCCCGCGCCGGGGGTCACCCCCGTCGCCCAGGAGCATCTCCGGCCGTGGCCGGCCGAGGACGACCTCCCCGTGATCGTCGCCACCAGGATGTCGCTGAGCTTCCCCGTGCTGATCACCGCGGTACGGCTCTGGGCCGTGGACTACACGGAGCCCGCGAACCAGGAGGCTCCCCGCGAGCAGAGGACCGCGTCGAGCGTGCGCACCTTCGCCGGGCCGCAGCCGGGCGTCGTGCCGGCCAAGGGCTGGGACAACCACCGGTGGATCCGGTTCCGGACGGCTGCGGGCGGGCTCGGTCGATGGCTGGTCGCGCTGGAGCGCAACTACCACGACACCTCCTCCGGAGGCACCCCGTACAGCGAGTTGGCCGGGCCGGGCGCAACGGCTCCGCTGCCGTCCTACCGGCCGAGCGCCGCCGAGCGGGAGGTCATCAACGACAGGGCCGCCGGGATGGTGGCGTTGGCCGACAAGTGGAAGGACAACGACGCCGGTGCCTCCACTGCGCCGCGCCCCGCGCCGCAACTGAGGCTCGTGCCGGACGACGGCACCGCGTCAGGGCTCGACCTCACCGAGGACGTGGCCGAGGGGTGATCCCCCGGCTCAGGCCGTCAAGCGCGGCCCGAAGATGGCCGTGCCGATGCGCACGCACGTCGAGCCGTGGGCGACGGCGAGCTTGAAGTCGCCCGACATGCCCATGCTGAGTTCGTCGTAGCCACCGCCCAGGGCGTCGCGGATCCTGGCCTGCACGTCGAGGAGGCGGCGGAAGCAGGCGGCGACCTCGGCGTCGTCGTCGCTGAAGACCGCCATCGTCATCAGCCCGCGGACGTCCAGCGCCTCGAGGGGCTGCACCTTCCGCGCGAACCCGACGGCCTCCTCAGGCGCGATGCCGGACTTCTGCGCCTCCCCCGAGGTGTTGACCTGCACCAGCACCGGGAGCCGCCTTCCGAGCGCGGCGCAGCGGCGGTTGAGGTTCTCCGCGAGGCTCAACGAGTCGAGCGACTGGAGTTCTGCGGCGAGCTCCGCCACCGGCTTGGCCTTGTTGGACTGCACGTTGCCGATGATGGCGAACCCGATGCCCTCGTCTGCCAGCTCCGCGTGCTTGCCCACCATCTCCTGCACCCGGTTCTCCCCGAACAGGGTGTAGCCGGTGGCGTGCGCCTCGCGGATCTGGTCCGCGCTGTGGTACTTCGACACGGGCATGATCCGCACCGACGCCGGGTCGCGGCCTGCGGCTACCGCCGCCTCGTCGACCTCGGCGCGGATCCGCTGCAGATTCTCCGCGATGGTCACGGCCACCTGGCTCCCAGCGAAATGACACCCATTGCCGCCAGCACCGCGAAGATGATCGCGAGGCCGGCGTAGCGGTCCGTCACCTCTGCGGGCACCCGCTCGGTGCCGACGGACTGCCGGATGGCGTCGTAGACCTCGTCCAACTGCCCGGCGGATTCGGCCGCGTACTTCTTGCCGCCCGAGAGCCTGGCGATCTCACTGAGCTCCCAGTGGTCGACGGCCACGCGCTGACGCTGCCCGTCCTGCTCCACGAAGCCGTTGTCGGTGCCGAACGCGATGGTGTAGACCGGCACGTTCTGTTCCTTGGCCTTCTCGGCGGCGCCGGCCGAGCTGCGTCCGATGTTGGTGGCGCCGTCGGAGAGGAGCACGACGGCGGCGGGGGCCACCGCGTCGGGATCCGACGGGTCCGGCGGCACGAGCTTCAGCGCGTCGAGGCTCTTGTAGACGCCCTCGCCCACCGCCGTGGAGGGCGCGAGCATCAGGGAGTCGATGGCGCGTTGCACCACGCCCCGGTCAATGGTGGGCGGCACGATGAGGTCTGCCGTGCCCGCGAACGAGACGAGGGCCACGTTGAAGCGTTCCGGCAGGGAATCCACGAAGGCCTTGGCCGAATCCTGCGCCGCCTGCAGCCTGTCCGGCTCGACGTCCTGCGCCTCCATGGACCAGGACACGTCGATGGAGACCACGACGGTGGCGCGGTCGCGCGGCTTGTCGACATAGTCCTTCGGGATCGCCCAGGCCACGATCAACGCGGCGAGCGACAGCAGCCCGAGGAGCACGGCGCCGTGCCGCTTCCAGGCGGCGTCCTTCGGCACCACGAAGCGCAGCCGGGAACTCATCGGGCGCGGCTTCGACGTGCGGGCCGACAGGACCACGTACAGGACGGCAATCAGGGGGATGATCACGAGCGCCCACAACCGGTACGGGGCCATGAACTCCATCATCAACGGCGTCATCGCGGCCACCTCGCGGCCATGAAGACCGCACCAAGCGCCGCCACGACGGCGAAGCCGAGCGCGATGAACGCATAGGTGGCGGTGATGGGTTTGGCCACGTCCTCGTACCCGATGACCGAGCCGACGTCGCGATAGGCCGTGGCCAGCGCCTCCCTGTCGTCGGCGCCCACGGAACGGGCGCCGGTGATGTCTGCGATCTGTTCGAGCGTGGCCGTGTCCGGCGCGACGTTCTCGCGCTGGCCGTCGATGTCGACGAACCCGTTCTGGGTGCCGTACGCGATGGTGAAGATCGGGATCTCCTCGTTCTTGGCGCGCTTGGCCGGCTCGTCAGGCGTTGGGCCCTCGGTGTTTGTGCCATCTGACAGCATCACGATCATGGCCGGGGCCGGCTCTTCGCCGTCGCCGCCGGGTGGGGCGAGGTCCACCGCGCGCAGGGCGGTGGTGATCGAATTGCCGATGGCGGTGCCGTCGGCCAGTTCCAGTGCGGTGATGGCACGCTCGGTGGCGCCCCGGTCCGTCGTCGGCGGGATGGCGATGGTGGGCCTACCCGACATGGCCACCACGGCGACATTGAAGGAGTCCGGCAGGTCGCGGACGAATTCCACGGCGGCCTGCTTGGCAGCGTCCAGCCTGTTCGGCTCCACGTCCTCAGCCGACATGGAGAGGGACACGTCGACGATCATCACGACGGTGGCGCGCTCGCGCGGCACCTTCTCCGTACCCAGGGGGTTGGCGTACGCCAGACCGAGGGCCACCAGGGAGCACAGCGACATGGCCACGAACACGTGCCGCGTCCACCGAAGCTGTGAGCCGACGACGCGGCCCAGCATGCCCGTGTTCGTGAAGCGCAGCGCAACCCGGCCCTTCAGCCGCAGCAGGACCAGGTACACGAGGACCAGCACCGGCAGCAGCGCCAGGGTCCAGAGTCGTCCGGGGTTCGCGAACTCCGGGAGCCAGGACCAGAGCCAGCTCACTTGCTCACCCCCTGCGGGGGCTGGTGCAGCATGCCGGCCACCTTGCGGTAGTGCAGCACGAAGCGCGCGATGTCGGTGACCCAGTCGCGGTCCGTGCGCAGCTGGATGTGGCCGGCGCCGGCCCGGCGCAGCGCGATCTTGATGCGCTCGCGCTGGGCGCGCGTCGCGGCGTCCATCCGGCGCTTGGCCGCGTCGTCGGAGGTGTTGACGTAGCGCGCGAACGAGGTCTCCGGGTCACGGATGAGCATCTCGCCCACGTCCGGGAACTCCAGCTCGTGCCTGTCGATGACCTCGATGCAGAGCACCTGGTTGCGCACCGCCAGCCGACGGATGGCGCGCTCCCACGGGGGCGGCACGTTCGGGTCGAGCTCGGAGTCCCCCGGCGTGAGGAAGTCCGAGACCACCACGCGCATGCCGCGGCGGCGCTGCGAGCGGGTGAGCTGCTCGATGCCGTCCTCCAGCTCGATGGTGCCCGGCGTGTTGTCCGGCACGATCGGCTCCGTGAGGAGCTTGCGCAGCAGCCCGTAGAGCGCGGTGCGCCCGGAGCGGGCGGGCAGCCGCTTGACCTGGTCCGGCAGCATCATCATCCCGCCGAAGCGGTCGCCCATCTTCTGCGAGAGGAACCCGATGGTCGCGATGGCCGCGATGCCGAGGTCGCGCTTGGTGATCCCCTCGGTGCCCCAGTTCATCGACGGCGTGACGTCCAGCAGGGCCCAGACCTCCAGCTCGCGGTCCGCCATCGTGTCGCGCACGTGCGGCACCGTGGTGCGGGCGGTCACGGCCCAGTCCATCTTGCGCACGTCGTCCTGCCCGGGATGGTAGACCCGGGCGTCGTTGGTGTCGGTGCCCGGCCCGGGGAGGAGACCCAGGTGGTCCCCCTGGAGGAAGCCCTCGAGGCGGCGCACGATCGTCAGTTCGAGGCGTCGCAGGGCTGCCTCGGGGGCCAACTTGTTGAGGGGCACCGTCGGCCCGGTGGGCGCGCGCAGCACCGAATATTCGGCCGCCTCAGTGCTGGGCACAGCCAGTGACGGCCCCTTCTGGGGGCCGTCGTAGGTGAAGCCCGGTTGCGTCAAGGATCAGCTCCGGCCGGGCTGGTGGGCGTGCGCCTGGTGGCTGGCCTGCCGCTGCTGTTCGTTCCACACGGGGGTGGGCGCCGGCACCATGGCGAGGATGCGGTCCACCACCTCTGCGGTGCTGACGTTGTCCGCCACTGCGTCGAAGCCCAGCACGATGCGGTGGGCCATGACGTCCCTGGCCACTGCCTGGACGTCGGTGGGCAGCACGTAGTCGCGGCCGTTGATGAGGGCCAGCGCGCGGGCGGCGGCGACCAGGCCCAGCGTGGCGCGCGGCGAGCAACCGATCTGGATGACCCCCTCAAGGTCCGGCATGTTGAAATCTGCCGGGGTACGCGAGGCCAGCACCAGCCGCACGATGTACTCGGCGACGAGGTTGTGCACGAACACGTTGGAGGCCATGTCCTGGAGATGACGCACCAGGTCAGGGTTGAGGACCCGCTCCGCGACGGGTGGGCTGACGCTCATCCGGCGCAGAATCTCGAGTTCCTCATTGCCGCGCGGGTAGGGCACGTCGACCTTGACCAGGAAGCGGTCGCGCTGCGCTTCCGGCAGCGGGTAGACACCTTCGGATTCGATGGGGTTCTGCGTGGCGATCACGATGAACGGCTTCGGGGCCGGGTAGGTGACGCCGCCGATCGAGACCTGCTTCTCGGCCATGAGCTCGAGCATCGCCGACTGCACCTTGGCCGGCGCGCGGTTGATCTCGTCGGCGAGGACGAAGTTGACGAAGACGGGGCCGAGTTCGATCTCGAAGCTCTCCGCCTTGGCCGAGTAGATGCGCGTACCGACGATGTCGGACGGCACCAGATCCGGCGTGAACTGCACGCGGGCGAAGTCGCCGCCCACGACCGTGGCGAACGAGCGCACCGCCAGGGTCTTGGCCACGCCCGGCACGCCCTCCAGCAGACAGTGTCCCTTGGCCAACAGGGCGACCATCAGCTGCTGCACCATGTGCTCCTGGCCGACGATGACCCGCTGCACCTGACTGATCGCCTGGCCCAGCACCCTGGCCGCGTCAGCGACCGTCTCGGGCAACTGGGTGACTGCGGTCGGCTCGCTCACGCGTGACTCCTTCTGGACGGGGATCCGCGCTCAACGATAGCGCTCCGGGGGAAGCACCAACTCTACGCAGACCACGCACGGCCGTCGACGCTGTTGCTTGTCTGAATGTGGTTCGATGGTCACGATGAGCGAGCACGACGACGCCGGCCCGGTGCAGGGTCCCCCTCCCCCTCCGCCCGAGGAACGCGCGGAGGATGAGATGGTGCTCGCCGCGCACCATCCCCTCCGGGAGGAAGACCCGCCCAAGGTGGGGGACTTCTGGCTCGACGCCAGGCTGACCGCCACCCCGGCGGGCACCACCTTCGTCGCGCACGAGGACGGCGGCGACTCCGTCATGCTCCTCCTGCTCTCAGAGGGCGCGGCGCGCGACGCCGCGGCCCGGGCCCGGTTCTCCGGCGAGATCAACGCCATGCATATCGACACCGTCGTCGCCCGTGGCGGCGAGGACCAGGACGACGGCCGCACCGCCGTCCGGTACCGCAGCGAAGACGACGATCCACACCTCGCCCATCTGCTCCCCCTGGCGCCCTGGGCTGCGCTGGCGTTCGACGGAACGCTCGCGGCCGTCGAGGAGGCGGACAGGGTGCTGCGCGCCGTCGATCTGTCGATGGCGCCGCCGCTGAGCCAGCCGGCGGGCCCCGACTACCGGTTGCACTGGATCGACAAGACCGGCCACGGCGCCACCCGGCTCTGGCCGCTGGCCTGGCCGGGGCGTCGGGACCGTGCCTCCTGGATCACCATCCTGGTGTCCTTCCTGGTGATGGCCCTGTTGTCGGCGCTCGCGCTGCTGATGGCCATCCTCGCCTTCCAGAACCAGCCCCCCGTCGACGCTCCCCCGCCCATTCCGTCGCCGGCGGAGGGCTCCGGTGACGGGTCGGGCTCGCCCAGTCCGGCGTCGGCCTCCCCCCAGTCGGGAGAGCCGCAGAGCGGCGAGCCGTCCAGCCCGTCGCCGGGCAGCGACGGTGGGCCGTACAGCGACTCGCCCTCCATGGAGGTCCCCAGCGACGGGGACTCCGGCCCCGGCGGCCCGAGTGTCAACCCGAAGCTCTGAAGCGCCGGGCATGAGCCGGCCCTCCGCCTTCTCAGAGGCCCTCGAGCACCTGTCGCCTGGCTACTTCGCGCTCGTGATGGGGACCGGCATCGTCTCGATCGGCCTACACGAGATCAGTGTGGAGCCGCTGTCACTGGCCCTGCTGGTGATCGCCGCCATCTCCTACGTCGTGCTCTGGGTGCTCTACGTGTGGCGCGCCGTCGCCCATCGGGCCGCGATGCTGCGTGACCTGCGCGGACCCGAGATGGCGTTCGCCTACTTCACCGTGGTCGCGGGCACGGACGTGCTCGCCGTCCGGCTCATGGCCGCCGGGTATGTCACCATCGCGCTGCCGCTGATCTTCCTGGGCGCGGTGCTCTGGTTCGTGTTCGGGTACGTGTTGCCGTGGCAGGTGTTGATGACCCGCGACGGCAAGCCCATCCTGGCCAGGACCAACGGAACCTGGTTCATCTGGGCGGTCGCCAGCCAGTCACTGGCCATCGGCATGACCCGCATCATGCCGTTCTTCCCGAACGGGCAGGCGTGGATCGGGATTCTCGCCGTGCTGTCCTGGTCGGTCGGTGTGGCGCTGTATGCGGGCATCTCCATCCTCGTGCTCCTGCGCATCGTCCACTTCGGCATCACGCCGCGCGAGTTCGAGCCGCCCTACTGGGTGGCCATGGGCGCGATGGCGATCGCGGTCGTCGCGGGCAGCAACATCGTCGCCATGGATTCGACGCCCATGGTCGACGCGACCCGGACGCTGATCGCCGGCACCATCGCCATCTTCTGGAGCTTCTGCCTGTGGCTCATCCCGATCCTGGTCGGCGCCGGCTTCTGGCGGCACTTCGTGCACCGGGTGCCGCTGGTCTACGTGCCCACCTTCTGGTCGATCGTCTTCCCCGTCGGCATGTTCGCCGTCGCTTCGATCAACGTGGGTCGGGTCGACCGGCTGCCGTTGGTGGAGGCCATCGGCACCGTGTTCCTGTACGTCGCGCTGGCTGTGTGGGCGGTCGTGTTCGCCGCCATGATGCGGCGGGTGGTCATGGTGTTCCTGCCCCGGACGGCGCGGCCGGAACCCCACGCGTTGGGCAGGGACAGGCGTAACTGAGTATCCTTCTTCCCCGAGGGGCATTAGCTCAGCCGGTTAGAGCAGCGGACTCATAATCCGCCCGTCGCGGGTTCAAGCCCCGCATGCCCCACCGTCAGGCCAGCGCTTCAGCCAGGTCCCGCAGCCAGGCCGCGACACCGTCGGGGCCCTCTGCGAGTACATCGGCCTGGGCCGCCATCGCCGGCTGTTCCGCGGACCCGCTAATGACGGCGCAGGTGATGAGGCCCCCGTCGCGCAGTTCCCGGAGCAGTTCGAAGGCCGGCAGGTCCCCCAGGTCGTCGCCGCACATCGCCACGACGGTGGCGCCGGTCTCGTCGACGAGGGCCCGGAGCGCGTCGCCCTTCGTCATCGCCGAGGCGCGCAACTCAAGGACGTTTCGGCCGGGCTCCAGGATCAGCCCGTGGCGCTCGGCAACCGCAGCCAACTGCGGCTCCAAGGCCCGGAACGCCAAGTCGGGGTCTGTGCTGCGACGCGTGTGGACGCCGAGCGCGCGGCCTTTGTCCTCCAGCACCACACCGTCGATGGTGCAGCTTGCGATGATCTCCTCCACCTCGGGGCGGGCAGCGGCAACATTCTCCGGCACCGACGGCGCGGTCTCCTCGCCCGTGGCCGCATCCCAGCGCTCCGCGCCGTACTGGCCCAGGACCACCAGGTTGCCCAGCCCTTCCCGCTCCGCCAGCCGACCCAGGCGCCGCACCACCGCGACCCCGCGCCCGGTGATGATCGCCACGTGCCCGAGCACGCCGCCGAGCCGGGCGAGGGCCCCGGCCGCGCCGTCGTGCATCCGGGAGTCCTCCGGGTCGTCGACGATGGGGGCCAGCGTGCCGTCGAAGTCGAGGGCGAGCAGCACCCGGGACGGGTCTGCCACGGCCGCGGAAAGGAAGCCCTGGGCATGGTTGGTCACTGCGTTCCAGCTCATGTCCCCTACCATGCCATGCCTGCGTTCTCAGGTCGTCCGACCTCACATGACAAGCTCACTCGCTAAGGTGATAGACGACCTAGGAGGAAAAATGTCCGAGCGCGCACGCTTTGTCGTTGTCGCCAACCGGCTTCCCGTCGACCGCATCACCGCAGATGACGGGAGCGTCGACTGGCGCACTTCACCCGGTGGCCTGGTCACCGCTCTCGAGCCCGTGATGCGCCGCATGGGCGGCGCATGGGTGGGCTGGCACGGCGCATCAGGTGAGAGCGTCGCGCCGTTCGAACACGAGGGCTACTCCGTCGTGCCGGTGCCGCTGAGCGCCGAGGAGTACGAGGAGTACTACGAGGGCTTCTCCAACGCCACCCTCTGGCCGCTGTACCACGACACCGTCGCCTTCCCCGAGTACCACCGCGAGTGGTGGGACGCCTACGTCACGGTCAACCGTCGCTTCGCCGAGGCGACCGCAGAGGTGGCCGACGAGGGTGCCACCGTGTGGGTGCAGGACTACCAGCTCCAGCTGGTGCCGAAGATGCTGCGCGAGCTGCGCCCGGATCTGCGGATCGGCTTCTTCCTCCACATCCCGTTCCCTCCCACGGAACTGTTCCAGCAGCTGCCGTGGCGCAGCGAGATCCTCGAGGGTCTGCTCGGTGCCGACCTGGTGGGCTTCCAGGTGCCGGGCGGCGCCCAGAACTTCCTGCGGCTCGTGCGCCAGCGCACCACCCACCGTGTGGAACGCGACCGGGTGCGCGTCTCGGGATCGCACGTGTGCACCGCCCGCGCCTACCCGATCTCCATCGACACGGAGGGCTTCGCGGCCCTGGCCCAGACGCCTGAGGTCATCGCCGAAGCCGAGGCCCTGCTGGAGGAACTGGGACATCCCCAGCGCATCTTCCTCGGCGTGGACCGGCTCGACTACACGAAGGGCCTGCGGCAGCGCATCCGCGCCATGGGCGAACTCTTCGAGGAGGGCAAACTCGACCCGGCGGACACGGTCTTCCTGCAAGTGGCCACCCCGTCGCGCGAGCGCGTCGACGAGTACAGGCGGCTGCGCGACGACATCGATCTCCTGGTGGGGCGGATCAACTCCGAGGTGGGCGGCGTCGGTCGCCCGGCCATCTCCTATCTCCACGCCGGCTTCCCGCGCACGACGATGGCGGCGATGTACCGCATCGCCGACGTCATGGTCGTCACCCCGCTGCGCGACGGCATGAACCTCGTGGCCAAGGAGTACGTGGCGTGCCGCCCCGACACCAATGGCGCGCTGGTCCTCAGCGAGTTCGCGGGCGCGGCGCAGGAACTCAAGCAGGCCTACCTGGTCAATCCGTACGACCTCAACGGCATGAAAGAGGTCGTCATGCAGGCCGCGACTGACCCGGCCCGGGAACGCCAGCGGCGCATGCGGGCGTTGAAGAAGCAGGTGCACGGCAACACCATCGAGCACTGGGCCGACAATTTCCTGGGTGACCTCCAGAACACCGACGGCTGAAGCGGGTCAGTTCAGCGCCTCGAACTTGCGTGACCAGGCGGAGCGGATCGGGTTCGCGTCGGCCACGAGGGCGTCGAAGCGGCGGTCGGCGATGTTGGCCACCTCGCCCACGGTCTTGTGCAGTTCGCGTTCCGGCGAGGCCTCCACGCGCACCCAGCTCTCCTCCACCACGGAGTCGAGCGTGGTGGTCGCGTTGAGCGACACCACGAGCGGGAAGCCGAACTTGTCCTGGTACGCGCGCGACACGGCCATGAGGTTCTCGCGGTCGTGGTCGTCCATCCGGTCGGCCGCCAGCGACCCGGTCTCGGTGAACGCGGCGATGTCCGACGGCGTGTGACCGGGATCCTCGTCGAGGAGCAGGTCGGCGATGTCGCGGTACCTGTGGATCAGCGTGTGCTGCTCATCCGAGGTGCCGCTCATCAGCGAGTTCTGGAAAGCCGCCCGCAGTTCGGCCGTCGAGTGGAAGGGCCGCGACTGGAAGGCTGCGCGGATGGGCCAGGTCTCCTCCGGGTAGAGGGCGCGGAAGGTCTCCACGAAGCTGTCCTCGTCCATGGCGTTGATCTGTTCGAGGTTGAGCGGGTCCCGCCCCGACGTCGCCACATCCGGCCCACGACGGCGACCGACGTGGAAGAACAGCAGGTTGAGGATGATCGCGGTGATGGCGCCGATGGTGACGCCGGAACCGAAGAAGATCTGGAGCCAGCCGGGCACCGCCTGGGCGATGGAGGGCTGCAGCGTGACGAGCATCGCCAGCGCCAGCGACGTGGAGACGATGACCTGGTTGCGGTTGTCGTGCAGGTCGGCCTTGCCGAGCGTCTGGATGCCGACGAAGGCCACGTTGGCGAACATGGCCAGGGAGGCGCCGCCCAGGACCGGTCCGGGGATCGCCGCGACGATGGCGCCGGCCTTGGGAAGGAGCCCGAGGATGATCATGAACGCGCCCGCCATGGCCACCACCCAACGTGACTTGACCCGCGTGAGCCGGACGAGGCCCACGTTCTGCGCGAAGCACGTGTAGGGGAAGGAGTTGAGCACGCCGCCGAGGGCGGTGGAGAGCCCGTCAGCGCGCAGCGCCCCGGCAATGTGCTTCGGAGTGATGCGCTTGCCGACCACCTCACCGGTGGCGAAGACGTCGCCGGTGGTCTCGACGGCCGTGATGGCCATCACGATCAGCATGGACACGATCGCGGCGAAGGTGAACTTGGGCATCCCGAACCAGAACGGGGTGGTCACGCCCACCCAGGAGGCGTCGGCCACGTGGGTGAATGAGGTGTCGCCCAGGATGACGGCGACGGCCGTGCCCAGGACCAGTCCCATGAGGACGGCGACGGTGGCCATGAAGCCCTTGAAGAAGCGCTGCATCAGCACGATCACGCCGAGCGTCGCCAGCGCGTACGCAAGGTTCCGCGTCAGTTCCGCACCCGCGGCGTTCTCGCCGCCGGCGCCGCGGACGATGTCGCTGGCCGCCACACCGATCAGCGTCGCGCCCATCACCGTGAGGAGGGTCCCGGTGACCACCGGCGGGAAGAAGCGGATGAGCTTGGAGAAGTAGGGGGCGACGAAGAACGTGGCCAGACCCGCGACGATGATCGAGCCGTAGATCTCCGGCAGGCCCTCCCTGCCACCGCCTGCCGCCAGGCCGATGGCGATGATCGGCGACACTGCGGTGAACGTCACACCCTGGATGAGGGGCAGTCGTACGCCCACCTTCCAGAAGCCGACGGACTGGATGATCGTCGCGATGCCACACGTGAACAGGTCGGCGTTGATCAGGTGGATGAGGTCCTGGGTGGACAGGTCCAGCGCGCCCGCGATCACGATGGGGACGATCACGGCGCCGGCATAGAAGGCCAGGACGTGCTGCAGCCCGAGGACGGTCAGCTTGGGCACCGGCGGTACCTGGTCAACGGGGTGAACGCGGCGCTCCAGCGTGGCGGCGGACATGGGCTGCTCCTGTCACGAAAAATCGACTGGCTAAAGCTACCCCCAGCACCTCCGATTCGCCATCCGGCAGAATCATCTGCTAACGTTCTTCATCGCGTGGTCATCCACTGACCACCGGTCCCTGGTAGCTCAATTGGCAGAGCATCTGACTGTTAATCAGAGGGTTACTGGTTCGAGTCCAGTCCGGGGAGCGACAAAGGCCCTTGCCAGAGCCCAATAGGAACTCCGGCAAGGGCCTTTATTCTGTACGCCGAGAGGGCTCGTGTCCCCATTGTGTCCCCCGCAGGGAGAACGAAGGTTCGCTGGGGAAAGTTGAAGTCACTTCAAGCTCCACCACAGCGCCCAGACCATAGAGGCCGTGACACCGGCATCGGCCGCGACCCGGGCGCCCTCTGCCTCGCTTAGCTCGTCGCCCTCCAGCCAGCCTGGTGTCCCGTCTTGGAGCAGCAGCCGTCGCGCGGCGACCACGTTAACTAGGCGTTCTTCCCAAGCCACCGCCCACTTGGGCATGGGTCCACGCTCGACGTGCACCAACTCGTGCGCAAGAGTGCTCCGGAGTTGCGGTGCTTCGAGGTCGGCACGCAGTTCGATAGCCGGTCCACTGAAACGGGTAACCCCTCGCGCTCCCGGGATGGAAAGTTCGTCACCCCAAGTCAGTTCCAGTCCCCAGGCGGACGCGTGCTCGAAGGGGTCATACGGGGAGCCGATCCAATACGGGTCACGCGGCGCTTCCCACTCGTAGATGTCCGCCGGCCAGAAGGCGACATCCTCATAGGGCCAACGGGGCATCGGAAGGACGACGCTCGACGATGCACGCGCCCTGGTCATATCGGGTCGCGCATGGTTTTCGCGGTGTCCCAGAACAGCATGGGGTGAGCGTTTGCGGCACCCCGCGCACAGGAGGTGAGTGAACTCGAGGTGACCAGTGTACGTCCTCACTGCGCCGCACTTGTCGCACATGGCCTCCAAGACCGCCCGCCGGCTCATCGCTGCACATCCTCGTGGTTGACCTGGACTGCACTCCAGCCAGCCTCTGCGGCCTGCCTATCCGCGTCCTCCAGGAGGTGGCCGTAGACATCGACCGTGAACGCCACGCTGGCATGGCCCCGCCGCTTGGACACCACTGCGATGGGGACGCCTGCCGCCAACTCCAGCGTGGTGGCTCCGTGGCGCAGATCATGGAGCCGGATACGGCGCAGGCCTGCCTCTGCGGAGAGCTTCACGAAGTCCTTGCTGACCTTGGCCGGGTCATAGGGCCGCCCGTTCTCCTGGCAGAACACCAGGCCATAGTCCTCGTAGGCGTCGCCCCACTTGGCGCGTTCCTCGTCCTGCGCGAGGCGCAGCAGGCGCAACGACTCGACCGTGGACCGAGGCAGCGCGAGGACGCGGCCCCCAGCAGTGGACTTGGGCCGGCCGAACACCGGAGCGCCATCCACCCAGTTGTTGAGCAACTGCTCCTCGACCTTGATGGTTCCCGTATCCGTGTCGACGTTGTGCCAGCGCAGGCCCAGTGCCTCGCCACGGCGCAGCCCCGAGGAGGCCAGCACTTCGAACAGGAGCCCGTACCGGGAGCCCCGCAGGTGGCCCAGGAACCTACCGAGTTCGGCCGCGCTCCAGGGCTGGACCCGTGCAGGCTTGGGGCTCTGGTCGAACGTGACCTGCAGGCAAGGGTTGAACGGCTTGTGACCCGTCTTCACAGCGGCCTGCAGCGCTGCACGGAGGCAGGCGTGGACCCGCCTCATGGAGGTGTCCCCCATGCGTTTGGCCGGCGCGTAGGCGGCCGCCACCTCACCCTTGGCCAGCCTCGCGGCGTTCCTGACCTCATTGGCCCGGTCGATGCGCTCCGCACGCTCTGCGGACGCCTGCTTGATGGCCTCGTAGGCCGCCACCACGTCCTCCACGCCCAGGTCTTGGAGCGGCACCTGCCCGAGTTGCTCGGTGAGGTAGTCGACGTACAGGCGGTACATGGTCGCGGTGGACTGGCGCACCGTCCGGCCGTAGCCGGAAATGCCGGTGGAGCTTGTCTTGGCAGCCAGCCAGCGCTCCAGCCATTCCCCCGTGGTGATGCGGTGATCCACGTTCCGTGCGCCGCGCTTGTGTGCCTCCAGCAGTTCCTCAGCCCAGCGCGTCGCGTCGGACTTCTTGGTGAAGCCCCCGCGCTCCTTGCGCATCCGCTTGCCGGTGGTGCTGCGTGGCAGGTCGACGCGTGCGGACCATGTGCCATGGCCCCGCTCATTGAGCCGTGGGCAGCCCTGCCCTAGCTGTGTTCCATCCTCTGCGCGGCATCCGCAGCGCTTGCGGTAGTTGATGCTCACTTCCCTCTCCTCCCCACGGGCGGGATGACCGGCGGGTCAGTTCGACGCGCCTTGGATATGGCCTTCTTGGCCTGGTCGATAGTGACGCGCTCCCCCCAGTAGTTCTCGAGGGCCCGCCTCACCGCCTCGATGCGCCCCGGCACACCGGCACTCCACGCGGGATAAACAACGCTGCGGAGAACGGCCTGTGTGAGCCGGGGCTGGGGTCCCCGCTGGGGTGACACCCCGTCCTCGCGCCAGTTCCGCTCAGCCGGGAGCGCGTCCGGTTGCTCCCACGGAGGAGCCGAGGGCCAGTAGGCCAGCGCGCCGGGTTCATCACCCTTACGCGCGAAATAGGAGGTCAACGCAGCCAGCATCTCCTTGGCGAGCCCGACCGATTCCGCCACCCGGACGGCGCGGTAGACCTTGGAGTCCACCTCTGCCCACCCCTCCCGGGCCCGGACACGGATGTCGGTACACGGCTCTGCGTCAGAGAGGTCCACCGCACGCTCCGCTTTCGAATCAAAGGCACGGACGTCGAGCCCGATGCAGCGGGCGGCGCCGTCCACCCTGCCGATGTGGACGCGCAACTTGTACAGCTGCCCGTCAACAACCAGCGGGAGGACGTCCATCCCTAAGTAGCCTTCTTCGCTCATGGCACAAGTATGGCACATCTTTGGCACAGAAGTGCGGTGCGTGCCGTGTTTCATGTCACGCTACGCGGCACCTAATTAGGCACGACTTTGGCAACGAAGTGTCATACCTTGGAGTTGTCGACGAAAGGATGGCCCCATGAGTACAGCCGCGAAGCTGGCCGCCATCGGCCACGTGCGCGACTTGTGCCGCTCCGGTGAGGCGCGGCACATCCGGCAGTTGAGCAACCTGAGCCAGCAGGAGCTTGCGGAGGCCATCAAGGTGGATGCAGCCTCCGTCAGTCGCTGGGAGCGCGGCATCCGCACACCCCGAGGAGAGGCCGCCCTGCGCTATGCACGGGTGCTCAAGGCCCTCCAGAACGGACAGGCGTGATGACCCCCGACGAACTCCTGGCCTTGCCGGTCTCTGTCGACCTGCTGACCGCCGCACGCGCCTACAGCATCGGACGCTCCAAGGCCTACGAGCTGGTCCGGGCCGGCGAGTTCCCCGTGCCCGTCCTGAAACTCGGCTCCGTGTATCGCGTGCGCCGCTCGGACCTCCTGGACTCCCTTGGGGTCCACCCCACCGCTTAGCCCGACCACGGCCCATTACCACGAAGGCGGCCCCGATGATCACCCCCCAGTCCCACCCCCACAAGCCGGCCCACACGCTGAGTGAGTTCACCCGCGCCGACCAGATGCGCCTAGGCATCCTGGCCCGCCGTGGAGCGCTGGCCGTGGGCGCTCAGCACTTCGCCGTGCGCATGCTCCAACAGATGCTCACCGAGGCCATGCCGTGGTACTGGCTGCGCCGCGCCGCTGACTTCGCCGCTGTGGGCACGCCCGAGGCTGACAAGATCGCCCAGGCCTGCCGTGACCGGAGTGAGTTCCTGCGTCTCTACCCAGACCCTGTTGTCGAGGAGATGCACGACGACATCGCCGCCATCGTGGCCGGTGCCGAGGCCGAGGCGGTGGCCGCGTGACAGACGCCCTGATGCACGAGCACCTGCCCCAGGACGAGGACCGGAGCCGGTTCACGTTCCAGCCCGGGGGCAGGTTCGTGCTCGACGCGCCGCCCCGCCCGCCGATCGTCTGGGGCAGCGGCGATGACGTGTTGGCGGCCTCCGGTGAGGCAACGATGCTCGCTGGCGTCCAGGGCACCGGCAAGTCGACCATTGGCCAACAGTTCGCGCTGGGCAGGTGCGCCTTCCCTGAGTACTCAACCCTGTTCGGCTATCCCATCACCCCCGGCCGCGGGAAGGTCCTCTACCTGGCCATGGACCGGCCCCGGCAGATCGCCCGGTCCCTGCGCCGCATGGTGGGAGATGCGTGGCGCGACGAGCTCGACGACAAACTGTTGGTCTGGGCTGGCCCGCCGCCCTACGACATGGCCAAGCACCCGCTGCTGCTGCGCGACATGGCCCATGAGGCCGGCGCGGATACGGTCATCCTCGACAGCCTCAAGGACGCCGCGATTGGCCTCAACGACGACGAGGTGGGTGCTGGGTACAACCGGGCGCGACAGGCCGCCCTGGTGGCCGGTGTGGAGCTGCTGGAGTTGCACCACGGCCGCAAGGCGGGCAACGGCATCAAGCGTGACCGGCTGACCATCGATGACGTGTACGGCTCGACGTGGCTCACCTCCGGTGCCGGCTCCGTCTTCATCCTGTCCGGGCAGGCCGGAGACCCCATCGTCGACCTGCACCACGTCAAGCAGCCCATGAACGAGGTTGGCCCCTTCAAGGTCCTCCACGACCATGACGCGGGACGCACGACGCTGCACAACCCCACTGACCTTGTGAAGCTGGCCTTGAGCTTGGGGAGCGTGTCCGCCAAGCAGGCCGCAGAGGTGCTGTTCGACACTGAGAAGGTCACCGCCGGGGAGAAGGAGAAGGCCCGCCGCCGCCTCGACGCGCTGGCCCGCGAGGGCAAGTTGCGCGTGCTCGAGGACGGCGACAAGGCCGCTCAGCGGCCCCGTCTGTGGGGGGCTGCATGACCTACACGGACACCTACACGGGCACATTTTCGGGTCGAACCCACACGGCCCCTGCACGCGCTACACGCCACGAGATGAAACGCCTAGTCAACACCTGCACGGGGACCTACACGACCTACACGCGCCACCCCCTACACGTTTGCTGCTCTCTCTGTAAGAGAGAGCAAACGGGGGTACGGGCTCCAGAGGGCATCAATCCCACACCCAGGAGGACGTGGTGAAGACCTACCGTCAGCACAATTGCGCCGCCCAGCACCGCACCGCTCGCGCCTTCATGAAGTGCGCAGTTCGCCGCGCCGCATGGGTCATGGGTGAGGGCGAGTTCGCCCTGATCGCATGGTGTGGTGAGCCGACCATCTCACTGTGGAGGAGCCCAGCCGAGGCCCAGGGACAGAAGGGCTTCATTGACGCGTTCGGATGCGGAGGCCGCTGCACCCGACGCCACGAGCTTGTCCGCGTCTGCGCAGCTCCCGAGATGGTGGCCAGCCGATGAGCAAACTCCCCGGCATCCTGACCCAGGCTGCAGCAGACGCGCACCAGCAGCTCGCCGCTGCCCTGGAACGCCTCGATGACCAACCCACGCCCTGCCACCGTGATGCACGGTTCGTCGCCGACGCTGCCGACGAACGCGCCCGGGTGGCCGCCCTGTGCCACCGTTGCCCGATCCTCACCCAGTGCGCCGCTGCCGGCGAGCACGAGGCGTGGGGCATCTGGGCCGGCATCGACCGAACCCCCCAGCGCCCCAGGAAGGCCGCACAGTGACCAAGACACAGATACCCCACTCCAACCGCTGCAAGCGCCCCACGCCCATCCTGCGGCTGTCGTGGCAGCAACTCCCCGAGGTCTGGTGCCCCGGCTGCGGCAGGACCGCACCCGCACCGGATCAGCGAGAGACGGGAAGGAAACCCCGAGAGTCCGGGGCTGGCGGTAGTCGGCTGCCGCACACGGATGGTGGCAACGGACCCCTTGGTAGCCGTCAGGCACCATCTGCCAATCCGGCTGGGGACACATTGGGGACACCAAGCCTCCCACAAGGCTATTTACAAGCTGTACCTGACCAAGAGTCAAGGGGTGAACACTCATGAGTAAGTCTGATCCGCGCTCCTCCCAGTGTGGGGCCAAGGGTCGCCGCTCCGGTGAGCCGTGCCAGCGTTGGGTAGTCGGCGGGGGCCGCTGCTACCTGCATGGTGGCCGCTCGCCTGGGGCTGTGCGCGCCAAGGAGGAGCGCTTGGCCCTGATGGACCTCCAGCTCAAGCCCACGCCCCCCAGCGGCA
Organism: Tessaracoccus zhenghani; assembly: GCF_055326325.1. Lineage (NCBI taxonomy): Bacteria > Bacillati > Actinomycetota > Actinomycetes > Propionibacteriales > Propionibacteriaceae > Tessaracoccus > Tessaracoccus zhenghani. The sequence goes on along the minus strand of NZ_JBUZNQ010000003.1, from coordinate 148,905 downwards.
AGACGGCCGGGGAGATGCTGGTGAGCGCAGCCGAGGACACTCGCGTGGTGGTGGAGCGCATCAAGGCCCAGTTGGCAGCCCGCGAGGAGCAGACGCCTGCTGACCTCGACGTGCTGGGGCGTTGGCTCGACCGCCTTGCGCGCACGGCCAAGATGATCACCGAGAGCCGCGCCGATGAGTCACTGATCGAACAGCGCCAGCGCGTCAGCCGCGCCCAGGCTGGCGTCATGGTGGCAGCCGTGGAGGCCGCCCTGAACCTCCTCGACCTCACCCCCGAGCAGCGCCAGCAGGTGCCCAACGCCATGCGTGCCGCTCTCTCCGCCATCAAGGCGTCGCAGGAGGAGCCAGTGCGTGGGGAGGTGGTGAGCAATGGCTGAGCAGCTCACGGACTGGGAGACGGCCACCCTGCGCATGCTGGAGGAGAAGTACATTCCCAACGCGCAGGCCGAGCTCTGGAGGCGTGATCCCGCAGCCTGGGCAGCCGAGCGCCTTGGCGTGCAGCTCTGGAGCCGACAGCGGGACATCGTGGCGTCTGTGGTGACCAACCGCAGGACCGCCGTCCAGTCAGCCCATGGCACGGGGAAGAGCTTCAGTGCTGCGCTGCTGGCCTGCTGGTGGATCGACACGCACCCGGCGGGCGAAGCCATCGTGGTATCGACGGCCCCCACGGCCAAGCAGGTGTCCGCCATCCTCTGGGAGGAGATTCGCAAGCAGCACAGCAGGGGCGAGTTGCCCGGCCGGATCACACTGACGGATGAGTGGCGCATCGACAACGTGCTGGTGGGCATGGGCCGCAAGCCTGCGGATCACGATGAGCACGGGTTCCAGGGCATCCACCGGCGCTACGTGCTGGTCATCCTCGATGAGGCGTGCGGCGTGCCCCCGTCGCTCTGGACAGCGGTGGAGGCCATCACCACGTCCGAGGAGTGCCGCGTGCTGGCCATCGGCAACCCGGACGATCCCAGGACCACGTTTGCGGATGCCTGCTCACCCGGCTCCGGTTGGAACGTGCTGAAGGTGTCCGCGCTCGAGTCCCCCAATGTGACTGGCGAGGATGTGAGCGAGGACCTGCGCGCCCTGTTGCCCTCACAGCGCTGGATCGATGATGCCCGGAGCCGCTGGGGTGAGTCCTCCCCGCTCTATCAGTCCAAGGTGCTCGGTGAGTTCCCCGAGGCCAGCGAGAACAGCCTCATCCCGCTGGACTGGATCAGGGAGGCCCAGAACCGCACCATAGACCCCAGCGCCCCCACGGTGCTGGGCGTGGATGTGGCCCGGTTCGGCACGGACTCGACCGTGTTTTACCTGCGCCGTGGTGGCCATGTGCGCCTCATCAAGGAGCTGCAGTACAGCCCCACGACCACGACCGCCGGCGAGGTGGGCATGTTGATGCTACGCCACGGCGCGGTGGCCCACGTCGACGGCGTGGGCGTAGGTGGCGGAGTGGTGGACATGCTCCAAGAGATTGGCCACCAAGCCAAGGACATGCAGGCCGGCGGCTCTCCCGAGGACTCCCAACGCTTTCTCAACGCGCGCGCAGAGTGGTACTGGGCGCTGCGCACGGCGTTCGAGCAGGGCCAGATCGACATTGACCCCAACGACCAAGAACTGGCCGCCCAGCTGTCGAACCTGCGCTACCTGTTCGACTCCAGAGGACGCCTGCGCATCGAGAGCAAGGACGACATGCGCGCACGTGGCGTTCCCTCTCCTGACCGTGCGGACGCCCTCATGCTGGCGTTCGCCAAGCCCCCCGCTGAGCGCAAGCGCTACGGCACACGCTTCTTTGACATCGGATGACACGGAAGGACCTCGACACCATGCACGACAGCATCCCCCAATCCCACCCACTGAACCCCCGAAAGGCGGCACGCTGATGCAAACCACTCCCATTGACGTCCTGGCCACCCTGCGCGACGCAGTTACCAGGCTCTCCGACTACGGCCCTATCCCCTCGACCCTCGTCGAGCAGTTTCAGCGCTGGGACGAGGTGAGCGAGGCCTGTGGCAACAGCCGCTCCAACGCCCAGACGTCCCTCAATCGCTACACCGTGGAGGGCAAGCGGCTGCCGCTGCCTCTGGATTCTCTGGTCACCCTGGCCTCCACGGCGGTGGCGCCGAAGGAGGTGGCCGCCGTCCGCAACGAGGTGGCCAAGGCGCTCCTGGGGCCCCTCAGGGCCGCCGCAGACGACTTCGCGCGCGCGATGCACGCCACTGTCAGGGAGCGCTTCAACAGCGGTGCTGCGCGGTTCTTGGAGGCCGCCACTCTGGTGGACCCGGAGACGGATTCCGCCGCCCTCATTACGGCCCCCGAGGAGACGCGCCTGGCTTGGCTGGAGGCTGCAACAGCCGCCCACGAGGTGGAGTTGCAGGTGCAGCCCTTGCAGCTCATCCTGGACCTGACCCGCTCACGACTCGACGTGCTCGACCTGGCGCTGGAAGTGGGCGACCCCGAGAAGAACGAGGACCGCCGCGCCATCTGGGAGGCCTGGGACTCCGCTGGGCGTTGTGGCCGCTGGTCTGCGCTGGCCAAGCTGGACACGATCACGCTGAAGGCCCGAGCGTTGGACGACATCACCGAGCGGTACCGGCGCCCTCGTCCCATCGAGCAGCGCTATAGGCGCGGAGCGCACGGTTACGCCCCGTTCGACTACGACCCGGAGATGGGTCCCCCGCCGGAGGGAAGCTACGGCGTGTGATGAAGACTCCCCAGAGGTGGTAACTGGGGAACAGGGAGCCCCGGCTGCGGCGTTCGTCCTCTTAGGACCGCAGCCGGGGCTTTCCCATGCTCGCGTCCGGCCGTGCTGCCGCTGGCCTACGCTGCACTCATGACCATGGATGACAAAACCGAAGTCGGGACAGCAGCCAAGAGTCACAGCACAGCAGCAACATACGTCAAGGGTGCCGGGTTGCTGTTCGCGATGCTCGGACTGGTGGCCGGCCTCTCCGCTGGTGATTTCAGCGCCAGCGCATCACTCGTGATCGCCGCGCTACTGGTGATCGTGATCGGTGAGCTGATGGACATCCGCCACGCGCTCAACCGCAGGGACGTGGGCCGTTGAGTGTCCCCGTCGTGTCGCCAATGTGTCCCCCGCACGTAACCCTCAGGGGCAATTCGGCCCAACACTAACCAACACCTGCCGACACCAACGTCCCTAGTCAAACGGCAGTAGGCAGCACGGAGCAACACGCCCCGGCAGAGGCCAACAGTGCTCAGGTATTACTGTTAATCAGAGGGTTACTGGTTCGAGTCCAGTCCGGGGAGCTAGAGCAAACAAGCTCTGACAAGCTGAACGGCCCTTCCAAGCTCCATTGGAGGGGCCGTTCTTTGTTGACGAGGTCGGTTGCTGCGGCCCTCACCCCACTATCTCTGCCGACCTCCCTTAGGCTTCGTGCCATGGCCAAGAAGCAGCACGGCGGCACGGGCACGCCCGCCACCAGCGCCCTGGACCAATCGAAAGTGCCCTACACCATCCACACCTACGACCACGATCCCGCCTCACCCTCCTACGGTCTCGAAGCAGCGGAGGCGCTGGGCAGGCCTGCGGAGGAAGTGTTCAAGACGCTGCTCGTCGATACCGGCGCGGGGCTCGCCGTCGGAGTGGTCCCGGTCCATCTGCAACTGGACCTGAAGGCGCTCGCGGGCGCCCTGGGGGTCAAGCGCCTCACCATGGCCGCTCCTCCCGCGGCCGAACGCTCCAGCGGGATGGTGGTCGGGGGCATCTCCCCCATCGGTCAGCGCAAGGCGCTGCCCACGGTGCTCGACGCGTCGATGCAGGGCAGGGCCACAGTGCTGGTCAGCGGCGGACGACGCGGCCTCGACGTCGAACTCGCCCCCGAAGACCTCGCCCGCCTCACGCGCGCCACCTTCGCTGCCATCGCCAGGTGAGCCGCCCGGCCCGGCCGCTAGCCTGGCCACCATGGCCTGGTCAGACATCTTCCCCTTCATGGGCGTGTCCATCCGCTGCGGTGACCTCACGCTCAGCGCGATGACGCCCGACGACGTGCCGGCGCTGCTCGCCGTCGCGGGCCGCGGCATCGTGCCGGACGGTTCCGGCTACCCGTTCCTCACCGACTGGGCACTGCTCCCGAAGGACCAGCGGGAGCTGAGCTCCACGCAGTTCTACTTCTCGAGGTGGAGCACCGCCCACCCCCAACGGTTCGAACTCCTCATGGTGGCGCGTCAGGGAGACAGGGTGCTGGGCGCCCAGGACCTGCGGGCGGCCGACTTCGCGGTGCGCCGGACGGGCTTCACCGGGTCCTGGCTGGGCCGGGAGTTCCATGGCAGCGGCATCGGCACCCGCATGCGTCAGATGATCTGCGCCTTCGCCTTCGACGAACTGGGCGCCATCGAGATGCGCACGGAGGCCTATGCCGATAACCCGGCATCGAACAGGGTGAGCCAGAAGACCGGCTACCGGGAGTTCGACCGCGCCCGCGTCAACCGCCTGGGCGAGGCCGCGACCGAGGTGCGCTACAAGCTCACCCGGGAGCAGCTGACCCGGCCGGAGGAGCCGATCAGCTACGAGGGTGGCCAGGCCCTGCGCCGATTCCTCGGCATCTCCTGGGTCAGCCCGCGATGAGGCGTTCGTAGTCCTCGCGCATCTCGCCGGGCGGAACCTCGTTCCATACGACGGCCAGCTTGCGGTCCTCGCCGAAGCCGAGGATGTAGCTGCCGTGATCCACCTCATAGCCACCGGACGGCAACTGCTTTCCCTCAGCGATGTCGATGCCGAGGCTCAGCGCGGCAGGCTTGATCAGGTCGAGGCTGCCGGTGAGCCCGATGAAGGACTCGTCCACCCGGCGCAGGTACTCCTTCAGCGCCTCGGGGGTGTCACGGGCCGGGTCCGTCGTCACGACGATGAGCGTGATGTCATCGACGATCTCAGGCGGGAGCCGGCGCTTGGCCGTGGCCATGTCCGCCATGATGCCGGGGCACACGTCGGGGCAGTTGGTGTACCCGAAGAAGAGGGCCAGGGCCTTGGTGGTGACGTCCGTGGCCAGGTTGAACGGGTTGCCGTCCTGGTCCGTCAGGGTCACGTCAGGAACGGGGTTGCCCCCGCCGGACAGGTGCGTGCCGTGCCACTCGCCCGCCCCGTCGATCTCGGCCGCAGGCCCGTTCGCACCGGGGCTACAGGCGGCCAGCAGGGCAGTGGCACCGGCGCCGAGGAAGAGACGCCGTCCTATCACCGGCGAGCCCGCTCGACGCCCGCCGCCAGGTCGTCGGCCAGCGCCCGGAGCTTCTGCAGGTCCCCGTGCATGTCCAGCCCGTCCGACGACATGCACTTCACCAGTGCCGAACCGACGATCACCAGATCCGCGAAGCTGCCGATCTCGGCCGCCTGGTCCCCATCGCTGACGCCCAGGCCGATGCCGATGGGCAGCGACGGATCAACGGCGCGGGCGCGCTCGACGATCACCGGGGCTGCGTCGGAGGTCTGGCTCCGCACGCCGGTCACGCCCATGACGGACGACGCGTAGACCCAGCCGCGGCAGGACTCCATGGTGAGCGCGATCCGCTCGTCGGTGGATGAGGGGGCGATCAGGAAGACCCTGTCGACGTCGTGCGCGTCCGAGGCCTCGAACCACTCCGGGCAGTCGTCCGGCGGCAGGTCCGGCGTGATGACGCCCGCTCCGCCGGCCGCCGACAGGTCCCGGGCGAACGCGTCCACCCCATAGGCCTCAACGAGGTTCCAGTAGGTCATGACCATCGGCGTGGCGCCGGCCGATGCCACGGCTTCGACGGCGAGGAAGGCGTCCCTGGTGCGGACGCCGCGCGCGCGGGCCTTGGTGGTGGCGTGCTGGATGACCAGCCCGTCCATCAACGGATCCGAGTACGGGATGCCGATCTCGACGATGTCGGCGCCACGGCCCTGCGTCCCCTCGACGATGGCCTTCACCACCGACAACGAATCCGGCACCGTGGGGTAGCCCACCGGGTAGTAGCCCACCAGCGCTGGGCGTCCCTCATCGAGACAACGGGCGACGGTGGCACCGGATTTACCGAGGCGTTTGGGGTCTGTGAACTGGCTCATTCGAACGCTCCCACCGTGACATCCGGCTTACCGGACAGGCCGAAATACTCGAACGCGGTGGCCACATCCTTGTCGCCGCGCCCGGAAAGGCACACGAGGATCGACGGCGTCGCGGACGGATCCTGCTGCGCCAACTGCCGGCCCAGCCGCAGCGCCCCGGCCAGGGCGTGCGCCGACTCGATGGCCGGGATGATGCCCTCCGTGCGGGTCAGCAACTTGAAGGCTTCCATGGCCTCCGCGTCGGTGACCGGCTCGTAGACGGCGCGGCCCGTGTCTGCCAGGTGGGCGTGCTCGGGGCCGACACCCGGGTAGTCGAGGCCTGCGGAGATCGAGTGCGACTCGATGGTCTGCCCGTCCCCGTCCTGAAGCAGGAAGGTGCGTGCACCATGCAGCACTCCGGGGGTGCCGGCGGTGATGGTTGCGGCGTGACGTCCGGTCTCGATGCCGTCGCCCTCTGCCTCGAAGCCGTACAGGCCGACGCCCTCGTCGCCGATGAACTCGTAGAACATGCCGATGGCGTTGGAGCCGCCACCGACGCAGGCCGCCACGTAGTCCGGCAGGCCGCCGTGGTCGTCGAGCATCTGCTGGCGTGCCTCGACGGAGATGATGCGCTGCAGTTCACGCACCAGGTACGGGAACGGGTGCGGACCGCCGACGGTGCCGATGAGGTAGTGCGTGTGGTCCACCGTCGTCACCCAGTCGCGCATGGCCTCATTCATCGCGTCCTTGAGCGTGCGCGAGCCCGCCGCGACCGCGTAGACCTCGGCACCGAGCAGCTGCATGCGGGCCACGTTCAGCGCCTGGCGCTGCGTGTCCACCTCACCCATGTAGACGCGGCACTCGAGCCCCAGCAGCGCCGCCGCGGTGGCGGTGGCCACCCCGTGCTGGCCTGCGCCCGTCTCTGCGATCACGCGGGTCTTGCCCATGCGCTTGGTCAGCAGCGCCTGCCCCAGGACGTTGTTGATCTTGTGGGCGCCGGTGTGGTTCAGGTCCTCGCGCTTGAGCAGGATGCGGGCGTTGCCCGCGTGCTTCGAGAACTCGTCGGCGACCGTGATCGGCGTGGGCCGGCCGGCGTAGTCGCGCTGCAACCTGGCCAGTTCGGCGTGGAACGTCGGGTCCGCCCAGGCCTCGTCGAACGCGACGATCAGTTCGTTCAGCGCCGCTTGGAGTGCTTCGGGCACGAAACGGCCACCGAAGCGGCCGAAGTGTCCCCGGGAATCGGGAAGGCTCATCAGTGCATTGCCCTTTCTGCAGCGGCCATGAAGCCGCCGATGGCGTGGGTGGGGTCGCCGTGCTTGACGAGCGCCTCGCCCACGAGGATGACGTCGGCCCCCTCGGCCGCGACGCGAGCGACGTCGTCGGCGGACAGGATCCCCGACTCCGCCACCTTCACGGCGGCATCGCCGATGCGTTCAGCCAGGCCGCCGAAGGTGGCCAGGTCGACATCGAGGGTCTTCAGGTTCCGGTTGTTGACGCCGATGAGGCCGGCCCCGACGGCGAGCGCCCGGTCCACCTCCTCGGCGGTGTGGGTTTCGACCAGCGCGGTCATGCCGAGCTCTGCGGTCAGCCCCAGGAAGCGGGTGAGTTCCTCGTCTGTGAGCGACGCGACGATCAGCAGCACCAGGTCTGCACCGTGCGCGCGGGCCTCGTGGAACTGGTACTCCTCCACCATGAAGTCTTTGCGCAGCACCGGGATGCGCACGCGCTCACGCACGGCGTCGAGATCTGCCAGCGAACCGTTGAACCGGTGCTTCTCCGTGAGCACGGAGATGGCAGCGGCGCCGCCCGCCTCGTAGGAGGCAGCGAGCGCGGCGGGATCCGTGATCACGGCGAGGTCGCCCTTGGACGGCGACTTGCGCTTGACCTCGGAGATCACGGCGAGTTCCGGCGCGCGGAAGCGGGGCATCGGGTCGAGTGCCGGCGCTGCCTGCTGGGCGGCGCGGATGATCTCGTCGATGGAGGTGCGGGCCTTGCGTTCCTCGAGGTCTCGCCGGACTCCGGCGATGATGTCGTCGAGGACGGTCACGGCTGACCCAGACCCATGGCCTTCATGATCATGGTGGTCAGTGCCCCGACGAGAATCACGGCTGCACCGACGATGACCCAGAGCCACGCCGGGCCCAGCATGGCGGCCACGCAGGCGATGGTGAAACCGACAGCGGTCAGCACCGATCCGGTCCAGGCGGCAGGGCTCCGGCCGTGGTGGTAGTACTTCGGGGTACGTGCCATGTGCGCGACCTTTCTCTGAACGAGGGGGGTTCAGCCCCCGAGCCTACCCTCTATCAGTCGGGTCGGCACCGTCGTCCATCGCCTTCCAGAGGTCCTCCGGCTGCTCCGGCGACTGCACTTTCGGGCGGCGCCGGGGCTTCCAGAACCAGAAGAGCAGCGCGCCCGAGGCCAGCACCCCGAGGATGGGCCAGATGACCTCGGTCATGCCGTCGCCATGGCTTCTGCTCGCCCGATCGCCGCGATGACGGCGCGCGCCTTGTGGGAGCACTCGGCATCCTCCGTCTCCGGTACCGAATCCGCCACGACGCCGGCGCCGGCCTGGACATAGGCGACACCGTCGGCCAGCACCGCGGTACGGATGGCGATGGCCACGTCCGAGTTGCCGGCGAAGTCGAAGTAGCCCACCACTCCCCCGTACAGGCCCCGCCGCGAGACCTCCAGCCGGTCGATGATCTCCATGGCCCGCACCTTGGGCGCGCCCGACAACGTGCCGGCCGGGAAGCAGGCCAGCGTCGCGTCGAGGGCGGTGCGGCCCGCCTCGACCCGGCCGGAAACCGCGGCCTCCAGGTGCATGATGTGGCTGTAGCGGCGCACGTTCATGAACTCGTGGACGGTGACCGAACCGGCTTCGCAGATGCGGCCCAGGTCGTTGCGGCCCAGGTCCACGAGCATCAGGTGCTCCGCCTTCTCCTTGGGGTCTGCCAGCAGTTCCTCCGCCATCAGGCGGTCCTCTTCCGGTGTCCGGCCCCGGGGCCGCGAACCGGCGATTGGCCGCGTGGTGGCCACGCCGTCCTGCACCGTGACGAGTGCCTCCGGGCTGGAGCCGACGATGTCGAAGCCCGGCAGGCGCATCAGGTACAGGTAGGGGCTGGGGTTGGTGAGCCGAAGTGCGCGGTACACCTCGAACGCGTCCGCGCTGGTGGGGATGTCGAAGCGCTGCGACACGACGATCTGGAAGGCCTCGCCCGCACGGATCTCGCCCTTGACCTCGTCCACCATCGAGCGGAACTCCTCCGGCGTGCGCTGGCGATTGACCTCGGGCGTGCGGGGCTCACCCTCCTGGCACACCAGCGCGACGCGGGGCTGGCGCACCTGCTCCGCCATGGACTCGACGGCGGCCACGGCGTCGTAGTAGGCGCGCTCCGCGCCCTCCGGCGTGCCGTCGTAGTTGATGGCGTTGGCGATGAGCCAGAGTTCGCCGCGGTGGTGGTCCAGCACGGCCAGTTCGGAGCTGAGCATCATGACCAGTTCCGGCAGTTCAAGTTCGTCGACGGTGGTCTCGGGCAGCTTCTCGAGCCGGCGCACCACGTCGTAGCCCAGGTAGCCCACCATGCCCGCGTGGAACGGCGGCAGGCCGGGGGTCGCCGGGGTAGCCAGCTCCGCCAGGGTTTCGCGGAGGACGACGAGCGGGTCGCCGTCGGCGGGGATGCCCACCAGCTCGCGGCCGATCCAGGCCGCCTGGCCGTCGCGCTCGGTGAGCATGGCTGCGGAACGCACGCCCACGAAGGAGTAGCGCGACCAGACACCCGCGTCTGCGGATTCGAACAGGAACGTTCCCTCCCGGGCGCCGCACAGCGCCTGATAGAGCGCGACGGGGGTGAGGTCGTCCGCGAGCAGCTTGGCGTGCACGCTGATGACGCGACGATGGTTCGCGAGTTCGACGAACTCGTCGAGCGTGGGAGAGACGATCACTGGGCGGTGTCCTGAGCGGTCAGAGGGGTGAAGAAGCAGGTGCGGTTGCCGGTGTGGCAGGCGGCGCCGGTCTGGCGCACCCTGAGCAGGATGGTGTCGCCGTCGCAGTCGACGCTCACGCTCTCGATGGCCTGGTGGTGGCCGGAGGTCTCCCCCTTGACCCAGAATTCCTGCCTGGACCTCGACCAGTAGGTGGCCTTGCCGGTGGTGAGGGTGCGGCGCAGCGCCTCCTCATTCATCCAGGCCATCATCAGGACCTCGCGGGTCTCTGCGTCCTGGGCGATGGCGGGCACCAGCCCGTCGGAGTTGTAGGTCACAGTCGGCATGAGCATCATTGTGCCGCACCTGTGCGAACCCCCTCCTAGACTGCCCATATGAAGTTCGTCCACCGCCAGCGCGCCGCCCTTGCAGACCTGCTCGAAGAACTGGGGCCGTTCGCCCCCACCATGTGTGAGGGCTGGCAGACCCAGGACCTGGCCGCCCACCTGTACGTCCGTGAACACCGCCTGGACGCCCTGCCCGGCATCGGCTCCGAGCGTTTCGCCGGGCACACCGAGCGCGTCCAGAACCTCGAGCTGCACCGCCGCGGGTTCCTGCCGCTGGTGGAGGCCGTCCGCAGGCCCGGCTGGATCATGCGGCCGCTGGATCAGCTGGTGAACTCCTCAGAGCTCTTCATCCACCACGAGGACGTCCTGCGGGCCAACGGCCGCTCGCAGACGCTCACCGCCGAGGAGCAGGAGCACCTGTGGCCGTTGGCGAAGGTCCTGGCCAGGCGTGCCCAGATGCGGTTCGGCGGGCGGCTGCTCATGACCCGCACGGACACAGGCTACGAACACCAGATCGGTCAGGGGGACCGCACCGTGCACCTCGCCGGGCTGCCGTCGGAACTGCTCCTGCACCTGAGCCAGCGCGAGGGCGACGTCACGCTCACGGGCGAGACGGCCGCCATCGACGCGTGGCGTACCGCGATCAGTCCGTTGTGAGCTTCGCGAGGATCAGTTCGCGCACCTTGGCTGCATCGGCCTGGCCGCGCATGGCCTTCATGATCTGACCGATCAGCGCACCGGCCGCCTGGACCTTGCCGCCGCGGATACGCTCGGCGATGTCCGGGTTGGCGGCGATCGCCTCGTCGACGGCGGCACCCAGGGCGCCTTCATCGGAGACGACGGCGAGGCCACGCTTCTCGAGGACCACGGCGGGTTCCCCTTCGCCGGCGAGCACCCCGTCGATGACCTGACGGGCGAGCTGGTCGTTGACCTTGCCCTCGTCCACCAGCGCCTGCACCGCAGCCACCTGAACGGGAGTGATGGCGAGGTCCTCCAGCTCGATTCCGGTTTCGTTGGCCCTGCGGGAGAGGTCTGAGACCCACCACTTACGGGCGGCGGCCGGCGAGGCACCTGCGGCGACGGTGTCCTCCACCAGCGCCAGGGCACCGGCGTTGACGATGCCGCTGAAGTCGGTGTCGTTGAAGCCCCACTCGCCCTGGAGGCGGCGACGGTGTTCCGTCGGCGGTTCCGGCAGTGTGGCGCGCAGTTCCTCCACCCAGGCGCGCGACGGCGCGATCGGCATCAGGTCCGGCTCCGCGAAGTAGCGGTAGTCCTCCGCGTCGGACTTCACGCGGCCGGCCGAGGTGGTGCCGTCGGCCTCATGCCAGTGGCGGGTCTCCTGCACGATGGAGCCACCGGCGTCGAGGATGGCAGCCTGCCGCGTCATCTCGTAGCGCACCGCGCGCTCGATGGAGCGCAGGGAGTTGACGTTCTTCGTCTCGGTGCGGGTGCCGAGCTTGTCGCTCCCGACGGGGGCGATGGACACGTTCGCGTCGCAGCGCAGCGAGCCCTGCTCCATCCGCACGTCGGACACGCCGAGGGCCTTGAGCAGGTCGCGCAGCTGCGCCACGTAGGCGCGTGCCACCTGGGGCGCCTTGTCACCGGCGCCCAGGATGGGCCGGGTGACGATCTCGATGAGGGGCACGCCTGCACGGTTGTAGTCGATGAGCGAATAGTCCGCCCCCTGGATGCGGCCGGAGCCGCCCACGTGCGTCGCCTTGCCTGCGTCCTCCTCCATGTGCGCGCGCTCGATCTCGACGCGGTAGGTCTCGCCGTCGACCTCGACCTCGACCCAGCCGTCGAAGGCGATGGGTTCGTCGTACTGGGAGGTCTGGAAGTTCTTGGTCATGTCCGGGTAGAAGTAGTTCTTCCGGGCCATGCGGCACCACTCGGCGATCTGACAGTTCAGGGCCAGACCGATGCGGATGGCGGACTCGACGGCCTTGCCGTTGATCACCGGCAGCGAGCCGGGCAGGCCCAGGCACACGGGGCACACGTGGGTGTTCGGGTCGCCGCCGAATTCGTTGGCGCAACCGCAGAACATCTTGGTGTTGGTGTTCAGTTCGACGTGGGTCTCGAGACCCAGCGCAGGCTCATACCGGGTGAGGAGATCGTCGTAATCGACCAGTTCAGTCATCAGTAAACCGCCTTCGATCCCTCGAGCTGAGTCATTTCGCGCCACATCGGGCCGCCCCACTGCGCTTCCAGCGCCCGCTCCAGCACTGCACCGACCCGGTAGACGCGGGCGTCCTCCATGGGCGGGGCCATGACCTGCAGGCCGGTGGGCAGGCCGTCGCTGAGGCCCGACGGGAACGAGCCGGAGGCGTTGCCCGCCATGTTCGACGGGATGGTGCAGAGGTCTGCCAGGTACATGCTCATGGGGTCTGTCATCCGTTCCCCCACCTTGAACGCGGTGGTGGGCGTGGTGGGCGAGACCAGCACGTCGACCACCTCGAAGGCGCGGTCGAAATCCGCTTGAATGAGCGAGCGGACCTTCTGCGCCGAGCCGTAGTAGGCGTCGTAGTAGCCCGCGGAGAGGGCGTAGGTGCCGATGATGATGCGGCGCTTGCCCTCGCGGCCGAAGCCGGCCTCGCGGGTGAGGTTCATGACCTCTTCCGCGGAGCGGGAGCCGTCGTCGCCGGCGCGCAGGCCGTAGCGCATGCCGTCGAAGCGGGCCAGGTTCGAGCTGAGCTCCGCCGGCTGGATGAGGTAGTACGCGGGCAGCGCGTAGGTGAATGCCGGGCAGGACACCTCGACGACCTCGGCCCCGGCCTGACGCAGCAGTTCCACCGCCTCGTGGAAGCGCTCGAGCACGCCCTCCTCGTAGCCGTCGCCCCTGAACTCGGTGACGATGCCCACCTTCATGCCCTTGAGGTCGGTGGCCTGCGCCGCCGCCACGAGCTGGGGTACGGGCTGGTCGAGCGACGCGGAGTCTCGCGGGTCGTGGCCGCTGATGATCTCCTGGAGGAGGGCCGCGTCCTCGGCGGTGCGGGCGCAGGGGCCGGGCTGGTCGAGGCTGGAGGCCATGGCCACCAGGCCGTAACGCGACGAGCCGCCGTAGGTGGCCTTCACGCCCACGGTGCCGGTGACGGCACCCGGCTGGCGGATCGAGCCGCCGGTGTCGGAGCCGATCGCCAACGGCACCATGAACGCCGCGACGGCCGCTGCCGAGCCGCCGCCGGAACCGCCGGGCACCCTGTCCGTGTCCCACGGGTTGCGGCTGGGGCCGAAAGCGGAGGTCTCCGTCGAGGAGCCCATCGCGAATTCGTCCATGTTGGTCTTGCCGATGATGACCAGGCCGGCATCGCGCAGGCGAGCCACGACGGTGGCGTCGTAGGGCGGCACCCAGCCTTCGAGCATGCGGGAGCCGCACGTCGTCGGGAAGTCGGTGGTGCAGTAGTTGTCCTTGACCCCCACGGGCACGCCGGCCAGTGGACCCAGTTCCTCGCCGGCTGCGCGGCGTTGGTCCACGGCGCGTGCCTGCTCGAGCGCGTGCTCAGCGTCGACGGCCAGGAACGCGTTCAGGGCGGGGTTGAGCGCCTCGATCTGCTCGAGGCAGGCGCGGGTGAGTTCCTCGGAGGTCAGTTCCCGGGCGGCCATCAGCCGGCCCAGTTCAGCGGCGGACTTCGTGATCATCTGGCTCAGTCCTCGCTCAGGATCTGGGGCACGCGGAAGCGGCCGTCCTCGTGGTCCGGCGCGCCGGAGAGTGCCTGCTCCTGCGTGAGGCCGGGGGTGACCACGTCGTCGCGGAACACGTTGCTGACAGGGAGGGCGTGGGTTGCCGTCGGCACGTCGGGGCCCGCGACCTCCGACACGCTGCGGACGGATTCCAGGATGACGTCCAGCTCGGGGGCAAGCTCCGCGCACTCCTGCTCGGTGAGCTGGATGCGGGCCAGAGCGCCCAGCCGGGCCACGTCGTCGGCGGTGAGACCCACGTCGATACTCCCTCGGTTGGTGCGGTGCCGCAGGATGCGGCCTGCCCCATCTTAGGGGTAGACGGCGGGGGTCATCCCCCGGTGAGGATGAGGTAGAACATGCGCCCCAGGAAGAACAGCCCGGTGGCGATGGCCAAGGTGATAACCGGCACGATGATGCGCTGGAACTTCTTCCACCGCGTGCCGGGGACGCCACGGGCGCCCCACGAGCCACGGGCCGGCTGCACCCGGGTGGGCGTCTGGCCGTCGAGGTTCAGGTTGGAGAACATGCGCACCTGCCCAGCTTAGGCGCTGGCGGCGCACTGCCCATCCCCTCAGCCCTGGCCGAGGAGTTCCTCGGTGAGGGAGGCAGCGCGGGCGAGGGCGTCGAACTGCGGCACGACGTCCGTCTGCCGCCACCCGGCCAGCCCGCAGGCAGTGCCGAGCAGCAGGTGGTCGCCGCCCTCTGCCTGGATCGCCCGGAGCACGCGCAGGGCTTCGTTCACCAGGGCATCCACCCCCTGCGGTTGCCCCAGGCCAGTGTCGACGACGCCCAGCACCAGGGTGCGGCGTTCGTCGGCCCACTGCGCCAACTCATCCAGATCCGCCAGGCGGGAATCGACGGCGGCCCCGGCGAACCCGGCGCGCCGGGCCAGTTCCAGCCAGCGGCCGGGCGCGCAGTTGTGCAGGAGGGCACCGTCGGCGAAGGGCTTCAGGGCCTCGACGGCATCAGCCTCCGAGACACTCCGGTGCCTGCTGAAACCGCTCGCGGTGGGGATGTCGCCCCCGACGACGGCGCCGAGCGCCGGCTCGTCCACCTGCACCAGCACGGTCGCGTCGGGCAGGCGCCGGCCGAACTCACCCCGGAGCAAGGCCACCGCCTCGACGAGGGCCTCAGCCAACTCCCGACGCGCCCCGTGATCTGCCAGCAGCCGGTCGCCGGTGGGACGCTCGACAGACGAGGCCAGCGTCCACGGCCCTGTGACGGCGACCTTCAGGGTGCCCGCGAAACCCTGCAGGAGTTCTTCCGCATCGTCCAGGTCGTGGCGCCACTGTGCCCTCGCGCGCCGATGTTCGGCGTCCGGGTGGTGGGTGAGCCGCCACCCGGCGGGCTGCAGGTCGAACGCGAGCCCGCCGATGAGGCCCAGCGTGCGCCCGATCATCGCCGAGGCCACTCCCCTGGCGGGCAATTCCGGCAGCGGCAGCACGTCGGGCAGCGCCTCTGCCATCGAGGAGAGGGCGCCACGGAAATCCGTGCCGGGCAGCGACCCGGCAGCGGTGATCCGCATCAACGCGCCTCGGCGATGACGGCCGAGCCCACCACGCGGCTGCCGTCGTAGACGACGACGGTCTGGCCTGGGGCCACTCCGGAGGCGGGCTCGTCGAGCGCCACCGCCAGGTCGCCGTCGAGAAGGGAGATCGTGGCGTCCTGCGGGATGCCGTGCGCCCGGTACTGGGCGTGACCGCGCCAGGGGCCCTGGAGGGGCGACTCCGTCCAGGTGGGACGGATGCCGCGCAGGGAACGCACCGCGAGATCCTCGCGGGCACCCACGACGACGGTGTTGCTCACCGGCTCGATGCTCAGCACGTAGCGTGGTTCGCCCGTGGGGGCGGGGACGCGCAGGTCGAGGCCCTTGCGCTGGCCGACGGTGTAGCGGTGGTGGCCCTGGTGTTCGCCGAGCACCTGCCCGTCGGCGTCGATGATCGGGCCCGGCCTGTCGTCGAGGTAGCGCGACAGGAAGCCCTGGGTGTCGCCGTCGGCGATGAAACAGATGTCGTGGCTGTCGGGCTTCTTCGCCACGCCGAAACCGAGCGCGGCCGCCTCCTGGCGCACCACGGGCTTCTCCACGTCGTGCAGCGGGAACAGGCAGCGGCTCAACTGCTCCTGGTTCAACATGCCCAGCACGTAGGACTGGTCCTTGGCGGCGTCAGCAGCGCGGTGCAGTGACACCGACCCGTCGTCGTGGCGCTGCAGGTCCGCGTAATGCCCCGTGGCGACTGCGTTGAAGCCCAGCGCAACACCCCTGTCGAGCACGGCGGCGAACTTGATCTTCTCGTTGCACCGCAGACAGGGGTTGGGAGTGCGGCCGGCCTGGTACTCGGCGATGAAGTCCTCGACGACCGCCTCGTGGAACTCCTCAGCGAAATCCCACACGTAGAAGGGGATGTCCAGCTTGTCGGCGACGCGGCGGGCGTCGTGCGAGTCCTCCAGCGAGCAACAGCCGCGGGCTCCGGAGCGGTACGACGCGGGGTTCTTCGAGAGCGCCAGGTGCACGCCCGTCACATCGTGGCCCTCGGCCACGAGGCGCGCGGCGGCGACGGCGGAGTCCACTCCGCCTGACATGGCAACCAGAACCCGCATGGCCCTCCTTGGGTGATCGGCACCCAAGTCTAGGCGCCCATCGCCGTGGCCAGAAAAAGGGCGGCGGGGCCCGTGGGTTCGGACGGCCCCAGCCAGACGGCGTGCAGGTCACGCTCGATGTTGCCGCCGACGATCGGCACCGCCAACAGCCTGCCGGCGACCAACCCGCTGAGGACCGCGTGGATGGAGAGGACGGCGGGCCCCAGCCCCGCCGCCACGGCAGCGACCACCGCGCCGTTGCTCGGGAGCTCCACGAGGGGGGCCGCCCGGCGGCCGGGTACCGCCTGATCGAGGAACGACCTGGTGCCCGAGCCACGTTCCCGTTCCACCAGTGCCGTGACGGCCAGTTCCTCGACGGTGACGCCCCCTCGCCTGTCCCCCCAGGGATGCTCCGGAGCGACCACCACGACGAGCCGGTCGGTGCCGACGCGGACCCGCTGCAGGTCGCCGGGCACTTCCGGGCCCTCCACGAACCCGAGGCCCACCCGTCCGCGGCGCACGTCGTCGACCACGTCGGCCGAGTTGTGGATCACCATGCTGGCCGCGACCCCGGGATGGTCGCGCCGCATGGCGGCCAGCCAACTGGGCGCGAGGTACTCGGCGATCGTCATGCTGGCGGAGACCACCAGGTCGCGGCCCTCGTACTGCTGCGCGGCGACCCCCTGCAGCAGGCGGTCCATCGCCACCACCACGCTGCGCGCCCATTCGACGGTGAGCTCCCCGTCGGCGGTCAGCGTGGAACCGGCGGCACTCCGGGTGACCAGCGTGAGCCCGAGCCGCTGCTCCAGGCCGGCCAGGGTCCGGCTGGCGTTCGACTGGGCCATCCCCACAGCCCGGGCACCGGCACCCAGGCCGCCCTCGTCGGCGACCGCAACCAACAGGCGCAGGGCGGCGACGCCGGGCTCATGGGGCAGAGACATATCAGGAGCATATGCCCTCATGTCCGAAGCGGGTTACCGCGCCCGGCCCGGCATTCCCCACACTCTTTCTGTGACCACAGCAACAGCCGCCAGAACGAGCACCTCCGTCCTGCCAGGGCTCGCCGCAGCCTTCGCCGCAGCCCTGCTCGCCGTCGCCATCGGCCAGGTGGTCCCCACCCTCAGCCCGCTGCTGGTGGCGATCATCCTCGGCGTCCTCTGGCGGAACCTCGCCGGGCAACCGGCCTCATGGGCACCGGGTGTCGCCGTCGCGGGCAAGCGCGTGCTGCGGATCGGCATCGTGCTGCTGGGCTTCCAGGTGTCGCTCGTCGCAGTGCTCGGGCTCGGCGCCGGCACGCTCCTGCTGGTGGTGGCCGCCGTCGGCGTCACCTTCTTCACGACGCGACTCCTGGGCAGGCGGCTCGGGTTGTCCATGGCGCAGAGCACCCTGATCGCCGCCGGCTTCTCGATCTGCGGTGCCGCCGCCGTGGTGGGGGTCGAGCCGGTCACCGACGCCGACGAGAACGACACTGCCACCGCCGTCGCCCTGGTGGTGGTGTTCGGCACCCTCCTGATCCCGCTGCTGCCCCTCGCGGTGGCTGCCCTGAACCTCGGCGCCCAGGCGGGCGGCATGTGGGTGGGCGCCTCGACGCACGAGGTGGCGCAGGTGGTGGCCGCCGCCGGCCTGATCGGCCAAGAGGCGCTGCCCGTGGCGGTCACGGTGAAGCTGGCCCGCGTCCTGTGCCTCGCACCCATGGTCGCCCTGCTGGCCATGGGGCGCCGCCGCCGCGCGGCCGCCGACGCCACCTCCGCGCTGCCGCCGATCGTGCCGCTGTTCATCGCCGGCTTCGTCATCGCCATGCTCGTGCGCACCGTCGGCATCCTGCCGGGGGCCGCGCTGGGCGCGATCGCGGTGGGGCAGAAGCTGCTCCTCGCCGCCGCGATGTTCGCGCTCGGGCTGGGGGTGCACGTGAAGTCCATGCTGAAGGTGGGCGGCAAGCCGTTCATCCTTGCCACCGTCGCCACCGGCATCATCACATCGATCGGGCTCGCCGGCGCCCTGGTCCTGGACTAGAACGCCGCCCGCGCCTGCTGCAGCGCCTCAGGGAGCACCTGGCACAAGGCGTCGATGTCGGCATCCGTCGTCGACCAGCCCACAGAGAACCGCAGCGACTGGGTCGCCTCGTCGGGGGTACGGCCCATCGCCAGCAACACGTCGCTGGGCTGGTGCACCCCGGCCCTGCAGGCAGACCCGACGGAGGCGTGCACACCTCGCTGGTCCAGCAGGAACAGGAGGTCGTCGGCCCTGATGCCGTCGAAGGTCACGTTGACGATGTGCGGTGCGCCGTCGTCACGGCTGTTGAGCCGGCCACCGGCGCCGACCGCCGCCGCTGCGATCCGTCGGCTGACGCCGCGCAGCCGTCCAGCCTCCTCAGGCAGCGACCCGACGGCGGTGCTCGCGGCCCGCGCGAAGGCCGCCGCCAGGATCACCGGCACCGTCCCCGAGCGCACCTCCCGCTCCTGGCCGCCGCCCAGGCCGGTGGCCCGCGGCACCACCTCGCGCCTGGCGAGCAGCGCACCGACGCCCACCGGCCCGCCGATCTTGTGGGCGGACAGCGACATCAGGTCCGCGCCGCTGGCCGCGAAGTCGACGGGCAGGTGCCCGAGCGCCTGCACCGCGTCCACGTGCAGCCACGCGCCCACCCGCTCGGCCAGGCCGCGGATGTCGTCGACCGGTTGCACGATCCCCGTTTCATTGTTGACCGCCATCACCGAGACGACGCCGGCCCGCTCGTCGATCAAGTGTGCGGCCTCCGCGACGTCCACCCACCCCTCCGACGTGACCGGGATGGTTTCCGCGCCCCACTGGACGGCGCCCAGGACGGCCGGATGCTCGACGGCGGACACCAGGCATCGGTCCCGTCCCTCGTCGCGTCGCTTCGCCCACCCCCCGAGCACGGCGATGCTGTCCGCCTCGGAACCCCCCGACGTGAAGACGACCTCTGTCGGATGGGCGCCCACTGCCACCGCCAGTTCCTCGCGCGCCTCCTCCAGGATCGCGCGCGCCCGCTGGCCCGGCCGGTGCAGTGAGGAGGGGTTCCCCACGAGGGAAGCGAGCTCCGTGAACACCGTTATACTGTCCCCGCGCATGGGGGACGAAGCGGCGTGATCGAGGTAGACCGACATAACCTCAGCCTAGAGGCGCGGCGCGCAGACCAATTAGCCCAAACCCGGCCCCGGTGGCAGAATGAAACGCCGTTCCATCCTCTGATGAAAGACAGCATGATCCCCCAACCGGCACCTGACAGCCGCTTCCTCGGAGCCCACATCACTGACGCCGGAGTTCGCTTCGGGTTGTGGGCACCCCGCGCGACGGCAGTCGAGCTGGTGCTGGTGGATCAGACCAACCATCAGTTCAACCACCACATGGCTGCCGATGACCAGGGGATCTGGACCGTCGAGATCCCGGGCATCGGCGCCGGCCAGGCTTACGGCTACCGGGTGCACGGCCCGTGGGACCCGAGTGCGGGCAGCCGCTTCAATCCGGCCCGCCTCCTGCTGGACCCCTACGCCCGCGCCATCAGCGGCGGCGTCGACTTCCGTGGCCCCATCCTCGACCACGTGCCGGGCGACCCCTTCACCATCTCCACCTGGGATTCCTTCGGAGCCGTGCCGCTGTCGGTGGTGGTGCGCGACACCCCGCCACCCAAGGCCATCGAGAAGCGCCGGCCGATGTCGGAGACGATCATCTACGAGACGCACCTGCGGGGCTTCACCAAGATGCACCCCAGCGTGCCGGAGCACCTGCGCGGTTCCTACCTCGGCATGGCGGACCCGGCGGTCATCGCCTACCTCAAGGACCTGGGCGTCACCGCGGTCGAGTTCCTCCCGCTGCACCACTTCGTCTCCGAGCCGTTCATCGTGGCCAAGGGCCTGCGCAACTACTGGGGCTACAACACGCTCGGCTTCTTCGCCCCGCACGCCTTCTACGCGCCGCGCGGCACCGTCGGCGACCAGGTGTCCCAGTTCAAGGCCATGGTCTCCGCTCTGCACGAGGCCGACATCGAGGTGCTGCTCGACGTGGTCTACAACCACACCGGAGAGGGTGGCCACCAGGGCCCCACCCTGTCCATGCGGGGCATCGACCACGACGCGTACTACCGCCTCACCAACGACCGCCGCGACGACTACGACGTCACGGGCACCGGCAATTCCGTCAACACCGCCCACCCCATGGCCCTGCAACTGGTGATGGATTCGATGCGCTACTGGGTCACGGAGATGGGCGTCGACGGCTTCCGCTTCGATCTGGCCACCACCATGATCCGCGACGCCCAGCACCACGTCGACCAAAACCACGCCTTCAAGCAACTCGTGGCGGCGGACCCCACCTTCGACGGCATCAAGATGATCGCCGAACCGTGGGACGTCGGCCCCTACGGCTACCAGGTGGGCGCGTACGGTCCCGGCTGGTACGAGTGGAACGACCGGTTCCGCGACCACGTGCGCGACTACTGGCGCGGCGCCGTACACGGGGTCCAGGAGCTGGCCACCCGGCTGGCCGGTTCGCCGGACATCTTCGACCAGCCCGGCCGCAACCCCCAGGCGAGCATCAACTTCGTCACCGCTCACGACGGCTTCACGATGCTGGATCTGGTCAGCTACGACGTCAAGCACAACCTGGACAACGGCGAGGCCAACCGCGACGGCAGCGACAACAACCGCTCCTGGAACCACGGCTGGGAGGGCGAGACGCCTGACCCCGAGATCAACGCGCTGCGTCGCCGCCAGGTGCTCAACATGATGGCCACCCAGCTGCTGGCCGCCGGCACGCCCATGCTGACGGCCGGAGACGAATTCGGCCGCACGCAGAAGGGCAACAACAACGCCTACTGCCAGGACTCGCCCACGTCCTGGGTGAACTGGGACATCGCCCCCGAATGGCAGGCCGTGCGCGACCGCATCCGCGACCTCATCGCCATCCGGCAGCGGCACTGCGCGTTCCGGCCGGTTGACTACGCCTACCACACCGAGATCATCAACCAGCACGGCGAGAACCTGCAGCGCGTCGACCTCACCTGGATGGACGGCCGCTACGGCGAGATGAGCCAGGACGCCTGGCACGACGGCGCCCGCCGCCTGCTGGGGATGTACGTCTCCAACGACCACGAGGGCTTCCTCACCTGGTTCAACTCGGACCCGGAACCGCAGCGCATCGTGTTGCCCACCATGCCCTGGGGCCACGCCTACGAGGTCATCTGGCATTCCGGCGACGACGGCGAACTGCCGGAGGGTGAGCTGCCCGCGCTCGGCGAATTCGACATCCCCGGTCGCACCGTCGCCCTCATGCGGGTCAGAGTGCCGCTCACCTCCAAGGAACTGCTCGCGCTCCAGGCCGAGTCGGAGCCCTCGTCGTACGACCTCATTCCGGGCGGCACGTCCAACAGCTAGGCTGGCGGCGTGACTGAGGACATCTCGCCCCGTATCAGCAAGCGCATCGTCCGGACCGACGGAGGCTTCGGCCGCATCCCCGTCACCGGCGTCACTCCCGTCATCGAGGGCGGGGCCTACCCCGTCAAGGCCGTGGTCCATGAACGCATCCTGATCCAGGCCTCCGTCTTCCGTGAGGGCCACGACGCGGTCAACGCATCGGTCATCCTCACCTCCCCCGGCGGCACCCAGCGCCGCGTCGACATGAAGCAGGTCGAGCCGATGGGCCTCGACATCTGGCAGGCGCACGTGCGCATGGCCGCGGAGGGAGACTGGACCTACCGCATCGAGGGCTGGTCAGATCCCTGGGGCACCTGGCGCCACGCCGCGGAGAAGAAGCTCCCGGTCGGGGTCGACGTCGAGCTGGTCTGCATGGAGGGCCGTGGCCTCCTGGAGCGGGCCGCCCAGCACGCGGACCAGCTGCGGGTCGCCGGCGCCGCCCACCTCCTGCGCGGCGCGGCCGAGACGATCACGCCGGAGACGGACATCGAGGAGATCCTCGAGCTGGTCACTTCCGGGCCCATCCAGCGGGCCATGGCCCGCTTCGGGCCTCGCGACATGGTCTCCCCCACGCCTGACTTCCCCATCCGGGTCGAGCGTCGACGCGCGCTGTACTCGTCCTGGTACGAGTTCTTCCCCCGCTCGCAGGGCGCCCATGTGGACGAGCACGGCACCTGGCACTCGGGCACGTTCGATTCCTCGTACGAGCGCCTGGAGGCTGCCGCCGCCATGGGCTTCCACGTGGTCTACCTGCCGCCCATCCACCCCATCGGCACCGCCTTCCGCAAGGGGAAGAACAACTCCCTGGACCCCAGCCCGCAGGATCCCGGTTCCCCTTGGGCGATCGGCTCCCCGGACGGCGGGCACGACGCGATCCACCCGGATCTCGGCGACTTCGAGGACTTCGACAGGTTCGTCGCGAAGGCCCGTTCGTTGGGCCTCGAGGTGGCACTCGACCTGGCGCTGCAGGCCTCGCCGGACCACCCCTGGGTGCAGGACCACCCGGAATGGTTCACCACCCGGCTGGACGGCACCATCGCCTACGCCGAGAATCCCCCGAAGAAGTACCAGGACATCTACCCCGTCAACTTCGACCTCGACCCGGTGGGCATCTACCACGAGGTGCTGCGGATCGTGCGGTTCTGGATCGACCGCGGCGTGAGCATCTTCCGCGTCGACAACCCGCACACCAAACCCGTCGAGTTCTGGGACTGGCTCATGAGCCGGGTCTACGAGACGAACCCCGAGGTGATCTTCCTCGCAGAGGCGTTCACCAAGCCCCAGATGATGGCCGCGCTCGGGAAGGTGGGCTTCCACCAGAGCTACACCTACTTCACCTGGCGCAACGCGAAGTGGGAACTCGAGGAGTACCTCACCGAACTGTCGTCGGAGATGGCCTCCTTCTACCGGCCCAACTTCTTCGTCAACACCCCGGACATCAACCCGCTCTACCTGCAGTCGGGAAACCCGGCCGCCTTCTCGATCCGCGCGATCCTGGCCGCCACCATGTCCCCCACCTGGGGCGTCTACTCCGGCTTCGAACTCTTCGAGCATGAGCCGCTGGCAGAAGGCCGTGAGGAATACCTCAACTCGGAGAAGTACGAGTACCGGCCCCGTGACTACAATTCGCAGCCCAACCTCAACCTCCTGTTGGGCCGGCTCAACGAGATCCGCGAGCAGCACCCCTCGCTGCAGCAGTTGCGCGACATCCACCTCCACCATGCCGCGCACGATCAGGTCATCGTCTACTCCAAGCACGATGCCGACGACGTGATCCTGGTCGTGTGCTCCCTGGACCAGCACGCCACGGTGGAGTCGCCCGTCATGCTCGACTTCGACGCGCTCGGCTTCCCGAACCGCGCCACGGTCAAGGTGCACGACCTGCTGACCGGCGAGGAATACCAGTGGGGCCGGGAGTCCTTCGTCCGGCTCTACCCCGGCAAGCCCGCCCACATCTTCCATGTGACGGCCGAATGACCGGCACGGACGCTCTCTGGAACCTCGCGCTCACGCAGCGGTGGTTCTCCGGGCGCGAGGGGCGCCCCGTCGACGTCGAGTACGGCGATTGGCTCCCCTCGGAAGACGCCGAGGTCCGTCTCCGGCCCGCGGTGCTCGTCGTCGAGTTCGACGGCGGACGCCGGGAACGCTTCCTCATTCCGCTGCTGTACCGCGGCGGGGAGGACCCCGTTGACGCCTGCGACGACGGCGCGGTCCTGCTGGACCTGCTCCGCACCGAGGCCCCTGGCTTTGAACGGCTGCGCGACGTGCCCGAGGGCCTACCCGCCCACCGCTACACGGGCGAGCAGTCCAATACGAGCATCTTCTACGGCACGCAGCTACTGGCGAAGGTGTTCCGCCGCCTCGAGCCTGGCGTCAACGCGGATGTGGAGGTGCACCGGGCGCTGGCCGGCAGCGGCGTGGTGGCCGAACTCTATGGCTCGTGGCGGGTCGACGGCACTGACTACGCCGTTTTCCTGGAGGCGCTGAAGGCCCCGCAGGACGGCTACGTGCTGGCCTGCGAATTCGCTTCCGAGGGCCGTGGGTTCGCCGGCCACGCGGAGGCGCTGGGCGTCGCGCTGGCCACCGTGCACCACCGCCTCGCGGCCCATTTCCCGATGTCGACCACCGACGGCACCCGGCTGGCGGACGACTTCAGGCGGCGTTTCCGCACCGTCGTGGCAGAGGTGGGCGCCGTCGAGCCGTATCAGCCCGCCGCCGAGGCCGTGTTCGCCCAGGTCGCGGACCACCAGGTGCCCACGCAACGCGTGCACGGCGACTGCCACCTCGGCCAGGTCCTCCTCAGCGAGGGCCGGTGGATCTACGTCGACTTCGAGGGTGAACCCCTGAAGTCGATCGAGGAGCGCCGCCTGCCGGATTCGCCGTTGCGCGACGTCGCCGGCATGCTGCGTTCCTTCGCCTACGCCGCCGCGGCGGGCGGGGCCGACGACGCCTGGCTGACCGAATCCCGGTCCGCCTTCCTGCACGGCTACGGGCAGGACGACATCGACGCGTCCCTGCTGGCCGCCTACGAGATCGACAAGGCGGGTTACGAGGCGACCTACGAGTCGCGCTACCGCCCCCACCTGCTCGGCGTCCCCCTGGGCTACCTCGACACGCTGGGCTGAAGCGCCCCCGCCACTGCCAACCGGTGCCTCACGAGCACGGCGCGCAGCAACTGGTCGAAACGGGTACGGTCCAGAGCCGGCGCCCCCTGGAGCGGTCGAATCCCGCCGCCCCTGCTCAGCCGGGCCTTGACCGTGTGGATGCCCACCACCTGGTGCACCGCGATCTGCTCGTAGGTCAATCCACAGATGTCGCGCAGCACCAACGCCTCCCTGATGACCACAGGCAGAGACTCCAGCACCCCCCGCAGCCGCAGCTCGACGGGATCCGTGCACACGGGAACCGGAAGTGCCGCCTGTCGGGGCGGCTCAGGGCTCCGTTGCCGGTGCCAGGCGACGGCTCGAGAAGTCCCCGCCGCCACGAGGCTCAGCCAGTGGCCGAACGCCACCAGCCCGCTGTAGTCAGTGATCGCCCTCCTCGCATTGCCGAACGTGTGCGCCAGTGCATCCATCGCGTCGCGCGGGTCGTTGGTGATCCTCAGGCAGACGGACCACAGCGTGTGACGGTGCGGCTCGAGTAGCGTCCCGAACGCCCGCTCATCCCCCGCGCGGGCCGCGTCGATGGCAAAGGTCCTTGCCGCTATGTCGCCTACCGACGTGATCGTCATGTTGTCCCCCCTGAAATCAACGGTGACCTGAGCCATATCTTCGTCCCGCGGCTTAAGGGATTCTTAAAACTTCCTTACCGGATGGGCTTTGGGAACCCCTCGGGCGTGCAACCATGTGTCGATGGAGAAGGCTTGCCGGATTCGCCTTCTCGGCCCCGCCCGGGTGCTGGGTGCCGACGGCGCCGGCCCTGTGATGATGAGCGGCACGCGGCAGCGGGTCCTGCTGGCTGCGCTCGCCCTGAGGCCGGGCCGCCCGGTCCCCGTGCCAGACCTGGTCTCCGCACTCTGGGGCGACGAGCCCCCGGACAGCGTGCACAACGCCCTCCAGGTCCATATCTCCGGGCTACGCAAGGTTGTCGAACCGCTCGGTTTCCCCATCGTCCGGGACGGGGCCACCTACACCCTGGCCTGCGGGATCTCCGACGTCGACGTGGCCATGTTCGAAGCCCTCGTCACCCGCGCGCAGTCCCTCCTCCGTAGCGCCGCGCCGGACCAGGCGCTGGAGGTGTTGGAACGGGCCTTCACGCTCGCCTCGGGCCCGCTGCTGGCGGGGCTGGACCTGACGGCCTGGTTGGAGCAGACCCGCCGGGCGATCGCCGAGCGGCACGTCGCCGCCCGCCGCGACCACGTCATCGCCCTCTTCCGCAGCGGCCGTGCGGAGCGCGCGGTGGAGGAAGCGCGGTCGCTGGTGGCCGACGATCCCCTCGACGAGGCGTCCTGGTCTCGACTGATGGCCGCCCAGTACCACGCGGGCCAGCCCGGTGCCGCACTGGAGACGTTCCACCAGGCCCGCCGCACGCTGCTCGACGAGCTCGGCGTGGAGCCGTCACCCGAGCTCACGGCGCTGCAGCGCGACATCCTCAACCACAGGCTGCCGTCCCCGGTCACTCCGCCGACAGTGCAGGGAGCCTCGCTGCCGACGGCCGACCTCGTCGGGCGCGGCGACCTCGTCGAGCGCGTGCTTTCGGCGGTGGGCTCGCACCGGCTCGTGACGCTCCACGGCCTCGGCGGGGTGGGCAAGTCCGCCCTCTGCATCGCCGTGGTGGACAGGCTG
Organism: Tessaracoccus zhenghani; assembly: GCF_055326325.1. Taxonomy (NCBI): domain Bacteria; kingdom Bacillati; phylum Actinomycetota; class Actinomycetes; order Propionibacteriales; family Propionibacteriaceae; genus Tessaracoccus; species Tessaracoccus zhenghani. The sequence continues at coordinate 122,162 of NZ_JBUZNQ010000003.1, read as the reverse complement.
AGGGCGGCGGGCCGCCGGGTGGCCACGACGGAGTTCATGCAGGTGTCCACGCCCAGGGACGCGCTGGAATCCTGGTGCCGAGCCCTCCAGTTGCCGATCGGGGACGGGGATCCGACGCAGGCGATCGCGAGGGCCGGGCCGTGCATCCTCGTTGCCGACAACGCGGAGCAGTTCGACGGTTTCGCAGACCTCGCGCTCGCCCTGCTGTCTGCCGCGCCTGAGGCCACGGTGCTCGTGACCGCCCGTCAGGCGGTCGGCATCGGCCCGGAGGCGGCGATCGTCGTGCCCCCGCTCCCGTCGGATCCGAGCGGCCCGTCGGCGGCCGAGGAGTTGTTCGTCCGGCATTGCCGCCGCGCCAGGCCCGGCATCGATCTGGAGGATTCCGCGGCCGACATCCGCGAATTGTGCCGGCTGAGCGGTGGCCTGCCGCTGGCGATCGAGCTCCTCGCCGCGCGGATCAGGGTGTCGTCCCCCGCGCGGCTGGTCGAGCAGTTGCACCGGTCCCCTGAGGCGCTCGCAGCCCTGACGACGGACCGCGATCCCCGGCGCAGCATCCCCGCCGTCGTCGAGTGGGCGGCCAACGGTTGCTCGCCGGAGGCGCGGATGCTGCTGCGCGCCATGGCGGAGGCTGCTGGACTCGTCAGTGGGCACCTCGTCGACTCGCTGAGTCGCAGCCCCCAGGCGCTGATGGAACTCGTGGACGCGGGCCTCGTCACCGGACCCACGGATTCGGACCATTTCCTCGTCCTGCCCCCGGTGGCGCAGGCCCTCGGCGACTCCGACGGCCCCACCCGGGACGCGTTGCTCGACGCCGTGACGGACCTGGTGCGGCCCCCGGACGGGTCGCAGCCCTCGGTCCGGGCGCTCCTGGACGACCAGTCCGCCGTGTTGCGGGCCGTGACGCTCTCCTGCGAGGCGGGGCACCCGGGGGTCCTGCTGCCGTGGCTCGAACCGTTCTGGCTCGCCACCGCCCGCGTGCGCGAGGGCATCCGCGTCCTGAACGGTGCGCTGGAGAGCGCGCATCCCGACGACAGGGTGGCCCTGCAGGTCGCGCTGGGGCTGTTGGTGGTCCTGACCGGTGAAGGCGACCCCGACGCCTTGGAGGCGTCCCTCCGTGCGGCGGAAACCACGCCCTGGTACCACAGCCGGCTCGTCGTCGAGGGCTGGTGCAGCGTCGGGTGCCTCCACGCCGCCGCCCTCCGGCCGGAGGAGGTGACGCGGTGCGCGCAGGAGGCGACCATGGCGGCCGGCCACGACCAGGTGCTGCGCGCCCTGGCGCTGGGCTGCTCCGCGGTCGCCGCCGACGCGGCAGGTGACACTGAGCACGCCGTCGACCTCGGCTTCCGGAGCGTCGCCGAGCTCCGACGCCACGGGGACCCCCAGGATCTGGTCGCGTCGCTGGGGCGGCTGGTGGAGCCCCTCGTCCGCCTGGGCCGGGTGGCACAGGCGCGGGTCAACGTCGACGAGATGTTGGAGTTGTCGGCCCGGCACCCCATGGGGATGGGAGCTGTGGCGGTCGCGGCCGAGGCAGCCGTCGTCGAACTCGCGGAGGGCGGGGCCGCCGCCTCGATCGGCATGGCCACCACGGTGCTGGCCAAGCTCGACGAGGTGGGGTGCCGCACGCGCCACGAGGTGGTGGCGCTGCGCTGCATCGCCCTCGCGCACCAGCAACTCGGCCGCCCGGGCCTCGGGGCGCGCTTCCTCGGCGCCGCCGACGAGGTCGCCCACCGGGCAGGCCTGCATCCCGACGAACCGTGGGCACTGTTGTTCGAACCGACGCTGGCCGCGCTGCGGGCGGCCCCCGAATTCGCGGAGAACCGCCTCATCGGCCGATCCGATCCCGACGGTGTGGTCCAGCGCTGGCTGGCAACCGTCGCCAACGCCTGAAACCAGGCACGTAGCCACGGGGTCCGCCAGCGGCGCACCCCTGGGCACGCTAGATTGGCGCGCAGACCTGCACGATGGGAGCAAGACATGGCGCATGACCAGTTCGGCGGACTGACCGGGTGGGACTTCGAGGGTTTCCACAGCGGCGGCGACACAGAACTGTGGCGGCGCCTCGGTAGCAAGGTGGTCAGCGTCAACGACGACGGCCGGGAGGTCACCGGGGTCCGCTTCGCCGTCTGGGCGCCCAACGCGCGCTCGGTCCAGGTGATCGGTGACTTCAACTGGTGGACCGGCGACCAGCTGCACCTCGTCCCCGGCACCGGCGTGTGGGCCGCCTTCGTCCCCGGCCTCGACGAGGGCACGCTCTACAAGTTCCGGATCGAGACGGCCGACGGCCAGTGGCTCGAGAAGGTGGACCCCATGGCCCGGTTCTCCGAGCAGGCACCGGCCAACGCATCGATCGTCTACGAGTCGAAGTACCTCTGGGCCGACGACGAGTGGATCGCCAAGCGGCGCGCCGCGCAGGCCCACGCCGAGCCGATGAGCATCTACGAGTTGCACCTCGGTGGCTGGCGCAAGGGCAAGAGCTACCTGGACCTGGCCGAAGAACTGGTCAGCTACGTCAAGTGGCAGGGCTACACGCATGTCGAGCTGATGCCCGTGGCGGAGCACCCCTTCGAGCCCAGCTGGGGATACCAGGTCACCGGCTACTTCTCCCCCACGTCGCGCTTCGGCAAGCCTGATGACCTGCGCTACCTCATCGACCGCCTGCACCAGGCGGGCATCGGGGTCATCATGGACTGGGTGCCCGGCCACTTCCCGAAGGACGCGTGGGCGCTGGGCCGCTTCGACGGCACCGCGCTCTACGAGCACGCTGACCCCCGGCAGGGCGAGCACCAGGACTGGGGCACCTACATCTTCAACTACGGCCGCAACGAGGTGAAGAGCTTCCTGGTGTCCAACGCGCTGTACTGGATCCAGGAGTTCCACGTCGACGGGCTGCGCGTCGACGCCGTGGCCTCGATGCTCTACCTGGACTACTCCCGTGAGGAGGGCCAGTGGGTGCCCAACCAGCACGGCGGACGCGAGAACCTCGAGGCGATCGACTTCCTGCGCTACGTCAACCGCCACCTCTACGAGCGCGAGCCCGGCGTCCTGATGATCGCTGAGGAGTCGACGAGCTTCGCCGGCGTCACCAAGCCGGTGCACGAGGGCGGGCTGGGCTTCGGCTTCAAGTGGAACATGGGCTGGATGAACGACACGCTGCGCTACCTGCAGCTGGACCCGGTCTACCGCCAGCACGAGCACAACCTGCTCACCTTCGCGATGGTCTACCAGTACTCGGAGAACTTCATCCTGCCGATCAGCCACGACGAGGTCGTGCACGGCAAGGGCTCCATGATCAACAAGGTCCCGCAGGACGACTGGCGCAAGTTCGCGACGCTGCGCGCCTACTACTCCTTCATGTGGAGCTTCCCCGGCAAGCAGCTGGTGTTCATGGGTTGCGAGTTCGGCCAGCGCCCGGAGTTCAACGAATCCGTCTCGCTCGAATGGTGGGTCAGCGAGCTGTGGGGGCACGGTGGCCTGCAGCGCCTCTTCCGCGACCTGAATCTCATCTACCGCGCCAACCCCGCGCTCTACGAGCTGGACAGCTCCCCTGACGGCTTCAGCTGGATCAATGCGGACGACCCCGGGCACAACGCGCTGTCCTGGGTCCGCCACGACTCGCAGGGCAACCATGTCGCCTGCATCGTGAACTTCTCCCCCGTGCCGCTCCAGGACTACGAGATCGGCCTGCCCATGGACGGCAGCTGGGAGGAGATCCTCAACACTGACGCGCCCATCTACGACGGTTCAGGCGAGTTCGGCAACCTCGGCGAGGTGCACGCGATCGACGAGCCGTGGGGCCACTGGCCGGCGCGCGCCAACGTCACGGTGCCCCCGCTCGGATCGGTCTGGTTGCGCAGGGCAGCAGGTCAGTGAGCGAGTTCCATGTCTCCGTCGACATCACCGGCGGCGTCGGCACGCTCCGCTGGGAGGAACAACAGGTCGACGTCGACACGCTGAAGCGGGCCATCTCGCTCGCCGCCGACGACGCCATCCTCGCCCACAACCTGCGCAGGCTCCAGGTGGAGCTGCCGGAGTGGGACACGGCGGCGCGGGTCTCGCTGCACCGCGCTGGCTTCCGGCTCGAGGGGCGCCTGCGCTCCGTGCTGGAACCCCAGCCGGGCGTCTTCCGCGACATCCTCGTGTACTCGCGCCTCGCCATCGATCCCGTCTACGGCGAGGTGGGTTTCTCGGGCGTGCTGGATTCGATCCTGCCCACCAAGCGCCTGATCGCCCATGCGTTGTTCCGCGACGCGGAGGGCCGGGTGCTGCTGCTGGAGACGTCCTACAAGGACGACTGGGAGCTGCCCGGCGGTGTCGTCGAGCCCGGGGAGTCGCCCCGGGTCGGCGGCGAGCGCGAGTGCCTGGAGGAGCTCGGCCTCGAGGTGCGGTTCGGCCAGCCACTGCTCGTCGACTGGATGCCGCCGTACCTCGGTTGGTCGGATGCGCTGGAGCTCATCTTCGACGGCGGGGTGCTCGACGACGACACCATCTCGCGGCTCGGCACCGACGACCCCGAGATCGTCGCCATCCACTGGGTCGCCCCGGAGGACGTCGAACCCCACGTCATGGACCTGTCCGCCCGCCGGATCCGTCTGATGCTGGACGGCTACACCGGGCTCACCGAGAACGGCTGCCCGGTCCCCGACGCCGGCTGAGCCCGCGTTCCGCGCGAGGGGTCAGAGGGTGACGCCGAACATCTGTGCGGTGGCACGCGCTGAGGGCTGACCCGCATCGGGATCTGCCCCCGCCTCCAGCAGCGCCGCGATCACGGCCTGTTCCTGTTTGAACACGGCCCCGGCCAATGGCGACTGGCCCCGGCTGTTCAGGGCGTCCGGATCGGCGCCCAGCGCCGCCAGCGCGCGCACGGTTCCGGCATGGCCGTGGTAGGCGGCCAACATGAGCAGTGTGTTGCCGTCGGCATCCGTGAGGTCGACCGGCGCGCCCGCCTCGATGTAGGCGCTCAACCGCTGCGTCTCGCCCTGCGGTGCGCGATCGAAGAGCCAGTTGGCCAGCGCCGCAGGGTCCGAACCGTCAGGAATTTCACTCATGGATGGAACCCTAACCCGCCTATGCTGGAACGCATGGCACGGTCCGCATCCGCCCTTCCCACGTCCACTTACCGCCTTCAGCTGAACGCGGACTTCACCTTCGAGGACGCCACCAGGCAGCTGCCCTATCTGGCCTCCCTGGGCGTCACCCACATCTTCTGCTCCCCCATCCTCCAAGCCGCCCCGGGCTCCATGCACGGCTACGACGTGGTGGACCACTCGCGGGTCTCCGCGGAGTGCGGCGGCGAGGACGGGTTCCGCAGGATGGTGGCGGCCGCCCGGGAACTGGAGCTCGGCATCATCGTCGACGTCGTGCCCAACCACATGGCGGTCCCCACCCCGCTGTGGCTCAACCACGCGCTGTGGGACGTGCTGCGCTCGGGCGCCGACTCGGAGTTCGCCGGCTGGTTCGACATCGACCTCACCCGTTCCCGCGCCATCCTCATGCCGGTGCTCGGCCGGCGCATCGGGGACGAACTGGCAGACAACACGATCCGGCTGGAGAACCGGATGTTCCCCGGCGGCGGCGAGCCGGTCATCGTCTACCACGACCACGTCTTTCCGGTCCGCCCGGGCACTGAGCACCTGCCGCTCATCGAACTCCTCGAGCAGCAGTGGTACCGCCTGGCCTACTGGAAGGTCGGCAACGAGGAGCTCAACTACCGGCGGTTCTTCGACGTCGACACGCTCGCGGCCATCCGCGTGGAGGACCCGGAGGTCTTCGAGACGAGCCACGCCAAGCTCATCGAGCTGTTCGACGAGGGGCTGATCGACGGCTTCCGCATCGACCATCCGGACGGCCTGGCCACCCCGCGCGGCTACCTCCAGATGCTGCAGCGCGCCACCGGGGGCTGCTGGGTGGTGGTGGAGAAGATCCTGGAGCCGCACGAGCAGTTGCCGGAGGGCTCCCGGTGCGCCGGCACCACGGGCTACGACGCCCTGCTGCGGGTCAACGGTCTGTTCCACGATTCCAGCCAGTTGGCCAGGTTGAACGACCTGTGGGAGCGCACTGCGGACACGTCCGAAGGCTGGTTCGGCCAGGTGCTCCAGCAGGCCAAGGAGGAACTGGTCAGGACGATGCTGTTCACGGAGGTGAACCGGCTCACCTCCATCGCCGTGGCCGTCTGCGGCTCAGACCTGAGGCTGCGCGACCACACCCGTCGCGACCTCGAGCGGGCGATCCGGAGCCTGCTCGTCCACATGGACCGCTACAGGGCCTACCTCGAACCCGGGCTGCCCGCCAACGACGCCGAGCTCGCCGTCGTGCACGAGGCGGCAGACCGGGCACGCCCGGAGCTGGACGACGACGAGCAGGCCACGCTCGACTTCATCGTGGCCCTCGTCTCGGGCGAAGACCCCACCGGTGAAGGTGGCGGCGCGGAGACCCTGCCCTCGGTGACCGCGCACCCCGTCACCACCGAGCTGCCGGATTCGCGGCCTGATGTGGCTGCCCTCCGCGCGGAGTTCATGATCCGCTTCGCCCAGACCTGCGGGCCGGTGATGGCCAAGGCCAAGGAGGACACCGCCTTCTACCGCTGGAACCGCTTCGTCGGTGTCAACGAGGTGGGCAGCGAACCCACCATCGTCGGGATCTCGCCTGATGCCTTCCATGATTTCTGCGAGCAGCTGAACCAGCAGTGGCCGGCCACCATGACCACCCTGTCCACGCACGACACCAAGCGCTCCGAGGACGTCCGGGCCCGGCTGTCCGCGCTGCTGGAGCACGCCAAGGCCTGGGAGGCGTGCCTGGCAGAACTGCGCGCCGCCACTGAGGAGATCCGCTCGCCGCTGGTCGACGGCGCCACCGAACTGCTCGTGTGGCAGACCCTGGCGGCCGTGCGTCCCATCACCGAGGAACGGCTCGACAGGTACCTGACCAAGGCGATGCGCGAGGCGAAGCGGCACACCACCTGGACCGCCCCGGAAGCCGCCTACGAGTCGGCGGTGCTGGACCTCGCGCACGCGGGGCTGAGGAACGACCGGTGCGCCGCGGCCCTGGCGGAGTTCGACGACGTGACCGCGGACACCGTCCGTTGCAACGTGCTGGGCGCGAAGCTGATCCAACTGACCATGCCCGGGGTGCCGGACGTGTACCAGGGCTGCGAGATCGTCAACGTCTCCCTCGTCGACCCCGACAACCGCCGGCCGGTGGATTTCGTCAGGCGCGCCAAGCTGCTCGCCGAACTCGACGCCATCACCGCACCGGGCTCCCTGGACGCCGAGAAGCTCCTGGTCACCAGCCGCGCCCTGCGGCTGCGGCGCCAGAACGCCGACGCCTTCCGCGGCCCGGGGGCCACCTACGCGCCGGTCCCCACCACCTCCGGTCACGCAGTGGCCTTCGCACGGGGCACCGAAGGCGGCGGCGTGACCGCGGTCACGGTCGCCACCCGGCTCCCCTCTGCACTGGCTGAGCGGGGAGGCTGGGGCGAGCACCTGATCATCCTCCCCGAGGGCCGGTACCGCTGCATGTTCACCGGTCTGGAGATCGAGGGCGGCGCGCAACCGCTGGCGAGCCTCCTGACAGACCTCCCCGTCTCGCTGCTGATGGCGGTGGACGCCTGATGCGCCCAGAGGTCTGGGCGCCCCTGCCCACCGTCGTCGAACTGCAGCTGGGCACCAGCCGCCACCCCATGCGGCCGGACCCCCTCAGGCCCGGATGGTGGGTCGCGGACCATGAGTTCGACGCCGGAAGCCGCTACGGCTTCGTCCTGGACGGCGAGGGCCCCTTCCCGGACCCGCGTTCTCTCAGCCTCCCGGACGGGGTACACGGCCTGAGCCGCGCTGTGGCTCTGCCCAAGCAACGCCCAACGGGATATCTCGGGACGCCCCTGCGCGGCAAGGTCCTCTACGAACTGCACGTCGGCACGTTCACGGACGAGGGCACCCTCGACGCCGCCGCCGGTCGTCTCGCCTACCTCCTCGAGCTCGGGGTCGAGGCCGTCGAACTGATGCCGCTCAGCGCTTTCGCCGGTGACCGGGGGTGGGGCTACGACGGTGTCGCGCCCTGGTCCGTGCACGCGGCCTACGGCGACCAGGAGGCGCTCGTGCGCTTCGTCGACGCGGCCCATGAACACGGGTTGGCCGTGCTCCTCGACGTGGTGCACAACCACCTCGGCCCCGAGGGGAACTACCTGTCGAAGTTCGGCCCGTACTTCACCGAGCGCCACACCACGCCCTGGGGACCGGCCGTCAACCTGGACGAGGTGGGGGCCGCGGAAGTGCGCCGCTATCTGATCGGGTCGGCCCGCCATTTCCTCGTCGACATCGGGATGGACGGGCTGCGCCTCGACGCCGTGCACGCTCTCCGGGACGACTCGGCGCGGCATTTCCTCGCGGAACTCTCCGACGAGGTGGCCGGCTGGGAGGCCGAGACCGGCCGCCCGCTCACCCTGTTCGCGGAGTCAGACCTGAACCGCGCCGAGATGGTCTCCCCCGTCGGCACGTCCCCCGGAGCCAGGGGCATGGACGGGCAGTGGGCCGACGACATCCACCACGCGCTGCACTCATTCTTCGGCAGAGAGACGCAGGGCTACTACGTCGACTACGGCACCCCCGAGATCCTCGTCAAGGCCCTCACCCGGGTGTTCGTGCGCGACGGGGGCATCTCCGCCTTCCGGGGCACGCGGTGGGGCGCGCCCGTGGACCCGACGAGCCCCCACTACGACGGGCACTCTTTCGTGGCCTCGCTGCAGAACCACGATCAGGTGGGCAACCGAGCCGTGGGCGACCGCTTCCACATGCATGCCGGTCACGCCGCCCAGTCGGCCGCCGCGGCGCTGTACCTCCTGGGACCCTTCACTCCGATGCTCTTCATGGGAGAGGAGTGGGCCGCCTCCAGCCCATTCCCCTACTTCAGCCGGCTCGGCCCGGAGCTCGGGCCGTTGGTGACCGAGGGCCGGGCCCGGGAATTCGCCGCCATGGGGTGGCAGCAACAAACCCCTGACCCCCAGGCTGAGGAGACCTTCCTCAGCGTGAAGCTGCACTGGGAGGAGCGCTCAGAGGGGAACCACGCCGAGATGCTCGAGTGGTACCGCACCCTGCTCCACCTGCGCCGCGAACACCCCGAGTTCCGCAGCCCGGACCTCGCCGCCGTCTCTGCCGAGGCGCTCGACGCAGACACCGTGGCGCTGCACCGGGGACCGTTCACGATCCTCGCCTCCCGCGTGCCGGACCGGGTGAGAGCTCCCCGCGGCGAGGTGCTCGCATCGACCGGCGGCTGCATCGTCGTGCGGCGCGGGTGAGCCTGGCAAGATGGAACCCATGACTGATGCGAACTTCACGCGCCCGGGCGCCGTTGACCTGTCCTCACTGACGGATGCCGCGCCGACGGGTGGCAGCTACGTCACCTCGGTGACCGAGGCCAGCTTCAACGACCTTGCCGGCAAATCGATGCAGCACCCGGTCGTCGTCGAGTTCTTCTCCCCCCGGGACCCCAACGGCCAGCAGGTCTCCGCAGCGCTGGCCGAGCTGATCAACGCCGCCCAGGGTCGCTTCCTACTGGGCCGCGTCGATGTCGATGCCGAACCGCGGCTGGCCCAGGCGCTGGGCGTGCAGGCCGTGCCCACCGTCGTCGCCCTCATCGGGGGCCAGATGGCCCCCCTGTTCCAGGGCACCAAGTCCCGCGAGGAGATCTCGGCGGTGCTCGACCAGATCGCGCAGCTCGCCGTCGGCAACGGCATGACCGGGCGGGCGCAGCCCGTGGGTGGTGCCCCCGCCGGCAACGGCGACGCTGAGCAGCAGGCCGTCGCCAACCCGCGCTTCGCGAAGGCCGACGCCGCCCTGCAGGCGGGCGACTTCGCACAGGCCGTCCGGGAATTCGACGAACTGCTCAAGGAGACCCCGCACGACGCCGAGGTCGTCGCCGGCCGCGCCCAGAGCGCCCTGTTGGAGCGCTCCGCCACCTTCAACCCCGCGGAGATCGTGGAGCGGGCCGCCGCCCAGCCAGACGATGTCGCCGCCCAACTCGACGCGGCAGACCTCGAGGTCATCAACGGCCGCTACGAGGAGGCGTTCGACAGGCTGCTCGGCCTTGCCGCCGAGAGCGACGAGGAGCAGCGCGACGCCATCCGCGTGCGCCTGCTGGAGCTCTTCGAGGTCGTCGGCCGCGCTGAGAAGGTCGTCCTCAAGGCACGCCGCCGGCTCGCGTCCGTCCTGTTCTGAATAGGATGACTGGCATGGCACATGAGCGCGCCGGCCTGCCGGCCCAGGAATCAGATCTCATCAACGTCGACGAACTCCTCGCCGCCTACTACGACCGCACACCGGATCCGTCCAACCCGGACGAGATGGTCGTCTTCGGCACGTCGGGGCACCGTGGTTCCTCCCTCGACACCGCCTTCAACGAGGCGCACATCGCCGCCACCACCCAGGCGATCGTCGAGTACCGCGCCGCGCAGGGCACCACGGGGCCGCTGTTCATCGGCAAGGACACCCACGCCCTGTCGCTGCCCGCCTGGAAGACGGCGCTCGAGGTGCTGCACGCCAACGGCGTGAAGGTGCTGGCCGAGCGCGAGGACGAGTACACGCCCACGCCCGCCGTCTCGCGCGCCATCATCCGGTACAACAACAACGGCGGCGCGGCGCAGGCAGACGGCATCGTCGTGACCCCGTCACACAACCCGCCGCGCGACGGCGGCTTCAAGTACAACCCCCCGACGGGGGGCCCCGCAGACAGCGACGCCACCAAGGTGATCGCCGCCCGCGCCAACGAACTGCTCTCGGACATGGGCGCCGTCCGGCGCACGCCCTACGAGAAGATCGCCACGGACATCGAGCGCTACGACTACCGCTCCCCCTACTGCGCGGAGCTGGCCCAGGCGCTCAACTTCCCCGCCATCATGTCGGCCGGCCTCACGCACGGCGCTGATCCCATGGGCGGCGCGTCCGTCCAGTACTGGCAGTACCTCGCCGAGCAGGGCCTACCCATCGAGGTCGTCAACCCGGAGGTGGACCCCACCTGGCGGTTCATGACGCTCGACACCGACGGCAAGATCCGCATGGACTGCTCCTCCCCCAACGCCATGGCCTCCCTCGTCGCCCAGCGGGACAGGTACACCGTCGCCACCGGCAACGACGCGGATTCGGACCGCCACGGCATCGTCACGCCGGACGCCGGCCTGATGAACCCCAACGCCTACCTGGCCGTGGCGATCAACTACCTGTTCGCCCACCGTTCCGGTTGGTCGTCCGCCGCCGGCATCGGCAAGACGCTGGTGTCGAGCTCGTTGATCGACAAGGTGGCCACCAAGCTCGGTCGTCGCCTCGTGGAGGTTCCGGTCGGCTTCAAGTGGTTCGTGCCCGGCCTCATGGACGGCTCCATCGGCTTCGGCGGTGAGGAATCCGCAGGCGCGTCCTTCTTGACCCTGGACGGCCGCACGTGGACCACGGACAAGGACGGCATCCTCCTGGCGCTGTTGGCGTCCGAGATCATCGCCGTCACTGGCAAGACCCCCAGCGAGCACTACGCGGAGCTCGAGGCCGAATTCGGGAGGTCCTACTACGCACGCGTGGACGCCGACGCCAACCGCGAGCAGAAGGCGCGCCTCGGCAGCCTCGGCCGCGCCGACGTGACCGTCGACGAGTTGGCCGGGGAGCCCATCCGCACGGTGCTGTCGCACGCCCCCGGCAACGACGCGCCCATCGGCGGCATCAAGGTGACCACGGACAACGCCTGGTTCGCGGCGCGCCCGTCCGGCACCGAGGACAAGTACAAGATCTACGCCGAATCGCTGCGCTCCGAGGAGCATCTCGCGGAGGTGCAGGTGGCCGCCAAGGCGCTCGTCGACGCCGCTCTCGAGAACTGAGTCCGAGGGCCACCCCGCCGCCGGCGGCCGCACCCCCTATGGAAAACTAGGAGCCATGGAAAACTCTGATCTGTTCATCTGCATCGATCACGTCGGCCTGGCCGTCCCGGACCTCGATGAGGCCGTCAAGTTCCACACGGAGGTCTTCGGCTGGCGCGAACTGCACCGCGAGGTCAACGAGGAGCAAGGCGTTGCCGAGGCCATGATGGGAACCGGCGAGCAGGGCGAGGAGAACGCCAAGATCCAGCTCCTGGCCCCGCTGAACGAGAACTCGACCATCGCCAAGTTCATCGACCGCAACGGTGCCGGCATGCAGCAACTCGCCTACCGCGTGGCGGACCTGGACAAGGTCAGCGAAACCCTCAAGGAGCGCGGCATGCGCCTCCTGTTCCCGGAGGCCAAGCGCGGCACCGGCGGCTCCCGCATCAACTTCGTGCACCCCAAGGACGCACGCGGTGTGCTCCTCGAGCTCGTTGAACTCCCCAAGGAGCCCGCAGCGCACTGACGTTGCATGCTTTCCCGGCACAGAGGGGGCGGGGCGGTCATCCGCCCCGCCCCCTTCGTGTCGGTTCCGGTGATCCGGCGCGGGCACCGACTAGGCTCTGGAAGAGCGAGATGGAAGGACTGCACGGTGACTGAACCCCAGGACCTCGAAACCGAGGAGACCGGACTCAACCTGTTCGACGACAGGGCCTCGGCGGTGGGCAGCTTCCCCAATTCGATGCTCGGCTACGACAAGCATTCCGTCGACAGCTACGTGCGGGAGCTGGAGAACCGCGTCGCCGAGCTCAAGATGCAGGTACGTGAGCAGGCCCGCGAAACCCGCTACGTCCGCGACACCGTCGGCGACACGGATTTCAGCCGGCTGGGCGCCCACGCCGCCGGCCTCCTCAGGTCTGCCGAAGCGCAGGCGGGTGACCTGATCGACCGCGCCCAGCACGAAGCAGAACGGATCAAGACGGAGGCGCGCCGCACCGCGGCCGCGCTGCGGGAGTCCGCACAGCAGGAAGCAGACGACGTGCGCCTCACCGGCCTCGCGGGGCTGCGCCAACTCCGCCAGGAGCAGGCACAGGCAGGCAAGGCAACGCTCGAAACTGCCCGCCGCGACGCGGACCTCATCCTCGAAGACGCCCGCATCCGGGCCAAGGCACTGCTCGACGGCGCCACCGCGCGCTCCGAGAGCCTCCTCGAAGCCGGCCGGGCAGAAGCGAACCGGGTGCTCAAGGAGGCGGAGCGCCGGGCCATCGAGCTCAAGCTCGAAACCGAGCGCGCCGCGGAGAAGTCGGCCACGGAACTCGCCGCCAACGCGAAAGCCACGGATGACGCCATCGCTGAGCGGCTCGCACAAGCGGACAAGGGCGCTTCGGCGGCGGCGGACCGGGCCATGAAGGCCCGCGACGAGGCCCAGGCCATCCGCGCCGAGGCTGTCAAGGCCGCGGAAGAGATCCGGCTGACCGCCACCCGCCAGAGCGAGGAGACGCTCACCGTCCTCCGCGAGCGCGTTTCGCGCGCAGAGGCGGAGCTCGAGGAGAAGGTCGCCTGGCGCAAAGAACAGCTGGAGCGCGAGATCGCCTCGCTGGAAGCCCGCCGCGCGAACGCGCTCGGGCAACTGAGCAACCTGCGCGCCCTGGCCGAGGAATCCGGCGAGCAGTACGCCGAGAACACCACCACGGTCATCCCGACCGCAGACCCGGACAGCGAGACCACCATCATCCGAAACAGCAACGAGCAACCGTGAGCCACCCCAACGAGGCGGCGGCCGACGCCGCCCCCGGGGCCGCCCCCGCTTCCGAGGCGCCCAGCGCCACCCCCGACACGGCAGTCACGCCCAGGCACGTCGGGGCCGGCCGCGCGCGGCTGCCCCGCGTCGTCGGCCGCTTCTTCGGCACGACGGCGCGCGGCGCCCGCAAGATGCTCACGCCGTTGCCTGAAGCCATCGTCGAGCCGGTGCCCCCCACTCCCCACGCCGTCGAGGAGCGCCGCTACTCGGCCTTCGGCATGGGCTTCATGGGCGCCATCGGTGTGCTCGTCGCCCTGGCGCTTGCCCAGGCCGTCCTCACCGTGCAGAGCGTGCTCATCCTCGCCGTCCTGGCGCTCTTCCTGGCGCTGGGGCTCAACCCGGCCGTCGAGTTCCTGACCCGCCTGCGCGTACCCCGCGGCATCGGGGTGGCGCTGGTGACCCTCATGCTCCTCGGCGTGCTGGCCCTGGGCGTGGTGGCGCTGGTGCCCATCTTCACCGAGCAGACCACCGCCCTCACCACGCAGTTGCCGGAGATGTTGCAGACGCTCCTGAACCATCCGCTCCTGGCGGAGTGGGAACAGCGCGACGAAGTGCTGGCGCGGGCGCAGGAGTTCATCACCTCCGGCGCGCTGCTCCAGAACCTCTTCGGTGGGCTGATGGGCGCGGGCCGCCTGGTGGCCAACCTCGTCTTCTCCGTGATCGTCACGTTGGTGCTCACGGTGTACTTCCTGGCGTCCCTCCCCACCATCAAGGAGACCATCTACGCCCTCGCCCCCGCCAGCCGGCGCCCCCGTGCGCGCTACCTGGCCGACGGCATCTTCGGCGGCGTCTCCGGCTACATCACCGGCATGTTCGTGATCGTCAGCATCGCGTCGGTGTCTGCGTTGATCTTCATGAACATCGCCGGGCTGGGCGACTACTCCCTGGCGCTGGCCTTCGTCGTCGCGATCTTCTGCTTCATCCCGTTGGTCGGCTCCAGCTTGGCCATGATCACGGTCGCCATCGTCGGTTTCGCGGTGGATCCGGCCATCGGCATCGCCACCATCATCTACTTCGTGATCTACCAGCAGTTCGACGCCTACATCCTCTACCCGAACGTGATGAAGCGCACCGTGAAGGTGCCGGGCGCATTGGTGGTGCTCTCGGCGATCATCGGCGGCATGCTGTTCGGTGTGATCGGGGCCGTCATCGCCATTCCCACCACCGCCGCGGTGCTGCTGCTGTACCGCGAGATCATCCAGCCGGCGCTCGACGCCTCCTGATCCACGGAGCAAGCCTGCTAGGTTGGTCGGGTGCGTTTGGTCATTGCGAGGTGCCAGGTTGATTACGTGGGCAGGCTGACCGCCCACCTTCCCCTGGCCACCCGGCTCATCCTGGTCAAGGCTGACGGGTCGGTCTCGATCCACGCGGATGACCGCGCCTACAAGCCGCTCAACTGGATGAGCCCTCCCTGCACCCTGAAGATCACGCAGCCGGATCCGGAGGCCTCCGAACGCCTCGGGATCACCGAAGTGTGGCAGGTGCGAGCCAAGGACGGCGACACCCTGCACATCTCTATCGCGGACGTCCTGCACGATTCGGCCCACGAACTCGGCATCGACCCCGGCCTGCAGAAGGACGGTGTGGAGGAGAATCTCCAGGCCCTCCTCGCTGAGCACCCCGGCACGCTGGGCGAAGGCCTCAAGCTGGTGCAGCGCGAATACCTCACCCCCATCGGCCCGGTGGACCTCCTCCTGCGGGAGGGCACCGGCTACGTCGCCGTCGAGGTGAAACGCCGAGGCGAGATCGACGGTGTGGAACAGCTCACCCGCTACCTCGAACTGATGAACCGCGACCCCCAACTATCCCCCGTGCGCGGCATCTTCGCCGCCCAGCAGATCAAGCCGCAGGCCCGGACGCTCGCCACCGACAGGGGTATCGAGTGCCGCCTGATCGACTACGACGCACTGCGGGGTCTCGACAACGTCGACGAGCGGCTCTTCTGATGGGCCGGCGCCCCTCCAAGCACCTGCGGGCGCCGCGCCCGCTGCTCTCCGGCGGCTCGCAGCGCAGGGTGAGGAAGGGGGGCGTCAGCTACATCGTGCGCGACGTCCCCGCACACCGGGCGGAGAAGGAGTACCGCTGTCCCGGCTGCCGGCAGACGGTCGCCTCCGGCACCGCGCATGTCGTCGCCTGGCCTGAGAACGGCGCCTACGGCATCGACACCGGCATCGAGGCCCGACGACATTGGCACACACACTGCTGGGGACAGGCATGACGAACCAACTGCACCACCTCACCATCGGCTCCGGGGAACACACCGCCGTGTTCCTGCACGGGCTCTTCGGCCAAGGCAAGAACTTCGGCTCCATCGCCACCGGGCTGACAGACGTCGCCACGAGCTACCTGGTGGATCTGCCCAACCACGGCCGCTCGCCGTGGACGGAGACGTTCTCGCTGGACAACCAGGCCGCCGAGGTCGCCGAATGGCTCCACCAGTCGTTCGACGAGCCCATCGCACTCATCGGCCACTCGCTGGGCGGCAAGATCGCCATGCGCGTCGCCCTCCAAGCGCCGGAACTGGTCGAGAAGCTGATGGTGGTGGACATCTCGCCCGCCCGCAACGTGGAGGCGGCCCAGTTCGTCAACCTGGTGGCGGCGCTGCGCTCACTCGACCTGGCAGAGGTGCACAGCCGCACCCAGGCCGAGGAGGCCCTCGAGGAACTCATCCCGGACCAGACGGTGCGCCGCTTCCTGCTGCAGAACCTCCACCACAAGGACCACGTGTGGTTCTGGCTGGCGAACCTGGACCTGCTGGCAGATTCACTCCACGCGGTGGGCGGCTGGCCCCACATCGAGGGCGAGTTCGACGGGCCGGTGTTGTGGGTGACCGGAGGCCGCTCCCCCTACTGTCTGCCTGAGCATGAGGCGCCCATGCAGGCGCTCTTCCCGCGGGTGCGTCAGGTGACGGTGAAGAACGCCGGGCATTGGGTGCACGCCGATGACCCGGAGACCTTCACCAGCATCACCCGGATGTTCCTGACCCAGAACTGAGGAGCGGCGGCACTTCCTGGCTGAGCACGAAGATGCCCATCACCAGCACGAAGATGCCGAAACCCTTGCGCAGCGCCTTTTCCGGAACCATCCGGGTCAGGCGGGCACCGAGGAGCGCGCCGACCATGGCCGTGGCGGTCACTCCCAGCACCAGCGGCCAGTCGATGCTCACCGTCGTCAGGTAGCCGGCTAGGCCTGCGAACGACTTCATCGAAATCACCAGCAGCGACGTGCCCACGGCCACGGACATGCGCAGCCCTCCGAGCAGCGCGAGCGCCGGAACGACGAGGAACCCACCGCCGGCGCCCACCAGACCGGTGACGGCGCCGACGACGAGCCCTTCGACCAGGATCTTCGCCACGGGGAGATGGTCGCGCTCCTTCGTCGTCCCTGCTTTGCGGCCGCGGATCATGGCCACCGAGGTGGCGATCATCATCAACGCGAAGAGCAGCATCAGCACGAAGCCCGGGATGTGGCCCCCGGCAAGACCACCGGCGAACGCGCCGGCCATGCTGGCCGCGCCGAAGACCAGGCCGGTGCGCCACTGCACGTTACCGGTGCGCGCGTGCGCGAAGAGGCTCAGTGCGGAGGTGGCACCGACGATGAACAGCGAGGAGGCGATCGCCTCCTTGGGCCCCATGCCCGCGACGTAGGTCAACAGCGGCACGGTGAGGATGGACCCGCCGCCGCCGAGGAGGCCCAGTGAGAGCCCGACGGCGACGGCGAGGACCAGTACCAGGACTGTGGTGGCCACCTACTTGGCGGCTTCCTGGTAGTCGAGCCACCCCAGCCAACTACCGTCCAGTTCGGCCACGTCGTAGCCCTTCCGACGCAGGGCCGAGGCGGCCACGGAGTTGCGGACCCCGCTGCGGCAGTAGGAGACGATCCTGCCGTCGCGGGGCAGCTCGTCAAGATGCCACAGGACTCGACCGCCGCTCAGCTGGTACGAACCGTCGATGGCGCCCTCGGCGTGCTCGGTCTTGTTGCGGACGTCCAGCAGCATGTCGCGCTCGTAGGACGCGAGCTCGGCCGGCTGGATCACCATCGGGATGTACATGGGCAGCCCGTCGAGGCTCGTGGTGTAACCGCCGACCTGGTCGATCCCGACGCGCATGAGGTGCTGCCGGTAGGCGTTGGCCTCGTCGCGGTCCTGCGCGAGCAGGACCAGGGACGCTGTGTCGGTCTCGGGATCGTAGGCCCAGGAGCCGTAGGTGGCGGACTTCTCCAGGCCGGGCACGTTCACGGAGCCCTTCACCGTCCCGCCATGGACCTCGTCGTGCTGACGTGTGTCGACGAGGATGACCTCGCCGTCGCCGATCTGCGCCGCCAGGGACACATTGTCCAGTTCGGGGAGTACGGCGAGGGGGTGGCCCAGCACGGCCGGTCCGCTCCGGTTCTGACGCTTCATCCGCCCGAAGTAGGCGTGGGCGTCGGGCTGGCCGTCGAGGAGTTCATAGACGAAGCCCTGCTCGTCGTCGGAGGCCAGGAAGGGCGCCCACCAGGCGTAGGTGCGCTCGTAGCCCACCGTGGTGGACGGCAGCGCGCCGAGCGCCTTGCCGCAGGCGCTGCCCGCGCCGTGGGCCGGGTAGACCTGCACGTGGTCAGGGAGCTGGAGGAAGACGTTCTTGAGACTGGCGAAGAGCTGCCTGGCGCCACCGAAGCGGGTGTCGACTCCGCCGGCGGCCTCGTCGAGCAGGTCGGGGCGGCCGAGGTCGCCGGAGAAGACGAAGTCACCGGACAGCAGGTAGCCGGGGTCGCTGGCGAAGGCGCCGTCGGTGACGAGGAATGACAGGTGTTCGGGGGTGTGGCCCGGGGTGTGACGGGCCTCGATCGTGATGTTGCCGATGGTGATGGTGTCGCGGTCGTAGAGACGCTCACCCTCGAAGTCGTATTGCCACTCCTCGCCGCCCTCCCCTGAGACGTAGATCGTGGCGCCCGTGGCCGCGGCGAGTTCGCGGGTGCCGGACAGGTAGTCGGCGTGGATGTGGGTCTCGGTGACGGCCACGATCAACATGTCGTGGTGGGCGGCCAGCTTGAGGTACTCGTCGATGTCGCGTCGGGGGTCGACGACGACGGCGGTGTTCTCCGCCTGGCATCCGATCAGGTAGCTGGCCTGAGCGAGATCTTCGTCGTAGAAGCGATGCAGCAGCATGGTGATCTTCTCCTCGTGGGTCTGTGATGACACCACCATAACAGATACCCCCGGGGGTATCTACGAGACCGACGAAGACCGTTGTCAGGTCACTGAAGAGTGAATCAGCCGAGCGTGACGGCGGTGATCTTCGCCTCCGCGATGGGCGAGGTCTGGTCCCCCGCGTCCACGCCCTGGGCCGCGATGCCGCCCACCACATCGATGCCGGCCTGATCCATGGCGCCGAAGACGGTGTAGTCCGGCGCCAACTGCGAATCCGCATAGACCAGGAAGAACTGCGAACCGTTGGTGTCCGGGCCCGCATTGGCCATAGCGACGGTCCCCGTCGGGTAGGCCGCCTGACCCAAGTCCTTGATGGGCTCGAGTTCGTCGGCGTAGCTGTAGCCCGGCCCACCCATGCCCGTGGCCGACGGGTCCCCGCACTGCAGCACGAAGATGCCGTAGTCCGTGAGGCGGTGGCACACGGTGTCGTCGAAGTACCCCTGCTCCGCGAGCGAGACGAACGAGTTGACGGTGCACGGGGCCTTGGCCCGGTCCATCGTGATGGTGACGTCACCTGCCGTCAGCTCGAGCGTGGCGGTCACCTCGCCCTGCGTCGGCACCCCTGTGGTGGCTGGCGCGTCGACGGCCTTCGCGGGCTCCCCCGCGCTGGGGTACGCGCAGGTGGTGGTGTTCTCGCCCGAGACCGGACCTGTGTTGGTCTGGTTCGCGTCGGTACAGGCGGACAGGGACACGAGCGCGGCCGCGCTCAACATGGCAAGGGCTCGAATACGCACGGCTTCACTGTGGCATAGATTGGGACCATGGTCACACTCTCGAAGATCTATACCCGCACCGGCGACGCGGGCACCACCCGCCTGTCAGACAACTCCGAAGTCCGCAAGACCGATCTGCGCGTCGAGGCCTACGGGCACACGGACGAGGCGAATTCCGTCATCGGTGTGGCCGTCGCCCTCGGAGGGTTGCCGGAGCGGGTGGTCGAGATGCTGGCCCTCGTCCGCAACGAGCTGTTCGACGTGGGCGCGGACATCTCCAACCCGCTGGACCCGGACCCCAAGTGGCCCCCGCTGCGCATCGAGCAGCCCTCGATCGACCGCCTCGAGGCGTACTGCGACGAACTCCAGGAGGACCTGCCGGTCCTGCGCAGCTTCATCCTCCCCGGCGGGAGCCCCTCCGGCGCGCAGCTCCATGTGGCCCGCACGGTGGCCCGCCGCGCCGAGCGGGCAGCGTGGGCCTGCGCCGAGGCTTACGGGTTGGACGCTGATGGCGGGGTGAACTCGCTGGCGATCAAGTACCTCAACCGCCTCTCGGATCTGCTGTTCATCATGAGCCGCGCCGCCAACGGCACGGAGCATGAAGTCCTCTGGGTGCCGGGCACTGACCGCGAGAAGCCGACGCGAGCCTGACGGTGACCGCTTCCGCGGGGCCCCGGAAAATCAGAGCGGCGAATCAGCCGAGGTGGGCAGGTAGTTGGAGCCGGGCGGGGCGGACTCGAGCCAGCTCATGAGGGCCAGCACCTCGTCGCGTGCCATGGACAGGGACGACGTCGACCCGGTGAACCGGTCGCGCACCGTGACGATCATGGAGTCCTCGAACAGCGCGATGGCCTCCAGGCCCGCCGGCTGACGCTGGTGCACGTACGCCGTGGCGACGCGGGGGAAGACCCGTTTGGGGCGCAGGTTCAGCGAGAAGGCCCGGAACCATTCGAGGTTCTCGCCCCGGAATCTCGCCATGCCCAGCACCCAGCCGGAACCGGGGGTCTTCTCGTTGATCTGGTAGGCGCAGTCAAAAAGACCGCCCTGGCCAGTGAGCCAGCGGCGGCGGAGGTAAAGCAGCGCGAAAGGGAGCAGGACAAGAGCGATCACCATCAACGTTGTCCATACGATCTCCCACATCTGCCGGTCTCCTTTCCGCTGCGGGACTTCCCAAGTATGCACTCAGGGCAGCCCCCCGATGGAGGGCCGCCCTGAGTGGTGGGTGCTTCTAGTTGCTGGCCGCTCGTTCGCCTGCGCGAACCTGGGCCTTGAGCATCTTGAGCCGGTGGATCTCGGCGTCGTCGGCCTGGCCCTGCTGGGCCTTCAGGACGAGCGGCGCGAGTTCCTTACGGGCCTCCTCCAGACTCACCTCGTGACCGAGCGTGGCGAACTGCGCCAGCACCGACACGTGGCCGTGTGCCACCGAGATGAACCCGCCGTCGACCATCAGCGACTCGCTGGCGCCCTCTGCGGTCACGATCTCGACCATGGACGGCTCGAGGACCGCCAGCAGCGGTTCGTGACCGGGCAGGATGCCGATGTCGCCCTCGACCGTACGCGCGATGATGTTCACGGCGTCGCCGGACCAGACCACGCGGTCTGCCGAGACGACCTCGACATGCAGCGGTGCGTGCTCCATGGACTCAGCTTTCCTTCTGCATGCGGTCCCAGTTGGCCATGACGTCATCCATGCCGCCGACGTTGAAGAACGCCTGCTCAGCGATGTGGTCGACGTCACCGTTGCAGATCATCTGGAACGACTCGATCGTGTCGGCCAGCGGCACCGAGGAGCCCGGGATGTTCGTGAACTTCTCGGCCATGTAGGTGTTCTGCGACAGGAACTGCTGGATGCGACGCGCACGGTTCACGATGATCTTGTCCTCTTCGGACAGCTCGTCGATACCGAGGATGGCGATGATGTCCTGCAGTTCCTTGTTGCGCTGCAGGATCTGCTTCACGCGCACCGCGGTGTCGTAGTGCTCCTGGCCGATGTACTGCGGGTCAAGGATGCGCGACGACGAGCTGAGCGGGTCCACGGCAGGGTACAGACCACGCGAGGCGATCTCACGGGAGAGTTCCGTGGTGGCGTCCAGGTGGGCGAACGTGGTAGCCGGGGCCGGGTCGGTGTAGTCATCGGCAGGCACATAGATGGCCTGCATCGACGTGATGGAGTGACCCTTCGTCGAGGTGATGCGCTCCTGGAGCTGCCCCATCTCGTCGGCGAGGTTCGGCTGGTAACCCACCGCGGAGGGCATGCGCCCCAGCAGCGTGGAGACCTCGGAACCGGCCTGGGTGAAGCGGAAGATGTTGTCGATGAACAACAGCACGTCCTGGTTCTGCACATCGCGGAAGTACTCCGCCATGGTCAGGGCCGACAGGGCGACGCGCAGGCGGGTGCCCGGCGGCTCGTCCATCTGGCCGAAGACGAGCGCGGTGTCCTTGAGGACGCCCGCCTCTTCCATTTCATTGATCAGGTCGTTGCCCTCACGGGTGCGCTCCCCCACACCGGCGAACACCGAGGTGCCACCGAAGTTGTGGGCGATGCGGTAGATCATCTCCTGGATGAGGACCGTCTTGCCGACGCCCGCACCACCGAAGAGGCCGATCTTGCCGCCCTTCACGTACGGGGTGAGGAGGTCGAGGACCTTGATGCCCGTCTCGAGCATCTCGGTGCGGGACTCCAGCGCGTCGAACGCGGGGGCCGCGCGGTGGATGGGCCAGCGCTCGGTGATCTCGATCGACGCGGGGTCGACGTTGAGCACGTCACCGGTCACGTTCCAGACGTGGCCCTTGGTCACGTCGCCCACGGGCACCGTGATGGCGTCGCCGGTATCGGTGACCTCGGCCCCACGGCGCATGCCGTCGGTGGGCTTCAGTGCGATGGCGCGCACCACGTTGTCGCCGACGTGGAGGGCAGTTTCCATGGTCATGGTGCGCTTCTCGCCCATGACCTCGGTCTCAACGGTCAGCGCATTGCCGATGGGCGGGATCTGGTCAGCCGCGAACTCGACGTCCACGACGGGGCCGATGACGCGGGTAACGCGGCCGACACCACCGGTGGTGGCCGGCTGCGGGTCGCTCACAGTGGCAGTCATTTGTTACCTCATTCGTTTCCGGCTGATTCCGCCAGCGCCGAAGCGCCGCCGACGATCTCAGTGATTTCCTGTGTGATGCCCGCCTGGCGAGCCTGGTTCTCGGCGCGGGTCAGCTTCTCGATGAGCTCCTGCGCATTGTCGGTGGCCGACTTCATGGCGCGCTGGCGGTTCGCCAGCTCGGATGCGGCCGACTGGAGGAGCGCCGTGTGGACACGGTTCGCGACGAACAGCGGCAGGAGCCTGTCGAGCACCGTGCGTGCATCGGGCTCGAACTCGTAGAACGGGTGGGTCTCCTCCGCGCTGTCGACGTAGCCGCTGGGGGCGTCCTCGACGACCAACGGCAGCAGGCGCACCGCAACGGCCGTCTGCGTCATCATCGAGACGAAACGCGTGCCGACGATGTGCAACTGGTCGACGCCGCCCTCTTCGTAGGGGCGCAGGAAACGCTCGATGAGGACATCGGCGATCTCCTTGGCGTTGGCGTACGTGGGCCGATCCGAGAAACCGGTCCACGACTGCTCGATGTGACGGTTGCGGAAATCGAAGTACGCCACACCCTTGTTGCCGGTGATGTACTGGACGTTCTCCTGGCCCTCCTGGATGATCTTCGCGTGCAACTGCTCAGCCGCCTTGATGGCATTGGTCGAGTAGGCGCCTGCGAGACCACGGTCAGAGGTGATCAGCAGCATCGCGGAACGACGAGGCTTCTCCACATCGCGCAGCAACGGGTGATCGAGATCCTCCACGCTTGCCAGGGCCGAGACGGCCTGGGTCAGTTCGCGGGTGTACGGGGCCGCGGCTCTCGCCGCCTGCTGCGCCTTGACGACGCGGGAGGCGGCGATGAGCTCCATGGCTCGGGTGATCTTCTTGGTCGTCGATACGGATCGACGACGCTGGCGAAGCTCACGCAGACTGGATGCCATGCTCTATCAGCCCCGCTTCTGGCGCACGATCGTCGTCTGGGCGATGTCCTCGTCCTCGAGCGGCTTGTGCTCCTCGCGGCCGACGAGCAGCTTGCCCTCGGACGTGCGGAAGAGCTTCTTGAACTCGCCGATCGCCTGGACGGTGGCCGCCTTGCGGTCGTCGCCGAACTGGAAGTCGCCGGCGATGTCCGTCAGCACCGACGTGTTGTGGCGCAGGTAGTCGATCAGTTCCTGCTCGAACCGCAGCACGTCATCGACCGGTACGTCATCGAAGTGACCCTCGATGCCGGACCACACGGAGATGATCTGGTCCTCCACCGGGTACGGCGCGTACTGTCCCTGACGCAGCAGCTCGGTGAGGCGGGCGCCCCGGTCGAGCTGGCGACGGGTGGTGGCGTCGAGGTCCGAGGCGAACATGGCGAACGCCTGCATGTCGCGGTACTGGGCCAGGCTCAGCTTCAGCGAACCGGACACCTGCTTCATGGCCTTCACCTGGGCAGCGCCACCGACTCGCGACACCGACACGCCGACGTCGACGGCCGGGCGCTGGTTGGCGTTGAAGAGGTCCGACTGGAGGAAGATCTGGCCGTCGGTGATGGAGATCACGTTGGTCGGGATGTAGGCCGACACGTCGTTGGCCTTCGTCTCGATGATCGGCAGACCGGTCATCGAGCCGCCACCGAGCTCATTCGACAGCTTCGCGCAACGCTCCAGCAGACGGGAGTGGAGGTAGAAGACGTCGCCGGGGTACGCCTCGCGGCCCGGGGGACGACGCAGCAGCAGCGACATCGCACGGTAGGCCTCGGCCTGCTTGGTGAGGTCGTCGAACACGATCAGGACGTGGGCGCCCTGGTACATCCAGTGCTGGCCGATGGCCGACCCGGCGTAGGGGGCGATGTACTTGTAGCCTGCGGGATCCGACGCGGGCGCGTGGACGATGGTGGTGTACTCCATCGCGCCGGCGGCCTCGAGCGTGCCCCTGACCTCGGCGATCGTCGAGCCCTTCTGGCCGATGGCGACGTAGATGCAGCGGACCTGCTTCTTCTTGTCACCGGATTCCCAGTTGGCCTTCTGGTTGATGATCGTGTCGATCGCGATGGCGGTCTTGCCCGTCTTGCGGTCGCCGATGATCAACTGACGCTGGCCACGGCCGATCGGGATCATCGCGTCGATCGACTTCAGACCGGTCTGCAGCGGCTCGCGCACCTCCTGACGGTCCATGACGCCTGCGGCCTGCAGTTCGAGAGCGCGGCGTCCCTCGAGGCCGCTGATCTCGCCGAGACCGTCGATGGGGTTGCCCATGGCGTCCACGACGCGGCCCAGGTAGCCGTCGCCAACCGGGACCGATAGGACGTCGCCTGTGCCGTGCACGGTCGAGCCTTCGTTGATGCCTTCGGAATCGCCCAGGACGACGACGCCGATCTCACGCTCGTCCAGGTTGAGGGCGATGCCGAGGGTGCCGTTCTCGAAGCGCAGCAGCTCGTTGGCCATGGCCGAGGGCAGGCCCTCGACGCGGGCGATGCCGTCGCCCGAGGAGACGACAGTGCCGACCTCGGTGCGGCCGGCGGCCTTGGGCTCGTACGCCTGCACGAAATCGTCCAGGGCGTTGCGGATCTCGTCCGGACTGATGGTGAGTTCAGCCATGTCGTCCTACTCTTTCTTAGGATTCAGAAGTTGGTGAGCTGCCTGCGGGCATCTTCGAGCCGTGCAGCAACGGTTGATTCGATTACGTCATCGCCGATGACCACGCTCATGCCGCCGAGCACAGCGGGGTCGACCTCGATCTGCAGGTTGACGGGACCGCCGACCTGCTTCTCCAGTGCGGACTTCAGGCGGGAGACACGTTGGGGGTCGAGCGGCCGTGCGACCGTGACCAGGGCCATCTCTTCGCCTGCGATCTCGGCACCCATCTCCACGTACGACTTCGCCGTGAGGGCGAAGGTGCGCTGGCGGGCCTTCGCCGCGCGCGATGCGAGCATCGCGGTTGCGGGGTGGACCTTGCCCGAGACGAGCCGGTTGATGAGGTCGCGTTTGCCTTCCAGCGGATACTGCGCGTTGCGCAGGGCTCCTGCCAGTTCGCGGTTCGCGTCCACGGTCACGGCCAGCTGGTAAAGATCACCCGTGACGTCGTAGATGCGACCCTCGCGGTGCGCGCTGCGCAGCACCAGGCGGATGCCCTGCCGCTCCAGAGCGCGGACCAGCCTGTTGCCGCTGTTCCACGAGTGCTTGACGATCGCCACGACGACGTCGAGCGCCGCCTGCGAGATCTTCCCGCCGAGCAACCGCTCGGCGAGCTGTGCACGGTTGGCCTCGGAGGCCGAAGGATCCGAAAGGCTTCGACGCAGCGTCGGCTGACCGTCGAGCAGATCGACGACGGCGAACAACTCTTCCGCGGTACCGGCATCAGTGCTGATGCCGGCCACCTCGGAGTCGAGCGCAGCGTAGGCAACGTCGCGGGCCGTCATCGATCCGATCCTGCCGTCTCGAGCTCAGCCAGGAAACGATCGATGGTGCGCATGGCACGCTCGTCGTCCGTGAGGGACTCACCGACGATCTTGCCGGCGAGAGCGGTGGCCAGGCCGCCGACCTCACCGCGAAGATCCTGAACCAGCTGCGAACGCTCCGCCTCGAGCTGCGCACGGCCCGACTGCAGAATCCGCTGGGATTCCTTGCCGGCCTTGTCGCGAGCCTCGGCGAGGATCGTGGCGGACTGGTTCTTCGCATCCTCACGGATACGGGCGGCTTCCTCACGAGCAGCATTGAGCTGGTCGTTGTACTCAGCGAGCGCAGCTTCGGCCTTAGCCTCTGCGGCTGCAGCGCGTTGCATGCCACCTTCGATCTTGTTCGAGCGCTCTTCGTACATCTTCTCGAATGCCGGAACGACGACCTTCCACATGATGAGGAAGATGATCAGCATCAGGCCGATGCCCGCGAACACCTCCGACCAGTGGTGGGGTGCAAGGGGCCCAAGGATGTCTTGCGCCCCTTCCAAGGGGACCACAGGATGCCTCAGAGAACGAACGCGAGAGCGATGGCGATGATGGCGAGAGCCTCAACAACGGCGAAGCCGATGAAGGCGGTGCTCATCATGGCGCCACGGGCCTCGGGCTGACGGGCGGTGCCGTTGATGACCGACGCGAAGATCCAGGCAACGCCGAGGGCCGGGGCGATCGTGGCGATCGCGTAACCGATCATGTTCAGGTTGCCGGTGATTTCGAGGAGGGACATGTGTTTCCTTTCGGATGACTACCCAGGCGGTCGACCTGGGGAGGATTATCGGTGCTTTAGTGCGCCTCGGCGATCGAGGTCGACACGTACTGGGCGGTGAGGACGGTGAAGATGTAGGCCTGCAGGGCTCCGATGAACAGCTCCAGCAGCATGATGATGAGGCTGAAGAGGATCGAGACGCCGCCGGAGATGTTGTAGAACAGGTTGTCCTGCTGCGTGAGGAGCCAGCCGCCACCGACCACGAACACCATGACCACGAGGTGACCGGCGAACAGGTTGGCGAAAAGACGCAGGGCCAGCGTGATGGGGCGTGTGATGAACGTGGCCAGGAACTCCAGCGGGATGACCAGCGGCAGCAGGTACACGGGCACGCCGTCGGGGACGAGCGCCCTCTTGAGGAAGCCGCCGAAGCCCCACTTGGCGAAGCCTGCGCCGACGTAGACCAACCAGGAGAGGATGGCCAGGCCGTAGGCGTAGCCGACGTTGGAGAACGCCGGGTACATGAAGTAGAAGAACTGGCCGAACCAGTTGTTCACCAGCAGGAACGTGAAGAGGCCGAGGAGATACGGCAGGAACTTGCGGAAGTCGGAATGGAGGATGTCGCGCGCGATGCCGTTGCGGACGAACTCGTAGAGGTACTCCGCGAAGAACTGACCCTTGGTGGGCCGCACCTTCAGCTTGCGGGACGCAATCACCCACAGGGTGATGACCAGGAGGGCGCCGATGACCGCCTGGATGAGGGGCTTGTTCACCCAGTCGGGGAGGACGCCCGGCATGATGGATCCCCAGAGGAAGTCCTCGGTGCCAGGTGGCTCGTAGTCGCCGCCGGTCTCCAGCGGAAGAAGGCCCAGAGTCACGTACCACTCCCATATCGTTTGATGATCAGATACAAGCTACTGACAAGTCCTACGATGAGTCCGAGTGGCAGTAACCATGTTGTCTCGAGGAAATGATCACCGACCCACCCGAGGCCCCCGTAGAAAATCAACCCTGCGAGGATGTAGGCGAGAACGGCCATGCCGTCCTCATGCCCGGTGGGGCCAGAACGCTCTGACCCGTCGCCTGGCGTAGGTGAAGTGCCCATAACGTGGTTGAGCCTAGCGGAAAGAGCAGGTTGTTACACATCGGCGACGTCCTGTCCCAAAAACCTCTGCGGTCAGCCAGAGGACGGCGGCTCGTACTCGTGGTCGTAGACCGGCACCCGCTGGCGGGAGGCCACGAACACGACGCCGAACACCCAGGCCAGAACCGTGCCCGCCACGCTCAGGAGCAGCCATCCCTTGGACACATGCGGCGCGACGGACGACAGGCTCAGCAGCGCCCACAGCCCGGCCGCGATGCCCACCACCCGGACGCCGTAACTCACGAGGACCAGGCTGAGCCCCTGGAAGGGTTCGAGTTCGGAGGCGACCACCTCGAGCGCCTGCCCGATCGAGTAGAAGATGACAACGGCGGCGAAACCCAGGGCGGCCGTCAGGGCGGCGCTCGGGCCGTCGATGGCCAGGGCCAGGCCGAGGATGGTGAGGCCCACGACGTGACCGGCGATGACACCGCCGATCATCATTTCCCTGGCCCGCTGGGTGGCTCCCGTCACCTTGCGGCGCGCTTCAGTCATCGACGCTCTTCCTGTCGACGACCTCGGCCTCGCGGCCGCCGATGAAGCTCGGCGCGGTGCGCACTGGCCAGAGCGTGAGCACGAGCACGGTCACCAGGCTTCCCGCCACCAACCACACCGCGGTGGAGCGGTTGGTGAGGGCGATCAGCACCAGCCCCACCGAGACGACGGCGGACCAGCCGTACATGAGGAGCACGGCCCCCCAGTGGGAGTGTCCCCGGGCCAGCAGGCGGTGATGCAGGTGCTGCTTGTCCGCCTGGAACGGGTGCTGGCCGTTCCAGGCCCGCCGCACCCAGGCGAGCATCAGGTCGAGGAGCGGCAGCGCCAGCGCCGCCACCGGCAGCAGGATGGGCAGGATGGCGGGCAGCACGTCGCTGCCCTGCGCCAGCGCGCTGGGGTCGAGCTGGCCCGTGAAGGAGATGGCGCTCATGGCCATCAGCAGGCCGAGCAGCATCGCGCCGGAGTCGCCCATGAACATCTTCGCGGGGTGCCAGTTGTGGAACAGGAACCCCACGGCGATGCCGCAGGTGGCCACCGTGATGAGGCTCGCCGTCGTGGCGCGGGCGAGTTCCTGTTCGTAGGCCAGCACGTAGGTGTAGCTGAAGAAGGCGCCGGACCCGATGGCCACCACGCCGGCCGCCAGGCCGTCGAGGCCGTCGACG
Organism: Tessaracoccus zhenghani; assembly: GCF_055326325.1. NCBI lineage: Bacteria > Bacillati > Actinomycetota > Actinomycetes > Propionibacteriales > Propionibacteriaceae > Tessaracoccus > Tessaracoccus zhenghani. Next base: position 93,110 of record NZ_JBUZNQ010000003.1, on the reverse strand, counting down.
AAGTTCACGGCGTTGACACAGATGGCGATGATCAGGACGGTCACCATGATGCTGGTGGTGTCGTCGAGCCCGACGATCCGGTTCGGCAGCGGGATCCAGTAGATGCGCACACCCTGCATGACGGCGACGCCGGCGGCCAGCACCTGGCCGCCCAGCTTCACCAACGCCGGCATGTCGTACTTGTCGTCGAGCACGCCGACGATGCAGATGACCAGGCCCGCCCACAGCACGGCGGAGGCATCGTGCTCCACGGTGGTGTACCGGCCGAGGAACGGCATCTGGACGGCGAGCAGCATGGCGATGACCAGGCCACCGAACATCGCCATGCCGCCGAAGTACGGGATGGGATGGGTGTGGACGTCACGGTTGCGGACCGTGGCGAGGGCTCCCGTGCGCACCGCGATGTTCCGGGCCAACCCCGACAGGAGGTAGGTGGCACCGGCTGCGACGAACAGCACCAGGAGGTATTCGCGCACTAGTGACCCGGTTCCTCGGGTTCACCCTCGGCCGCGACGTCGGACTCCGGCTCGGGCTCGGGCGCAGATTCGGGTTCGAGTTCGGGCTCCGGATCATGATCCGGTTCGGGCTCCGTCGGTAGGCCGATGACCTGGGGTGCGAACTCGTGCAGCTGCGCCAGGCTCAGCGCGCCTTCCCTGAGGACACGGCCCTCGGGCGAGGAGGCGAAGTCGACGATGGTGGACGCCACTCCCCCGGCGGCGGGCCCCGCGTCGAGGTAGACGGCTACGCGGTCGCCCAGCTGGTCGACCGCCTCCTGGGCCGTCACTGCGGCGGGCCGACCGTGGACGTTGGCGGAGCTCACAGCGAGCGGGCCGGTGTGGCGCAGCAGGGCGCGCGCACCCTCATGGTCCGGCACCCGGACGGCGACCGTGCCGCCGGTGTCCCCCAGTTGCATGCCGGAGCGGGGCTGGGCGCGCAGGATCAGGGTGAGCGCACCGGGCCAGAAGGCTTTCGCCAGCGCAGCGGCACCCTCGGGCACCTCGTCGGCGACCGCGCGCAGCATGGACGGCTCCGCCACCAGCACGGGCGGGGGCATGTCGCGGCCGCGCTCCTTGGCGTTGAGCAGCCGCTGAACGGCGTCAGCGTCGAAGGCATCTGCCCCGATGCCGTAGACGGTGTCTGTGGGCAGCACGATGCACTGGCCCTCGCGGACGGCCGCGGCGGCCTCGCGGAGGCCGGTGTCGCCGTCGGCGTCGGCGTCGAGGTTGAAGACGCGTGGGGATTGAGTCACAGCCCAATCCTGCCATCATCCGCCGGTGCGGCGGCAGTGACGAACCGTGGGCGGCCCGTCAGATCGTTGCGTGGGGTCACGTCGGCGAAACCGGCCTCCTCGAAGAGGCGCACGACGGCGGGCGCATGGGAGTCGTCGTGTTCCGTGGCGAGGAGCCCGCCGGGACGCAGCAGCCGCGCGGCGACCTGAGCGACGACCCGCAGTGCGTCGAGGCCGTCCCGGCCAGAGAACAGCGCCATCTCGGGGTCCTGCAACACGTCGGCGGGCAGCAGTTGCCTGTGCGGCTCCGGGATGTACGGGGGGTTGACGATCACGAGGTCAACGGTGCCGTCGAGTTCGTGGAAAGCCTCCGCCATGTCGCCGAGCACGACGTCGACGGCCAGCCCGTCCAGGTTGCGCACGAGATACGCGTGCGCGTCGGGCGAGAGTTCGACGGCGTGGAGCTCCACCTGGCCCAGTTCGTGCCCGATGGCCGCTGTGATGGCACCCGAGCCGGCGCACAGCTCCACGACACGGCGCCGCCCGACGGGCCGCGCAGCCAGTTGCTTCAACGCCCAGGTGACCATCTCCTCGGTCTCCGGACGCGGGACGAACACGCCTGGCCCGACCTCGAGGGTCTCGTACCGGAAGTAGGCCACGCCGGTCAGGTGCTGCAGCGGCGCACCTTCGGCGCGGAGGTCGACGAGCTGGTCGACGACGGCGCGCTGCCCGGGCGAGACGCTCGCCACCAGCAACTGTGCCGGCTCGATGCCGAGCACATGCGCCACCAGGACGCGCGCCTCCGGGCCGGGGCTGGGCGAGCCGGAGCGGCTCAGGCGTTCGGCGACCTCGTGGACGACTTCGCTGGCCCTCACCCGCCCACTCCGGCGAGGCGCTCGGCGAGATCCTGCTCGGCCAGCGCGTCGAGTAGCGGGGCGAGCGCCCCCTCGAGCACGGCGTCGAGGTTGTGGGCCTTGAAGCCGATCCGGTGGTCGGTGATCCGGTTCTCCGGGAAGTTGTAGGTGCGGATGCGCTCCGAACGGTCCACGGTGCGCACCTGCGACTTGCGGGCGTCAGAGGCGGCCGCAGCGGCCTCCGCCTCCGCGCGCTGGGTGAGGCGGGCGCGCAGCATCCGCATAGCGGATTCGCGGTTCTGCAGCTGGGAGCGCTCGTTCTGGCAGCTCACCACCACGCCCGTCGGGAGGTGCGTGATGCGCACGGCGGAGTCCGTGGTGTTGACGCCCTGGCCGCCGGGGCCCGAGGAGCGGTACACGTCGATGCGGAGGTCGTCGTCGTTGACCTCCACCTCGTCGGCCTCCACGTCCGGCATCACCAGGACGCCTGCGGCCGAGGTGTGGATGCGGCCCTGCGATTCTGTGACCGGCACCCGCTGGACGCGGTGCACGCCACCCTCGAACTTGAGCCGGCCGTAGGGCCCGACCCCCAGGCTGCTGCCGCCCTTGACCGCGACGGTGACCGACTTGTACCCGCCCAGGTCTGTGTCCTGCGCATCGAGGATCTCGATCTTCCAACCGAGGTCCTCGGCGTAGCGGGTGTACATGCGCAACAGGTCACCGGCGAACAGGGCAGATTCGTCGCCGCCTTCGCCGGACTTGATCTCGACGAGGGCGTCGGCGTCGTCGTTGGGGTCGCGCGGGGCGAGCAGCCGGGTGAGCTTGGCCGTGGCCGTCTCGATCTGGACGTCCAGTTCCGCGACCTCGTCGGCGAACGCCGGATCGTCGGCCGCCAACTCAGCAGCCGCCCCACGGTCACCGGTCAGCCGGCGGTACTCCTCGATGCCCTCGACGACGGGACGCAGCGCGGCGTAGCGACGCCCGACCCTGCGGGAGCGGGCCATGTCGGAGTGCAGTTCGGGGTCTGATAGCTGCTTCTCCAGATCGCGGAACTCGTCGATCAGAGGCTGTGCGTTGTCGAACATGGCTGGCTCCTGGGCACGGTGGATCGAGGGCAAAAAGAAACGAACGCCGGTCCGGGCACTGCCCGGATCACGGCGTTCGTCTGCTTGGCTACTTCTTGGCGTAACGCTTCGCGAAGCGCGCCACGCGGCCACCGGTGTCAAGAATCTTCTGCTTGCCGGTGTAGAACGGGTGGCATTCGGCGCACACGTCGGCGTTCAGCGTTGCCTTGGTGCTGTGGGTGGTGTACGTGTTGCCGCAGGTGCAGGTGACCTGGGCCTCGACGTAATCAGGGTGAATTCCCTGCTTCATGATGAACTCCTAGGGGTGTGGGTTTCGGCCGGGTCGCCTGGAGGCGGCGTGAACCGGCACATCTAGCTATTATGCCACGCGCAACCGTTGCGGCCTAACCGTCCTGGGCCGGGGTGGTCTTGAGCACGCTGAGCAGGAAGTCGTGGTTGCTGGCGGTCTTCGTCATCCGCGACTTCAGCGTCTCCAGCGCGGCCTGGTTGTCCAGACCGGAGAGCGCGCGACGCAGCTTCCAGATGATCTGCAGCTCGTCGCGATTGAGGAGGAGGTCTTCGCGACGGGTACCCGAGGCGTCGACGTCGATGGCCGGGAAGATGCGCTTGTCCGCGAGCTCGCGACGCAGCCGCAGTTCCATGTTGCCCGTGCCCTTGAACTCCTCGAAGATGACCTCGTCCATCTTGGAACCGGTCTCGATGAGGGCCGTGGCCAGGATGGTCAGCGAGCCACCGTTCTCGATGTTGCGGGCGGCGCCGAAGAACTTCTTCGGCGGGTACAGCGCCGCCGAGTCCACGCCACCGGACAGGATGCGGCCCGACGCGGGGGCGGCCAGGTTGTAGGCACGCCCCAGACGCGTGATGCCGTCCAGCAGCACGACGACGTCGTGGCCCAGCTCCACCAGGCGCTTGGCGCGCTCGATGGCCAGCTCCGAGATCATGGTGTGGTCCTCGGCGGGGCGGTCGAACGTCGAGGCGATGACCTCGCCGGAGACCGTGCGCTGGAAGTCGGTGACCTCTTCAGGCCGCTCGTCGACCAGGACGACCATGAGGTGCACCTCAGGGTTGTTCGCGGCGATCGCGTTGGCGATGGACTGCATGATCATCGTCTTGCCGGCCTTCGGCGGCGACACGATGAGGCCGCGCTGGCCCTTGCCGATGGGCGAGACCATGTCGATGATGCGGCCGGTGAGGTTGTTCTGCACCGTCTCGAGGCGCAGGCGCTCCTGCGGGTACAGGGGGGTGAGCTTCTGGAACTCGGGACGGCCCTTGGCCTTCTCCGGGTCGTCGCCGTTCACCGAGTCGATGCGCACGAGCGGCTGGAACTTGTCCTTGCGCTCCCCCTCGCGGGCGACGCGCACGGCTCCGCTGATCACGTCGCCGCGACGCAGGCCGTAGCGGCGGACGGTGGCCATGGACAGGTAGGCGTCCGCCGGGCCGGGCAGGTAGCCCGTCGTCCGAACGAAGGCGTAGTTGTCGTTGATGTCGACGATGCCGGAGATGTTGGCCAGCTCGTCGTCGTCTGCGACGGTGACCTCGGCGTCCATGCGGTCCATGCCCTGGCCGCCACGGGTTGGGCGGCGCTGGTTGCGGTCGCGATCGCGGTCACGGCTACGGCGACGGCGACCGCGGCGGGAACCACCCTGGTCGTCGTCGTAGCTGGCGGGCTCGACGTTCACGGAGCGGGACTGGGCCGGCTGCTGCTCGCGCTGCTGCTGTTGCTGCGGCTGCTGCTGGCCGCCGGCTGCCGGCTGCGCGCCGCCCATGGCGGCCTCCAGGAGTTCGCCCACCACTTCGATGGTCTCCGGGTTGGGCTGACGCTCGCGGTCACGGCCGCGGCGACGCCGGGTGCGGGTGCCGTCGCCCTGCTGCTGGTCGCCACGCTGCTGGTCGCCACGCGACTGCTGATCGCGCTGCGGCTGCTGATCGCGCTGCTGGCGCTGCTCGCGGGGCTGCTGGTCACGCTGTTCACGGGGCTGCTGGTCGCGGGACGACTCGCCATCGCGCGGCTGCTCCGGGGCGGAGGATCCGTTCTTCGGCTGCGCCTCGGTGAGGAGCTCCGCCTGCGCGGGACGCTCGGCGCTGCGCTGGCGCGCCGGCCTGCCGCCTCCCTGGTTCTGGATGGCGGAGACCAGATCGGCCTTCCGCATGGCGGAGATGCCCTTGATGCCCAGCCCTGTGGCCACCTGCTTCAGGTCGACCAGTTTCATGCTGGACAGGTCAGCGGATTCGCTCAACGAGATTCCTTCCCAAGAGCCGACGCGCCGAAAATGGATTCAGGAGGCGCCGTCGGCGTCAGAATGATGGGACCCACTCAGCAGCTGAAGAACTGCGGCAGATTCGCCGCGAACAGCGCCTTCTTCGGTGGGCCACTCATCAGGTTAGCAATGACCCGGCCCAGATACCAAAGTTTCGGGCTAAAACAGTTCCACGCCCCCGGCGGGACGCAGGTGGCGCACGGTGAAACCCGTGACATCGACGGCGTCCACACCGGCCAGCTGCTCGTCAAGGCCGACGGCGATCACCGTCGGCCCCGCCCCGGAGATCGCGGCCGGCGCCCCGGCTCCGCGGAGGCGCAGCATCAGGTCGTGGCTCGACGGCATCATCGGCGCGCGGTACTGCTGGTGCAGCCGGTCCGACGTCGCGTCGAAGAGCAGGTCAGGTCGTTTCGTGAGAGCCAGCGGCAAGGCGGCCGCCGCGATGGCCTGCGCGACGGCGTCGGCGCGCGTCACGGTGTCCGGCAGCACGGCGCGCGCGTCGTCGGTCTTCGACTCGAAGTCCGGCACGAAGGCCACTGCGCGGAAACCTTCTGCCAGCGGCAACTGCACGAGTGAGACCCGCTCGTCGCGGGCCCACGCCAGGATCGCCCCGCCCCAGACCGCGGCACCGGCGTTGTCGGGATGGCCCTCGGCTTCGTGAGCCAGCCGGGTGATGGCGGAACGGTCCATGGGTTCGCCGGGGCGTGCGATCCCCCACGCCAGCGCCAGCCCGGCCACGATGGCGGCCGCCGAGGAGCCCAGGCCCCGGGAGTGCGGAATGGTGTTGTGCGCCGTCAGACGGAACCCGGGCGCCTCAGCGCCCCACGCCGCCAGGCCACGGTGGATGGACCGCACCACGAGATGGCTCTCGTCCGTCGGCACCTGGTGGGCGCCCTCCCCCGTCACCGCAACCTCCAGGCCGGGCGCCTCCCACAGGTCGAGCGTCAGCTCGTCGTACCAGTCGAAGGCCATGCCGACGCAGTCGAACCCGGAGCCCAGGTTCGCCGTCGTGGCCGGCACCCGCACAGTCAGGCGTCGGGCCACCTCAGAAGCCTACGACGCGCATGACGCGCACCTCGGAGCCCACGAAATCAGCTTCGCAGAGTTGCTTGACGACGGCCGCCAGCGACGACTCCTGCGTGATGTGCGTCATGACGCCGAGGCGGGCCGGGAAGCCCTCCACGGGCACCTCGTCCTCAAGATAGGACTGCTGCACCACGCGCAGCGACACGTTGTGGTCGCCGAACACAGCGGCGCACCTGGCGAGCACGCCTGGGCGGTCCTCCACCTCGAAGCTGACGTAGAACTGCGTCCAGGATTCGCCGACGGGCGCCACCTGGCGGCGGGTGTAGCCCGAGCCGATGTGCGCAGCGGTGCCGCGGTGGCGGTTGCGGCCCACGGTGACGACGTCGCCCATCACCGCGCTGGCCGTCGGGGCCCCGCCCGCACCGGCGCCGAGGAACATCAGTTCGCCGGCCTCACGCGAGTTCACGAAGATGGCGTTGTAGGCGCCACGCACCGCCGCCAGCGGGTGCTTGTTGGCCACCATGGCCGGGTGCACCTTGACGATGATGCGGTCGTCTTCGGTCAGCTTGGCTACCGCGAGGAGCTTGACGGTGCAGTCCATCGACTCGGCCGCGGCGATGTCGGCCTCGGTCACGCCGGTGATGCCCTCGGTGAAGACCTCCTGGCCCTTGACCTCGGTGTGGAAGGCCAGCCCGGCGAGGATGGCGGCCTTCGCCGCCGCATCGTGGCCGCCGACGTCGGCGGTGGGATCGGCTTCGGCGTAACCCAGTTGCTGGGCTTCGGCGAGCGCCGAGTCGAAGCTGACACCGTCTGTGACCATCTTGTCCAGGATGAAATTGGTGGTGCCGTTGACGATGCCCATCACCTCGGTGATGTCGTCGCCCACCAACGACTCGCGCAGCGGCCGGATGATCGGGATGGCGCCCGCGACGGCGGCCTCGTAGTAGAGGTCGACGCCCTTCTCCTCAGCGATGCGGGACAGCTCGCCCAGGTCCTCCGCCAGGAGGGCCTTGTTGGCGGAGATCACCGAGGCGCCCTTCTGGAGGGCCGTGCGCACCAGTTCCCGGGCGGGGTCGAGGCCGCCGATGAGTTCGATGACGATGTCGAGGTCGTCGCGGGCGACGAGGGACTCGAGGTCAGTGGTCAGCAGCGCCGGGTCGATGCCGGGCCGCTCGACGTCCATGCGCCGCACACCGATGCCCACGAGTTCGAGGCGGCGGCCGATGCGGGCCTCGAGGGTGTCACCCTCGTTGAGGATGATGCGTGCCACCTGGCTACCGACGACGCCGGCCCCCAACAGCACAACCTTCAGCGGCTTGCTCACTTACCCACGTCCAATCTCATGAGGTCATCCAGCGTTTCACGGCGCAGCATCACGTCGGTGACACCGTCCTTCGCGCTGACGACAGGGGGCTTCGGGATCTGATTGTAGTTATTGGCCATGCTGCGCGCGTAGGCGCCGGATCCCGGGACGGCGATGAGGTCGCCGATGCGCACGTCCGCGGGGAGGAAGACGTCGCGGATGAGGATGTCGCCACCCTCGCAGTGCTTGCCCACGACGCGGCACAGGACGGGCTGCGCCTCGGAAGTGCGGTTGGCGATGGCGCCGGAATACTCGGCGGCGTACAGGGCCGGGCGGATGTTGTCGCTCATGCCGCCGTCGACGCTGACGTACATCCGCGAGCGGCCACCCTCGAGTTCGACCTGCTTGACGGTGCCGACCTCGTAGACGGCTACGCCGGACGGGCCACAGATGGCGCGGCCGGGCTCGATGCTCAGGTGCGGGCGGTTGATGCCGAACGCGCGGCACTCATGGTCGATCATCTCTTCGAAGGAGGACGCGAGTTCCGTGGTCGTCGACGGCGTGTCGGCCGCGGTGTAGGCGATACCGAAGCCACCGCCGAGGTCCAGCTCCGGTAGTTCGACACCGGTGGCTTGGCGGAACTGTGAGGCCAGCTTCATCGTGCGGCGGATGGCCACCTCGAAGCCGTGCGTCTCGAAGATCTGGGAGCCGATGTGGCTGTGGATGCCGCGCAGCTCGAGGAACCGCGACGAGTGGCAGCGCACCAGCGCGGTCAACGCCGCGCCACCCATGATGCTGAGGCCGAACTTCTGGTCCTCGTGCGCGGTGGCGATGTACTCGTGGGTGTGCGCCTCGACGCCGGTGGTGACGCGGATCAGGACGTTGGCGGTGTGACCGCCGTCGGCGCACGCCCGCTCCAGTCGGTTGATCTCGTCGAAGGAGTCCACGATGATCCGCCCCACGCCCTGCTCGAGGGCGAACGCGATCTCGGCGTCGGATTTGTTGTTGCCATGCAGACCGAGCCGCTCGGCCGGCATCCCGCCGGCCAGCGCGATGCGCATCTCACCCATGGTGGTGACGTCGAGGTTGAGGCCCTCCTCGGCCGCCCAACGTGCAACCCGCCGCGTCAGCAGCGCCTTGCCCGCGTAGTAGACCGACCAGCCGGGGAAGGCCGTGATGAAGTCACGGGCCCTGGAGCGGAAGTCGTCCTCGTCGATCAGGTAGACGGGCGTACCGTGCTCAGCGGCTGCGTCGGTCAGCGCCACACCGGCAACGACGATGCGGCCCTGGTCGTCGCGGTGGGTGCCGCGGGGCCAGAGCTTGAGGTCGAGCTCGTTGAGGTCGTCGGGCACGGTGAGCCACTGGGGCCCGCCCTGCACGGCGTCCGCGTGGATCGAGCCGGCGATGTGCATGTGCGTCATGGGGCCAAGCCTGCCAGAGCACGGTTGGCAATCGTTATTTCGCTCAGCTGGTGGCCACGACCCGGATCTCCCTGGCGTCCCGCAGGAGCACCTGGGTGGGATCACCGTCGACGGGCTCGCCGTCGACGCGGACCTCGACCGAGCCGCAGGCCGCACCGAGGCAGCCGTCGTCGAACCTGACGCCCCACAGGGAGAAGAAGTGACCCAGGGTGGATTCCCGGTTCGATTCCCCCTCCAGCCACACCTCGCCGCCGGCATCGTGCGTGTGCACCGGCGCCTGGATGGCTCGCGGCCGGTCGATCCCGATGTAGGCCGGAATCTCGACGGGGGCGCCGTCCACCGTGACCGCCAGGTCCAGTATCCACGGGTCTGCGTCGTCGCCCAGGCTCAGTTCAGGCAGTCCGGCCGCACGGATGAAGGAGACTGCGTCGCGTGGCGCATCCCAGGGCGGAGCGGTGTCGCGCTGCACGGCAGGTGCGGGCTCCGGGCGCGAGACGCACCCCACGAGCAGCACCGCACTGACCACGAAGACGAGCAACCTACGCACGCGGCAACCATAGCGGCAGGCGGTGGTGGTGTTGACGACCGTTTCGAGGTGCTACCCTTTCACCGGTCGCCTTCGGGCAACAGGCCCCCGTAGCTCAGGGGATAGAGCACCGCCCTCCGGAGGCGGGAGCCGAGGTTCGAATCCTCGCGGGGGCGCAAGCCGTTCACAGGGGAGGCCAGAAGATGACCGGAGCCGGGCGCGCGCCACGTGGCCTGACTTTCCGAGACATTCTCGTTCCCGTGCTGTTGGTGGCACTGTTCGCCGCCACTCGGTATCTCATCCTGCTGTCGCTCAAGCTCGAGCAGGTGGCGTTCATCGCCAACGACGTGAGCTACTACGCGTTCTACCTCAACAAGCTGGACATGGGCGAGACGGGCATCATGCTCGAGTACCCCGTCCCCGCCGTGTGGCTCCTGCAGCTGATCTACGCCCTGGGCGGGGGTTGGGAGACCTGGACCCCGGTGTACGTCGGCTGCTTCCTCGCGCTCGACGCCCTGGTGGCGATCCTCATGTACCGACGCGGCAATGCTGCCGGGACACTCTTCTGGATCCTGTTCACCGGCGCGCAGGGGGCGGTGCTCTGGTACCGCTTCGACCTCATTCCCGCGGCCCTGGTCGCAGTCGCCTGCGTGTACGCGCTGAGGTTCCCGAAGATCGCTGGCGGCGCCATCGGGCTGGGCGCGGCCGTGAAGCTGTGGCCGGCGCTGCTGATCGGGCCCCTGTTGGCGCCCGACCCGTTACGCAAGGGGGGCGCCCGCTCGCGACTCATCGGCTTCATCGTGGTGGGCTTCGGCCTGGCTGCCGCGTCGCTGATCACGAGCGGTTGGACCCGTTCGGCCTCTCCGCTGACGTGGCAGAGCGACCGCGGCCTGCAGATCGAATCCGTGCCGGCCACTCCCCTGATGTTCCTGCGCACGTTCACCCACAACGAGAGCTGGCTCATCGAGTTGTCGCAGTACAACGCGCTCGAGATCGTCACCGGCCCGGGCATCAGCCAGCTGCTGACGGTGTCGACTGTGCTGACCGCCGCGTCGGTGCTGCTGACCATCTGGCTGAGCTACCGCCTCATCCGGCTCTTCCGCGAACAGGACCATCGCCTCCACGAGGCCATGCTGCTGGCTGTGCTGGCGATCGTGCTGGCCACGGTGATCGCCAACAAGACGCTGTCGCCGCAGTACATCGTGTGGCTCGGCGGCCCCGTCGCCGCCCTGCTGGTGGTGCAGCGCAGCGAGTGGCTGCGGCGCCACGCAACGGTGATCGCCGTGGCGTTGGTGATCGCCGGTGGCCTCACCCAGTTCACCTACCCGTGGGGCGCATACGGGATCATGGCGATCCCCCAGGGTGCCGGCCCGGAGACCTCCGTGCTCATCCTGCGCAACCTCGTGCTCGTGGCACTGACGATCTACTCCGTCGTGCTGACTGTGAAGGCGACCCGACGCTCCACGTCCTGAGAGTGGTCGGGACGGCTGCCCATTATTGGGTAAGCTCAGTGAAGCAGCCGCAGACGTCTGCGGCCTCCGTCCAAATAGAGGGGAAAGTGGCTTCTGCCACGGAACATGTCAGCACCTGACTCGAATGACCTTTTCGGTGCCAACTCCTGGCTGATCGACGAGAAGCGGGAGGCGTATGACGCAGACCCGCAGTCAGTGGACGCCACCTGGCGTGAGTTCTTCGCTGCCGAGGGTGCACCTCCGCAGCCCGCAGCGGTGGAGTCCGCCGCGCCGCCGACGAGTCGTGCCGCCGAGAAACCGCAGGCCATGCCCCGGGCCGAGACGAAGCCGGCCCCGAAGCCCGAGACGAAGCCGGAAGCCAAGTCGGAGCGCCCGAAGTCGCCCGAGGCGAAGCAGCGCGAAGCGGCCTCCGGCCTGTCGGACGCGCCCGCCCCCAAGCCGGCTGCGGCCAAGACTGAGAGCAAGCCCACCGTCGAAAAGGTGACCACGGGCCGCAACGCGCCGCACAACCCCGGCACCGGTGCCGGCCTCAGCGCCAACACCCCCAACCCGAACGTCCGTCCCGAGCCGACGGGTGCCCAGCCCAAGTACACGGTCCTGCGCGGTGCCCCCATGCGCACGGCCAAGAACATGGACACCTCCCTCACCGTGCCCACGGCCACGTCCGTGCGCTCGGTGCCGATGAAGCTGGTCATCGACCAGCGCGTGCTGATCAACAACTTCCTGCGCCAGTCAAAGGGCGGCAAGGTCTCGTTCACCCACCTCATCGGCTACGCCATGGTGCAGGCTCTCAAGGCCATGCCGGAGATGAACAACGCCTACGACATGGTGGACGGCAAGCCCAACCTGATCGAGAACCCCTCGATCAACCTCGGCATCGCCATCGACATCCAGAAGGGCGACACCCGCCAACTCCTGGTGCCCAACATCAAGGGCTGCGAGAACTTCAACTTCTTCCAGTTCTGGTCCGCCTACGAGCAGGTGGTGCGCAAGACCCGCGCCGGTGATCTGCAGGTGTCGGACTTCGCCGGCACGACGGCGTCGCTCACCAACCCGGGCGGCATCGGCACCAACCACTCGGTGCCCCGCCTGATGACCGGCCAGGGCATGATCCTCGGCGTCGGCAACATCGACTACCCGGCCGAGTTCCAGGGCATGAGCGAGTCCAAGATGACAGACCTCGCGGTGTCCAAGGTCACCACCCTGACCTCCACCTATGACCACCGCGTGATCCAGGGCGCCACCTCCGGAGAGTTCCTGAAGACGATGCACGGGCTGCTGCTCGGCGAGAACGGCTTCTACGACGAGATCTTCGAAGCGCTGCGGATCCCCTACGAGCCCCTCCGGTGGGCCGGTGACATCTCCGCGCACCGCGACAACCAGGTCTCCAAGACCGCCCGGGTGCTGGAGCTGATCAACTCCTACCGCGCGTTCGGCCACCTGGTCGCCGACACGGACCCGCTGGAGTACCGCCAGCGCTCCCATGAGGACCTGCGCCTCGAGACGCACGGGCTCTCCATCTGGGACCTGGACCGCCAGTTCGCGGTGGGCACCTTCGGTGGCTCCGAGCGAACCTACCTGCCGCTGCGCGACATCATCTCCACGTTGCAGGATTCGTACTGCCGCACCGTCGGCATCGAGTACATGCACATCCCGGATCCGCGGCAACGCCGCTGGTTCCAGCAGCGCATGGAGAAGCAGCACCAGGCGCTGACGCACGACGAGCACATGCACGCCCTGGACAAGCTCAACGAGGCGGAGATCTTCGAGACGTTCCTGCAGACGAAGTTCGTCGGCCAGAAGCGCTTCTCCCTCGAGGGCGGCGAGTCCGTCATCGTGCTGCTCGACGAGATCGCACAGCAGGCGGCCAACGACTCCGTCGACGAGGTGTGCATCGGCATGCCGCACCGTGGACGCCTCAACGTGCTGGCCAACATCGTCGGCAAGAGCTACGGCCAGATCTTCCGCGAGTTCGACGGCCAGGTCGACAGGTCGGGCACGGGTGACGTGAAGTACCACCTGGGCGCGGAGGGTACCTTCGTCGCCTCGAACGGTGCCACCGTCAAGACGTCCGTGGCCGCCAACCCGTCGCACCTGGAGGCCGTGAACCCGGTGCTCCAGGGCATCGCCCGCGCCAAGCAGGACATGCTGCGCCAGAGCGACTACCCGGTGCTCCCCCTCACCATGCACGGCGACGCGTCGTTCGCCGGCCAGGGCGTGGTCTTCGAGACGCTGCAGATGTCGCAGCTGCGCGGCTACAAGACCGGTGGCACGATCCACGTCGTGGTCAACAACCAGGTGGGCTTCACCACGGCGCCCACCGAGTCGCGTTCTTCGACGTACTCCACCGACGTGGCCAAGTCCATCTCCGCCCCCGTGCTGCACGTCAATGGCGATGACCCGGATTCGTGCATCCGCGCGGCCCGCATTGCGTTCGAGTACCGGCAGACGTTCCACAAGGACGTCGTCATCGACATGGTCTGCTACCGGCGTCGTGGCCACAACGAGGGTGATGACCCGAGCTTCACGCAGCCGAACATGTACGACCTCATCGAGCAGAAGCGCTCCACGCGCCGGCTCTACACCGAGTCGCTGATCGGCCGTGGTGACATCTCCATGGCCGACGCCGAGGACGTCATGAACCGCTTCCGCGCCCGCCTCGAGAACGTGTTCCGCGAGGTGCGCGACTCCAAGGGCGCGCCGGACGAGTACCGCAAGGTGCCGTACTACCCCACCAAGCCGGAAGAGCGGCTCACTGAGATCACCACGGAGATGCTGCAGCGGATCGCCAACGTGCACACGCAGTTCCCGGAGGGGTTCGCCGTGCACCCGAAGGTCCAGCCGCAGCTCGAGCGCCGCGCCGAGGCGATCATGAACGGCCCCATCGACTGGGCGACCGCTGAGATGATCGCCATCGGGTCGCTGCTCATCGAGGGTCGCCCGGTGCGCATGGCCGGCCAGGATTCGAGGCGGGGCACGTTCTCGCAGCGTTTCGCCGCCATCGTGGACCGGGTCACCAACGAGGCGTGGGTGCCTCTGAAGCACCTCACCGAGGACCAGGCCACCTTCGAGGTGTGGGATTCGCTGCTGAGCGAATATGCCGCCCTCGGCTTCGAGTACGGCTACTCGGTGGCCCGTCCCGACGCGTTGGTGCTGTGGGAGGCGCAGTTCGGCGACTTCGTCAACGGCGCCCAGATCATCTCGGACGAGTTCGTCGCCTCGGGCAACGCCAAGTGGGGCCAGAAGTCGGGCGTGTGCCTGCTGCTCCCCCACGGCTATGAGGGACAGGGGCCGGACCACTCGTCGGCCCGCATCGAACGCTGGCTGCAGCTCTGCGCCGAAGGCGCGCTCGCGGTGTGCCAGCCGTCGACTCCCGCGAACCACTTCCACCTGTTGCGCCAGCACGCGTACGTCAACTGGCACCGCCCCGTCGTGATCGCCACCCCGAAGTCGATGCTGCGCAACAAGCTGGCGACGTCGACGCCGGAGGAGTTCACCTCCGGCCGCTGGCACCCCGCTCTGGACGATCCCACCATCAAGGACCCGTCGAAGGTGGAACGCATCGTCCTGTGCTCCGGCAAGGTCCGTTGGGATCTGGTGGCCCGCCGCGAGAAGAACGGTCATGACGGGAAGATCGCGATCATCGCCCTGGAGCGCCTCTACCCGCTTCCGGCCGAGGAACTCGTGTCCATCCTGCGTCGGTACTCGCACGTCAGCGACATCCGCTTCGTGCAGGACGAGCCGGAGAACCAGGGGGCGTGGCCGTTCATGTCGGTGCACCTGCCCGGTGCCGTCAAGGAACTGTTCCCCGAATTCGACATGAAGATGACCCGGGTGACCCGTCCGTGGTCGTCGGCGCCGTCGGTGGGTTCGATGGCGGTGCACAAGCAGCAGGAGGAGGACCTGCTGCGCGCCGCCCTGGGCTGAGGCCCTAAGCTTTCGGTCATGTATTTCACTGACCGCGGGCTGGAAGAGCTGGTTGATCGGCGCGGCCACGAGGAGGTCTCCTTCGAGTGGCTCGCCGAACAACTGCGCACCTTCGTCGACCTCAACCCCGAATTCGAAACCCCCGTGGAGCGTCTGGCCTCGTGGCTCGCGCGTCTCGACGACGACGAGGAGGACTGATGCTGGATCTCGATGCGTTAAGAGACCGTTACCGCGCTGTGGTGGGCAGTGAACCCGAGGGCCTGTGGTTCGCTCCGGGTCGGGTGAATCTCATCGGTGAGCACACCGACTACAACGACGGGTTCGTCCTGCCGTTCGCCCTCGACAAGAAGGCGGTCATCGCGGGCGGTCGCCGCGACGACGACGAGCTCGTGATGGTCTCGCTCGAACTCGACGACGAGGTGCGCCTGGGGATCGAGGACCTGTCCCCCGGCACCGAGGGCTGGTCCTCGTACCTCGCCGGTGTCGTCTGGGCGCTGCGCGAGGCCGGCCACGCCGTGGGTGGGGCCAACCTGGTGATGAGCTCGGACGTGCCCCTCGGTGCGGGCCTGTCGAGCTCCGCCGCCATCGAATGCGCCACCGTCGCGGTACTCGCAGACCTGTACGGGCTCGACATCGAGCCCATCGACCGCGCCAAGCTCGCCCGCGTGGCCGAGAACGCCTATGTGGGAGCGCCCACGGGCCTGCTGGACCAGGCCGCCAGCACCCTGTGCGAGGCCGAGCACGGCCTGTTCCTGGACTGCCGCACGCTGGAGACAGAGCAGGTTCCCCTGCCGATGGCCGAGCAGGGCTACGAGATGCTGGTGCTCGACACGAAGACCCCGCACAGCCACGTCGACGGCGAATACGGCACCCGCCGGGCCTCCTGCGAGCAGGCGGCCGCCATCCTGGGCATCCCTGCGCTGCGCGACGTCACTGACCTGGACGAGGCCATCAAGAAACTCGAGGACCCCACCATGGTGAAGCGGGTGCGGCACGTGGTCACGGAGAATGAGCGAGTCCTGAAGGCTTTCGAGGTGGCGCGATCCGCAGATCTCGCGGAGTTGGCACCGCTGCTGGATGCGTCGCACGCCTCGATGCGCGACGACTACGAGATCACGGTGCCCACCGTCGACCTCGCCGTGGACACGGCCAAGCGGGCCGGCGCCCTGGGTGCGCGCATGACTGGCGGCGGTTTCGGCGGCTGCATCATCGCGCTGACGAAGGCCGGCGAGGCGGACCGGATCGGTCAGGCCATCGCCACCGCCTTCGCCGACGCGGGCTTCGGTGCCCCGGAGTGGTTCACCGCCACGCCGGCCGCCGGAGCAGGGCGGCTCGTCTAGAGCTGCTCCAGCTCGCCGCGACCCACCGCCACCACAGAGGTGACGACCGTCGCGAGGATGAAGGGGGCCACGACGAGGGCACCGATGAACTGCGCGCGGTCATCGGTGCCCAGCAGGCTGTAGACGACCATGGCGTGCAGCAGGGACGAAGCGACGATCAGGCCCAGCGCCCACCGCTGGCCGCGCACCACCAGCCAGGCGAAGGCGATCAGGGCGATGCCGTAGACCGAGAGCATCGCCGCCACCCCGATGCCGAACATCCTGCTGTTGGCCACCAGCGTGCCGAAGGCGACGCCCAGGATGGCCAGACCGATCAGGGCGGTCAGGATCACAGGGATCGCCAGCAGTGGGCGTCGCAGCACAGCAGTCACCCGATCAGCGTGCCCCAGCCAGCAATTCTCAGCAAGTCTGCAGCCGATCGGCGCGGTATACAACACGCAGCCACTGCTATTGCTTATCGTTGCCGGCAAGGGTAATCTGCATGAGCTTGCGGAGAATTCCGCAGCGGATATTCCCCCCCGACAGAAGGAGTACAACTATGGATTGGCGCCACCGGGCTGCCTGCCTCACTGAGGATCCGGAGTTGTTCTTTCCCGTCGGCAACACGGGGCCGGCCTTGGCTCAAATCGAAGAGGCCAAGAAGATCTGCGCCCGTTGTGTCGTCAAGGACCAGTGCCTCTCGTGGGCACTCGAAGCCGGTCAGGACCACGGCGTCTGGGGCGGTCTGAGCGAAGACGAGCGTCGCGCGATCAAGCGCCGCGCCGCCCGCTCCCGCCTCCGCAACAACTGACCCGACCCGCCGTTGTGAGCCCTCTCGGGGGCCAACTCTGCGCGTCCTGAGTTGTCAGGGAACGGGCAGCACGATGTGGGCCACGGCGCCCTCGCCGTCCTCTCTGTTCCTCAGCGTGAAGGTGCCGTCGAGGTCGTGGATCAACGTCGAGATGATCGACAGCCCCAACGACTTCTGCGATCCCAACCGGAATCCGTCGGGGAGACCGTTGCCGCCGTCGAGGATGTCGATCGTCAGCGTGCCACCGTCGCGGTGGGGCCGCACCTCCACGAGCCCTGAGGCGCTGTCCAGGCCGTGCTCGACGGCGTTCTGGCAGAGCTCGGTGATCACCATCGACAGCGACGTGGCCATCTCCGCCGGGATCACTCCGAACGTGCCGCGCCGCGTGGCCCGTACCGTGCCGGCTGAGGCGGCCAGGTCGCCCACCATCTCGAGGATCTTGTCGCAGACGCCGTCGAAGGCGACCTCCTCCACCAGCGAGTAGCTGAGGGTCTCGTGGACCATGGCGATCGACGAGACGCGGCGCATGGCGTCGCGCAGGGCCTCGCGGCCCTCCTCCGACTTCAACCGCCGCGACTGCATGCGCAGCAGCGCGGCCACCGTCTGCAGGTTGTTCTTCACCCGGTGGTGGATCTCGCGGATGGTGGCGTCCTTGGTCACGAGCATCCGGTCGCGGCGCCGCAGGTCTGTGGTGTCGCGGCACAGGACGAGCATGCCGGCGGTGGTGAACTCCAGCCACAGCGGCAACACCACGAAGCGCATGGACGCGCCCCGGGCCTCGACGTCGAACTCCAGGGTGAGCCTGCCGTCGATGTCCGCGTTGACCGTCTGCCCCATCGACTCGACACCCTGCCTGAGTTGGCGGGTGAGTTCCCTGAACCGCTCCCCCTCGACGTCGCCGATGGCCCCCAACCTGCGGTAGCCGGTGATGGCGTTGGGGCTGGCGTACGAGATGACGCCGTCGGGCTGCACCCTGAGCACGCCGTCGGCGACTCGCGGCATGAGCGCCTTGTCCGACGGGGGCACCAATGGGAACTCGCCGCGCATCAGCATCTGGGTGAGGATCTCTGCGGCTTCGAGGTAGTTCTCCTCGAGGGCACCGGTGGCGCGCATGCCCATCTGGTTGGTGTGGCGCTCGATCACCGCGACCGGGCGGTCGTGCCTCAGAACCGGGATGGCCCAGACGTCGACGGGGATGCCGGCGGAGATCGCGTTGTCCGTGGTTTCCGCGATTTCGTGCGTCATGAAGGCAACTGTGACCTGGTGGTCCGGCTCATACTCGATGAGTTCCCCCACGATGTCCTCCTCGAGGGCTGTGGGGCCCGTCACCGGCCTCACCTGGGCGGTACAGGCGAAGATGTCGCCTTCTTCGGTGAGGGGTTTCCAGAGGACCAGGTCAGAGAAACTCAGGTCTGCCAGCATCTGCCAGCCGGACACGAACGCGTCCAGCCACTCGTCGTCGCTCATCAGGTCTACGTCACGGGTCACAGGCTCCACTCTGCCACGGACACCCTTTTCCGTGCAGCCGGGTCCTTCTGGCACAATGGGGCGTCACCTGAATAGACATAAGCAGACCTAAGGAGGCCCAACATGGGTAAGCGTGGCCGTAAGCGTAAGGCTCGTCGTAAGAACGGCGCCAACCACGGTAAGCGTCCCAACGCCTGACCGGAGAAACCACAAAGCCCCCGCCTGGTGCGGGGGCTTGTTGTTTCTCTGACCTTTCGGCTGGTCCTCAGCCGGTCCGGGAGATGCGCATGGTCTGGATGCGGGCCGTCAACGTCGACGGTGCCGTCTTCTGCGGCAGGCTGCGCTGGATCATCTCGGTGATGGTGGATTCGATTTCGAAGTTCTCCATACATCGTTCACAGGCGTGGAGGTGGTGACGGATCATGTCCGCGTCGGCGTCGAGGAGCTCGTTGTGCAGGAACGCGTGCACCCTGGCGAGGGCCTGGACGCATTCGTCCATCTCGTCGTGCGCATGGGAGAACATGTCGCTTTCACTCATCACCGACCCCCCGCCTTCCGGCCGATGCCCCGCTCGAGGGCGTAGTCGGCGAGCAGCTCGCGCAGTTGGGCGCGGCCGCGGTTCAATCTGCTCATCACGGTGCCCAGCGGGGTGTCCATGATCTCCGCGATCTCCTTGTAGGAGAACCCTTCGACATCTGCGAGGAGAACTGCCATGCGGAAGTTCTCCGGGAGTGCCGCAATCGCGTTGGCGACGGCTGCATCCGGCGTCTGGTCGAGCGCTTCCATCTCTGCGCTGCGCAGGCCGGTGGAGTCGTGTGAGGCGGCGCGGGCTAGCTGCCAGTCCGTGACGTCCTCATCGCCGCTGGTCTGCGGGGAACGCTGCGCCTTGCGGTAGGCGTTGATGTAGGTGTTGGTGAGGATGCGGTACAGCCAGGCCTTGAGGTTGGTACCGGGCTGGAACGTGTGCCGCGAGGCGAATGCCCGCGCGTAGGCGTCCTGGACGACATCCTCGGCGTCTGCCGGGTTGCGCGTCATGCGCAGCGCCGCGGCGTAGAGGCGGTCGAGATGGCTCAGCGCTTCCTCCTCGAACGCCGCGGCGGCCGCGTCGTCGAGTTCGGCGTCAGTTGACGCATCGAGAAGTTCCTTGTCCATCACGACAGAGAATAGCGCGAGAAGCACGATGGCCCGCACTGAGCCCACCGGCAACGCGGTGGCGGTGCGCGTCATGGCTGGCATCGTGGTCATGTGCTGTGTAACGCTGCGCATCGGCGAGTTATTCCCACGGAAGGACTTTGTACCACGGGCACCTGTTGCCGCCTCCCCTGCAACGGCACGGAAGACAGAGACGCCCCGGTCCCTGACGGGCCGGGGCGTCTCTGCGTGGCGGATCAGTTGCCGGCGGGCTGCATCTCCCGCGTCTCAGCAGCGACACCGGCCGAACGGCCGAGGATCATCGCATCGACGGAGTAGCGACCGGCACCGGCGACGCCGACCGCGAGCGCGGCCGCGGCGATCACGCCGACGAGTTCCCAACCGTTGGCGGCGACGAACACCCCGCCGGACAGGTGCACGATGACGGCGGCGCCGGCCATCTCGAGGGCGACGATGAGGCCGGCGATCGCAGAGAAGGCACCCACGAGCAGCAGGATGCCGCCCACGAGCTCAATGAACGCCGCGACGGTGGCCGACAGTTGCGGGGCGGGGACGCCCATCTGCGCGAACGCGGCGCCGGTGCCGGCAAGGGTCCACTCGCTGAACTTCTGGACGCCGTGCGCGATGAGCACCGTGCCGAGGATGACGCGGGCGATGAGCAGGGCGACATTCCGGGCCGCGGCGGGGAAGGCGATGAGGCTCTTCATGAGAGAAACTCCTGGTTTCAGACGTGGAGGCGGCATCGGTCGACCCACCTGGTTGAGTTTTCAACTCTACAGATTGGTTGAAACTTCCACAACCTGGGTCACCGATCCCGGGGGACAGCAGAAGGGGGCCTGCCCCCGGGCAGGCCCCCTTCGTGCGAGGAGTGGTGCGAACTCAGCCGGCGGTGCGCACCGGGAGGGTCTTCGGCTTGAACGACGGACGGGTCGCCTCGTAGGCCGAGATGGTGTCCGCGTCCTGCAGTGTCAACGAGATGTCGTCGAGGCCGTTGAGCAGACGGTGCTTCGTGTACTCGTCGATGTCGAACTTCACGGTGAGGTCACCGCGCACGATCGTCTGCGACTCGAGGTCCACCGTCGTCTCGACGTTGGGGTCCGCCTCGATGGCGGCCCACAGCACGTCGCGGTCCGCGTCGGAGACGAGCGCCACGAGCAGGCCGGCCTTGCCGGAGTTCGAGCGGAAGATGTCGCCGAACCGGGTACCGATGACCACGCGGAAGCCGTAGTTCTGCAGGGCCCACACAGCGTGTTCACGCGAGGAGCCGGTGCCGAAGTCGGGGCCGGGGATCAGGATGGTGCCGGAGGTGAACGGCTCCTTGTTCAGGACGAACTCCGGATCGTTGCGCCATGCGGAGAACAGGCCGTCCTCGAAACCGGTGCGGGTGATGCGCTTGAGGTACACCGCAGGGATGATCTGGTCGGTGTCGACGTTCGAGCGCTGCAGCGGAACGGCGATGCCGGTGTGGCTCTTGAAGGGTTCCATTGGTCAGGCTCCAATCAGGTCTGCAGGGGCGGCCAGGTGGCCGACGATGGCGGTGGCGGCAGCGACGGCCGGCGACACGAGGTGGGTGCGCCCACCCTTGCCCTGGCGTCCTTCGAAGTTGCGGTTCGAGGTGGACGCGGCGCGCTCCCCCGGGGCGAGCTGGTCCGGGTTCATGCCGAGGCACATCGAGCAGCCGGCGGCGCGCCACTCGGCGCCGAAGTCGAGGAAGACCTGGTGCAGGCCCTCGGTCTCGGCCTGGATGCGGACGCGCGCCGAGCCCGGCACGACCAGCATGCGGACGCCTTCGGCGATGTGCTGACCCTGCAGCACGGAGGCGGCGAGGCGCAGGTCCTCGATGCGGCCGTTCGTGCAGGAGCCCAGGAAGACGGTGTCGACGGTGATGTCGCGCATGGGGGTGCCGGGCACCAGGTCCATGTATTCGAGGGCGCGCTTGGCGGTGGCCTGCTCGACCTCGGACTCGAAGTCCTCGGGGGCCGGCACGACGCCGCCCAGCGGGACGCCATGCCCCGGGTTGGTGCCCCAGGTGACGAACGGGGTCAGCTGCGTGGCGTCGATGTCCACCTCGACGTCGAACGTGGCGTCGTCGTCGGTGCGGAGGGTCTTCCAGTACTCGACGGCGGCGTCCCACTCCTCGCCCTCGGGCGCGTGCGGGCGACCCTTCAGGTAGGCGAACGTGGTCTCGTCCGGCGCCATCATGCCGGCCTTGGCTCCCCACTCGATGGACATGTTGCAGATCGTCATCCGGCCTTCCATCGAGAGGTTCTCGATGGTGGAGCCGCGGTACTCGACGATGTGGCCCTGGCCGCCGCCGGTGCCGACCTTGGCGATCAGCGCCAGGACGACGTCCTTGGCGGTGACGCCGTCAGGCAGTTCGCCGTTGATGTTGACGGCCATGGTCTTGGGCTTGGCCTGGTTCAGCGTCTGCGTGGCGAGCACGTGCTCGACCTCGGAGGTGCCGATACCGAACGCGAGGGCGCCGAAGGCGCCGTGCGTGGAGGTGTGCGAGTCGCCGCAGACGATCGTCATGCCCGGCTGGGTGACACCCAACTGGGGGCCGATGATGTGCACGACGCCCTGGTCCTTGTCGCCCAGCGAGTGGATGCGGATCCCGAAGGCCGCCGCGTTCTCGCGCAGGGTGTCCACCTGCTTGCGCGAGACCGGATCAGCGATCGGCGCAAGGATGTTCAGGGTGGGGGTGTTGTGGTCCTCGGTCGCGAGCGTGAGGTCCGGGCGACGGACGGGACGGCCGGCGAGGCGCAGGCCCTCGAAGGCCTGGGGGCTGGTCACCTCGTGGACGAGATGGAGGTCAATGTAGAGCAGGTCCGGCTCTCCCTCGGCGGCGCGGACGACGTGTGCGTCCCATACCTTTTCGCTCAGGGTCTTACCCATGGCTCCTCGCTTCGCAAACATTGGATCGTTCGTGTGTGAACTCCCCGTAAGTATGCAGGAATTGCCGCAACCTCCCCGTTTGCTTGTCCAGCATGTGGATTGATAATCTCACCATATGGACGACACATCTGGCGTTGGAGTACTCGACAAAGCGAGCCTCGTGCTGGCCGCTCTCGAGCGCAACCCCCTCACCCTCGCGGGCCTGGTCACGGCTACCGGACTGGCCCGACCGACCGCCCACCGCCTCGCGGTGGCACTGGAACATCACCGGTTCGTGGGGCGCGACCTCCAGGGCCGCTTCGTGCTGGGCCCCCGCCTGATCGAGCTCGCCGAGTCCGCCGGCGAAGACCCCCTCCTGGCCACGGCCGGTCCCATCCTGCAGCGCCTCCGCGACATCACGGGCGAATCCGTCCAGTTGTTCCGCCGCCAGGGCGACGTGCGCGTGTGCGTGGCCTCAGTGGAACGCCCCACCGGTCTGCGCGACACCGTCCCCGTCGGCGCGCAGTTGTCGATGTCCGCCGGCTCTGCCGCCCAGGTGCTGCTGGCCTGGGAAGAGCCGGACAAGCTGGACAAGCTGCTCGACGCGGCGTCGTTCACCATGGCCACGCTGCAGACCGTGCGCCGTCGTGGCTGGTCCCAGTCTGTGGCGGAGCGCGAGGCCGGCGTCGCGTCCGTCTCTGCCCCGGTGCTGGCACCGTCCGGCAAACTCATCGCGGCAGTGTCGGTCTCCGGGCCCATCGAGCGGCTGACCCGCTCCCCCGGTCGTCTCCACGCGCCTGCGGTGCTGGCGGCGGCCGAGCGCCTGAGCGAGGTTCTCCGTAGGAGCGGCGCCCCCGAATGAGACAACCAGAAACATCCCCCGGCACACCGCCGGGGGATGTTTTCTTGTCGCCTAAAGGCCGGCCAATGCCCTGAAGACCTGCTTGACGCGCGGTTCGGTCTGTACCCGGTTGGTCACCTCGGCCCACGCCCTGTAGTGGTCGGTCTGCTTGTGGGCGTCCAGCGCACCCTCATCGACGTAGGCCTCGGCGAGTGTGAACCTCGTGGGGTCGTCGTCGTGCTGGAGCACGTCGAACCGGAGGCAGCCCGGTTCCTGGAGTGATGCGGCGCTGTTGGCCACCGTCACGGCGGCGAACTCCTCCTCGGCTTCTGGATGGATGGTCACGACTACCTGGAAGACGTACATGGGCATCAACATAGCTCCCCCGGGGTGGCTCGGGAGGCCGGGACCCGGGCACCCCGGTAGGGTCCGGTCCGGGCTGATCCGGATACCCTCGGCGCCGCTGCCTCCCTACCCTTGAAACATGACCTACCACTATTCCGACGCCCCGGCCGCGCGGAGCGACGAACGCTCCATGGCGGTCCTCGCCCACCTCTCCGCGATCATCGCCATGGTGCTCAGCGCCGGCTGGCTGAGCTTCGCCGGGCCCCTGATCGTCTGGTTCCTCTACAAGGACCGCAGCGGCTACGTCCGCCGTGCGGCCGCCGGTTCGTTCAACTTCAACATCTGGGCCTGGCTGATGAACGCCATCGCCTGGGTCTGCCTGTTCACGGTGGTCCTGATCCCGGTGTCGATCGTACTCTGGGCGATCGCCGGCATCATGACGCTCTGGTGCCACATCCACGGAGCGGTCCGCGCCTCCGACGGCCGTCCCTACGACTACCCGGCGTCCGTCCGCATCCTCAGCTGACCGCCCGTCGCCCGGCCCTGGGCACACAAAAAAGCAGCCTGGTCAACAGATGTTGACCAGGCTGCTCGCTTGGTAGCCCCGACGGGATTCGAACCCGCGCTACCGCCTTGAGAGGGCGACGTGCTAGGCCGCTACACAACGGGGCCCCTAACGCGTGGGAGAGCTTAACACTCTCTCCTGCTGGATGGCTAATCGCCATCCGCAGGGGTACCAGGACTCGAACCTAGACTAACGGAACCAGAAACCGTCGGGCTGCCAATTACCCCATACCCCTAGTTACTCGGCTACCCGAGCACGAGAAGAAACACTACACCACCCTCAGCCAGCTCCACAAATTCAGTGCGCGCGCCGGTTCAAGGCGTGGTGGTCGCGAGATTGAGGCGCCGGGCCAGCCACCAGGCCGCGAGCCCGAAGAGCACGAACGCCAGGATGTTCCAGCCGGCCTCCGCCCACGTGATGCCCGTGGTGGCCCGCAGTTCCTCGAGCCCGATGCTGAAGAGCGCGTAGACATAGCTCAGGATGTTGTTCACGATGTGCGCCCCGATGGCGGCCTCGAGGCCCCCGGTCACCAGCACGAGCGAACCGGCCACCAGACCGAACACCAGGCGGTGCGCGAACAGCGCCGGGTTCTGCAGCCCGTGCATGAGCGCGAACAGCAGCGCTGAGCCGAGGACGCCCACCCAGGCGCGACCCGTCGCCGAGCCGATGGCCTGCAGCAGGTAGCCCCGGAAGAAGAACTCCTCAGCGGCCGCCTGTAACGGCGAAGAGAGCACGATCAGCAGCAGGAAACCCTGCCACCCCGGCTGCCCCTCGGCGAACGGGGGCAACTGCCCGAGCGCCCACTGCGCCCACACGACGGCGTTGAGGAGCACGGCGGCCACCACCAGCGTCATCAGCAGGTAGCGCCAGCGCATCCCCGGCTGGACGGAGGCGAGCCAGCGGGGTTTCACGCCGTGCACGTACCGCATCAGCAGCAACGAGATGGGGATGAGCAGAGCGAGCGCCAACTGCCCCGCCACGGGGCCGTCGGGGAGCCGGTAACTGACCGCATCCGCCACATAGGCCGACCAGTTGCCGCCCCCGCGCACCAGGAACCCGAGGCCCAGGAAGGCCTGGTTCGCCAGCGGGATCAGCAGCGCGTAGGCCGAGAAGCCCAGCAGAATCCCGAGGGTCACGGTCATGCCCAGGAACGGGACCTTGGGCAGCACCCTCGGGTACGGCATCCCCGGCGGCGGGTCCACCGCCTCCCCGGGATGGAAGAGCGCGAGCGGCGTGGGGGGCTGGCTCACGCGTCGACGACGGGGTTGCTGAGCGTGCCGAGGCCGTCGATGCTGACGTGCACCTCGTCGCCGGGCTGCATCTCACCCACTCCGGCGGGGGTGCCGGTGAGGATGAGATCACCCGGGAGCAGGGTGATGGACTGCGAGATGTAGCTCACCAGCTCAGCGATGCCGCGCACCATCTGGGAGGTGTTGCCGCTCTGGCGTACCTCCTCGCCCAGCCGGGTCTCGATGGGCAGGTGGCCTGCCTCGTCGAGGGTGAGATGCGTGTTCATCCACGGCCCCAGGGGGAGGAATGTGTCCGCACCCTTGGCGCGGGCCCACTGGCCGTCCGAAGCCTGCCAGTCACGCGCGGTGACGTCATTGGCGATGGTGTACCCGAAGATCACCTCGGGCACCCGCTCGACGGGCACCTGCTTGCAGATCCGGCCGATCACGAGGGCGAGCTCGCCCTCGAAATGCAGCGACTCCACCCCGGCGGGCCGGATGATCGATTCGTTGGGTCCGATCACCGAGGTGTTCGGCTTCAGGAACAGCAGCGGCGCCGGCGGCACCTCCCCGCCCATCTCCTTGGCGTGGTCCGCGTAGTTCTTCCCGACGCCGACCACCTTGGAGCGCGGGATGACCGGCGACAGCAGCCGCACGTCGTCGAGCTCGTGCCGCTCCCCCGTGTAGTTGACGGGGACGCCGGCGAGCGGATCTCCGGTCAGCGTGGCGATGGTGCCGGGGTGGTCACCCCCGTCGACAGCGAGTTCGATGACCCCGTAGGCGGGATCCTGTCCGGCGGTGGCGAAACGTGCGATGCGCATGAGGCACAGAGTAGTGGACCCCGGCGCGGCGCTACTCCGCGTAGGTCATGAGTCCGTAGGCCAGCGCGTCGCGCAGCGCCTCCCACGAGGCCTCGATGACGTTGGTGCCCACGCCCACCGTCGTCCATGCGTAGCCGTTGTACGCCGTGTCGATCAGGGTGCGGACGGTGGCGTCGGTGCCGTGGCCCTCGTCGAGGATGCGGACGCGGTAGTCCGTGAGCTCGAACTGGGCCACCTGCGGGAACGTCGAGTGCAGCGCCGAGCGCAATGCGTGGTCCAGGGCGTTGACCGGCCCGTTGCCCTCGCCGACGACCATGAAACGGCCGCCGTTGGCGGTGAGCTTCACGGTGGCCTCGGAGAGGTCCTCGCCGGCGCGCTCCTCGGTGAAGACGCGCCAGCTCTGTACCTGGAACGGCAGTTCGAGGATGCCGAGTTCGTCGCGCAGCAGCATCTCGAAGCTGGCGTCGGCCGACTCATAGGAGTAGCCCTCGGCCTCGCGCTTCTTGACGCGCTCCGTGACCCGCGCAGCCAGTTCGCGGTCGTTCAGGTCGAAGCCGAGCTGCTCACCCTTGATCTGGATGTTGGCGCGGCCAGCCATGTCCGAGACCAGCATGCGCATGTCGTTGCCCACCAGGCTGGGGTCGATGTGCTGATAGAGGTTCTCGTCCACCTTGATGGCCGAGGCGTGGAGACCAGCCTTGTGCGCGAACGACGACTGACCGACGTAGGGCTGGCGACCCACCAGCGGCTGATGCGCCACCAGCGCGATGGCGTGCGCGACCCGGGTGAGTTCCGCCAGGTTCTCGGCCGGCAGCACGTCCCAGCCGTACTTGAGTTGGAGGTTGGGGATGACGGCGGAGAGATCCGCGTTGCCGGTGCGCTCCCCGTAACCGTTGAACGTGCCCTGCACGTGCATCACGCCCGCCTCGACGGCAGCCATGGTGTTGGCGACGGCGCAGGCCGTGTCGTTGTGGCAGTGGATGCCCAGGTTCGCGCCGGTCGACGCGGCAGCCTTAACGGTTTCGGCCATCCAGCTGGGCAGCATGCCGCCGTTGGTGTCGCACAGGACCACGACGTCGGCGCCGGCCTCGTGGGCGGTGCGCACCACCTGGAGCGCGTACTCGGGATTGGCGCGGTAACCGTCGAAGAAGTGCTCGCAGTCGACGAAGACACGCTTGCCCTGGCTGCAGAGGTACTCGACGGTGTCGCGGACCATCTCGAGGTTCTCCTCGAGTGTGGTGCGCAGCGCACGGAAGACGTGCTCGTCATGCGACTTGGCCACGATGCAGATGTAATCAGTGCCGGCGTCGACGAGGGCCTTCGTCAGCGCGTCCTCAGAGGCGGTGGCGCCGGCCTTGCGGGTGGCACCGAAGGCGACCAGCCGGGAGCGCTGCAGGTCGAGTTCCGTGGCGGCGCGCCGGAAGAACTCCGTGTCGTTGGGGTTGGCTCCCGGCCAACCGCCCTCGATGAAGTGCACCCCCAGTTCGTCAAGGTAACCCGCGATCTTCAACTTGTCGTTGACGGACAGGTGCATGCCCTCCTGCTGCGCTCCGTCGCGCAGGGAGGTGTCGAAGACGTGGAACTCGGCGGGCTGCACCGGCACGGTCGGCATGGTCTCTCCAGTCGGTTGGGGAATCTGGGGGAACAATACGCTGTCCAGCGCCTGCCCGGACGTCTCAGCCAGTGGACGGACACCTGAGACGCGCACCGCCACCGGAGACGCCTCGCGTAGGGTTTCCGCCATGACTTCAGCCAAGATCGCCGTAATCGGCGGAGACGGTATCGGCCCCGAGGTGACCACGGAGGCGCTCAAGGCGCTGACCGCCGCGGCCGGACCGGACACTTTCGAGTTCGTCGACTACGACCTGGGCGCCGAGCGCTGGCAGCGCACCGGCGAGGTGCTGCCGGACTCCGTCCTCGAAGAACTGAAATCCGTCGATGCCATCGTGCTCGGCGCCGTTGGCGCCGCCCCCGGTTCGAAGGCCATCCCCAGCGGCCTCCTCGAGCGCGGCCTGCTGCTGAAGCTGCGCTTCGCCTTCGACCACGCCGTCAACCTCCGCCCCTCCAAGCTCTACCCGGGCGTCCCCACTCCCCTGGCCCCGCACATCGTCGAGGGCCGCACCGTCGACTTCGTCGTGGTGCGCGAAGGCACCGAGGGCCTCTACTGCGGCAACGGCGGCTCCGTCCGCACCGGCACCCCGCAGGAGCTGGCCACCGAGGTCTCCGTCAACACCGCCTACGGCGTGGAGCGGGTCGTGCGTGACGCCTACCGTCGCGCGCAGGCGCGTCGTGGCCACCTCACGCTGCTGCACAAGCACAACGTGCTGGTCAACGCCGGCAGCCTCTGGAACCGCGTCTTCACCGAGGTCGGCCGGGAGTTCCCGGACGTCGAGACGAAGTACCTGCACATCGACGCGGCGATGATCGCCATGGTCGTGGACCCCGCGCAGTTCGACGTCATCGTCACCGACAACCTCTTCGGCGACATCGTCACGGACCTCGCCGCTGCGGTCACCGGCGGCATCGGGCTGGCGGCCTCGGCCAACATCAACCCCACGGGCGAATTCCCGTCGATGTTCGAGCCCGTGCACGGCTCCGCCCCCGACATCGCCGGCAAGGGCATCGCGGACCCGACGGCGGCCATCTCGTCGATGGCGCTGCTGCTCGACCACCTGGGCAGGCCGGAACTGGCGCAGAAGATCGACGACGCCGTAACCGCAGACATCGAGGCCCGCGGCGCGGAGAAGTTCTCGACCACCGAGATCGGCGACCGGATCGCGGCAAAGCTCGCCTGACCAGGCACAACGCAGGAACCCGTGACCCCGGCACCGCCGCCGGGGTCACGCCCACCGCGGATCACACGCCGAGGACTGCCTTGGCGATCAGGAAGTAGATGACCAGGCCCGTGGCATCCACCAGCGTCGTGACCAGCGGCGCCGACACCACGGCCGGGTCGATCCCCATCTTCCGTGCCAGCAGAGGCATGGCGCCGCCGATCGTGGCCGCCCACGCACAGATGAGCACGAGCGAGATGGCCACCACCAGTGCGATGCCGGGGCCGACGAAGAAGGTGCCGACCACGAGCCCGAGGATCGCCAGCATCAGGCCCAGCAACAGGCCCACGCGCAACTCGCGCCAGGCGACAGTGGGCAGGTCGCGGAACCTCAACTCGCCGATGGCCAACGCCCGCACGGAGGCGGTCGCGGCCTGGGCCCCGGCGTTGCCGCCGGCACCGATCAGCATGGGGATGAACAACGCGAGGGCGGCCACCTGCTCCAGCGTCGCCTCGAAGGCCTGGGTCACCGAGACCGTCAGCGTCGCGGCCACCAGCAACAGCGACAGCCACAGCGCCCGGTAGCGGGCCAGCCGGAACACTCCGACAGCCATGTAGTGGCCGGCCCACGGCACCGAGCCGGACTGGAGGGCCGTGTCCTCGTTGTCAGCCTCCTCGATGACCTCGATGGCGTCGTCGAGCGACAGCATGCCTACCAGGCGACCCTCGCTGTCGACCACCAGCATGTTGTAGGCGTTGGTCTCGCGCATCAACCGCGAGGCGTCCTCAGCGCTCTCGGTGGCCGGCACGACGACGGCGTCCGGGTCCAGCAGTTCCCCCACGCGGGTCCCGGGCGCAGAAAGCACCAGCGTTCCGAGCTCCAGGACGCCCACGAGATGACGCGTCGCGTCCACTGCGGCCAGGGTGTAGACGTTCTCCGCCTGCGGCCCCTTCCGCTGCACGGTCAGGAGCGCCTCCCCCGCCGTCGCCCCGGCCGGCACTGTGAGCACCTCGGGCGTCATCACGCGTCCGACGGAGCCCTTGGGGTATCCGAGCAGGGTGGCGGTCATGGCGCGCTCAGTGGGGCTCAGACCGCCCAGGACGCGCCGCACGACCTTGGCCGGGGCCTCATTCAGCATCCGGGCGCGGTCGTCCGGGTCCATCCCCTCGACAACCTCCTGGAAGGCCTCATCACGCAGCGACTCGAGCAGCCGCTGTTGGTCGAACGGCTCGAGCTCCTCGAACACCTCGATGCCCGTGTCCTTGGGGAGCAGGCGGAACGCGATGGCCATCGGCACGTCGTCGAGCCGGGCCAGTTCACCGGCGATGACGTGGTCCGGCTGCTCGCCCAGCAACCTGGCGGCCTCAGGCAACCGCATCTCGTCGATCAGCTTCGTCAGTTCCCGGGCGTAGTCCTGGGTCGCCGTCCCATCGTCGCGCGCCATCTCACCCCTCACCCTTGGTAACCGACCGAAGTCTAGCCGGGCATCTGTCACGGGCTGTGGCGACAAACGGGTAGCGTCGAGCGTGATGACCCACAGGAAGGTTGTGACCATGACCTACATCAAGACCTATCTTCGGGACCACCACGGCGGAGCCGCCGCCGGCGTCGACGCCTTTCACCGCGTCGCGGAGGGCCACGGCGAGCAGAGCGTGCGCGACGCCGTCGCCCGCATCGCCGTCGACATCGAGGCGGCGCACGAGGAACTGCAGCAGATCATGGAGCGCTTCGGAGCGCAGCCGAACAGCGCGAAGGACTTCGTCGCGAAGATGGCCGAGAAAGCGAGCCGGCTGAAGCTGAACCGCGAGGTGGTGCGCCGCTCCCCGCTCTCAGATTTGGTCGAGCTCGAGGCGTTGCTGGACGCCGTGCACGCACAGTCCAGGATGTGGCAGATCCTGCTGCAGCTCGACGACACCCGCCTCGACCGTCGGCAGCTCACCGATCTCTTCTCCCGGGCCCGGCAAAACGAGAGCGAGCTCGAGGAGCTCTGGCTGAAGCAGGCCCCCAAGTTGCTCGAACGCGACGACCAGCCCGGGTGAGACGAAAGGCCCCCAGTGACCGGTGCGGTCACTGGGGGCCCTCTCAGGCCGGCCCTGATCAGCGGGCGGCGGTGCCTTCGGTGTAGTCGGCATCGTCCGAGGCGACCCAGCTCATGAGCTTGCGCAGCTCACGGCCGGTGGCCTCGATGGGGTGCGCCTCGCCCTTGGCGCGCAGTTCCTTGAACTCCGGCGCGCCGGCGTCCTGGTCGTCGATGAAGCGCTTGGCGAAGTTGCCGTTCTGGATGTCCGCGAGGACGCCCTTCATGTTCTCCTTGACGCGCTCGTCGATGACGCGGGGGCCCGACACGTAGTCGCCGTACTCGGCGGTGTCGGAGACGCTCCAACGCTGCTTGGCAATGCCGCCCTCGTACATGAGGTCGACGATGAGCTTCAGCTCGTGGAGGCACTCGAAGTAGGCGACCTCAGGCTGGTAGCCGGCCTCGGTCAGCACCTCGAAGCCGGCCTGCACCAGCGCCGACGCGCCGCCGCACAGCACGGCCTGCTCGCCGAACAGATCAGTCTCGGTCTCCTCGGTGAAGGTGGTCTTGATGCCGCCGGCGCGCAGCGAGCCGATCCCCTTGGCGTAGCTCAGCGCGAGCTCCCAGGCCTTGCCGGACTCGTCCTTCTCCACGGCGATGATCGCGGGCACGCCACGGCCGTCCGCGTATTCGCGACGCACGAGGTGCCCGGGGCCCTTGGGAGCCACCATGCACACGTCGACGCCCTGCGGCGGCGTGATGTAGCCGTAGCGGATGTTGAAGCCGTGCGCGAAGAACAGCGCGTCGCCCTCGGCGAGGTGCGGCTCGATCTCCTCCTTGTAGAGGGTGCGCTGCGCCTGGTCCGGCGCCAGGATCATGATGAGGTCAGCCTCTTCGACAGCCTCGGCCACGGACACGACGCGCAGGCCCTCGGCCTCCGCCTTCGCACGCGACGGCGAGCCTTCGCGCAGGCCGACCCGCACGTCGACGCCGGAGTCACGCAGCGAAAGGGCGTGCGCGTGGCCCTGCGAGCCGTAGCCGATGACGGCGACGTGACGACCCTGGATGATCGACAGGTCGGCGTCTTTGTCGTAGAACATCTCTGCCATGGGAATCCTTCTCTGATGTAGCGATGTGGGGGTGAGTCTATTGGTTACTTGGCTTTGCTCTGCGAGAGCGTCTTAGCACCGCGGCCCAGCGCGACCTGGCCCGACTGGACCAGCTCGATGATGCCGTGCGGAGTCAGCATCTCCAGCAGTGCGGCGAGCTTCTCGTCGCTGCCGGTGGCCTCGACCGTGATCGATTCAGCCGACACGTCCACTGCCTTGCCGCGGAACAGGCTGACCACGTCGATGACCTGGCTGCGGGTGTTCACGTCTGCGCGCACCTTCACCAGCATCATCTCGCGACGCACCGCCGAGACACTGAGTTCGAGCACCTTGCGCACCTCGATCAGCTTGTTGAGCTGCTTGACGATCTGCTCGAGCGCGGCCTCGTCGTCGACCTGCGCCACGACGGTCATGCGCGACAGGTCCTCGGACTCGGTGGGACCGACGGCCAGGGACTGGATGTTGAAGCCACGGCGCGAGAACAACGCGGCGACGCGCGTCAGGACGCCGGGACGGTTGTCGACCAGGATGGACAGGGTCTGGGTCTTCACAGGACTTCCTCTTCCCACTCGGGAGCCATGTCGCGGGCGACGCGGATCTCATCGTTGCTGACACCGGCGGGCACCATCGGCCAGACCATGGCGTCCTTGTGCACGACGAATTCGATGACCACGGGGCGGTCGTTGATCTCCAGCGCCTGCTGGATGGCGGCCTCCGCCTCCACCTCGTTGGTGGCGCGCAGCCCGACGCAGCCCATCGATTCCGCGAGCATCGGGAAATTGGGTAGCGACTCGGTCATCAGGTCGGTGTTGGAGTAGCGGCCCTCGTAGAAAAGGGACTGCCACTGGCGCACCATGCCGAGGGCGTGGTTGTTGATGATCGCGATCTTGATCGGGATGTTGTTGAGCGCGCAGGTGACGAGTTCCTGGTTGGTCATCTGGAAGCAGCCGTCGCCGTCGATCCCCCACACCGTGGTGTCCGGGTTGGCGACTTTGGCTCCCATCGCCGCAGGGACACAGAAGCCCATGGTGCCGGCGCCGCCGGAGTTGAGCCACGAGTTCGGCTTCTCGTGCGGCAGGAAGTGCGCTGCCCACATCTGGTGCTGGCCGACGCCGACAGCGTAGATGCTGTCTGCGGGGCTCAGCTGGCCGATGCGTTGGATGACCTCCTGCGGGGAGAGCTGCCCGTCAGGAGCGGCATCCCACCGCGGCTGGTACCGCGCCTTCATCGTGCCCAGCTGACGGCGCCACGCGTCGATCTGGGGCATCTCATAGGCCTCGATGGCCTCGTTGAGCTGGACGAGCGTCTGCTTGACGTCGCCCACGATCGGGATGTCAACCGGCTTGTTCTTGCCGATCTCTGCCGGGTCCACGTCTGCGTGGATGATCTTGGCCCCTATGGCGAAGCTGTCCAGCTTGCCGGTGACGCGGTCGTCGAACCGGGTCCCCAGCGCGATGAGGAGATCGGCCTTCTGCAGCGCGCCCACGGCTGCGACGGTGCCGTGCATGCCGGGCATCCCCATGTTGAGTTCGTGCGAATCCGGCAACGCACCGCGCGCCATCAACGTGGTCACCACGGGGATGCGGGTCTTCTCGACGAACTCGGCCAGTTGCTCGTGCGCCCGGGAAAGGGTGACGCCGCCACCGATGTAGAGCACGGGGCGCTTGGCCTCGGAGATCATCTTCGCCGCCGCCCGGATCTGCCGCGAATGCGGACGGATCGTCGGCTTGTAGCCGGGCAGGTCGAGCGTCTCCGGCCAGATGAACGGCGCCGAGTTGGTCAGCGCGTCCTTGGCGATGTCGACGAGCACCGGGCCCGGACGGCCCGTGGCGGCGATGTGGAAGGCCTCCTGTATCGCGCGCGGGATCCCGCCGACCTCCTTGACGAGGTAGCTGTGCTTCGTGATCGGCATCGTGATGCCGCGGATGTCAGCTTCCTGGAAGGCGTCGGTGCCGATGGAGTGGCTGTTGACCTGTCCGGTGATCGCCACGATCGGCGTCGAATCCATGTACGCGTTGGCGATGGGGGTCACGAGGTTCGTGGCGCCAGGTCCGGACGTCGCGATGCAGACGCCGACGCGGCCGGACGACATCGCGTAGCCCTCGGCCGCGTGGCCGGCGCCCTGCTCGTGCCGCACCAGGATGTGGCGGATCTTGGAGTCGTAGAGCGGGTCGTACGCAGGCAGAATGGCGCCGCCGGGAATACCGAAAGCTACATCGACACCCATTCGTTCGAGTGACTCAACGAGAGCCTGGGCCCCCGTCATGAGCTGACCGTCTGTCTGCGCCATTGCCTCTCCCTTCTCATGTGCAGTGGCTCGTGAGTACTTCGTCTTCCAAGAAAAAACCCCCGCTGCCCACTGGGGCACACGAGGGAGCGCTTCAGATCTGAGATCGGTAAGCGCTAGAAGTCAATTACGAGCCAGCTTGCGTTGGGCATGGGTCAACCCTCGCGTTTGGCGGCGTCACTGTCAAGCGACACAGCTACATGTTCCGAAATGTGGGACGGCGGGCCGGGAAAACCCGGCCCGCCGTCTCACGAGCGTTCAGAGGTGCGTAATCACGCCTCGACGCGGCCAACCACCGACGGGCGGATGGTGGTGAGTGCCCAACCGATGAGGGCGAACAGGATGCCGAGACCGATCACCAGGGCGGCGACGCCGAAGGCGACGACCGAGGTGAACAGCGAGGCACGGAGGAAGGAACCGTTCATGACGGTGTTGCGCTGCTTGTTGAACTCCTCAGCGGCGGCGGTGTCGCCGGCGGCCTCGGCCTCACGGGCGAGCGAGCCGAGCTCGGCGTAGGTCTTGCCCTCGGAGCCGGCCAGGGCGTGCATGTTGATCGTGTCTGCCTGGGCGAACGCGCTCAGCGGGCCGGTGACTTCCTTGCCCGCGTAGGCGCCGTTCATGAACGTCGAATCGCCCGGCACGGTGATGTTCTCAGCCTTGAGCTGCGACGACACCTGGGTCCAGGTGACGGCGCCGGCGACGATGAGGACAACGCCGGCGATGATCGACAGGATGCCGACAATTTTGGTGGCCTTCATGGAAGCCCTCTTTCTATCTGTCTGGGTGCGCTTGCACCCTGGGACTGTGTCTCGGGACCCACTGGAGAGAGGGCTCCGGCCGTTACCTTACGGGGGTTCGGTATTTACGACAATTGGTAGTATGCACCCCTGTGGTTAGCCTGTCCTAATCGGGGTCACTTAAGGCTTCAGTGCCGAGTGGACATCGTCCAGATCAACGTCGATCACGCCCCGCATGTTACCGATTCCGGGGTTGTCGGCATAGCGCGGGATCACGTGCACATGGGTGTGGAACACCTCCTGGCCCGACACGCCCCCGACGTTGGCGAGCACGTTGAAACCGTCCGCCCCCAGGCGCTCCTTGAGGAGCCGACCGACCCGAGCCACGGCGTGCCCGATCTCCGCGAGCACGTCGTCGTCCTCCAGGATGTCGACGGTGTGCCGCTTGGGCACCACGAGGCTGTGACCCTTCTGCCAGGGTGAGATGTCGAGGAACGCGAAGGCCACGTCGTCCTCATAGATCTTCTTCGAGGGGATGTCGCCGTTGATGATCTTGCAGAACAGGCAGTCCATGAAGAGCTCCTTCGGTTGTCAGCGGACTTCGAGCCCGGCCTCGCGGAGGCCGGCCTTTACTTGGTCGACGGTGAGGGCACCGTAGTGGAACACGCTCGCCGCGAGCACCGCGTCGGCGCCGGCACGGGCTGCGTCGACGAAATGCTGCACCGTGCCCGCCCCTCCGGAGGCGATGAGGGGCACGTCGACGGTCTCTCGCACGGCGCGCAACATCTCGAGGTCGAAACCGTCCGTGGTGCCGTCGGCGTCCATCGAGTTGAGCAGGATCTCTCCCACGCCGCGGTTGCAGGCCTCCCTGGCCCACGCCAGCGCGTCGACCCCCGCCGACTTCTTCCCCCCGTGGGTGGTGACCCCGTAGCCCGACGGCATCCCCTCTTCGCGGCGGGCGTCCACTGAGAGCACGAGCACCTGGTTGCCGAAGGTTTTGGCGATCTCGTCGATCACCCCGGGGCGGGCCAGCGCACCGGTGTTGATGCCCACCTTGTCGGCACCTGAGCGCAACAACGCGTCGACGTCGGCGACCGAGCGCACTCCCCCGCCCACCGTCAGCGGGATGAACACCGTCTCGGCGCAGCGGGCGACCATCTCACGGGTGGTCGCCCGGCCCTCGACAGAGGCGGAGATGTCCAGGAAGGTGAGTTCGTCCGCCCCCTGCGCGGAATACTTCGCAGCCAGTTCGACGGGGTCGCCCGCGTCGCGGAGGTTCTGGAAGTTGACCCCCTTGACCACGCGTCCGTCGTGAACGTCGAGGCAGGGAATGACACGCAGGGCTACTGACACGGGGGAATCCTACTGGTCTCTCGATGGACGCACGCTCACTCCGTACCGACGCCGGGGACGCAATCAGTCCTCTGTCAGGTCCGTGGCCACGACGCCGCGGCGCATCGAATCCGCCACGGCGTGGCAGGTACGACGCAGGTCACCGGGACCGACGGCGGTGGCCAGCTGGCCCGCAAGATCCACCACCTGCCGCACCCAGCGCACGAAGTCGCCGGCCGAGAGACTGGTGGTGGCGAGCACCTTCGACAGGTCCTGGCCGGAAGACCAACGCCACGCGGCCTCGGCGAACCCGATGTCGGGCTCCCTGCCCCGGTCACGCTTGTGCTGGCGCTCCAACCTGCCAACCTCACGCCACACGTCACGCAGCGCGGACTGCGCGCGCTCCGACTCTGCGTCCGGCATGCGCGGCAGCACGGCGTCGCGCGTGGGGCGCGACTCGTAGACCAACGTCGACAGCACCGCTGCCAACTGGGGAGGGGTGAGCCCGGCGAAGACGTCGCGGCGGATGCATTCCGCTGCGACGAGATCGAGTTCGTTGTAGATGCGGCGCAGCATCCGTCCGGCATCCGTCAGCGTGTCGTCGTCCAGGTAACCCAGTTCGTCGAGCACCGCCAGCACGCGCTCGAACTGCACGGCCAGAGAATTGGCTCTGCCGGTGATCTGAGACTCGATCCGCTCCGCCTCACGCTCCAGCCGGATGACGCGCGCGGCCTCGACCGCGTGGATCTCCCGGTCAGGGCACTCGTGGCAGGGGTGGGCCTTGAGTTCGCCGCGCAACTGCCGGATCTCGCGCTGCACCTGGTCGTCGGACGGCGGCGCGGTGTCCGGGATCTGGGGGTCTGCGGAAGCGATCTTGCTGCTCATGGCCGACAGCAGCGAACGCCTGTCCGCCCGGTCCCGCACCGAGAAATTACGTGGCACCCGCACCCGGCCGATCGGTTCGATGGGCCCCCGGAGGTCGTGGGCCTGCAGCTTGAGCACCGTGTGGTCGCCGGAGATGATCTGCGCCCAGGGCTCGGCCTGCCGCCCCTGCTGGCCCACACGCAGCACTACGGCCCACCCCTGGCGCGGTACGTGCACGATATCGCCGGGCATCAGCGTGGTCAGGGAGTGCCCGACGAGTTCTGACTGCTCAGCCTTGCGGGCCTTCGAGGACACCGCCTCCAACCTGGAGATCTCGTCGCGCAGCCGCGCATAGCTCATGAAGTCGCCCAGGTGGCACTCCACCGCTTCGCGTGCGACGGCGAGATCGGCGCGCGTCGAGCGGGAGGTGCGGGTGGCCTTCACCACCGACTTGTCAGTCTGGAACTGCGCGAACGACTGGTTGAGCAGGTCGCTGGCCCGCTCGCGGCCCAGCGTGGCCATCAGGTTGACGGCCATGTTGTAGGTGGGGGCGAAGCTGGACACCAGTGGATACGTGCGCCTCGAGGCGAGGCCGGCGACCGCACGGGGATCCATACCTGACTGCCACAGCACGACGGCGTGCCCCTCGACGTCGATGCCGCGTCGGCCGGCACGCCCGGTCAGCTGGGTGTACTCCCCCGGCGTGATGTCGACGTGCGACTCGCCGTTGTACTTGACCAACTTCTCAATGATGACGGTGCGCGCCGGCATGTTGATGCCCAGCGCGAGCGTCTCCGTGGCGAAGACCAGCTTGAGGGCACCCGTGGCGAAACCCTCTTCGACGATCGCCTTGTAGGCGGGCAACTGGCCGGCATGGTGCGCGGCCACCCCCGCCATCAGCGCCTCACGGAACCGGTCGTAGCCCAGCGCGTCGAGATCCGCCCACGACAGCCCCTTGACGTGCTTGTCGGCGATGTCGCCGAGCAGCGCCGCCTCGGACCGGTTCGTCAGCGTGATGCCGGCGTCGTACACCTGGCCGACCGCCGCGTCGCAGCCGACCCTGGAGAAGATGAAGTAGATGGCGGGCAGCAGCTGCGCCCTGTCCAGCACGACGGCGACCTCGCCGCGGCTCGTGCGGTGCTCGCGGAAGCGCTCGTGTGCGGCGCCACCGTACCTGCCGGAACCCTGCGTCACCTCACGCTTGCCGCGCCCGGACCTGCCGCGCGGCCTGCGGGCGTCGTCGCGCACCTTGGTGGCCTCACCCTTCGAGACCCTCAGCAGCTCACGGCTGACCTTCGACGCGCGCGCCTCCGGCAGTTCCTGCGCCGTGGGAGCCACCCCTTCGAACAGGTCCATCAGCTTGCGGCCCACCAACACGTGCTGGAACAGCGGGACCGGCCGGCGCTCGGACACGACGATGGAGAACTCACCGCGCACGGTGCGGAGCCACTCGCCGAAGTCCTCCACGTTGCTCACCGTGGCCGACAGCGCCACGATCTGCACTGAATCCGACAGGCCGAGGATGACCTCTTCCCACACCGCACCGCGGAACCGGTCCGCCAGGTAGTGCACCTCGTCCATCACGACGAAGCCGAGGTTGGCCAAGGTTTGGGAGCCCGCGTAGATCATGTTGCGCAGCACCTCGGTGGTCATCACCACGATCTGCGCCTCGGAGTTGATGGACGTGTCGCCCGTCAGGAGACCCACCCGGTCTGACCCGTAGCGCTCCACCAGGTCGTGGTACTTCTGGTTCGAGAGCGCCTTGATGGGCGTGGTGTAGAAGCACTTGCGGGAGGTCTCCACCGCGAGGAAGACCGCGAACTCGCCCACCACGGTCTTGCCGGCGCCGGTGGGGGCGGCCACGAGCACGCCGCGGCCCTCCGCCAGCTCGCGGCATCCGTCGAGTTGGTAGTCGTCGAGCTGGTACGGGTAGAGCGCACTGAACTCGGAGAGTTGGTCGAGAACGTTGTCCGTCATTTGCGTATCACGCTACCGCACGCGTTTGGCCAGGGTGGGGACCTCGGGGGCGCGGAGCCTCAGCCCGCGTCCCCGACGATGACCTTCAGGCAGCCAGGGACGCAGTTCACGGTAGCGGGCACGTCGCCCATCTCCTCGCCGTCGCCCATCAGGAACAGACCGTCACCGTCCACCTCGACGGTGTGCGCACGGAGGCGCTCCACCACCGGGTCCGTGACGAAACCACCCGTGTAGACCGAGGGCAGGAGGCGCAACAGCTTGCCGCGTGAGGCCTCATGGATGATCGTGACATCGAGCATGCCGTCGGCGACGTCCGCGTCCGGCGCGATCTGCATGCCACCGCCGAACACCGCGGTGTTCGCGACCGCCACCATCATGGCCCGCAGTTCGCGGGGCTGGCCGTCGATGACCAGGCGGTACTCCAGGGGCGCGAAGGAGGCCAGCTCCCGCAGCGCGATCCAGCCGTAGCTCAGCGCCCCGAAGCGCAGCCGGATGTCGTTGGTGGCACGGTTGACCCGCGCGTCGTAGCCGCTGGAGACGACCGCGCCGACGAAACGCGCGCCGGAGTCGTTGGTGAGCTTGCTGAGGTCCATCACGCGGACGACGCCGGCTACCACGGCCTCCACGGACTGCCGGATGGATTTGGGAATGCCCGCGCCGCGGGCGAAATCGTTGCCGGTGCCGGCGGGGATGACCGCGAGCGTCGCATCGGTTTCGGCGCAGGCGTTGAGACCCAGATGGGCCATGCCGTCGCCACCCATGACCGCCACCACGTCGCCGGGACGGGCCTGCAGGGCGAGCGAACGCGTCAGGTCCCGGGCCTGCTCGTAGGACGTGGAGGTGACGATGTGCAGGTCTGCGCCGGTGAGGCCGTCGCGCAACTGGCGGGCGACGCCGGGAAGGGCACGGCCGGCACGACCGCCGCCGGAGGCTTCGTTGCACACGACGCTGACGAGGCGGCGTTTGGCAACCTCACCGGTCACTTGCCGTCTTCCAGGTCGATCGCGTATTCGGCGACCGTTTCCTCGGTGATGCCCTTGCGCTTGTCTGAAATCCGGCAGATCAGCTCCGCGATCAGGAACATGCCGGACACCGGCAGCGCCAGCGACAGCATCGAGAAGGGATCTGTGGTGGGCGTGGCCACGGCCGCGAGCACGACGCTGCCGAACATCACGAACTTGCGGGCTCTCTTGAGCTGGTAGCCCCGCACGACGTTGGCCATGTTCAGCGCCACGACGACCACGGGCAGCAGGAAGCTCAGGCCGAAGACCAGAATGATCTGGATCTCCATCTTGAGGAACTCCGCCATGTCCTGCATGTTGGTGATGCCCATGTCCTGTGGCGTGAAGCTCAACAGCACCTCAATGCCCTTGGGCCAGATGTAGTAACCGAGTGCGCACCCGCCGAGGAACAGCGGAGTGGCAGCGGCGATGAACCCGATCGCGTACTTCTTCTCCTTGGCCACCAGGCCGGGGGCTACGAAGGCCCACAGCTGGTAGACCCAGATGGGGGTGGACAGGATGATGCCGGCCACCACGCACAGCACCACGGCGAAGGTGAAGGAACTGGTCACGCCGTTGTTGACCACCATGAGGCTGGCTCCGGGCCGGGCCTCTTCGAGGGCGGTGCGGGCCCGGTTCCAGGGCGCCATGATCA
This sequence comes from Tessaracoccus zhenghani, assembly GCF_055326325.1. Lineage (NCBI taxonomy): Bacteria > Bacillati > Actinomycetota > Actinomycetes > Propionibacteriales > Propionibacteriaceae > Tessaracoccus > Tessaracoccus zhenghani. Next base: position 51,833 of record NZ_JBUZNQ010000003.1, on the reverse strand, counting down.
GCAGTACCAGCTGCTTGTAGAAGATGATCGAGAAGGAACCGGCGAGGACGATCGCGATGGCGGCAATGGTGACCCGGTAGCGGAGTTCCCGCAGGTGGTCCCAGATCGACATCGTCCCGCCGGGGCCACCCTTCGGTGGCCGCAGCCAGGCGAACCGGCCCTCGGTGGCTGGCTCAGCAGTTGCGGCCGACATGATCAGCTTTCGCGCGGCTTCCGGTCGTGATCGATCTCAGGCTGGACGATCTCGGCGTCGACGACCTCGTCGTGACGCGTTGCACCACCCTCGCCCTCGACACCCTTGACCTCTTCCTTGAATTCGCGGATGGAGCGTCCCATGCCCTTACCGACACCGGCAAGACGCGAGCCGCCGAAAAGCAGCAGCGCGACAACGAGAATGATCACCCATTCCCAGCCGCCCATGAACAACAAAGTAGGCATTGGTCCCTTTCTTAGGCGACGGGAGGCGTCACCTGTTCTGCCCTCACAGTCTAGTCGCGCTGTGCAGGGGTTCTCTCAAGCTGACCGAGCAGCGTGCGCAGTTCGGCGCGCCGCTCGTTCAACACGGTGATCTCGGCCTTGACGTCTGCGGCCTTGTGGCCCAGCGACACGGCGTGGATGACCAGCGCCACCACACCTGCAAGGGCGAGCGCGCCGACAACAACAACCCAGATCACGGGCGAAATGCTACCGGACGACCTCGGGATATCCAGCAAGGGCCCTGCCTGCCTTCACCTTGGCCGCCTGGGCGACCCTGTCGTCGGACACGTCCAGCACCGCGCCGCCGAGGCGCAGGATGAGCGAAACGGCCCAGTCGTGCGAGGCGACGGGGAACGTGACGGCCACCCTGTCGCCCAGGTCCTCGACGCCCACGGTCGGGAAGTACTCCGCGATCCAGCGCGCCGAGGGCTGCACCGTCAGCGTGAGCCGGTCCGGCACGTCGTCGAACCAGCCGTCCGGGGGTGCCCCGTGGTCGCCGGCCACCTCGTCGAGCACCTCGACGGCGACGACCCGGTCCAGCCGGTAGCTGCGCCAGGCCTGGCGTGACCTGCTCCACGCGTCGAGATAGGTGTAGCCGTCCACCAGGTTCAGCCTGGCGGGCTCGACCACGGCGGTGGTGGTCCCCTGCCTGCCGGTGGTGCGATACTCCAGCTGCACTGCGCGTCGCTGCTCGACGGCCCGGCTCAGCGCCGCGCGCCGCTGCGGATCGGTCGACTCCACCGCCACGCTGACGTAGGCGTCGGCCTCCCCCACGGCCGCTTCCAGCTTCTTCAGCGCGCTCGCTGCCGCGTCGGACCTGCCCGCGACGTCGACGACGAGCCGCAGTGCGGCCAGCAGGCCCGCGGCCTCCGCCGGGCGCAACCGCAGCGGCCGGGCCAGGACGTCGGCGTTGCGGAAGTCGATGTGTCCCTCCTCGCGCACCACGTCGATGTCGACGTCGAAGAGGTCGTCGAAGTACCCGCCCGGGAGGCCGCAGAACTGCAGCACCTCGAGGTCCCTGATCACCTGGCGTGGCGTCACGCCGAATTCCTCAGCCACCTTCGCCACCTCGATACCGGGGTGGGCGGACAGGTACGGCACCAACCGCAGGAGCCGCGCAAGCTGTTCCTCGGACCTCACGATGCCACCGCCCGCAGTCGCTCGATCACAGCGGCGCGAAGCTCCGGCGGGTCGAGGAGGATCATGTCTGGGCCCGCCGCGGCCACCTCGCCGACGATCGCGTCATCGGTGGAGAGGCTGACCCGGTAGGCGGTGTAACCCTCGGGGACCCCCACGTGGGCCACGGCCTCCGGGTGGGGGAAGTCGTGCGGGGCGCCTTCGCGCACTGCCACGACGGCGGTGCTGGCGCCGGGCGGCGCGAGCCGTTGGGCGCGCTCCCCCACGTCATCAGGCACGCTGTAGGCACCCGCCTTGCCGTGGGCCACGGCCTCGCCGGTGAAGCGCGACAATTTGAAGAAGCGGTCCGCCTGGCGGTCCGGATCGAACCCGAACACGTACCAGTGGCCGCGGCGCTGCAGCATCTTCCAGGGCTGCAGCCGACGCTCCTCCCCGGCATAGCCGAACGTCACCTCGACGCGACGCAGGATGGCGTCGTAGAGCACGTCGAAGCTCGGCTCTGCCACGGCCAGGAGCGGGCGCATCCGGGGCACCAGGGTGGGGTCCGGTGCCGCGCCGCCGGCACGCAGCGCCTCGAAGGCCTGGGCCGTGTGGTCCGCCGCCACCGTGTCCTGCCAGACCTGACCGGCGAGGCCGAGCGCGGAGAGTTCCTCGGGCGTGAAATCCAGCGGCGGGAGTTCGAACTCTGACCGGTTGATCCGGTACCCCTCCTCGTCGTCGAAGAACGGATCGTTGGAGCCGGTTTCGATCAGCACCCCGATGTTGCGCAGTTCTTCCTTGTCACGCTCGAACTGGCGTTCGAAGGCGCTGTCGCTCGCGGAGAGCCGATAGCCCTCGACCGTCTCACGTAGTTCCTGTTTCGTCAGGAACCGACGGGTGCTGAGCAGCGCTATGAGCAGGTTGACAAGCCGCTCCGATTTCCTCGCTGACATGCGGCTCAGGGTACCGGGTGCGGAGGCGGCATCATGGACCCCATGCCACATATCGACCGATACGCGCCGAGCCCCACCTCGGACCTCCACCTGGGGAACCTGCGCACCGCCCTGGCCGGGTGGCTTCTCGCCCGTTCTGCGGGCGGCCGGTGGCTGATGCGCGTCGAGGACCTGGATGCCGAGCGGGTGCGGGCCGCCGACGCCGCGGAGGCGCGGAACCTGGCAGACCTGCTGGCCCTGGGGTTGGAGTGGGACGGCGAGGTGGTGCGCCAGTCTGAGCGGCTGGGCCTGTACCGCGACGCCGTGCGCAGCCTCCCCACCTACGAGTGTTTCTGCAGCCGCCGGGAGATCGCGGAGGCCGCCTCCGCACCACACGACGGGTACCGGGCCTACCCCGGCACCTGCCGGCGGTTGACGGCCTCGGAACGAGCCGAGCGCCGCGCCACCCGGAGGCCCGCCCTGCGGGTGGATTCCGGGGGCGCCACGTTCGCCGTCGAGGATGTGCACGCAGGGCGGGTGGAGGGCGTCGTCGACGACTTCGTGCTGGTGCGCGGTGACGGCGCCTTCGCCTACAACCTAGCGGTGGTGGTCGACGACATCGGGATGGGCGTCACCCACATCACCAGGGGCGACGACCTCCTCAGCTCGGCGCCGCGACAGGCGTGGCTCACCCGGCAACTCGGCGGCACCCCGGCCACGTACGCGCACATCGGGCTGGTGGTCAACGAGGAGGGGCAACGGCTCGCCAAACGCGACGGTGCGGTCACCCTCGCCGACCTCGCCCCGCTCCCACCTGCCGACGTCCTGGCGCAGCTCAGCAGTTCGCTCGGACTGGGCCCGTGCCGGACAACAGAAGAAGCGCTGGCCGCCATGCCGGGCGATCAGCGCTTCTTCTCGGGTGCCGTGTGGCGGTCCTCCGACCGGGCGTTGGTGCCCGGAGAGGTCCCTGCGGACTAGTTCTGCACGTCCAGGATGTCGATCACGTAGACCAGCGTCTGGCCGGCCTCGAGCGGCGGGGTGGCCTCCGGCAGACCGTCGGGGAACGCCAGCGCGGGCGGCACGACGAGCAGCACGCGGGAGCCGGCCGTCTTGCCGACCAGGCCCTGCTTCCAGCCCTCGATGAGGCTGGAGAGCTTGCCCGACTGCGGCGCCCAGGCGTCCTGCCAGATGGTGCCGTCGGCGTAGTTGAACGCGCGGTACTGGACCTGGACGGTCGACTCTGCGGTGATGGCGGCACCCGGGCCCGTGATCAGCGGCTGGGCGCGCAGCTCTGTGGGAGCCGCAACTCCGGCCGGGACGGCGATCTCGGGCTTGCCGTCCTTCATCGTGACGGTGGGCATGCCCTCGGCCGGGGGAACCTCTTCGCCCACGGCCTCGGAGAAGTTCGACGAGATGATGTCGACGAGGAAGACCAACGACGTGCCTGCTTCGATGCCGGCGCCGGGGTTGCCCTCGCCGTAGCCGTCCTCGGGAACCATGCCGATCAGCACGCGGGAGCCGACCTTCTGGCCGGAGAGCCCCTTCTGGAACCCGGGCACGACCTGCTCGAGCGAGAAGGTGGCGGGCTCGCCGCGCTCGTAGGAGCTGTCGAACACCTCACCGGTGGTGCCGTTGACGCCCATGTAGTTGATGGTGACCACTGAGGTGTCGGTGAGCGTCTGCGCGCTCTCACCCTCCTTCAGCACGTCCGCCTGGGTCTTCTCGATGCCCCACGGGGCGGGGATCTTGACCTCCGGCACGTCGCCGTCGACGACCTCGACGGCGCTCAGGTCCGCGGAGGGGGTGATGGTGGGCTGGGGACTCTCTTCGGCGCTCGGTGATGCCTCGACGCTCGGCGACGCCTCCGCACTCGGCTCAGCGGAGACCGACGCCGAGGGCGACACCTCCGGCTCGGTGGTGGGGTCGGCGGAGCCACAGGCGGACAGGGTGATCAGCGAGGCGATACCGACGGCGGCCAGCATGCGACGCAGCGTTTTGGCGGAGAAAGTCACGGGGGAATCGTAGCCGACCCCGACAAGACCGCTGAAACCACGGTGAAGCCTGGGCGTAGTCTTCTGCGCATGTGGGCGGCGCTGCAGGGATTCACGACGATCGGCATCGTCGTCGCCGTCGGATATCTGCTGGCCCGCACCCGGGTCACCGGCCGCTCGGCGCAGAAGGTGCTGGGCGACGTGGCGTTCTACGTGGGCCAGCCCGCCCTGGTGTTGGTGGCCGTGGCGGGGGCGGATCTCGACCTGCTGATCGGCCCCCACGTGCTGGCCTTCGGGCTGGCCTGTGTCCTCACCGGCCTGGCCTTCTCCATCACGATGGTGCGACGGTGGGGCGCCACCCGTGCGGAGGGTGCCGTCGCATATCTGGCCACGAGCTACGTCAACGCCGGCAACCTGGGCATCTCCATCGCCGCCTACGTGCTGGGCGACGCAGCGTGGGCCGCACCCGCGATGCTGCTCCAGGTGCTGATCCTGCAACCCACTGCGGTGGCGGTGCTCGAGTCGACGCCGGCGGGCCGTGGCCGTTCGGTGGTCCGCAGCTTCCTCACCCATCCCCTCGTACTGGGGGGAGTCATCGGCCTGGCGCTGAACCTCAGTGCGTGGCAACCACCCATCGTCCTCTGGGATCCCCTGGTGCTGATGGCTGAGCTGGGTATTCCCGCCATGCTGCTGGCCTTCGGCATGTCGTTCCACTCCACTCCCCTGCCCGCCCTGAACAGGCTGCCCCGGCTGACCGTGGCCGCCATCGCGACGAAGTCTTTCGTGGTGCCGGGAGTGGCACTCGGCCTGTCCCTGCTGTTCGGCCTCACCGGCACGCCGCTACGCGCCGCCGTCGTCCTGGCAGCGCTACCCACGGCCCAGGTCGTCTTCGTGCACGCCATGCGGTACCGCACCGCCCTCCCGCTGGTGCAGGCGACGACCCTGTGGACCACTCTGCTGAGCGTGCCGGTGATCGTGGCCGCCGGTGCCTTCCTCACCTGAACAGATACACTGGCGGAGCCCCATCCCCCTCGCAGCACCAGGAGAGCCGTGTTTGATCCCACCACCTGGGACGCCCCGTTCGCGGTCGTGGTGGTGGCGCTCTTCGGGATCGTGATGCTGCGGGCCAACGCCACCTACTGGTTGGGGCGCGGCATCGCCGCAGGGGCCCGGCGGACGCGGCTCGTCAAGCTGATGGAGTCGCGGCACTACGCCACGGGGGCCCGCTGGCTGAACCGGTGGGGCGCTCCCGCGGTGTCCATCTCGTTCCTCACCATCGGGATCCAGACCATGGTCAACCTGGCCGCGGGTGTCACGCGGATGCCGTTGCGTCGCTACCTGCCCGCCGTCACCCTCGGCTGCATCATGTGGGCCTTCCTGTACGGCACCATCGGCATGATCGGCTTCAAGGCGATCGGGATCCTCTGGACCCGTTCCCCCTGGCTCGTGCTGGCCGTGGCTCTCGTGGCCGCCGCGCTGGTCACCTGGATCGTGCGTCGACGCGACGTGGCCCCCGACGCTGCGACACACTAGGGGCCATGACCCAGCCGCGCCCCACCTCGATCGTCGATGCCGGCTTCTACGTCGACGGGCGGCGGATCGCGTCGCCCACCACGTTCGACCAGAGCTTCAACCTGCTCGACGAGCACGCCCACGGTTTCGTGTGGATCGGCCTGTACCGGCCCACCCACGCTGAGATGGCGCTGTTGGCCGAGGAGTTCAAGCTGAGCCCCCTGCTGGTCGAAGACACCATCACCGCACATCAGCGGCCCAAGTTCGAGCGATACGGCGACACACTGTTCCTCGTGCTCCACGCCGCGAGGTACGTGGACCGCACCGAGACGGTGGACTTCGGCGAGGTGCACGCCATCGCCGGCGACCGCTTCGTCATCACGGTGCGCCACTCGGAGACACCTGACCTCACAGTTGTCCGGCGCGACCTCGAATCGGCGCCGGAGACCCTGGGGATCGGGCCCAGCGTGGTGCTGGAGCAGCTCCTCGACAACATCGTCGACGATTACGGTCCGGTGGTGCTCGGCATCGAGAACGACATCGATGAGATCGAAACCCAGGTGTTCAGCGGGTCGGCCCGGGTGTCGCGGCGCATCTACCAGTTGTCACGCGAGGTGATGGACCTCCAGCGCGCGGTACGCCCCCTGAAACCCATCCTCGACTCCGTGCGCCGCGACAGGGTGTTCCTGATGGCCGGCGAGCACCGCCGGCAGGAACTGCGCGACATCGAGGATCACGCCATCCATATCACCGAGCACGTCGAGGTGCTCCGCGAGACGCTGAAGGGCACCCTGGACCTCAACATATCGCTGCAGACGCAGCGGCAGAACGAGGAGGCCAGGAACATGACCTCGGCCAGCCTGAAGCAGACAGAGGACTCACGACGCATCGCGGCATGGGCCGGTGTGCTGTTCGTGCCCAGCCTGGTGACGGGCACCTACGGGATGAACTTCCACACCATGCCCGAACTGGACTGGCCGTTCGGCTACCCGTTCGCCCTGCTCCTCATGGTGGGCACGGGCGTCGCGATGTACCTGGTCTTCAAGTCCAAGAAGTGGCTATAAGGCCTGGTTGAGCTTGCGCGCTGCGCCCTTGTCGGCCGACTGCGCGAGCATCCCGTAGATCTTCAAGGCCGTCGACACCGCACGCCGGCGCTGTTCCGCCGGCTGCCACCCCTTCGCGTCACGCGCGGCGCGCCGGGCGGCGAGGGTCTCGTCGTCGACCTCGAGGTGCAGCGAGCGGTCCGGGATGGAGATGGTGATCTTGTCGCCGTCCTCGATCAGCCCGATGGCGCCGCCGCTGGCGGCCTCCGGCGACACGTGCCCGATGGAGAGGCCCGAGGATCCGCCGGAGAAGCGGCCGTCGGTGATCAGCGCACACTCCTGGCCGAGGCCGAGCGCCTTGAGGTAGGACGTGGGGTACAGCATCTCCTGCATGCCGGGACCGCCCTTGGGTCCTTCGTAGCGGACGATGACGATGTCGCCGGGCTTGACCACCTTGCCGAGGATGGCCTCCACAGCCGCGTCCTGCGACTCCGTGACCACCGCGGTGCCGGTGAAGTGCCACTGCGATTCCGGCACGCCGGCGGTCTTGACGATGGCACCGTCGGGCGCGAGGTTGCCGGTGAGCACCGCCAGTCCGCCGTCGACCGTGTAGGGGTTGGCGGTGGAGCGGATGCACCCGTTGTCGGAATCGGTGTCCAGGCTCTCCCACCGGTTGGTGCTGGAGAACGCCTCGGTGGTGCGGACCCCGCCGGGAGCCGCGTGGAACAGCTCGATGGCCTCCGGCTTCGTCTTGCCGCTGCGGATGTCCCAGTCGTCGAGCCACTGCTGGAGCGTCGGGCTGTGCACGGAGGTGACCGCTTCGTTGAGCTTGCCGCCGCGGTGCAGTTCGCCCAGGATCGCCGGCACGCCGCCGGCGCGGTGCACGTCCTCCATGTAGTAGCGCTCGGAGTTGGGCGCCACCTTGGCCAGGCACGGGGTGACCCGCGAGATCGCGTCGATGTCGGCCATGGTGAAGTCGACGTCGCCCTCCTGGGCCGCGGCGAGCAGGTGCAGCACGGTGTTGGTGGAGCCGCCCATGGCGACGTCGAGCTTGATGGCGTTCTCGAACGCGGGCTTCTGGGCGATGGACCTGGGCAGCACCGAGTCGTCGTCGTCCCCGTAGTACCGCTGGCACAGGTCGACGATGAGGCGCCCGGCCTCCTGGAACAGGCCCTTGCGCGCCGCCGCGGTGGCCAGCGTGGAGCCGTTGCCCGGCAGCGCCAGGCCGATGGCCTCGAGCAGGCAGTTCATCGAGTTGGCCGTGAACATGCCGGAGCAGGAGCCACATGTGGGGCAGGCGTTCTCTTCGATCCGGCCCAGTTCGGCGTCGCTGACGTTGGGGTCCACCGCAGCGACCATGGCGTTGACCAGGTCCAGCGAGCTCTCGACGGTACCGCCGTCCTTGATGACGGCCTTGCCGGCTTCCATGGGGCCACCGGAGACGAACACTGTGGGGATGTTCAACCGCAGGGCGGCCAGGAACATGCCGGGCGTGATCTTGTCGCAGTTGGAGATGCACACCATGGCGTCGGCGCAGTGCGCATTGACCATGTACTCGACGGAGTCGGCGATCAGCTCGCGGCTCGGCAGCGAGTAGAGCATGCCGTCGTGGCCCATGGCGATGCCGTCGTCGACGGCGATGGTGTTGAACTCGCGGCCCACGCCGCCCGCTTCCGCGATGGACTCGGAGACGAGCTTGCCCATGTCCCGCAGGTGCACGTGGCCCGGCACGAACTGGGTGAACGAGTTGACCACCGCGATGATCGGCTTGCCCCAGTCGTTGTCCGTGACGCCGGTGGCACGCCAGAGCGCGCGGGCGCCTGCCATGTTGCGGCCGTGGGTGGTGGTGCGGGAGCGGAGCGCCGGCATGGTGTGGATACCTCCAAGGGATTTGTGCTCACAACACAATAGCGGCCCGCTCCGCTGGCTCAGCTTGCGGTACGTACCGTGAGCACTTGGATGGGGTCGTCGGGCGACACGCCGAGAAAACGGCTCGGAACCACACGTGACCCCATCCACTTGCTCATGATCCACTCAGGCGAGGTCGATCCAGCGCGACTCCATCGGCTCGAGGTCCAACTGCAGCGCAGTGATGTCGCCGTCGGAGACAAGGCCACCCACGCGGCCGGACACCGCTGTCGACGTCGCGACGGTGAGGTTGTTCATGACGAAGGCCCTGCCGGCGTCGGGGAACACCGCAATCTCGACCCCGGGGTTCGACGGGATCCAGTGGGCGTCGAAGTCGTTCTCGCGGCCGGCGGCCCAGTAGATGGCGCGGTGCAGCAACCGGGCGTTGTCGTGGCTGTAGGGCAGCCCAGCGGCGTAGACGGCCCGGCCGTTGCCGGTCTCCTTGGCCGCCAGGTCGACGGACTTGTCGGTGAGGCGCAGGATCCGGGTGTCGTCGTTCAGGGCAAAGATGTCGCCGGCCCCTTCGCCCACGTCGACCTTGGTGGAGTCGTCGAGGTGGGCCGTGATGAAGTGCTGGGGCTTCTCCACCGGGTAGCGGTCCGTCGACTGGCTGAGCCCCAGTTCCTTGTCGACGCCGAAAACGTCGGACAGTTGGAAGAAGGCCCCGTTGGCCAGCACCGCGGTCGGTTCACCCACTCCGATGAGGCCGCCGCCCTGGTGGACGAACCGGCGCAGCGCCACGGCCAGCGATTCGTCGAGCCATTCGCTGCCGCCCGAGAACGCCGTCTCCGCGGCGCCGACGTTCAGCACCACGTCGAGGTCGGCCAGCTTGCCGTCGCGGGCCTCATCGAAGCTGACGAACTTCAGGTCGAACGGGAGCCCGGCGAGGGCCTCCATGACGCCGAGGTAGGAGTAGATCTGCTTGTACCAGAGCGCGTGCGCCACCATGTGCGTCTGCCAGGTGCGCAGGCTCCCCCAGGCGTTGAGCACGCCGATGCGGATGGGCGCGTTCTCAGGACGCTTGCCCTGGCCCTCGTCGTGGATGGAGCGGAACTCGTCGCAGATCTGTTCGACCCGCGCCATGAAGTCGGGGAACTGCACAGCCAGCGACAGGTAGCCGCCGTACCCGATGCGGTCGAGCGGCGTGCGGGCGATGGCGCGGCGGGCCAGGAGCCAACTCTCGTTCGCCTCGCCGAGGGGGTCGCCGCCGGGGCGGAACACGTCGGGGAAGAAGTATGGGAGGAACCGGCCCTCGGTGAACTTCACGCCGGGGATGTCCGAGATCATGCGGCACGTGACAGAGGATCCGACGGAGCCCACGACACCGTCGATCCCGGTGCCGGCGAACAGTTCACCGTAGGGCTCGGTGCCCATCCAGTTGTCGCCGAGGAACATGAGGGCTTCCTTGCCGTACTCGTGCACGATGTCGACGAGTTCCTTGACGCGGGAGCAGACGAAGCGGGTGGTGAACTCGATCCAATCGCGGAACACCTTCGACGGCACCCGGAAGGATGAGTTGTAGTAGCCCTGATCCACGAAGTCCTCGGCGCGCAACCGGTAGCCGTACTCCTCCTCGAAGGCCTCCATGGCGAGCGGGTTGACGGAGGTGGAGTAGCCGAACCAGTCGACGTACTTCTCCTTGCCGAGGTCGTTGAAGACGAGCGTGAAGTGATAGAAGAACGTGGTGAAACGCACCACGTCGACCTCCGTGCGCTCTTCACACCACTTGCGCAGGGACGACTTCATGAACTCCCACGCGACGGGGTGCCGGGCGTCGTAGCCGACCTCCCGCACGCGTGACTCGTCGTCCCACCAGTTGTTGGTGATGTAGTTGTACATCTGCGTGGAGTCCCAGACCTGCCAGGCCAGGAAGTTCACCGTGTACACGTGGAAGGGCACAGGCTCAGCGACGGTGACGGACACGTCGGCGCCTGAGCCCTCGACCGTCCAGCCCTCCACCGGCACGACCTCGCCGGTGGTGCGGTCGATGACCTCCCACCAGCGCTGCACGTCGCCCTGGTCCGGCTCGACCTGGAGCTCGTAGTAGCCCTTCATGATCTCGATGGACAGCGGGCCCTCGGCGGGAGCGGCCACGCGCTCACTCATCAGATAGAAGCGTGGGCGGGCGTCGAGGTTGGCTTCGGCAAACGCCTGCTGACCGCGCGCCGGGAAATACGTCTCGTAGACCTTCACCCCCAACTGGGGTGTGATTTCAGGCAGCCAGGTCCCGTCCGAGTTGCGCACGGCGTCGGCGCCGAGCCGTGCCAGGATGCCGGGCAACTGGTCGTCCATGCCCTGTTCGATCGGGAGGGTCACTCGGCCCTTTGCGTTCATGCAGAGTCCTTCGCAGGTGTGTTGGTAAAGCGGTGTAGGTCAGAGACGAGTCTGGCACCCACGTGAGCGGTTCCGCACGTTGCGTGCAGACGCGCCGTCCACTCTGCGCGATTGCTCACTCCCCGACGGCGACGGGCCTCTCGGTGCCGCTGTACTGCGACCATGAACCCGGGTAGAGGCGGCCCCGTCCGAGTCCCGCGTACTCCATCGCAATGAGGTTGTGACAGGCGGTGATGCCGGACCCGCAATAGGAGATGGTCTTCGCCGCATCGTCGATCCCGCGGAAGCGTTCGCGCAACTCCACCGGGCTCAGGAAGTGGCCATCCTCCGTGAGGTTGTCCGTGAGCGGAAAGCTACGCGCACCGGGAATGTGTCCGGCCTTCGCGTCGATCGGCTCGGTCTCGCCACGGAAACGCTCAGCGCCACGGGCATCGATGACGATGGACCCGCGCGCGGCCTCCTCGATGGTGGCCAGCGCCTCGTCCGGCCACGGCGTGACGGTGAAGGTGGCAGGAGCCGGGTCAGGGACCACCGTGGTGAGTTCCCCGTCATAGGCGGTCATTCCGCCGTCGAGCAGGGCTGCGTCGCGGCCCAGCATGCGCAGGAGCCACACAAGGCGTCCGGCCATCGAGCCCCCCGCGTCGTCATAGGCCACGACGGTGGAGTCGTCGCCGATCCCGACGGCGGCGAGCCCGTCGGCGAAGCGCTGCGGGGTGGGCAGCGGATGGCGACCAAACTCAGCCGTGGGGGGATCCGCCAGCACCTCGTCCATCGGGACATGGACGGCGCCGGGAAGATGCCCGTGCTCATAGGCCCGGGCGCCGGAGCGACCGTCGAGGTAGTGCCGCACATCCGCGAGCACCACGTGGGGATGGGCCTGGAGCCAGGCCAGGTCGACTACTGGAGGAATCACCCGTCCAGCGTAACGTGGCTGAAGTCTGGCAACATTCCGTTCTCCAGCCCCCACCGCACCGCCTGGGAACGCCGTTCGACGCCGATCTTGCGATAGGCGGAGCGGATGTAGGACTTCACCGAGTTGATGCTCAGGTAGCTGCGGCTCGCGATGTCCTGGTTGGTCAGGCCGCGGGTGATGAGCGCCAGGACCTCCGATTCCCGCGCCGTGAGGCCGAAGTGGGCCCCCGGCCAGGCAAGGTCCTCAGGCGAGGTGAGGGTGTGCCCGTCGTGGTCCGCGGCCGGCTCTGAGATCACCACTTCACCTCGAGCGATGGCCTCGAGCGACTCCACCAGCTGGGCGGCGGACATCGACTTGTCGAGGTACCCCCGGCACCCTCTGGCGACGGCCTGCGCCGCGAGGTCGGGGTGCATGGTCCAGGTGTAGATCACCAACGCCCCCGTCCCCCGCGTGCCGATCAGGGCCTGAATGTCGGGGTCATCTTCGTGGTTCTGGCTGAACGTGTCGTAGAGGGTGACATCCACCGGTTCCTCCACGTGTGCACGGGGACCCATGTCGACGATCTCGACCCGATCCTCGTAGGGCGCGAGCATGCTACGGAGGCCATGCACGACCACTTCATAGTCGTTGAGGATTGCGATACGCAGTCGCTTGTCAGTCACGAGGGTCAATATACGCAGCAGACTGTGCAAAAGGCGGTAAACGCCGAGAAAATCGCGCTGACTACCATTGTAACCTCATCCCAAAGGGTGAAGCGGGGGGTCCGGCTGCCCTCACAGGGACCAGCCTAAGCCCGACCCACACGCGGACAGGGCCGCCCCGGACGTGTCCGGGGCAGCCCTGGGGTCAGCATCGTGTTGGTCAGCTGCAACCGCTGGTGGAGCCGCAGCCCTCGCAGACGTAGCAGCTGCCCGACGGGCGCATCTTGGTGCCGCAGGTCATGCACAGCGGCGCGTCGACGGCGGCGACGCCCATAGCCTCCATCAACTCCGCCGTGGTGTGCGCGTCGATCAGCGAAGGCTGACGGGCGCCGTCCACGTTGAAGTCGTCGAACTCGTCGTTGCGGAGCTGCTCGGCCTCGGGCATCCGGGCCTCGTCCTCCTCCGACAGGTAGCTGCCGGTCTCGACGTAGCGGGCGCGCTCACCGGCGGTGTAGATGCCGAGCTCGGCGCGGTCGTCGAACGTGAGGTAGTCCAGGGCCAGGCGGCGGAAGATGTAGTCCATGAAGGACTGGGCGATCCGGATGTCTGGGTCGTCCGTCATGCCGGCGGGCTCGAACTTCAGGTTGGTGAACTTCTGCACGAAGCTCTCCAGCGGCACGCCGTACTGCAGGCCGATCGACACCGCGATGGAGAACGCGTCCATCACGCCGGACAGCGTGGAGCCCTGCTTGCCGAGCTTGAGGAACACCTCGCCGAGGCGGCCGTCGTCGTAGGCACCCGACGTCATGTAGCCCTCGGCACCGCTCACAGAGAAACTCGTGGTGCGCGAAGCACGCGACTTGGGCAGACGGCGGCGCTTCGGACGGTACTCGATGCGCACCTCGGGCTGCGGGGCTTCCTTCGCCTCGTCGACGGTCTTCTTCTTGCCGTCGGAGAGTGGCTGGCCGACCTTGCAGTTGTCGCGGTAGACCGCGAGCGCCTTGAGACCGAGCTTCCAGCCCTGCAGGTAGACGTCCGCGATCTCCTCAACAGTGGCGTCCTCCGGAAGGTTGACCGTCTTGGAGATGGCGCCGGAGAGGAAGGGCTGTACAGCAGCCATCATGCGCACGTGACCCATGGGCCTGATGGCCCGGGTCCCCATGGCGGTGTCGAAGACCTCGTAGTGCTCGGCGGCCAGACCGGGAGCCCCGATCACGTGACCGTGGGTGCCGATGAACTCGACGATGGCGTCGATGTCCTCCGACTTGTAGCCGAGGCGCTTGAGCGCGCGCGGGACCGTCTGGTTGACGATCTGCATCGAACCGCCGCCGACAAGCTTCTTGAACTTCACGAGCGAGAAGTCCGGCTCGACGCCGGTGGTGTCGCAGTCCATCATGAAGCCGATGGTGCCGGTGGGCGCCAGCACGGAGGCCTGCGCGTTGCGGAAGCCGTTCTTGGCGCCCAACGAGACCACGTGGTCCCACTCACGGGTGGCGACGGCATGCAGCTGGCGGTCGTCTGCCAGCACGCGCAGGTCGTCGTTGGCGGCCTGGTGCTTGCGCATCACGCGCTGGTGGGCCTCCGCGTTGACGGCGTAGCCGTTGTACGGGCCGACGACGGCGGCCAACTCAGCCGAGCGGCGGTACGAGGTGCCCGTCATGACCGACGTGATCGCGGCGGCGGTGGAGCGCCCACCATCCGTGTCATAACCCTTGCCCATGGCCATCAGCAGTGCGCCCAGGTTGGCATAGCCGATGCCCAGCTGGCGGAAGTTGCGGGTGGTCTCGCCGATGGACTCGGTGGGGAAATCCGCGAAACAGATCGAGATGTCCATCGCGGTGATGATCAGCTCGACCGCCTTGACGAACGTCTCCGCGTCGAAGGTGCCGTCGGGCTTGAGGAACTTCAGCAGGTTGAGCGAGGCCAGGTTGCACGACGAGTTGTCGAGGCTCATGTACTCGGAGCAGGGGTTCGACGCCGTGATGGGGCCGGTCACCGGGTTGGTGTGCCAGTCATTGATGGTGTCGTTGTACTGGATCCCGGGATCCGCACACTCCCAGGCCGCCTTCGCCATCTTCTGGAACAGGTCGTTCGCGTCGACCTCCTCGATCACGGACCCGTCGCTGCGGGACCGCAGCCCGAAGGTGCCACCGTCCTCGACGGCGGTCATGAACTCGTCGCTCACGCGGACGGAGTTGTTGGCGTTCTGGTACTGCACCGAGGTGATGTCCTTGCCGCCGAGGTCCATGTCGAACCCGGCGTCACGCAGGGCGCGGATCTTGTCCTCTTCGCGCGCCTTGGTCTCGATGAACTCCACGATGTCCGGGTGGTCCACGTCGAGCACGACCATCTTGGCGGCCCTACGGGTGGCGCCGCCGGACTTGATGGTGCCGGCCGACGCGTCGGCGCCGCGCATGAAGGACACCGGGCCGGAGGCGGTGCCGCCGGAGCTCAGGAGTTCCTTGGACGAACGGATGCGGGAGAGGTTGAGACCGGCGCCGGAGCCGCCCTTGAAGATGAAGCCCTCTTCCCGGTACCAGTTGAGGATGGACTCCATGGAGTCGTCGACCGAGAGGATGAAGCAGGCGCTGACCTGCTGCGGCGAGGGGGTGCCGACGTTGAACCACACGGGCGAGTTGAAGGAGAAGTACTGGTTGAGCAGCATCCACGTGAGTTCGTGGCCGAAGATCTCCGCGTCGGCGTCCGTGGCGAAGTAGCCGTAGTCGGCGCCGGCCTTGACGTAGCTCGTCACCACCCGGTCGATGAGGGTGCGCAGCGAGTCTTCCCGCTCGGGGGTGCCGACGGCGCCACGGAAGTACTTCGTGGTGACGATGGTGGAGGCGTTGACGCTCCAGGACGACGGGAACTCCACGCCGTGCTGCTCGAAGACGGTCTCACCGGTTCGCCAGTTCGTCTGCACCACGTCGCGGCGGTCCCACTCAACTTCGTCGTACGGATGCACGCCCGGCTTGGTGAAGACGCGGTCGATGACGAGACCCTTGGCCTCTGTGTCCGAGGACTTGCGGCGGGAGGCCCGCGCTGCGGTCGCTGTCATGGTCAAAACCCCTCTGATTCTCTTGCTGCGTTTGATTCGATGTGAAGCTGATGTGTTGCTCAGCCGAGGAGCGGCTCTTGGGCGGTGAGCTGCTGGAAGGCAGCTCCGCCCTCGGGTGCCGGCTTCCTGGTGGTTGCGCTGAGGCGCAGGGCGTCGATCTCGCGTTGGAAATCGTCGACCGACTCGTAGTTCTTGTAGACGCTGGCGAAGCGGAGGTAAGCGACGGAGTCGAGTTCCTCCAGTGGGCCGAGGATGGCCACGCCGATCTGTTCCGAAGGGATCTCCGCCTGGCCGGAGGCCCGGAGGGACTCCTCCACACGCTGGGCGAGAGCGGCCAACTGCGCCGGTGTGACGGGACGGCCCTTACAGGCCTTCGATACGCCGCGCATGACCTTCTCGCGGCTGAACGATTCGACGACGCCGGACCGCTTCACCACCGTCAGGATGATCTGTTCGATCGTGGTGAACTTGCGCTCGCACATGGGGCACATGCGACGGCGCCTGATGGCGGAGCCGTCGTCGGTCGCGCGCGAATCCGACACCTTGGTGTCGCAGTGGCGGCAGAACGGGCAGTGCACTGTGCGGGCCTTCCTCGAGCGATGGAGCGAGTGGACAACAGTGCCACACGGGAGCGGTTCCTCACAAGTGGCGAATCACGTTCGAATCACAACTTGTAGGGGAATCACATCAGTGCAACCACTAGATGTAGGGATCACACTAGGCGCGGCCCATCACGAAGGCAAGAGACACGCCGAGGGGAATTCGGCGTGTCCGACAAGAGGATTCAGGGCTGCGTGACGTGGGCCCATGCGGGGTCACCGGCGACGTATGCCACCGCCGGATCCGGCGACACGAAGCCGTCCACCAACTGAGCGGCGGAGACGGCGCCGCCGGCCAGTGCCAACAGCGACACCACCGCGACCTTGACCGCGAGCCACGGGGAACGGCGCTCCGGGCTCACGACGCGGCACGAGGCAGCAGCGCCCGTGCGGCCGGGGCCCACCGGGCGGGCAGGACTGAGGCGGGGCAGATGGAGATCAGGGCGGCCGGCCGGGGACACGGTGACGACCCGACGACCGGGCGTGCCGACGATCTGGAAGCGAACTGCGCTCGACGTGGTCATGGCTGACCTCTTTCATTCCTAGAACAAGTGTTCGATTGAAACGCTACCCCATGTGCGGATCAGATTCAAACATTCGTTCGAAGCGTGGTGTGTGCCACGGAATTTCGTGACGTGAACCACTCAACACGTCCCCTCTGACAAAATTCGTCGACCATCGACACGCCTGCGCATTTCGAACAGGTGTTCCAGCTAATGGCTACCATGGGGCCATGGCTGACAAGACGAACCGCCCGCGCCGTGGCCGCCCGAGCAACGCAGAGATCGAGGCACAGCTCGCAGGCTTCCCCATTCCCGACGGACCGGATTACGGGCTATCCCGCAGGCAACTGGCGCTGGTGCACGTGATCAAGGACGCCATCGAGGACCTGGGCTACCCGCCCAGCATCCGCGAAGTGGCGGACAGGGCCGGGCTGGCGTCGACGTCATCGGTGACCTACCAGTTGCGCATGCTGGAGCAGAAGGGCCTCATCCGCCGCGACCCGAACCGGCCGCGTGCCGTCGTGCTGACCCTGCCGGACGTGCCCAAGCTCCCCGAGGAACTGGATTCGGCGCAGGGATGGGATGCGCGTCCCTCGGCGGTTGCCGCCCCCGTGTTGGGCCGGATCGCGGCCGGAGGGCCGATTCTGGCCGAGGAGCACATCGAGGACGTGTTCGCGCTGCCGAAGCAGATCGTCGGCGACGGCCAGCTCTTCCTCCTGGAGGTCAAGGGCGACTCCATGATCGATGCGGCCATCTGCGACGGTGACTGGGTGGTGGTACGCCAACAGAAGGACGCCACCAACGGCGACATCGTCGCCGCGCTGCTCGACGACGAGGCCACCGTCAAGACCTACAAGCTGCAGCAGGGCAAGGTGTGGCTGCTGCCGCACAACGAGCGCTACTCCCCCATCGACGGAACGCACGCCAGCATCATGGGCAAGGTCGTGGCGCTGCTCCGCAAGGTGTGATTCTGCGGTAGGTCACTCAACGTCGCCGCGGAGGCGGCGGAGTGCCGACACTGCCACATCGCCATCCGTGGTGGCCCAGAAATCCGGTAACGACGCGGTGAGGAAGGATCCGTACCGCGCGGTGGCCAACCGTGGGTCGAGCATGGCCACCACTCCCCTGTCCTCGGAGCGCCGGATCAGCCTCCCGGCCCCCTGGGCCAGGAGCAGTGCGGCATGGGTGGCGGCCACACTCATGAAACCGTTGCCCCCCGCGTCGTCGACCGCCTTCTTCCTGGCCTGCATCAGCGGGTCGTCCGGCCTCGGGAACGGGATCTTGTCGATGATGACGAGCTGGCACGACTCTCCGGGGACGTCGACGCCCTGCCACAGCGACATGGTGCCGAACAGGGCGGTGGTGGGCTCGTCGAGGAAGCGTCTGGTGAGCTCCGACAGTTGGGCGTCGCCCTGCGCCAGGATGGTCAGGTCCGGTAGTTCCCGCCTGCAGTAGTCGGCGGCCTGGTCAGCCGCCCTGCGTGAAGCGAACAGCCCCAGCGCCCTGCCCTCCGCCGCCCAGACCAGCTGCGCGATCTCCGCGAGGGTCTTTTCGTGCATCCCGTCACGGCCCGGCGGCGGCAGCCGGCGGGCCACGTACAGGATGCCCTGTGTGCGGTAGTCGAACGGCGAGCCGACGTCGATGCCGCGCCACGCGAACTCGTTGTCCCCCTCGCCCTCGGCCTCAAGCCGGTCTGCCGCGCGCAGCCCGACGGCGCCCGCAGCGGGTTCGAACGCCCCGCCCAACGTGAGCGTGGCAGAGGTCAGCACGGTTGGCCCTTGGCCGAAGACCTGGTCCCTGAGGAGGCCCGACACGTTGAGCGGCGCCACGTACGCGGCGCGCCCCATGATGTCGGACTCTGTCACCCAGACGACGTCCTGGGGTTTCAGAGCGGCGATGCGCTCCGCGATGTCGAAGATCTCCCTGACCGAGGACGTGGCCTGTTGACGGTCCGGGTCGTCGGTCACCTTGCCGAGCGCGCTCACCACACGACGGGACACGTCGCGCAGCGCTGCCGCAGCGTACGGCAGTGGCGCGGAGGACTCCGTGATGCGGGTGAGTTCTGATTCGTCCAGGGCCTCGCGCAACGTGTCCACCTGGTCGAGGAAATCCACGCCGAGGTCATCGTCGAGCCAGGCGAGTGCCCGCCGGGCGGCGCGATCCACGATGCCGGGGGTCAGCTCATCCGTCGCCGCCGTCGTGATCCGGCTGACCAGTTCGTGGGCCTCATCCACGACGAGCGCTGCGTGTTCCGGCAGCGCTGTGCCGCCGTGCATGGCGTTGATGGCCAGCAGCGCATGGTTCGTGACGATGAGGTCCGCCTCGCGGGCGACTTCACGGGACTTCTCGACGAAGCACTCCGCCCCGAACGGGCAGGCCGACACCCCCAGACACTCCCTCGTGGGGATGGACACCTGCGACCAGCCGCGGGCGGTGTGGGTGGGCGCGTCGTCGCGGTCTGCCAGGCCGCCGCTCTCCGTCTGGCCCTCGATCCACCCGCGCAGCGCCAGCACCTCGGCGCCGAGCCTGCTCACATCGTCGGCCTTCGACTTGGCCGCTGCCTCCGCCATGGCTGAGGCGCCGATCAGGGAATCCTGGTCCAGGTCTGATCCCTGACGGGCCCGGTAGAGGCAGGCGTAGTTGGTGCGGCCCTTCAGGATGGCCGCCTTGGGCCGCTGGCCCGTGACCTCCTCCACGGCGTCGAGCGCCGTGGGGATGTCCTTGGTCGCCAGTTGGGCCTGGAGCGCCAGGGTTGCCGTGGCCACGACGACGACCTCGCCGGTGTTCACGCTCCGGGCGAGCGCGGGTGCGAGATAGCCGAGCGACTTGCCGGTACCTGTCCCCGCCTGCACGAGGAGGTGGGTGTCATCCTCGAACGCCGCCGCCACTGCGTCTGCCATGGCCTGCTGACCGGGGCGCGCCTCGCCCCCGATGTCGCCGACCGCAGCCGCCAGAATGGCTACGTGATCAGTCACGGACGAACTCGGCCAGCTCATCGGCAAGATCAGGGCGCACCCGCGCGCTGATCAGCGTGCCGTCGCCGGTGTGTTCGAGCGAATCGATCACGGCCGTCTTGTGGACCTTGTCCACCAGGTCTCCGCGGTTGTAGGGCACCAGAGCGGTGAGCGCGACCTCCGGACGCGGGAGCCGCTCCTCGAGCGCCTCTCGCAGCGCCTCAAGGCCGCGGCCCGTCCGCGCCGAGATGACGACGGCTTCCGGGTGCTTGGCGCGCAACGCCATGATACTGGCGGCATCCGCGACGTCCGCCTTGTTGAGGACCAGCAGCTCCGGCACCGAGGCTGCGCCGATCTCCGACAACACGGTGCGGACGGCCCTGATCTGCCCCTCGGGATCCGGGTCTGCCGCGTCCACCACGTGGAGCAACAGATCCGCCTGGGCCGACTCCTCCAAGGTGGAGCGGAACGCCTCGACGAGGTCGTGCGGGAGGTGGCGGACGAAGCCGACGGTGTCAGTGAGGGTGAACACGCGGCCGTCGTCGGTCTCCGAGCGACGGGTGGTGGGGTCCAGGGTGGCGAACAATGCGTTCTCCACCAGCACCCCCGCCCCCGTGAGCCGGTTGAGCAACGACGACTTGCCGGCGTTGGTGTACCCGACGATGGCCACCGAAGGCACCTGGTGACGACGCCGCTCCGCCCGCTTGGATTCCCGGGTGGCGTCCATTTCGCGGAGCTTGCGGCGCAACTGCGAGATCCGGGTGTGGATGCGGCGGCGGTCTGTCTCGATGCGGGTCTCACCGGGGCCTCGGCCACCGATACCTGCACCGCCGGCGACGCGGCCACCCGCCTGGCGCGACAGGTTGCCGCCCCAGCCGCGGAGGCGCTGCTTGAGGTACTGCAGCTGGGCCAGTTCGACCTGGGCCTTACCTTCGGCGCTCTTGGCGTGCTGGGCGAAGATGTCGAGGATCAGTGCTGTGCGGTCCACCACCTTGACCTTGATCCGGTCTTCGAGGTTTCGCAGCTGCGCGGGTTCGAGCTCGCCGTCGCAGATGACGGTGTCTGCGCCAGTGGCGCGCACCACCTCAGCGACCTCCAGCACCTTGCCGCGGCCGATGTAGGTTGCCGGGTCCGGGTGGGAGCGACGCTGGACCAGCGCGTCGAGCACCTCTGAGCCGGCGGTCTCCGCCAGCAGCTTGAGCTCGTCCATCGCGTTGTCGGCGTCTTCCTGGGAACCGGTGGTCCAGACGCTGACCAGCACCACGCGCTCCAGCCGCAGTTCGCGGTACTCGACCTCGGTGATGTCCTCGAGTTCGGTGCGCAGGCCGGCGACGCGGCGCAGCGAATGGCGGGCGGCCAGGTCTTCCTGTTCGCCGTCGTAGTCAGGCTCCTGCTCGTCGTCGTCGTAGCCGAGCAGGTCGTCGTCAGAATTAGTCATCGTCTGCTCATTCTTCCAGCCCAGCGCCTGACAACCAAGGGACGGGCACGGGCTGTGGATAAGTCAGATCCAGAATTCCCCGCGCCCGATGATCACCGCAGGCCCGGTCAGGCGGGCCGCGTCGCCGGCGAAATCGACCGTGAGGTCGCCGCCCGGGACCGTCACGTCGACGCTGCCGTCATGCTGGGCGCGCTTGCGATAGGCAGCTGCGGTGGCCACGACTCCGGTGCCGCAGCTCTGTGTCTCCCCCACGCCTCGCTCGAAGACGCGCATGGACAGCTTGCCCGGCTCGTCGACCCGGACGAACTCGACGTTGACGCCCTCGGGGAAGGCGGCGGCGGGTTCCCACGTGGGGGCATCGTGCAGGTTGAGGGAGTCGAGGTCCTCGTTCCGAAGGAACACCACGGCGTGGGGGTTGCCGACATCCACCTTCATCGCCGGCCACTCGCGCCCGCCGAGCCGGACGGTGACGTCCTCGTCGGACACGGTCGCGTCCCCCATGGTGGTGCGGATCAGGCCGTGCCTGGCCACTTCCACCCGACGGAGACCCGCCCGGGTGGCGACGTCGAACTCGCCGTTGTCCACCAGTTGCTCGTTGATCAGGTGGCGGGCGAACACGCGCAACCCGTTGCCGCACATCTCGGCGATGGATCCGTCGGCGTTGTAGTAGTCCATGAACCAGAGCGAGCTGTCGCCCTCCCAGCCGCGGATGCTCGACGCCCGGACCACGCGGATCACGCCGTCGGCGCCGATGCCGCTGTGCCGGTCACAGACCATCTGGATGAAGTCGGGATGCATCTCGTGCATGCCGTAGGAGTCATCCAGGATGATGAAGTCGTTGCGGGTGCCGTGACCCTTGTGGAAACTGAACCGACGCATCACGCCCTCCTGAGTTTCACAAGTCTATCCCTGTGAGCACGCTTTGGACCGCGGCAGGGGAGGTTGCGTCCAGCCACGTGATGCGGGGATCGCGCCGGTACCAACCCAGTTGGCGCCGGAAGAACCGTCTGGTGGCCCGCTGCACCTCGGCGCGGGCCTCCGCTTCGGTGAGTTCGCCGTCGAGGAAGGCGACCACCTGTCGGTAGCCGATCGCACGGATCGCTGTGACGCCGTCGCGCAGGCCGCGCTCCAGGAGGGCCGAGACCTCCTCCACGAGGCCCTGTTCCCACATCTGTTCGACGCGCAGGTCGATCCGCCGGTCCAGCTCCGCCCGGTCCAGGTTCAGCCCGAACTGGTGCACGTCCTCCAGTTCGTAGGTCCATTCGGGGATGACAGGGGCATGGCCCCCCGTCAGTTCGAGAACCTCGAGGGCCCGGACGATGCGGCGGCCGTTGGCGGGCTCGATGGCGGCCGCCGACTCAGGCGCCAGTTCGGCGAGCCGACTGTGCAGCGCGTACGGCCCGACCCGGTCGAGTTCCTGCTCCCAGCGGGCCCGGACGTCCACGTCGGAAGCCGGGAACTCGAAGCGGTCGGTGATCGCACGGGTGTAGAGCGCCGAGCCACCCACCAGGATCGGGATGACCCCCCTGGCGCGGAGGTCGGCGATCGTGGCGCGGGCGAGCCGCTGGAAGTCTGCCACCGACGCCCGTTCGGTGACCTCCGCGATGTCGATGAGGTGATGGGGCACCTCCCGCCGCTCCTCGACGGTGGGTTTGGCCGTGCCGATGTCCATCCCCCGGTAGACGAGCATCGAGTCTGCGTTGACCACTTCGGCGGGATGCCCGCGCTCTGCCAACGCCAGCGCGAGATCGACGGCGAGGCCTGATTTGCCTGTGGCCGTCGGGCCGACGAGAACGATCAAGGGAAGGGACACGCCCCCAGTCTGCCAAAAGCCTGACGCGCGGGTCTCCGGGGTGTGCATGATGGGGACCTCACCCCACCACCCGAAGGACATGACATGGGACTCTTCGACAACCTCGATGACCTGGCCAAGCAGCACGAGACGCAGATCGAGGAGGGCATCGAGCGTGTCGGCGACTTCGTCGACGACAAGACCGACGGCAAGTACGCCGGTCACGTGGACAAGGCGCAGGACTTCGGCAACGACCAGCTCGACAAGCTCACGGGCGACCAGCCCAGGCGCCCGGCCGACCAGCCCAGGCGCCCAGCCGACCAGCCCTGATCAGTTGCAGCCGGTGGCGGCGGGCAGTGGCGCGGGCTTCTCCAACGTGGGCATGCCCAGCCCGACGCCCGCCGGCCTGGCGCCTCCCTGCGCCGCCTCCCACGCGTCCCCTCCGCGGGTACGCCTGAGGTTGGTGGGCAGGAGGTCCGAGTTCAGGTGGTGCGGCGCCGCATGCGTGATCGACACCGTGGCGATGTCGCCCGGCCGGGGCCGCAGCGCCGGGTCCTCCGGGACCGCCACGTGGACCAGGCGGTTGTCCCGCGCCCGGCCGCTCATGCGGTGGGTCTCGGCATCCTTGCGGCCCTCACCGGTGGCGAACATGACCTCGATCTCCTGGCCGGCGAACGTCTTGTTCTCCTCCCAGGCCAGGTCGTTGACCAGGTCGACGAGGCGCAGGTAGCGCTCCTGCACGATCTCCTTCGGCACCTGGTCAGGCATGGTGGCCGCAGGGGTGCCGGGGCGGATGGAGTACTGGAAGGTGAACGCGGCGGAGAACCGCGAGCGACGCACGACGTCCATCGTCGCCTGGAAGTCCTCTTCGGTCTCGCCGGGGAATCCCACGATGATGTCGGTGGTGATGGCGGCGTGCGGCATGGCCGTCCTCACCCGGTCGAGGATGCCCAGGTAGCGCTCCGCCCGGTAGGAGCGGCGCATCGACTTGAGGATCCTGTCCGAGCCGGACTGCAGCGGCATGTGGAGCTGGGGCATCACGTTGTGGGTCTCGGCCATGGCCTCGATCACGTCGTCGGTGAAGTCCTTGGGGTGGGGTGAGGTGAAGCGCACGCGCTCCAGGCCCTCGACGGTGCCGCAGGCCCGCAGCAATTTCGCGAAGGCCTGCCTGTCGCCGAATTCCACGCCGTAGGCATTGACGTTCTGCCCGAGCAGGGTGATCTCCTGGACGCCCTGGCTGACCAGCATCTCGATCTCGCCGAGGATGTCGCCCGGGCGGCGGTCGGTCTCCTTGCCGCGCAGGGCCGGCACGATGCAGAAGGTGCAGGTGTTGTTACAGCCCACGGAGACCGACACCCAGGCCGAGTAGGGCGATTCGCGGCGCGTCGGGAGGTTGCTGGGGAACGTCTCGAGGGCTTCCTTGATCTCGATCTGCGCCTCGCGCTCCACCCGGGCCCGCTCCAGCAGCCTGGGGAGGGAACCGACGTTGTGCGTACCGAAGACGACGTCCACCCACGGCGCCTTCTTCAGGATGGTGTCGCGGTCCTTCTGCGCCATGCAGCCGCCCACGGCGATCTGCAGCCCGGGGTGGACGGCTTTGATGCTGGCCATGTGGCCGAGGTTGCCGTAGAGGCGGTTGTCGGCGTTCTCGCGCACGGCGCACGTGTTGAAGACCACGACGTCGGCACCGGCGCCCAGCGCGTCGTTGCCCGGCGCGGCGCGGTGCATCCCGGCCTCTTCGAGCAGGCCGCTGATGCGTTCGGAGTCGTGGACGTTCATCTGACACCCGTAGGTGATGACGTGATATGTGCGCGGATCAGTCATAGCCCGACCATGTTACCCATTAGGGTTCGAGACATGAACATCCTGCCTACCGGCCAACAATTCCTCATCGAGTCCGGGCCGTACACCGCGGTCGTGACCGAGGTGGGCTCGACGCTGCGCAGCCTCACCCGCGACGGCGTGGAGTTGCTGCACACGTTCCCTGAGGACGGGTCGCCCAGTTCCTCCATGGGACGCCAGCTGGTGCCGTGGCCGAACCGCATCCGCGACGGCCGCTACACGTTCAACGGTGTGGATCAGCAGCTCCCGATCAGCGAGGTGCCGCGGAACAACGCCATCCACGGCCTGGGCTCTGACCACGCGTGGCGGCTCGTGAGCCACGACCCTGACGAGGTGGTGCTGACCACCGTCATCTACCCGCAGACCGGATGGGACGGCGTGCTGGAGGTCGAGATCAGTCACGCGCTGGACGACGGCGGGCTCACCGTCACGGTGACGGCGCGCAATGCGGGGCAGAAGGCGCTCCCCTACGGCTACGGCACCCACCCGTACCTGGCCGTCGACACCACCGCCGTGCTCACCTCGCCGTTCCCCTATGAACTGGCCGTCGACGACCGGCTGCTCCCCGTGGAACTGACCGACGTGACCGCTGAGCACGACTTCCGGGAGCCCCGGGAGATCGGCAGCACGGAGTTCGACAGCGCGTTCCGGATCGACGAGGGCCCGTGGGAACTGACGGTGGCCGACGGCACCCGCACGATTGCCATGTGGGCCGACGCGACGCTTCCGTGGTGCCAGATCTACGTGCCGCCGACGCGCAATGCGATCGCCGTGGAGCCCATGACCTGCGCCGCCGACGCGTTCAACGAAGGCCCCACCCACGAATCGCTCATCGTGTTGCAGCCCGGCGCCGAGACGTCGTCGCGCTGGGGCATCCGGGTGGACGCCGTCGAGAACTAATCAGTGGGCGGTCTCCGTGGCGCGGGACTCCCGCACCACGGTGATCCGGATCTGTCCCGGGTAACTCAGCGTCTTCTCGACCTCTGCGGCGATGTCGCGGGCCAGCGCGTGCGCCCCCGCGTCGTCGATATGGTCCGGTGAGACCATGACGCGAACCTCGCGCCCGGCCTGCATGGCGTAGGCGCGCACCACACCTTCGTGCTTCGTGGCGATGTGCTCGAGGTTCTCCATCCGCTCCACGTACGCTTCGAGCGATTCACGCCGGGCACCCGGGCGGGAGCCGGAGATGGCGTCTGCTGCCTGCGTGAGCACCGCTTCAACGGTGCGCGGCTCGACCTCGTTGTGGTGTGCCTCCACCGCATGAGCGATGTCCTCGTGCTCGCCGTACTTGCGCAGCAACTCCGCCCCGATGATGGCGTGCGGACCCTCCACCTCATGGGTGAGCGCCTTGCCGATGTCGTGCAGGAAGGCGGCCCGCTTGCACACCGTCACGTTGAGGCCCAGCTCCGCTGCCATCACGCCGGCGAGGTGCGCGCACTCGACGAGGTGGCGCAAGACGTTCTGCCCATAGGAGGTGCGGAAGGCCAGTGCCCCGACGATGGGCACCAGGTCCGGGTGCAGGTCCACGATGCCCACCTCCGCCAACGCGTCCTCGCCGGCGCGCAGCACGCGGTCGTTGATGCGGCGCAGGCTGCGCTCGTGCACCTCTTCGATGCGGGCCGGATGGATCCGCCCATCGGCGATGAGGTCGACGAGCGTGAGGCGCGCGGTTTCGCGGCGCACCGGGTCGAAGCTGCTGAGCAGGACGGATTCGGGGGTGTCGTCGATGAGGACGTTGACCCCCGTGATCTGTTCGAAGGCACGGATGTTGCGCCCTTCGCGGCCGATGATGCGGCCCTTCATGTCGTCGCTGGGCAGGTCCACCGTGCTCACCACGGACTCCGACGTCTGTTCTGAGGCGACCCGCTGGATGGCGGTGGTGATGACGCGGCGGGCGATCTGGTCCGCTTCGCGCTTCGCCGTCGCCTCGATGTCGCGGGCGATGGAGGTGGCGGTCAGTTTGGCCTGCTTCTCTGCTGCTGCAAGGACCTCCTTGCGGGCCTCCTCGACCGACAACCGGGCGACGCGTTCGAGTTCGAGGGCCAGCCGCTCCTCCTGCGCCTGGAGTTCCTCCCGCTGCTCACGCAGCTGGATGCGCTGGGCATCGAGCCTCTCCGCGCGGGCGACGAGTCCCTCGGCCTCAGCGGAGAGGCGGTCCTCGCGTTCGTGGAGGCGGGATTCACGACGTTCCTGTGCCGCCCTCGTCTCGCGCAACTCCTGGCGTTGCCCGGCGAGCACGGCTTCCATCTCGCCTCGACGTCGCTCGGCGTCCTCCAAGGCTTCGCGGGCGCGTTCCTCGACGGCGCTGGCCGCCGCCTGGGCGGTGGCCCGCACAGAGGCCACATCATCCTTGGACCGGCGTTCCCAGGTGAGGCGCTCCGCGATGGCTTCGGCCGTCCGGCGCCGCAGGAGGAGGCCCAACACGATGAGCCCGACCAACGCGGCCACTGCAATGATCCAACCGAGCTCGGGCACGGCGCCTCCTCATATCCGGACAGTCCGGCCACAAGCACCGCACAAGGTGGTTGGCAACAATGTCGATAGGGACGACAAGCCCCTGCGGCCAGAAGGCCGCAGCGGCACAGGTGAATGTCTTCTGTCTAGGTGTTGTCAGTGAAGTTTCAGGTTTCAATGCCCCAACCGAAGCCGGGGCGGTTCATGCGGGGCCAAGGGCCTTGCCGACGAGCCTATTGCTCACCTGTGGAAAACTCAACCGGTTCATCGTCCCACCCGTTGCCCAGCACCTCTTCGAGCACGCCGCTGACGATGCCACCCGAGAAACCCCTGCGGGCCAGCACACCGGCCAGCCGGCGGCGCGCGACGTGCCGTTCAAGGCCTGTGAGCGAGCGCACGCGACGGCGGGCCAACGTCAGCGCAGCCTCTCGCTCGTCCTCCGGATCCAGCTGGGCCAGTACCTCGTCGGCGATCTCGCGGTCAATGCCCTTGGCCTGGAGTTCCTGCCGGATGCGGACCCTCCCCCGCAGCCCGAACTCTGCGCGCGTCGAGGTGAGCGACTGAGCGAAGGCCGCGTCGTCGATGAGCCCCACCTCGGTGAACCGCTCGATGATCTCATCTGCGACGTCTGCAGGGACGTTGCGCCGCTTCATGACGGTACGCAACTCCTGCTCCGAGCGTGCCCGCGTGGCCAACTGATCCAGCGCGATCTTGCGAGCCACCTCCACCTGGGTGACCCGCTCCTCCGCGCTGCGATCAGAAGTCAACTTCTCCGGTCTCCGGGTTCACGCCCTCCGGCACGGCCTCCTTGTCGATACCGAGGTGGACGCGGATGCGACGCTCGATGTCGTTGGCGACCTCGGGGTTGTTCTTCAGGAAGGTTCGGGCGTTCTCCTTGCCCTGGCCCAGCTGATCCGACTCGTAGGTGAACCAGGCGCCGGCCTTGCGCACGATGCCGGCGTCCACGCCCATGTCGATCAGCGAGCCCTCGCGGGAGATACCCTGGCCGTAGATGATGTCGAACTCGGCCTGCTTGAAGGGCGGGGCCACCTTGTTCTTGACCACCTTGACGCGGGTGCGGTTGCCCACCATCTCCGTGCCGTCCTTCAGCGTCTCGATGCGGCGCACGTCCAGGCGGACGGAGGAGTAGAACTTCAGCGCGCGGCCACCGGTGGTGGTTTCGGGGCTGCCGAACATCACGCCGATCTTCTCGCGGAGCTGGTTGATGAAGATGGCCGTGGTGTTGGAGGTCTTGAGCGCACCCGTCATCTTGCGCAGCGCCTGCGACATGAGGCGGGCCTGGAGACCGACGTGCGAATCGCCCATCTCGCCCTCGATCTCGGCGCGGGGTGTCAGCGCGGCGACGGAGTCGATGACGACGAGGGAGAGGGCGCCCGAGCGCACCAGCGTGTCGGCGATCTCCAGGGCCTGTTCGCCGTTGTCCGGCTGCGAGACCAGCAGCTCGTCGGTGTCGACCCCGAGCTTCTGGGCGTAATCCGGGTCCAGCGCGTGCTCGGCGTCGATGAAGGCGCAGATCCCGCCGTCGCGCTGGGCGTTGGCGATGGCGTGCAGCGCGACGGTGGTCTTGCCGCTCGACTCCGGGCCGTAGATCTCGACGACGCGACCACGGGGCAGCCCGCCGATGCCGAGCGCCACATCCAGCGCCACGGAGCCCGTGGGGATCACGTCGATGGGCTGACGATTGTCCTCGCCCAGCTTCATGACGGAGCCCTTGCCGTGGGCCTTCTCGATCTGGGCGAGCGCCGCCTCCAGCGCCTTGTTACGGTCCGATGAGGCCATCAGGATTTCCTTCCAGGAACCGGCTGATGCCGGAGGTTTCGATGTCACTGTCACTGTAGGTAGCGGGCCCGACAATTTTCGATGAGCCGGTTCCGCTGTGGACAACCGCCGAATTCAACATAGGCGAACAGACGTTCTAATGCGAACCGACACGCCGCCGATTCAGCGCAGTCTCGTGGGCAGTTCCAGTTGTTTCCACACAGCGCGCCAGATGGTCTTGCACGGGATCCCTGCACCGAGCGCTTCGCGGACCGTGCGACCCCCCAGGTCCTCGAGAACGACGGATTCCGCCCAACTCGCGGCATATCCAGCGGGCAGAGCCTCGTTCATTCGTTCCCAGAGTTCAGCTTCGCGCACGCGCCAACGGTACACGCCGCGCGATGATGGGCATTCGCGCAGATCCTTGTGTCAAAACTGGGCCCCCTGCGCACTGGAAGTGAGCAAGGGCTAGAATCTCGCTCAACATTTGTGCGTATGTTGCACAACAGGCCACTTCGGCGCAAAGGAGTCCCCACGGATGAATGCACCCGGCACACCCTCCCATAAGCGATCGGACCGGATGGTCGCGCTTTTGGCACTCCTGACGGAGCAGGGCCAGTTGCCACTGTCCTATCTGGCGGACCAACTGGGGGCGTCGGCCGCAACGATCCGACGCGATGTCGCACTCCTGGCGGCCCAGGGCCTCCTCGAGCGGACCCATGGAGGAGCCCGCCCCATGAAGGGCAACAGGGAACTTCCGGTGCGGTTGCGCGACGGCCGGAATCAGGACGCCAAGCGCCGGATCGCCCGGACGGTGGCCGGCATCATCCCCGCGGGCAAGCACGCCATCGGCCTGACAGGCGGGACCACGACCGCCGAGGTGCTCCGCGCCCTCAGGCACCGCGATGACCTGACGATCATCACGAACTCACTGAGCATCGGCCTAGAGGCGGCGGAGCAGGGCCAGGCCCGCGTCCTGATCGCCGGGGGCGTGCTGCGCTCGAGCTCGCTGGAACTGGTCGGTTCGCTGGCTGAATCAACCATGAAGCTGGTCAACGTCGGCACGGCGGTGGTGGGCGCCGACGGCGTCAGCGCCACCGGGGGCCTGACGACGCACGATGAGATCGAGGCCCGCACGAACCTGGCCATGATCGAACGGGCCCAGCGGGTCATCGTCGCGATCGATTCGACGAAGATCGGTCACACCACGCTGGCCAAGGTGGCGGACATCAAGGACATTCATGTGCTGGTGACGGACGCCGGGGCCCCGGAGGCTGAACTTCAGCGGATCCGGGACGCCGGCGTCGAGGTGCACGTTGTTGAGGGGCCGCGTCACCGCTGACGGGTCAGGCGGCCACCGCCACCCGGGGCACACGCTGGGCCTCGAGGGTGGCGAGCTTGCCACTGATGGAGATCATCAGATCCGACAGGGACACGTCGAGCGCGGAGGCGATGGCGAAGAGCACTTCGCTGGAGGCTTCCTTGTGACCGCGCTCAATCTCCGAGAGGTAGCCGAGCGAAACCATGCTGGCCATGGAGACCTCTCGCAGGGTCATGCCGGCGCGCATCCGGAGTTCCCGGAGAGTCTCGCCCATCACCTTGCGAATCAGAATCGTCTTCACGGCTGTTTCCTATCTGACGACGGGCCGAGTGCCCGCTGTCGATAGGTCCAACCGCAAAGGGGGGCGGTTTGTTCCCGATCAGCGAAAAAGTTTGTCCAGGTTTCTCTAGAGAACCCGCAACAGCATCTCGAACGCATGCTCGGTGGCCGCGCGCCGGACGGCCTCCCGGTCGCCGTCGAAGGTACGCAGTTCGGTGTACTGCGGCGGGGACGACATCCCGACCCGTGGACCCACCACGGCGAACCAGACGGTGCCGACCTTGGCGCCGTCCGTCTCCGTGGGACCGGCGACCCCGGTGGTGGCGACGGCCCAGTCGGAGTTGCAGCGGCGTTGCGCCCCGAGCGCCATCTGCAGCGCGGTCAGTTCGTTGACCACACCCTCGCGCTCGATCAACTGCTCGTCGACGCCGGCCAGGCTGTGCTTCAGGTCCCGCGCATAGGTGATCAGGCCGCCGCGGTACGCCTGGGAGGCCCCGGGCACTGACGTCAGTTCGGCCCCGATGCCGCCACCGGTCACGGATTCGCACGTGGCCAGGGTGACCGAGCGGTGGGTGAGCTTCTTGATCAGTTCGGCGGCCAGCGTCATGCCCGTAAGGCTACCTGCTCACGCCTGCTGGGCGCGGCCCTTCCGGCGGATGACCCACGCGTGACGCAGGTAGTCAAAGCCGGTGACGACGGTCAGGATGAGCGCCGCCCACATCAGCAGCCAGCCGATGAACTCCACCGGCCCCGGCAGCATGTGGACGCCGAGGCTGAAGATGATCAGCGCGAAGGTCTGGGTGAGCGTCTTCAGCTTCCCGCCCTTGTTCGCGGCCATGATCCCGTACTTGGCGATGGCCGCGCGCACCCAGGTGATGCCCCATTCGCGCACGAGGATGATGATGGTGAAGTACCACGGCAGCTCGCCCAGGATGCTCAGCGAGACGAAGGCCGCGCCTGTCAACGCCTTGTCCGCCACCGGGTCCCAGAGCTTGCCGAAGTCTGTCACCAGGTTGTACTTGCGGGCGATGTGCCCGTCGGCCAGGTCCGTGAGCATCGCCACGACGAACACGACGGTGGCCCAGAGCCGCCAGGTGAAGTCCTGCGGACCGATGAAGAGGAAGGCCACGTACACCGGCACCAGGAGGATCCGGATGACCGTGAGGATGTTCGGGATGTTCCAGTTACTGGCCGCCCCGTCCGACGCCGCACGACGGGGCCGGTCGCTCACACTCTCACTCACAGTGCCTCCGCAATCAGATCGATGCCCTCAGAATCCACGACCCGGGCGCTCACGAGGCTACCGACGGGCGCCTCACGGTCCAAAGTCACCGCACCGTCCGTCTCAGGAGCCTGGTGTTCGGCCCGGCCGGTTGTCTCGCCGTCCTCGTTGCTCTCGACCAGCACGACGACGGTGTCGCCGATGCGGTCTGCCGCACGGGCCTCGGCGACGTCCACCGCCACATCGGCGAGCATGGCACGACGTTCCTCGATGACGTCGTCAGGAAGGTGGTCCGGCAGCGACACGCCCTCGGTCCCCTCCTCGTCGGAGTAGCCGAAGACGCCCAGCACGTCGAGTTGGGCGGCGATGATGAAGTCCCGCAGCGTCTGCACGTCCTCGTCGGTCTCGCCGGGGAAGCCGGCGATGACGTTGCTGCGGATGCCCGCCTCCGGGGCGATCGCGCGGATCCGGCCGATGAGGTCCAGGAAGCTGTCGGGGTCACCGAAGCGGCGCATGCGGCGCAGCACGGTGCGCGACGCGTGTTGGAAGCTCAGGTCGAAGTACGGCACCACCTTGTCGATGCTCAGCATCGACTCCACAAAGCCAGGGCGGATCTCGGCGGGCTGGAGGTAGCTGACGCGGATCCAGTCGAGGCCGTCGACCTGCGAGAGCCTGTCAAGCAACTGCTCGAGCCGCACGTCGGCGCCCATGTCCTTGCCGTAACTGGAGGTGTTCTCGGAGACCAGGAAGAGTTCCTTGGCGCCCTCCTGCACCAGCCAGCGGGCCTCCGCCTCGAGTTCGTCGATGGGGCGGGAGAGGTAGGAGCCGCGGAAGGCTGGAATCGCACAGAAGGCGCAGCGTCGGTCACAGCCGGAGGCGATCTTCAGCGAGGCGCTGGGGCCGCCCATCAGGCGACGGCGGGCCCCGGGCAACCAGACGTGGCCCGGCACCGCGACCTCGGGTGCTGCCGCAGGGCGGGCCGACGGGGTGAGCGGGAGCAGCTTGCGCCGGTCGCGGGGCACGTGCGAGATGGCCTTCTCGCCGTCAAGGATGCCGCGCAGCCGCTCCGCGATGTCGGCATAGGCGTCGAAACCCAGGACGGCGTCCGCCTCGGGCAACTCAGCGGCCAGCTCGACGCCGTAGCGCTCCGCCATGCAGCCCACCGCGACGACAGACTTGACCATGCCGCCGTCCTTGAGGTCTGCGGCGGCGAGCAGCGTGTCGATCGAGTCCTTCTTCGCCTGGGCAACGAAGCCGCAGGTGTTGACCACCACCGTCTCCGCGGTCTCCGGGTCGTCGACGAGGGTGAACCCGCCGTGTTCGAGGCGGGCTGCGAGTTCCTCGGAGTCGACGTCGTTGCGGGCGCAGCCGAGGGAGGCGATGTGGACCGAGTGGGTAGTCATGGTGGGCCTAGTATCCCACCATCAGCTGACGGAGAGGTTGGCGAGGACCTCGTCGAGGTCGTCGGGCTTGACCAGCACCTCGCGGGCCTTGGAACCTTCGGACGGTCCCACCACTCCCCTGCTCTCCAGGATGTCCATCAGTCGGCCGGCCTTCGCGAAGCCGACGCGGAGCTTGCGTTGCAGCATCGACGTGGAGCCCAGCTGCAGTTCCACCACCAAGCGGCAGGCGTCGAGGACGAGGTCCAGGTCGTCGCCGATGTCGTCGACGACCTTCTTGTCGCTCCCTGCCGCGACCGCGACATCCTCGCGGTAGTTGGGCTGGAGCTGCTGGCTGATGAAGGCCACGACGTCGCGGATCTCGGACTCGTTGACCCAGGCGCCCTGCACGCGGATGGGCTTGGAGGAGCCCATCGGCAGGAAAAGCCCGTCGCCCTTGCCGACGAGTTTCTCGGCGCCGGGCTGGTCGAGGATGACGCGGGAATCGGTCATCGACGACGTGGCGAACGCGAGCCTGGAGGGCACGTTGGCCTTGATCAGGCCGGTCACCACATCGGTGGACGGGCGCTGCGTTGCCAGCACCAGGTGGATGCCGGCAGCTCGGGCCAGCTGGGTGATACGCACGACGGAGTCTTCCACGTCACGCGGGGCCACCATCATGAGGTCGGCGAGCTCGTCGACCACGACGAGGAGGTACGGGTACGGCGTGAGCTTGCGCTCCGAACCGTCGGGTACCTTCACCTGCCCGGCGCGGACGGCCTTGTTGAAGTCGTCGACGTGGCGGAACCCGAAGGCGGCCAGGTCGTCGTAGCGCATGTCCATCTCGCGCACCACCCAGGCGAGCGCCTCGGCGGCCTTCTTCGGGCTGGTGATGATGGGGGTGACCAGGTGCGGGATGCCCTCGTACTGGTTGAGTTCCACGCGCTTGGGGTCGACCAGGAGCAGGCGAACCTCGTCCGGTGTGGCGCGCATCATCACGGACGTGATCAGCGAGTTGATGAAGCTGGACTTGCCGGAGCCGGTGGCGCCCGCCACCAGGAGGTGGGGCATCTTCGCCATGTTGGCGACCACGAACCCGCCCTCGACGTCCTTGCCGAGGCCGACCGTCATCGGGTGGTGGTCGTTCTTGGCGCGGTTGGAACGCAGGACGTCGCCCAGCGAGACGACCTCCTTGTCCAGGTTCGGGATCTCGATGCCGATCGCCGACTTGCCGGGGATGGGCGTGAGGATGCGGATCTCGTTGGAGCCGACGGCGTAGGCGATGTTGTCAGCCAGGCCGGTGACCTTGCTCACCTTGATGGCGGAACCCAGCTCGACCTCGTACCGGGTGACAGTCGGGCCGCGCGTGTAGCCGGTGACCCGGGCGTCGATCTCGAACTCGCGCAGCACGGCACCCAGTTGACGCACCACCTTGTCGGACGCCTCCGTGCGCGCCTTGGGCTTGGAGCCCGGCGCGAGCGTCTGGTCGTCCGGGAGTTGGTACATCACGTCGCCGCTCAACTGGAGCTGCTCGGCCGGGCCGGGAGGCGTGGAATGCTGCGGTGGCTCCGGTTCGAGGGCCTTGGCGTTCTTCGGGCGGCCCGGCACCTGCCGCGGCTCCGCCGGCGCAGCCGGGACCGGATCAGGCTCCGCGTAGGAGTCGCCGAGGTAGTCGAAGACCTCGGCATCGTAGGAATCCTCGACCTCGGGATCCTCCACGGGGTCGTCGATGAGGGGGCTGTCGTAGGGCACGGCCACGCCGAGCTTGAGCTTGTCCTTCGGCGTGGGGTCGCCGTCGTGTTCGACGAGCGCGCCGAAGAATCGCGAGACGCCGGCGCCCAGTTCGCGGACGGGGCGGCCGATGACCAGCAGCGCTCCCAGCAGCGTCACCACGATGAGCAGCGGCACGGAGGCCCAGACTGTGAGCAGGTCCGAGGGGATGGAGGAGGAGACATAGCCGAGTACACCGCCGGCCGCGCGCACCGCCTCCATACCGTCGGTGTTGGGGCGCGGCAGGCCGGCCCCGATGTGCACGAGCCCGAGCGAGCCGAGCGTGATGAGGAACCAGCCCAGACCGGTGCGCGGGGCCGCGTCGACGTCGTGCGGATGCCGCAGGACGCGCCACGCGCCATAGAGCAGCACCGCGGGGACGACCACCGACAGCGAGCCGAAGACGGTGCTGACGCCCGTCTGGAGCCACCGGCCGACGGGGCCGTCGAGGTAGAACCAGAAGCGGGCGGCCACCACGGCGCCGAGCATGAGGAGCACCAGCCCCCAGCCGTCGCGGCGGAGCTCGGGGGCCACGTCGTCAGAGTTGCCCCCGACGCTGCGTGCCATCCAGCCGACGCTGCCCGCGATGCCGCGGAAGATCGCGGCGATGCCCTTGCCGATCCCTCCGACGATGGTCACACCGATGCCGGGGCCCTGCTTCTGCGGCTTCGCGGGAGCGGCCTTGGTGGCTGCCGGCCTGCGGGTTTTCGCCGTCGATGTGGTGGCCCGGGTCCGTGTGGAGCCCGAGCTGGAGGTACGTTGCTTGGCACCACCGGAAGAAGACGCACGCGCCTTGGTGGTGCTTCGCGAAGGGGAAGATCCGCGAGTCGCCATGTTCGTCACCCTAGCTGACGGGGCGGACGTCGCCGTTATCCCACTCCCGCGCGCGGCGGGTTTCCCACCGGTCTCAGCCGAAGTGGTCCCAGCCCATGGAGCCCTCGTAGGGCGCCCCGTCGACGGTGATCCCGGTGCCGGCGCTGACCGCGCCCACGCGCACCCAGCCTTCCGGAAGGGTGGTGCCGGACGGGAAGGTCGCCGCGAGCGCGTGGTCCTCTCCCCCTGCCAGGATCATGCCGAGGGCGGGCTTGCCGGTGGCGGCGGCCACGCGGGCCACCGGGTCCGGGATGCTCAGCTGACCGGTCACGACGTCGATCGAGACGCCGGAGCCCTCCGAGATGTGCCCGAGGTCTGCGAGCAGCCCGTCGGAGATGTCGATCATGGCGGTGG
The DNA here is from genome assembly GCF_055326325.1 of Tessaracoccus zhenghani. Classification (NCBI taxonomy): domain Bacteria; kingdom Bacillati; phylum Actinomycetota; class Actinomycetes; order Propionibacteriales; family Propionibacteriaceae; genus Tessaracoccus; species Tessaracoccus zhenghani. The sequence goes on along the minus strand of NZ_JBUZNQ010000003.1, from coordinate 15,352 downwards.
CTCCCGCCTCAGCGGCGACCCTGCCCTGACCGTACGGGACGTGGGGTGTCTGGTGCTCCAGGACGGCGTCCTTCGGGGACCCGAAACCGCGCTGCAACGCGATCAGGCCCGCCGCGGAGAGGCCGAGGTTGCCGCGGACGGCGACGATGTCGCCCGGCTGGGCGCCGTTGCGGGTGACGGGAGCACGGCCCATGGTGTCGCCGATGGCCGTGACACAGGCGACGATGTGCTCAGAGCTGGACATGTCGCCACCGATGAGGCTCACCCCGGCGGTGCGGCACTCGGCACGCACGCCTGCCTCGAAGTCGTCGACCCACTTGGGGTCGAGGTCCTTCGGGAACGCGAGGGCCACCACGATGGCCGACGGGCGGCAGCCCATGGCCTCGAGATCCGAGACGTTGACCGCCACGGACTTGCGCCCGACCGCGTGCGCCGGGCTCCACTGCTGCTTGAAATGGACGTTCTCGATGAGGATGTCGGTGCAGACCACGGTGTCGCCCTGGAGGGAGACGACCGCGGCGTCGTCTCCGACGGAGAGTTCGACGTCGGAGTTGACCTCGAGGCCCTGGGTGACGCGGGCGATGAGTTCGAATTCGCCGATCATCGCAACCCCACCGGCCGGGACATCGCCAGGCTGATGAGGCGGTCCACGAGCTCGGGGTACGTCATGCCGCTCTCCTGCCACAGCGTGGGGTACATGGAGATCTCGGTGAAGCCGGGCATCGTGTTGACCTCGTTGATCCAGGCGCCGTCGTCCGTGACGAAGAAGTCTGCGCGGACCAGGCCCTCGGCGTCGACCGCGTGGTAGGCCCGCACGGCGAGGGCGCGGAGCCGGGCGGCGAGGTCGTCGCCGAGCTGGGCCGGCGCGTCGAGAGCGGCGCCGTCCTCGTCGAAGTACTTGGCTTCATAGTCGTAGAAGCCGTCCTCGGCCTGCACGCGGATCTCGCCCACCACGGAGGTGCGGCAGCCGTCCGTGCCGTCGGGGTCGCCGAGGACGGCGACCTCGAGTTCGCGTGCGCCGACGAAGCCCTGCTCCACGACGATCTTCGGATCCCACTTCTGGGCCTCCGCGATGGCGTCGTCGAGCTCGGCGGGATCCGTGATGCGGACGATGCCGATGGAGGAACCGCCACGGGCCGGCTTGATGAACAGAGGGTATTCGAGGCGGTTGATCTCTTCGAGCACGGCCGCTCTGTCGTGGGTGAGGCGGTGCGCAGAGGCGACGACGTAGGGCCAGACGGGTAGCCCTGCGGCCTCGAAGGCGATTTTCATGAAGTGCTTGTCCATGCCCACCGCCGAGGCCGTGACGCCGGAACCGACGTAGCGGATCCCCATCATCTCGAACATGCCCTGGAGCGTGCCGTCCTCACCGAACGGCCCGTGCAGGAGCGCGAAGGCAACGTCGATGCGGTGGATGTCGACGAGCTTCTCGCCGGACCGGGTGGCGACCTCACAGCCGTCCTCCCCCACCATCCACACCGCGTCGTGCTGCGGCTCGGCGACCTGGGGCGCCTGTCCGTCGACGATGCGGTAGGCCTCGATGACCTCGAGCGGCACCTGGGTCCAACGGCCCGTGCGGGAGATGCCGATGCCGTGGACGTCGTAGCGCCCCTTGTCGATGGCCTTCAGTACCGATGCGGCCGTCAGGCACGAAATGCCATGTTCCGACGACTGGCCGCCGAAGATCAGTGCGACCCGGGTGCGTTCACTCACATGTCCTCCTAGTGCGTCGAGGAGTCTACGCGTCTTCCCGCTCGCATGTCCCAACGCCCCTCGGGCGGCGTCTCGCCACGCAGGTCCGCGACCATCGCGGTCAGGACGTCCAGGAAGTGGTCCGTGACCTGGTCGAGGAGTTCCTTCGGGGCCTCCCCGCCGTCGGAGTTCTGAGCGGCGAACCCGCTGAGATCGAGGGGCGCACCCGCCAAGATGTGCACGTCCCTGCGGCCACCGAACATCTTCTTCCATTCGAGGTGCTTGCGACCGAGGATCTGGTCCGCCCCCACCTGGGCGACGGGCATCACGGTGACCCCTGTCTCCAGGGCGAGTTGGGCCGCTCCGCGGCGGCCGGTCATCGGCCACGCGTCGGGATCCGAGGTGATGGTGCCCTCCGGGTAGATGATCACGCACTTGCCGCGTTCGAGCGCGCGGCGCGCATGGATGAGGGAGTCGCGGGCCTGCTCAGTGTTCCGGTAGACGGGGATCTGCTCACACTTGCGGGCGATCCAGCCCAGCACCGGCACCTTCCAGATCTCGGACTTGCCGAGGAAACGGGGCCAGCGGCCGCTGTAGATGAGGTATTCGCCCAACACGATGGGATCGAAGTTGGAGATGTGGTTCGCCACCACGAGCAGGCCGCCGTCCTGGGGGATGTGGTGTTGACCCGCCCAGTGTCGCCTGGCCACCAGCGGGATCACGAACCGGACGAACCTCAACACGAGGTGCCGGTAGACCCACGGACCGTGCTCCTGGTTGACCTGGTTCAGCGGGAGTCGCCACGGCTTGCGGCCGCGCTCGAGCGTGCTCACGGCGTCACTCTGCGCACCGGGACGGCGAGACGCAACGCGGCGGCCATGGACGCGATGAGCGCCGAGGGGAGGAAGTAGACCCAGACGTCGCCGAGGAGGAGCAGCGCTGCGATCACTGTGACGGCGGCGGCGGTGAAGGTCGCCGACATGCCGTCCGGCTGCTTCCACACCACGAGCGCCGCGCCGAGCGCGAAGGCCGGGATGAAAGCGAGCCACGTCGCGCCCTGCCCCACGGCCCAGACGGCCACGCCCATTGCCCCGAGGACAGCGAGCCCGAGAAATGCAGGAGGCAACCAGCGGTGGGACATGCCGCAACTTTAGCCGTGTCGGCGGCGGCTAGGGGCGGGGAGCCCTCCGACGGGTGACCACGACGGCGTCAGTGACGAACAACAGGACAGCGACCCAGATCAGGGCGAAACCCGCCCAGCGGCTGGGTGGCATCGGCTCGCCGAAGTACAGCCAGCCCAGGAGGAACTGCCCGATCGGCGCGATGTACTGCAGGATCGCGATGGTCACCATCGAGACGCGGCGCGCCGCGGCAGCGAAGAGCAGCAGCGGGATCGCCGTCACGATGCCGGTGGTGGTCAAGAGCACGCTGTAGCCACCGGTGGCCGTCGACTGGCCGGTGACGGCGAGATAGATGAGGAAGCCGATGGCGATGGGTGCCACGGCGCCCGTCTCGATGGCGAGGCCGGGCAGGGCCCCGACGGAGCGGCCCGCGAGCTTCTTGACCAGCGAGTAGGTGCCGAAGGAGGCGGCGAGGGTCAGGGCAGCCCACGGCACCTGGCCGTAGGCGACCACCATCACCACGACCGACGCCAGGCCGAAGAACATCGCGGTCCACTGCAGCGGCCTCAGCCGCTCGCCCAGCACGAGGATGCCGAGGGCCGCCACGGCCAGCGGGTTGATGAAGTACCCCAGTGCGGTCTCGAGGGTGTGGCCCGTGAGCACCGCGAAGACGTAGGTGGACCAGTTGACGACGATCAACACGCCGGCGACGGCCAGCGACAGGACGGTGCGACGATCCGCCAACGCCTTCTTCAGGTGGCGCCACTGCCCGAGGACGGTCAGCAACACGGCGCAGAAGACCAGCGACCAAACTGCCCGGTGGGCCACCACCTCCAGCGCCCCTGAGCGCTCGAACAACACGAAGTAGAGCGGGAACAGGCCCCACAAGCCGTAGGCGGCCAGACCATAGCCCAGCCCCTTGTCGGAGTCCGTCATCTCACCTGTCCTTCAACCGGCCGCGTGCGCATCGTCGCACGCCGCCGGCCAAGGAACCGTACCGCTAGTCGAGCGTCTCCAAGAAGTCGAGGACATTCATGTTCCATTCGCGGGCATGCGAATCGTTGAGCCCGTGCGGGCCACCCTCGATGACCGCGAGCTGCGACTGGGGGATGTACTGGTGCATCCGCTCGCTCGACTTGCTGATCGGCACGTTGAGGTCGCCATCTCCATGGATGACGAGGGTGGGGACGTCGATGGCGCGGCAGTCGTCGCGCATGTCTTCCGCCCAGATCAGGATGGTCTCCACCGCCGCGTGGGGATCAGACTGCCTGGCGATCTCCAGAGCGGCCAGCCGGACGTCGTCGCCGACCTGCAGGCCACGTTCATCCGTCGAGTAGAACCAGCCGATGAACTTCTCCAGGAAGCCGTCGCGGTCCTCGCGACACTGGTCCGCCATGCCCCTGAAGCCCTCCATCGGCATGGCGCCGTCCGGGTTGTCGTCAGTGATGCAGAGCGCCGGGGTGACGGAGCCGGAGAAGATGGCACCGGCCACCCTGTCGGAGCCGTACCTGCCCAGGTAGCGGGCGACCTCTCCCCCGCCCATCGAGAAGCCCAGGAGCACGGCACCGTGGAGGTCGAGTTCGTCGAGCAGCGACCGGAGGTCGTCGGCCAGGGTGTCGTAGTCGTAGCCGTCCGCGGGCTTGTCGGACTTGCCGAAGCCGCGTCGGTCGTAGGTGATGACGCGGTGGCCCGCCTCTTCGAAGCGCGGGATGTTGCGGGCGAAGGCCTCCCCGGAGAGGGGCCAGCCGTGGATCAGCACCAGCGGCCGGCCTGCGCCGCCGGTGTCGGTGTAGTTGAGGGTGACGCCGTCGGCAGTGGTGACAGTGGGCATGTCTCGCCTCCTTGGGCTGTGGTGTGTCCTGCCGCCCAGGCTAGTCCGCGAGGGGGTTGCCGGACGGTCAGCCGCGGAAGTCATCCGGGTCGACGGTGTCCAGGAACTCGCTGAACTGCTCGACCTGGGCCTCTTCCTCGGCCTCAGACAGTTCGCCCTCGTGGATGCCGGCCTCGCGCAACACTTCCTCCGCGACGAAGATGGGCGCCCCCACCCGCAGCGCGAGCGCGATGGAATCCGACGGCCTGGCGTCGATCACCTTGGGACCCTCAGCTGTGCCGAGGGTGATCTCCGCGTAGAAGGTGCCCGCCTCGAGCCGCGTGACCGCCACCCTGTCCACCGTGGCCTCCATCGCCTCCAGGAGCCGGGACATCAGGTCGTACGACATGGGCCGGGCCAGGACCGCTCCCTCGAGCGCGACCATGATGGCCGTGGCCTCCTGCCCACCGATCCAGATGGGCAGGAACACCTTGAGGTCTTCGCGGGGCACGCTGGGCTTCAACAGCACCACCGGGAGCCCACGAGCGTCGATAGCCATACTGGTGAGATCGACTTGGATCATGGCGGACCACCTCCGGGATCGGGGTCCCTCCCAAGTCTATCCGGGGCCGGGGGAACCGTTAGAGGTTGTAGCCGATGGCCCGCAACTGCTCGCGGCCGTCCTCGGTGATCATCTCGAGCGTCCACGGCGGCAGCCACACCCAGTTGATCGCCACGGAGTTCGCCAACCCGTCGAGCACGTACTTCGTGTCGTACTCGATCTTGTCGGTCAGCGGGCAGGTGGGCGACGTCAGCGTCATGTCGATGGTGACGTTGGCTTCGTCGTCGACCTGGGCGCCGTACACGAGGCCGAGGTCCACCACGTTGACCATCAGTTCGGGGTCGACGACGTCCTTCATGGCCTCGAGCACCTCGTCGACCGAGGGCACCGCGGTGCCGGTGGCCGGCTTCTCGATGTCGACGTCGGGCAGGGTGTCCTTCACCAGGTCGCTGGGTCGGGGTTCAGTCATATCGGGATCCTTAGTTGAAACGATGATCAGGCCGAGGCCTGGAGGGCAGCGTCGCGCATGGCAGACCAGCCGAGCAGCGCACACTTCACGCGGGCGGGGAACTTGGACACGCCCGCGAAGGCGATGGCGTCTTCGAAGACGTCCTCGTCGGGAACGATGGCACCCTGGCTGTGCATGACCTCCAGGAACTGGTCGTGCATCTCCAGCGCGTGCTCGACGGAGGTGCCGATCAGCAGGTCCGTCATGATCGACACGGACGCCTGCGAGATCGAGCAGCCCTCGGCGTCGTACGAGATGTCGGTCACCTTGCCGTCGTCGATCTGCACGCGGAGCGTCAGTTCGTCGCCGCAGGACGGGTTCACGTGGTGGACCTCCGCCTGGAACGGCTCGCGCAGCCCCGCGTGGTGCTTCTCGCGGTAGTGGTCCAGGATGATCGTCTGGTACAGCTCGTCGATGTTCATGTCTCAGCCCTTCAGCTTCGGGGCGAAGTAGTTACGGGTGAAGACCAGCGCGTCCGCCAACGCGTCGATCTCCGCAGGGGTGGTGTACAGGTACGACGACGCGCGCGTCGAGCTCTGGTGGCCCAGGCGCTTGTGCAACGGGCGGGCGCAGTGGTGGCCTCCCCGGATGGCGACCCCGCGCGAGTCCAGCACCTGCATCACGTCATGCGGATGCACGTTGGCGATGTTGAACGAGATGGCGCTGCCGCGATCCTCTGCGACGGTGGGGCCGAGGATCCTCAGACCCTCGATGGCCGTCAGCTTGGCCAGCGCGTACTTGGTGATCTCGTGCTCATGCTCGGCGATGGCGTCCATGCCGACGCGCGTCAGGTAGTCGACAGCGGCCCCCAGCCCCACGGCCTGTGCGATCGGCGGGGTGCCGGCCTCGAACCGGTGCGGAGGCGCCGCGTAGGTGGAGCGCTCCATCTCGACGATCTCGATCATCTCGCCGCCGCCCAGGAACGGCGGCATGGTGGCGAGCAGCTCGTAGCGGCCCCACAGCACGCCGACACCCGTCGGGCCGAGCATCTTGTGCGCGGTGAAGGCCAACAGGTCTGCGCCCATGGTCGACACGTCGGTGACCTCATGCGGGACCGACTGCGAACCGTCGACCACCAGCAGCGCCCCGACGGCGTGCGCCTTCTCAGCGAGGAGCGTCACCGGATTGTGGGTGCCCAGCACGTTGCTCACGGCCGTGATCGACACGATCCTGGTGCGCTCGTTGATGAGGTTGTCGCGTTCGGCGGCCTCGAGATCGAGGCGGCCCTCCTCCGTGATGTCGAACCAGCGCAGCGTGGCGCCGGAACGCTGGCAGGCCATCTGCCAGGGCACGATGTTGGAGTGGTGCTCCATGACGGAGATGACCACCTCATCGCCGGGCTTGAGCCCGGCGCCCAGCGAGTTGGCCACCAGGTTGAGCGCCTCGGACGCGTTCTTGGTGAAGACGATCTCCTCGCCCCGGGACGCACCGATGAACCGGGCCACCTTCCCCCGCGCATTCTCGAACGCCTCGGTCGCCTCAGCACCCAGGAGGTGCATGGCGCGCGCCACGTTCGCGTTGTGCTGCAGGTAGTGCTCGGCCACGGCGTCGACCACCTGGCGCGGCTTCTGCGAGGTGTTCGCCGAGTCGAGGTAGGCCAACGGGGACTCCCCCACCCTGCGCCGCAGGATGGGGAAGTCGGCCCGGATCAGGTTGGTGTCCAGCATCAGGCGTTGGCAGCTTCCTTGATGTACTTCTCGTAGCCCTCGGCCTCGAGGTTCTCGGCCAGTTCCTTGCCACCCTCGGCCACGATGCGGCCGTCGACGAAGACGTGCACGAACGTGGGCTCGATGTAGCGCAGGATGCGGGTGTAGTGGGTGATGAGGACGACGGCGCGGTCACCCTGCGCCGAGTACTTGTTCACGCCCTCGGAGACGATGCGCAGCGCGTCGATGTCGAGGCCCGAATCGGTCTCGTCGAGGATGGCCGCCTTGGGGTTGAGCAGCTGGAGCTGGGCGATCTCGTGACGCTTCTTCTCACCGCCGGAGAAACCCTCGTTCACGGAGCGGCCGGAGAAGGACTTGTCGAGCTGCAGCTCGGTGAGCGTCTGCTCGACCTCCTTGACCCAGGTGCGGACCTTGGGGGCCTCGCCGTCAATGGCGGTCTTGGCGGTGCGCAGGAAGTTGGCGACGGACACGCCGGGCACCTCGACGGGGTACTGCATGGCGAGGAAGAGACCGGCGCGGGCGCGCTCGTCGACCGACAGAGCGGTGAGGTCCTCACCGTCGAGGGTGACGGTGCCCTGGGTGATCGTGTACTTGGGGTGACCGGCGATGGCGTAGGCCAAGGTCGACTTGCCCGAACCGTTGGGGCCCATGAGGGCGTGGATCTCACCGGGTTTGATGGTGAGGTTGACGCCCTTGAGGATCTGCTTCGGGCCGTCCTCGGTCTGGATGTCGACGTGCAGGTCGGAGATGACGAGGGTTGACATGGTTGCTGTTTCTCCTGAGTGAATCAATTGGGGGGAGGTGCGGGGGCGTACCCCCCGTGTGTCAGTACTGGGTGACGGTGGCGTGGACGTCGATCAGGACGTCGTCGCCTTCGATGTGGCACGCGAACACGCGCACCGGCTCCGTGGCGGGCAGGTTGAGCGGGCGGCCGGTGGCCAGGTCGAAGACCGATCCGTGCAGGTAGCACTCGATCGTGTCATCGACGACGTCTCCCTCGGAGAGAGCCACCTTGCCGTGGCTGCACTCGTCCTCGATCGCGTAGATCTTCCCGCCGTGGTGGACGATGGCAACGGTGAGCTCATCGTCCACCTCCACGGCGAGAGGGACGTCCGTCGTCAGGTCCGTGACCTTGCAGACCGCCTGGGGGCTCACTGCTCGTCGGCCTTCGTGGTGGTCGAGCCGTGCACCAGGTCGAGCTCGCGCTCGATCGTGGTGAGCAGACGCGCCTCGATCTCCGGGATACCGACCCTGCGGATGATGTCGGCGAAGAAGCCGTGCGCCACCAGGCGACGGGCCTCCACCTCCGGGATACCGCGGGCCATCAGGTAGAACAGCTGCTCGTCGTCGAACCTGCCGGTGGACGACGAGTGGCCGGCGCCGGCGATCTCGCCGGTCTCGATCTCCAGGTTGGGGACCGAATCAGCCTGACAGCCGTCCGTCAGGACGAGGTTCTTGTTCGACTCATAGGTGTCGATGCCCTCAGCGATCTTGCGGATCAGCACGTCGCCGATCCACACCGAGTGCGCACCCTTGCCGCGCAGCGCACCGCGGTAGTCCACGTTGGACTTGGTGTGCGGCGCGTTGTGGTCCACGAACAGCCGGTGCTGGATGTGCTGGTTCTCGTCGGCGAAGTAGAGGCCGTAGGCCTCCAGTTCCCCGCCCGGGCCTTTGTAGGTCGAGTTCTCCTGGAGCCGGACGTTACCGCCCAGGGAGGCGGTGACCGTCTTGACGTGGGCGTCGCGGCCGATGGCGACGGTGCGCTGACCGCCGTGCACCGAACCGGTGTCCCAGTCCTGCAGGGTGACGAAGTTCACTTTGGCCCCGTCGCCGACGATGACGTCGGTCTTCTCGGCGTAGTTGGCCGAGCCGACGTACCGGAACACGATGGTGGCGCGGGAATTGGCACCGACGCTGACCACGACGTGGTCGCGGGCCTCGCCGCCGTTGCCCCGGCCGGTGAACACGATGGGCTCGGTGAGCTCCGTGTTGGCCGCGATCCGGATGTGCGTGCGGTGGATGGACTGGAAGGCAGCCAGGGCCGAGATCCGGTCCGTGGGCGCCTCGTTGGCGAGTGCCTGGGCCTGCTCAGCGGTGATCGACTCGACGGTCACGCTCTCGGGGAACTCGCCGCTCCACTCCAGCGAACCCAGACCCTCAGCCACAGGGTTGAGGAGGGTCTTGAACCGCTTGAGCGGGGTGAACCGCCAGATCTCCTCGCGGCCGGTGGGCAGCGGGTGATCCTCGACGTTCCACGACGGGGTGGGGTGGAGGTGCGACTCGACGGTTTCGATGGCTGCGGCCACGTTGGGGGCCTCAGTGATGGTGGTCAATTCTTCTTCCTTCAAATGGTGTGGGCGGGCGGGCTGGGACGGCATCAGCCGACCGCGCCCTCCATCTGCAGCTCGATGAGGCGGTTCAGCTCGAGGGCGTATTCCATGGGCAGCTCACGCGCGATGGGCTCCACGAAGCCGCGCACGATCATCGCCATGGCCTCGATCTCACCCATGCCACGGCTCATGAGGTAGAACAGCTGATCCTCGGAGACCTTCGACACGGTGGCCTCGTGGGCCATCGAGACGTCCTCTTCACGCACGTCGACGTAGGGGTAGGTGTCGGAACGCGAGATGGTGTCCACCAGCAGCGCGTCACACATGACCGACGACGCGGAGTGACGGGCTCCGGGATCGACCTGCACGAGGCCGCGGTACGACGAACGGCCGCCGCCGCGGGCCACCGACTTCGACACGATGGAGCTCTGCGTGTTGGGCGCGCAGTGCACCATCTTCGAACCGGCGTCCTGGTGCTGACCCTCGCCCGCGAAGGCGATCGACAGCGTCTCACCGCGGGCGTGCTCGCCCATCAGGTAGACGGCGGGGTACTTCATGGTGACTTTGGAACCGATGTTGCCGTCGATCCACTCCATCAGGGCGCCCTCTTCGCAGATGGCGCGCTTGGTGACCAGGTTGTAGACGTTGGTCGACCAGTTCTGGATGGTGGTGTAGCGGCAGCGCGCGTTCTTCTTCACGATGATCTCGACGACGGCGCTGTGCAGCGAGTCCGACGAATAGATCGGGGCGGTGCAACCCTCGACGTAGTGCACGGAGGCGCCCTCGTCGACGATGATCAGCGTGCGCTCGAACTGGCCCATGTTCTCCGTGTTGATGCGGAAGTAGGCCTGCAGCGGGATGGTCACCTCGACGCCCTTGGGCACGTAGATGAACGAGCCACCCGACCACACGGCGGTGTTCAGCGAGGCGAACTTGTTGTCGCCCACGGGGATGACCGTGCCGAAGTACTCCTTGAAGAGCTCCGGGTGCTCCTTCAGCGCGGTGTCGGTGTCGAGGAAGATGACGCCCTGGCGCTCGAGTTCCTCGTTGATCTTGTGGTAGACGACCTCAGACTCGTACTGCGCGGCGACGCCGGCCACGAGGCGGGCCTTCTCAGCCTCCGGGATACCGAGGCGGTCATAGGTGTTCTTGATGTCTTCGGGCAGGTCTTCCCAGGTCTGGGCCTGACGCTCGGTGGAGCGCACGAAGTACTTGATGTTGTCGAAGTCGATGCCGGAGAGATCCGCGCCCCACGTGGGCATGGGCTTCTTGTCGAACAACTTGAGCCCCTTGAGGCGGAGGTCGAGCATCCACTCGGGCTCGCTCTTCAGGCCGGAGATGTTGCGGACGACGGCCTCGCTGAGACCGCGCGCGGCGGTGGCGCCGGCGAGGTCCGAGTCGTGCCAGCCGTACTCGTACGTCGAGAGCGCCTCGAGGTGCTCGTCCTGAGTGGCTCCCAGTCCTGGTGCCTTGGGTGCGGTCTGCGTCATATCGATCGTCTCCGTCACTTTCTTTTCGGGATCAGCGGGGTGGGTAGTCGGTGGGGGACGTGCGTGGTGCACACGCCGTCGCCGTGGGCGATGGTGGCGAGCCGTTGGACATGGCTGTCCAGCAGCCGCGAGAACAGCTGGGTCTCGATCTCACAGAGGATGGGGAACTCTGCGGCCACGTGGGCGACCGGGCAGTGGTGCTGGAGGAGCTGGTCACCCGTCCGGAGCGGGCGGGAGGAGGCGGCGTAACCGTCGAGGCCGAGCACCTCGACCAGCGCATCCAGCGGCCTCGCACCCGGGTTCTCCGCGTGCAGTTGCAGGTAGCGCTGCTCGATCTCCGCCACCCGGTCGTTGGCCAGTTCCCGCACCGCGTTAGGCCCCGCGACGGCTTGGAGGCGGCGCAGCGCGGCGATGGCCAGGTCGTCGTAGGCCTGGGTGAACTCGGCCCTGCCCGCGTCGGTCAGAACGAACACCTTCGACGGACGCCCGCGGCCCCTCGGGCCGTAGACGCGCTCCTCGCGGGACTCGAGGATCCCGTCGTCCAGCAGCGAGGCCAGATGGCGGCGCACAGCCGCGGGGGTGAGCGCGAGCCTGTCGGCGAGTTGTTTGGCGGTCTGCGGGCCGTCGGCCAGAATCAGGCCCACCACTCGCTGGCGGGTCGGTGTTTCGACGACTTCTGCTTCCATCACGTCCACCTCCCTGACCCTTCGCTCACGAATTAGCTTACAGATGTGTTTCAAAAGTCAATCCCAATCTCGTTCGGGATTCAAGCAAGGCTTGCCTAACCATCCAGATGATGAGACAGCCGGTCGCAAAGACCGGTCCGGGCACCCTGGCTCCTCTCCTATAGGCTGTCGGACGTGTCCGTCCTGACCGCCCGAGACCTCCGCCTGTCCTTCGGCAAGAAGCAGGCCCTCGCCGGGCTCTCCCTGAACGCCGAGGCCGGCAGGATCACTGCCCTGCTCGGCCCCAACGGCGCAGGAAAAACCACGTTCATCCGCTGCTGCACCGGCCTGGCAGTCCCCGACGGGGGCACGCTGTCACTGTTCGACGGCGCGCCCGGCTCTGCCGAGGTGCTGCCCCGCATCGGCCTCATGCCGCAGACCACCGGAGCCTGGTCCGGCATCACGGCCTCCCGGCTGCTGGGCTACCTGGCGCGCCTGTACGCCAACCCGCAGCCCGTTGACCAGCTCATGGAACTGCTCGGGATCGACGACTACGCCACGACGCCGTACCGTCGGCTTTCCGGCGGCCAACAGCAGGCGGTCAACCTGGCCGGCGCGCTCGTCGGCAGGCCGGATCTCGTGTTCCTGGACGAACCGTCCGCTGGGCTGGACCCCCGGAGTCGCCGTTCGATCTGGGACCTGCTGGCCCGCATCCGCGCAGACGGCGTGGGCATCCTGCTCACCACGCACGACATGCACGAGGCCGAAGCCCTGGCGGACCACGTGTTCATCGTCGACCGTGGCCGGGTCACCGCCGAAGGCACCGTGGCGGAGCTGACTGTGAACGGCTCCCTCGAGGACGCGTTCCTGACCCACACGACCGGAGACCTGCCATGACCGCCCTGAACTTCGCACCCGACGCCGGCGCTGCTCCGTTCGGGAGGCGGGTGTGGGCGCAGGCCACCACCGAGGCGAGCCTCATCCTCCGCAACGGGGAGCAGGCCATCCTCGCCATCGTGATCCCGGTCGCCGTGCTCATCGGCAGCCGGATCTTCGGCGCCGCGTTGGGCCTGGAACTCCAGCAGATGGCCCCCTCGGTCATCGGCCTGGTGATCTGGAGTTCCTGTCTCACCACGCTCGCCATCGCCACCGGCTTCGAGCGTCGCTACAACGTGCTCGAGCGCATCGCCGCCACTCCCCTGGGCAAACCCGGCATCCTGCTGGGCAAGGGGCTCGGCATCACACTGATCACGGTGGGCCAGATCGTCGTCCTGGCGGTGATCGCGCTGGCGGTGGGATGGCGTCCGTCGTTCACCGTCGCGTCGTTCCTGCTCACGGCGCTGGTCGCCCTCCTGTCGATGGGCGCGTTCACGGGGCTGGCGCTGGCCATCTCCGGCGCCCTGCGCCCGGAGGCGACGCTGGCCGTCGCCAACCTGCTCTACCTGGTGGGGATGCCGCTGGGGATCCTCCTGCCGTTGGACCGTTTCCCCGAATGGGCGGCCACCGCCACCGCGTTCCTCCCCACCGGCGCTCTCGGGGAGGCCCTGCGCCAGGGCTCCCAGGGCGTGGTTCCGGGGTGGCCGCTGTTGGTGGCGGCCCTCTGGTGCGCCGCCACCCTGCTGCTGGCACGAAAGGTGTTCACGTGGACCTCGTGAAGAAACTGTTCGACGGTGACCGCGCGCTGCGCACCTGGTTGTGGATCTCGCTGGTCTGCAACATGGGCATCATCGTCACCGGCGCGGTGGTGCGCCTGACCGCCTCCGGGCTGGGCTGCTCCGAGTGGCCCCGGTGCACGCCGGACACCTGGACGAACACGCCTGAGGCCGGTATCCACGGCATCATCGAGTTCGGCAACAGGCTGCTCACGTTCGTGCTCGCCGCCGCAGCCCTCGGCGCGTTCATCGCCGCCTGGCGCAACCGCGGCCGCCTGAGCCGGCTGTGGTGGTTGACCCTCGGAGTGGGCATCGGCATCCCCTTCCAGGGCGTCATCGGCGGCTTCACGGTGTGGAGCGGCCTCAACCCCTTCGTCGTGGCCCTCCACCTGCTGCTGTCGGTTCTCCTGATCGTCCTCTGCGTGTGGGCGCTCGCGCTCGGCTACCGGGTCCACCCCACTCCCCTGGCCCCCGGAGCCAGGTGGCTGGTGGTCGTGACGTTCGCCGCCACCATGGCGTCGATCTGGCTCGGCACGGTGGTCACCGGCTCCGGCCCGCACGCCGGCGACTCCACGGCCCCGCGCACGGGGTTCGACCTCGAGTTCGTCTCGCGCCTCCATGCGCTGTCGGCCTGGCTCGTCGTCGGCCTGGCCATCGTGTGTCTGGTGGTGTTCGCCCGCTCCCGCCTGGAGCAGCCACGCAAGAGCGCCCGCCTGCTGTTGGTCACCGTGGCGCTGCAGGGTGTCATCGGCTACGTCCAGTACTTCTTCGGCCTGCCCATCGGCGTCGTCGCCCTGCACATGGTGGGCCTCACCCTGCTGACCGTCGCTGCCTCCTGGCTGTTGTTCTCCACCCGCCCAGGGCATCCGGCCGCCTAGGGCGTGTCTCCCATATGTTGAGTGAGGCTCGCGGCAGTCTGGTCGGGTGAGGTCGACGGGTTCGCGGTATCGGGTGTTCACGGATGAGCAGTGGGAGCGGATCGAGCCGCTGCTTCCCTCGAATGAGGGGCGCCGCGGTCACCCGTTCGGCGACAACCGTCGGGTCGTGGAGGGGATCGCGTACCGGTTCCGCACGGGGATCCCGTGGCGTGATCTGCCTCGCGACGAGTTCGGTCCGTGGCAGACGGTATGGAAGCGGCACCGTCGTTACGCCGGCGACGGCACCTGGGATCGGGTGCTGACGCGGATCCTCGCTGAGGCGGATGCGGCGGGGAAGATCGACTGGGCGGTGTCGGTGGACGCGACGATCGCGCGTGCGCATCAGCACGCGACGAACACGACCCGCCCGGAGCAGGACACAGGGGGCAGGATCGAATTACAGGAATCTGCCCTGGCAGGAGGTTGAACCGCCGGGGCACGGTATCGGCCGCTCCCGCGGCGGACTGACGACGAAGATCCACCAGGCCGTCGACGGCCACGGGCGGCCGTTGGCGATGATCGTCACCGGCGGTCAGCGCAACGATGGCGCGATGCTTGCCGAGGTGCTCGCGCAGATCCACGTCCCGCGGGCGGGCGCGGGACGCCCGCGCACCCGCCCTGATGCGGTGATCGCAGACCGTGCCTACGCGACCGGCGTGATCCGCAGCGAGCTGCGCCGCCGCGGGATCAAGGCCGTCATTCCCGACAAGCGCGATCAGGCCGCCGCACGGAAACGGCGCGGCAGCAACGGCGGCAGACCGCCCGGGCTCGACGCCGACGCCTACAGGGGCCGCAACGTCGTCGAGCGATTCTTCGCTCTCGCCAAGCAGTGGCGCGGCATCGCGACCCGGTACGACAAACTCGCCATCACCTACCGCGCCGGCGTCACCCTCAGCGCCATCCTGACCTGGCAACGGCTATTGGGAGACACGTCCTAG